>JBFLZG010000023.1:0-38973 GCA_040756235.1 bacterium | reverse complement strand
TCTCCCCCACCCCTGTCACTCTAGTCGACGGGACTCAGCAGGTCGGAGCGGGGCCGCCCGGTGCAAGAAAAACGGGCGTACAGGATATTTTTGTCTTGACACCTCTTTCTATAGAGGGATGACGAATACGACACAGCCTCCTGCGCCTGGAAATCCGCGTTCGATGATGGAGAGCACGCCATGGAGAAGGTCGCCGTCGTAGGAGTGGGCCAGACCCGATACGAGCGCAGCAAGAAGGGGAAGACCTTTTCGGACCTCGTCTACGAGGTCACCGTGAAGGCCCTCGATGACGCGGGTCTGTCCATCGGGGACGTGGGCAACGTGGTCACGGTCTCCAACGATTTCTGGGACGGCCGCACGATCTCGAGCATGGCGGTCCAGGACGCGTGCGGGGCCCGCCACAAGGACATCTCGACGGTCGAGGGGGACGGACTCTTCGGCGTCCTCTACGGCGCGATGCGCATTCTTTCCGGCTCCTTCTCCACGACCCTGGTCGTGGCCCACCACAAAGGGTCCGAGAGCCGGATGAACCTGATCACCAACGCCATGTTCGACCCGATCTACACGCGCATGATCGGCCTGGACGCCGTGACCTCGGCGGCCCTCCAGGCCAGGGCCTACATGGATGCCTTCGGCATCTCCGAGGAACAGTGTGCCAGGGTGTCCGTGAAGAACCATGCCAATGCCCGGGCGAACCCGTTCGCTCAGCTCCCCCTGGACATCAGCGTTGCGGATGTCATGGCTTCCCGGGTGCTCGCCGACCCGATCAAGCTCCTGGATGCCTCCCCCGTGACCGACGGCGCGGCCGCGGTCCTGCTCGCCAACGAGCAGGCGGCCCCGAAAGCGAAGAAGGAGCCGGTCTGGATCCGGGGCATCGCTCATTGCTGCGATGCCTATCACCTCGGAGACCGCGACCTCGCCAGGTCCCCGGCACTGCGCGAGGCCTCCGCAAAAGCCTACGCCATGGCCGGCCTGTCCGACCCCCGCGAGGAGATCGACGTGGTCGAGCTTTACGATGCCTTCAGCTATCAGGAGCTTCTCTGGCTCGAAGGTCTGGGGTTCTGCGGCGAAGGCCAGGCCGGCCGCCTGATCGACGAGGGGACGACGCAGCGGAGCGGATCGCTTCCGGTGAACCCTTCCGGCGGATGCTTATCGGCCCACGCGGTCTGCGTCGCCGGGATCGCCCGCCTGGCCGAAGCGGTCCTGCAGGTCCGCGGAGAGGCCGGGGCGAGGCAGATCGCGGGATGCAGAACGGCGCTGGCCCATGGCATCAACGGGCCCTGCGGCCAGAGCCACTGTGTGGCGATCGTGGGCAGGTGAGGTTGGCGCGCAAATCGCGAGCGAGCGGAGCAAGCCGAGGACGGGCGGCCAAGCTCTTGTAGGGGCGACGCATGCGTCGCCCTCCGAGCGTGGCCAGGCGGTAGGGTGGACAAAGCCGCAGGCGTGTCCACCAAGCACGGCTCAAAACCGCGAGCGTGGCCAGGCGGTAGGGTGGACAAAGCCGCAGGCGTGTCCACCAACCACGGCTCAAAACCGCGAGCGTGGCCAGTTACGGCTCAAGACCCCAAGGGAGAATTCCATGGGTAAGCGCGTAGCGATCGTGGGAACGGGCCAGACCGAGTGCCGGAGCGCCCGCAAGGACGTGAACGGACAGGAGCTGATCCACGAGGCCGTCACCCGGGCCCTCGAGGATGCGGAGCTCGGCCGCGAGGACATCGACGCCATCGTCATCGGCAACATGGACCACTTCGAAGGGATCAACTACGTGGACACCTGCGTCGACGGCTCCGGAGCGTTCATGAAGCCGATTCTCAAGGTGACCACGGGCGGCACGACCGGGACCACGGTGGCGATGGCGGCTTACTACCACGTGGCCTCCGGTCTGTTCGGCAAGGTCCTTGCGATCGGCTGGGAGAAGAACTCGGAGTCGGATACGACGGGGGCGATCATCACCGCCTTCGACCCGATCCTGGACCGGCCCGTCTTCGGCGGCGCCATCGGCGGCCTGGCGGCCGCGGCCACGCGCTACATGGCCATGACCGGCGCGACGCAGGAGGATGCAGCCCGTGTGGCGGTACGGGACCGGAGGCATGCCCTCAACAATCCCTATTCCCATCTCAAGATCGAGATCACGGTCGAGGACGTGATGAAGTCCCCGATGATCTCCTACCCGCTCAAGTACCTGGACATGTGTCCCCGGACGGACGGCGCCTGCGCGGTCATCTTCGCCTCCGAGGACGTCGCGCCCCGGATCGCGAGCCAACCGGCCTGGGTCCTCGGGACCGTGAACCGCCACAACTATGCCCTCACGGGCGACCCGCCCTGGGAGGGGCTTCCGACCATGCGGGAGTCCTCCGCAGTTCTGTACCGAAAGCTCGGCATCCGCGAGCCCCTCAAGGAATTCGACCTCATGGAGCTCTACCTGCCCTGCTCCTTTGCCGGCATCGAGTGGATCGAGGACCTGGGCCTGGTCGCTCGCGGCCAGGGGCCCCGGCTGGTCAACGACGGCGTCACCGACATGGAGGGCGAGCTCCCGATCAATCCCTCCGGGGGTGTCCTCTCCAGCAACCCGATCGGCGCGACCGGGCTGCAGCGAGTCGCCGAGTGCGCGATCCAGATCATGGGCAAAGCCGGAAAGAGGCAGATCCAGGGCGCCAGGCGCGCCCTCGCCAGCGGATTCGGCGGCTGCTTCTGGACCGACCTCATGGCCATCGGCGCGGACAAGCCGCGGTGAGCAAAATCAATCCCCTCTCCCCCGTGCACGGGGGAGAGGGGCAGGGTGAGGGGGAAACAGCAGCAGATGCACCCCTCATCCCGGCCTTCTCCCCTCGGGGAGGGGAGAAGGTGAAAAAATGGAAGCCCTCTCGCAAAGGGCGGGGGGTCTGCGTGAAGGAGCTGAGCTCGAAAATCCCCCCTGCCCCCCCCTTTTTGGAAAGGGGGGGAAAGAAAGAGATGCGCGCCTTACGCGGTAGTTTCACCGGAGGAAGACAGTTGCCATGGAAAAGCAAAGAGAGCTTCTGGCGATCCGATCCGGCGAGGCCGAGCAGCCCTTCGAGTGGGCCGCCGGAAAGTACACGTCCCGTTTCCTCGCGGAGTTGAGGGACCGCAGGCGCATCGTGGGCATCCGATGTCCGAAGTGCAGGAAGGTCATGGTCCCCCCGCGCAACGTCTGCGGGGAATGCTTCGTTCCCATGGACGAGATCGTGCCCCTGAGCGGCAAGGGGACCCTGGTGACGTTCACGGTGCTCTCCTTCGGGTTCGTGGACCCGGACACCGGCAAGCAGAAGCCGGTGCCGTTCACCTGGGCCTTCATCCAACTCGACGGCGCGGACAACCACTTCCTGCATTTCATCGAGGAGACCGATCCGGCCAGGCTCAAGGTCGGCATGCGCGTCGAGGCCGTGTTCGAGGACGAGCGCAAAGGCCACCTTCTGGATATACGCCACTTCAAGACCATCGCAGATTAGGCGGATGGTGATGGGCCTGATGAAGAGGAAGATCTGAAGATGGATTTCGAGCTGACGCGGGAACAAAGGATGCTCAAGGAATCGGTCGCCCGTTTCGTGGACAGCGAGGTCGCCCCGAGGGCCGCCGAGATCGACGAAACGGAGCGGTTTCCAGTGCAGAGCTTCCGCTCCATGGCTGCGATGGGGCTGTTCGGCATCACCATCCCGGAGGAGTACGGCGGCAGCGGCTCGGACTTCTTCTCGTGCGTCCTCGTGATGGAAGAGCTGGCGCGCGGCTGCGTGTCCACCGCCAACACATACGGCGCCCACGCGATCCTCTGCACCGAGAACATCTGCCGCAACGGCAACGACGCCCAGAAGCGCAAGTACCTGCCCGACCTCGTTGCCGGCCGGAAGATCGGAGCCTTGTGCATCACCGAGCCCGAGGCCGGCTCCGACGCCCTGAGCCTGCGCACCCGGGCGGTCCGCAAAGGCGACCGGTACATCCTGAACGGCACGAAGATGTTCATCAGCAACGGTCCGGTGGCGGAGGTCGCGGTGGTCTACGCCAAGACCGACCCTGCGGCCGGCGCGCGCGGGCTGAGCGCCTTCATCGTGGAGAAAGGCTTTCCCGGGTTCGCCACCGGCCGCACGCTGAAGAAGATGGGGGCACGGGGATCCCCCACGGGCGAGCTGATCTTCGAGGACTGCGAGGTGCCGGCCGAGAACCTGCTGCGCGCGGAGAACCAGGGCCTCCAGGTGCTGATGAGCGGGCTCGATCGGGAGCGGATCCTGTACGCCGCGGCGCCCATCGGGGTCGCCCAGGGAGCCTTCGACGCGGCTTTCCGATACGCCTCCGAAAGGGTCCAGTTCGGCTCCCCGATCATCGCGTTCCAGATGATCCAGGAGCTGATCGCGGAGATGGCCACGGACATCCAGGCAGGAAGGGTCCTCGTCTACTGGGCCGCGTCCCGGTGCGACCGCAAGGAGAGCGTGAGGATCGAAGCTTCCTATGCCAAGCTGTTCTGCTCCCAGGCCGGCATGCGGGTGGTCGACAAGGCGCTCCAGATCTTCGGCGGCTACGGGTTCATCCGCGAGTTCCCGGTCGAGCGCATGTATCGCGACATCAAGGGCATCGAGTTCGGCGCCGGCACCACCCAGATCCAGAAGTTGATCATCATCCGGGAGCTCATGAAATCCGCGGCCGCAAGACGGGACTGATGCACGCACCGGCCGGACGACCTTGGTGCACCGATTCGTGAGTTAAGGCGACGTATTCTGTGCCGGGTACGACCGGGACACGGCCCGATGGAGCAAGAGCCTGAATATCGCGAGCGCGCGCCGTTTGTAGGGGCGTATGGCCATACGCCCCTACGAGCCTATTGCGAGCGTGGCGATCTGAATCCCGAGCGAAGCGAGGCACCTCTCCGATAGTTGATACCGGGCGCCACGTCGCTGCCGGGCAAGGGCGACCGCTCGGAAAAACGCATGAAAGGAGCAAGCCTATGACACGGATCGGACGGGCACGGAGCTTTCTGCCGGTTGCGGGGATTATCCTCTTGGCCACGGGAGCTTCGGCCCATGCCGACGTTTCCCCGGGGGACGTGGTCGACAAGGGCTCCTGGCAGAAAGCCGAGGGTCTTCTGCCCGAGCCGGTGCTCAACTGGGTCAAGAAGGGCGACTTCGTACTCGATATCGGGGAATCCAGGATCGACCCCCGGCAGATGCATCCCCGCTACCTCCTCGACTCCTTCCAGTCGAACCGCGACCGCTACGACATCGACGCCGAAGGCGGGATCCTCGACCGGCCGTCCGGACAGAGGGCCGGCTACATCCTCGGCATGCCCTTCCCCGACATCGACCCCAAGGACCCGAAGGTCGTGCACAAGCTCATGTACAATCACCAGTACATGCAGCATGCCTACGGAAGCTTCCGGTTCAACTTCCAGCTCATCTGGGTCGGAAGGTCCGGGTTCGAGCGGGAGGTAGAAGCCCAGTGGCAGTCTGTATCCATGACCTGTCACCCCGGAGCCAAGGACATGCCGAACCCGGCCGGGATCGAGCGTTACTCCATTCTGCTCGTCAAGACTCCCTTCGACATCGCAGGGACCGCCATCATGCTCTGGCGCTACCTGTCGCCCACCACCCCGGACAACACCTTCGGCTATGTCCCGGCCATCCGCAGGGTGCGCCGGATGAGCACCGCTAACCGCTCCGACACGTTCATCGGTTCGGACGAATGCGTGGACGACGCCAACGGGTACGACGGCAAGGTCACGGCCTTTGACTGGAAGCTGCTGCGCGTGCAAGATGCCGTTATCCCATGGCTCGACACGCGGATCTACCCGTTCGTACAGAACAAGAAGGGCGAGTGGACGACCACCACGGACGTCAAACCGGTGATCTACGGATACCAGAAGGAGGGCTGGACCGGGGCGCCCTGGGCCCCGACCAACCTGGTCTGGGTCAAGCGGCCTCTCTACGTGATCGAAATGACGCCCAAGGACCGCTACTACAACTACGGCACCCATTACATCTGGGTCGACCCCGAGACGTACGCAACGACCTACAAGGTGATCTACGACCGCAGCGGCAAGTACTGGAAGACCCTCTACATGGTGAACTTCTTCTGTCAGAGTGAAGACAAGAGCATGGCGCTCGTCGCGGTCGCAGGCCAGAACATCGTGGACGAGCGCGCCGAGCATGCCACCATCACCGAGAACTGCGGCCCGAGGAACGTCTGGACCATGTTCGCCAACGTGGACCCCAACGATTTCTCCATGGCCGGCTTTCAGAAATTCTGCAAGTAGACGGCACCCCCTGGGCTGCGGCGAAAGCCGGCGGGAGACTGACGACCCGAGATGATCATCGATCTGCACGTGCACACAAGGCGTCACTCGGGCTGCAGCCTTATCGAGCCTATGGACTTGATTGCCAGGGCCGGCGAGGTGGGTCTCGACGGCGTCGCCCTGACCGAGCACGGAATCCTCTGGCAAGAGCAGAAGCTGGCGCCGCTGCGCGAGCGCGCGGGGGCAAGCGGGCTCGTCATCCTTGCAGGAGAGGAGGTGACCTGCTTGTTCAACGGCCGCAGGCAGGACTTCCTGGTCTTCGGGTTGAAGCACAGTCTGGGAAGCGCAGCCTCTGCGCGCGAGCTGATCGAGCAGGTGCACGGGAGCGGCGGCATCATCGTGGCCGCCCATCCGTTCAAGCCGTCTCGGCTGGGGGTCGGCTACCACGGGATCGGCGACGACCTCTGCCATCTTCCCGTGGACGCCGTCGAATCCCATCATCCGGACCACGACGCTGCGGCCAGAGAGAAGGCCAGAAGGGCCGCAACGAGGCTGAATGTGCCTACGACGGGCGGGAGCGACGCGCACGAGCTCCGGCAGGTAGGCCTTGCCGGGACCCGGTTTATGAGGCCGGTCAGAACTGTGGAGGATCTCGTTCACGAGATACGGGCGGGGAGGGTCGAGCCTGTCGAGGGCCATCCGCAGGCCGCCACAGTGAACAGAGGCGTGTGAAGGAAGGAGTCGACATGGACGCATACGATGCGGTCGTGATCGGTGCGGGCAACGGCGGGTTGACCGCAAGCACGGCCCTGGCCCGCAAGGGCCTCAAGGTCCTCCTGCTGGAGAGGCACAACATCCCCGGAGGGTGCGCCACGAGCTTCTGCAGGGGCCGGTTCGAGTTCGAAGTGGCCCTGCACCAGTTGAGCGGTCTGGGGACCGAGGCGAAACCGGGCCCTCTTCGAGGGCTCCTGTCCAACCTGGGGGTGGTCGGGGACCTGGAGTTCGTGGAGATGTCCGATCTCTATCGGGCCGTGCTTCCGGGCGTGTTCGACGTTCGGCTCAAGGCGGACAGACCCAAGGTGCTCGACGAGCTCCAGAGTCAGTTCCCGGGCGAGAAAGAAGCGATCGCTCGATTCTTCGAGATGATCTACCAGTTTTCGAGCCAGATGCTGAACGTCGTCTATTTCAAGGATCCGGAGGCCTCCCGGGAGAAGTACCCCCTCTTCTTCCGGTATGCGCTGAGGAGCTCGAAAGAGGTCCTGGACGAGTTCTTCACCGATCCGCTCCTCAAGGCGGTCCTGTCCGTCTACTGGGGCTATCTCGGGCTTCCGCCCAACCGCATGGCCTTCGCCTACCTGGCCATCCTTTTTTTCACTTACATCGAGTTCAAGCCCTTTCACATCAAGGGCGGATCCCAGGCCCTGTCCAACGCGCTCGTGGCGAGATTCCTCGAGAGCGGCGGAAAGGTCCGGTTCAACTGCGCGGCGCGGCAGATCGTGGTCGAGCGGGGGGAGATTCGAGCCGTGGTCACGGAACACGGAGAGCGCATACCGACGCGCGCCGTGGTCTCCAACCTGTCGCCGGTCGTGACCTACCTCGATCTGATCGAGCCCGCGGAAGCGCCGCCTCAGACCCTTACCGAGATGAGGGGCCGCAGTCTCAGCCCGTCCGCCTTCGTCCTCTTCATGGGCCTCGACTGCGAGCCGGCAGAGGTGGGGTTCACCGAATCCACGACCTTCATCCTGTCCCACACGGACATCACCGAGCTCCCGTACAACCAGCTGAGAGAGCTGGGGTCGGGCTCCGAGATCCTGGTCATGAGCTGCTTCAACGTGGCGGACCCTGACTTCTCCCCCAAGGGGACCTGCCAAGCCAGCCTCGTCACTCTGAAGTTCGGAGAGTCCTGGCTGCGGGTGCCACCCGCCGAGTACTACAAGACCAAGTACCGGTGCGCGGACGCCATGCTCCGGACTGCCGAGAAAGTATACCCTCGGCTGAGGCAGCACATCGAAGAGGTCGAGGTGGCCACCCCGCTCACCCACATGCGCTACCTGGGCCATCCGAGCGGGTCGGTTTACGGGTTCGAGCAGCACACCAAGGATTCCCTTTTCTTCCAGCCCGGCGGCGGCTCCCCCATCCGGGGGCTCCACTTCGCGAGCGCCTGGACGGGTGACTGCGGCTTCCAGCCCACCCTGGAGGCGGGCGGTGCGGCGGCCAGGGCGGTCCTGCGCCAGCTCTCAGCCTGATTTGCGAGAGGATCCCATCATGAAAACGAGCATCCTTCAGAGTTTCGACGGGTACGCGGAGATCGTGCAGGCCATCGAGACGAGCCGCGCACACGGGCTCGACTACACCGCGCAGAAGGACTCGCCCTTTCCGTACATCGAACGCCTGCACCCGGCGCGGCTCAGGCTGCGGGTCGCCGACGTGATCGAAGAAACCCCTTCCACCAAGACCTTCCGGCTGGTCTCCACGGGGGCCGCCCTGCCGCCGTTCCAGGCGGGCCAGTACCTCTCCCTGATCGTCACGGTCGGCGGCGTGAGGACCACCCGGCCCTACAGCATCTCTTCGCCCCCCAACCACCTGGGCTACTACGACATCACGGTGCGCCGGTTCGCGGACGGCCTCGTCTCGAACCACCTCCTCGACAACGTCCGCAGGGGAGATCTCCTGGAGACCTCCGGACCTGCCGGGGAGCTCACTTACAACCCCCTGTTCCATTCGAAGACGATGGTCTGCCTAGCCGGCGGCAGCGGTATCACGCCCTTCATGAGCATGATCCGCGAGGTCGTCGAGTGCGGCCTGGACCGCACCGTCTGGCTGTTCTACGGCAATCGCGAGTGCACGGACGTGATCTTCCACGACGCCCTGACGGAGATCTCGCGTCGTTTCGAAAATGTGCGCTATGTCCCGGTCATCGAGGACCCTTCGAAGGGCTACCGGGGAAAGAAGGGATTCATCACCGGAGCCCTGATCCGGAAAACCCTTGGCGCCCTCGGGGACGAGACGTTCTATGTCTGCGGGCCCCAGGCCATGTACGACTTCTGCATTCCCGAGCTTCAGAAGCTCGGGGTCCCCAGACGCAGGCTGCGAAAAGAGGTCTACGGCACGCCCGCGGACGTCCGCAAGGCCCCGGGCTGGCCCGCCGACCTGCCGCAGGACGCCCGTTTCGCCGTGAGACTGAACGGGACCAAGGTGCTCGAGGCGAAAGCCGGGGAGCCGCTCCTGGCCTGCCTGGAGCGCGGGGGCATCGCCGTCCCGACGTTGTGCCGGTCCGGGGAGTGCAGCCTCTGCAGGGTCAAGCTCCTGTCCGGAGAGGTCTATCAGCTGCCGGGCGCACTCGTGCGGAAGTCGGACAGGAAGCACGGCTACATCCACACCTGCGCTTCGTACCCGCTTGGCGACATCGCCATTCAGATGTGAAGCCGGCGCTCCGGGATCGGTACATACATTCTCCAGGGTGTCGAAAGATGCCCTCGAGAGAGGCTGGTGAGAAATGCCCAGATGCGAGGCGCGCGACAATTCCGCAGGATAGCGGAATTGGACGCATCATCCGCCAGGATGATGCGCCCGGAGGGCGAGCGCCATGGACGGCGCGAGTCAAATTCTGAGGGATGAGGCGTACACGGAAGTCAAGCCGCAATGACCCCGGCCTTCGCCGGGGCAGGCTCCCCCGCCTCCATGTCGCGCCATGAGCGCGACGCCGCAGATGGGCGTTTATCGACAGCCTCTCCTCCAAGGGGGGAGCCGATGATCGAAGACAAGTACAAGGCCATTGCCCAGTTCGTGGAGACCGGCGTCGAGGGCATCCGCAGGACCGGCCTCAAGGTCCTGGAAATGAGAGACCGGTACGCAAAAGTCCTCGTGCCGATCCAGGGGAACGTCAACCATGTAGGGATGATGTATGCAGGGTCCCTGTTCGCCATCGGAGAGGTGTCCGGAGGCGCCATCCACGGCGCCTCCTTCGACTGCGCACGCTTCGTGCCCATCGTCACGGAGGTCACGATCCGCTTCCGCAGACCCGCCGTCACCGACGTGACCCTCGAGGTCTCGCTGACGCCCGAGGAGGCGGAAAGGATCCAGCAGGAGGCGGACCGGAAGGGTAAGGCGAACTTCACGATGGACCTGGAGATCAAAGACGCCGGCGGCGAGACGGTGGCACGGGTCCACGGCACCTGGCAGATCCGAAAGATGCCGGAAGGCGTGCCGAGCCCCTTCCCGAGCTCGTAGGGACGACCGGAATGAATCCCCTCTCCCCCGTCCACGGGGGAGAGGGCCAGGGTGAGGGGGAAGCGGAGCAGATTCACCCCTCATCTTGCCTTCTCCCCTCGGCGTGGGGAGAAGGTGAGAAAATCGACACCTTCGCGCAGGGGGCCGGGGGAGATTTCGGATGGAGAAGCCGGGATCGAAAATCCCCCCTGACCCCCCCTTTTTCAAAGGAGGGAAGAAGAACTGGGAGCTCTTCTCCCCGGATTTCATTTGATTTGCGGCGGCCTTTCCCGGTACCCTCATGTCACAGGCACACAAGGGGTTTCCGCATGGCCATGGCAGCCCGACACAGGCCCCAGGTCGACGTCTGGTCGCCCTCGGAGGCCCTGTCTCCCCGCGTCTCCAAGTTGCGTACCGAGTACTTCTCCTTCCATCAGCGGGAGTACTTCCGCAACGAGGTCATGGCCTTTTCCACGGGCGAGCCCTGGGACATCGTCTTCAGCGAGCACAGTTTCGGGGTGGCCCCGGAGATTCATCCTTTCCTGGAGGCCGTCAAGACCGCCTTGCTGGTGGACGCCCGGGTCGTGCCTCTGGCCGACGCCTTCTGGCAGAACCCTCTCGTCCTGCGAAGGGCGCTGTTTCTCAGGGAGGTGGTCGAGAAATGTCTCCCGGTGCAGGTGCTCGAGGGGGAGCTGATCGCCGGTGGCCAGTTCAACACCGCCCTCTCGCGCACACTGACAAAGGGAGAAGCACGCCGGTTCAGGCGGATGGAGAAGCGTTACGTCCGCTTGCTCAAGCAATGCGACGCTCTCGGATTCGGCAACGCGGGGGCCACGCCCGGCCACCTCATTCCGGACTACCCGACCGTGCTCCGGATCGGGTTCAAGGGCCTGAAGGAACGCTTCGAGAAGCTCCTGGCCGAGACCGCCGCCCCGCCCCACCGAGAGCTCCTCAAGGCGCTGCTCGTCAGCGTGGAGGTGCCTCGCATCCTGGCGGCGCGGTACGCGGCAGCGCTCGACGACCTCGCCTCGCGCGAGCCCGACCCCGGGCGCGCCCGTGAGCTCGAGCGCATGACCGGCATATGCGAGCGCGTCCCCTGGGAGCCGGCGCGCGACTTCTGGGAAGCCCTGCAATCGCTCTGGTTCACCCACATGCTCGTCATGGCCGCCGAATCGTACCCGGGGCCCGGGCTGTCCTACGGCCGCTTCGATCAGTACCTGTTTCCGTACTACAAGGAGGACGTCGAGGCCGGCACCCTGGAGCCCGCTTTCGCCAAGGAGCTCCTGGCCTGCTTCTTCATCAAACACAACTACGCCTACGACTACCAGGGCAGGGTCGGAAACAACCAGGGGATCAACTCCTCCTTCGGTCAGCTCATCACCCTCGGCGGAATGGGGCCTGCCGGCGAGGACCTCACGAATGATTTCACCTATCTCTGCCTGGACGTGATCGAGGAGATCAACCTTCTCGAGCCCAAACCCAACTTGCGTCTCCACCGCGGGTCGCCCCAGAAGCTTCTCGAGCGCGCAGTCGAGATCCTCTCCAAGGCCCAGGGCGCCCCGTTTCTCCTGAACTTCGACGAGACGAGCATGCGCGCCCTCGAATGGATCGGGCTTCCCAAGGAGCGGCTCTGGGACTACGCGCCGGTCGGCTGCCTGGAGAACACGATGCAGGGGAACGACCGGTCCGGTACCGTGGACGTGAACGTGAATCTCGCCAAGGCGCTGGAGCTGGTCCTCCTGAACGGAAAGGACCAGGCCACAGGGAGGCAGGCGGGACCCAAGACCGGCGATCCCTCCGGCTTCAGAAGCTTCGAGGACTTCTGGAAGGCCTACGAACGGCAAACCCTGAAGATCATGGGCAAGCTGATCGAGACCTACAATCTGTCCGACGAGATCCGGGCCCGCTACGAACCGGTGCCCTATCTGTCCGCTCTGGTGCGCGGCTGCGAGGCCTCCGGCAAGGACATCAACCAGGGCGGAGCGCAGCACAACTTCATCACCATGGAAGGCGTGGCCCTCGCCACTACGGTCGATTCCCTCCTGGCGGTGAAGAAGCTCGTCTTCGAGGAAGAGAAGATTCGGATGGAGGAGCTGGTCCGGGCCGTTGCGGCGAATTTCGAGGGCCACGAGCGTCTCCGCCAGCAGCTCCTCAACAAGGCGCCCAAGTACGGCAACGACGACCCGTACGCGGACGAGCTGGCCGAGCGGGTGTCCAGATTCTGGTCCGAGGCCGTGGTCCGCTACACCTCGCCTTTCACGGGGCGCCGCTACCGGGCCGGCTACCTCTCCTGGAACTACTGGATCAGCTACGCGCCCCGCACCGCGGCCACGCCGGACGGCCGCAGGCGCGGCAGCTTCCTCTCCAACGGCGTCTGCCCGGTGAACGGCGCCGACCGCCAGGGACCGACGTCGGTCATCAACTCCGTCGGCAAGCTCGGATGGCCGACCATCCCGAACGGCGGGTCTCACACGATCAGTCTCTCTCCCTCGCTGGTCCGGGGTGAAGAGCACCGGCAGAAGCTCATCTCGCTCCTCAAGGCGTACATCGAGCGGGGCGGCTCGGCTCTGCAGATCAATATCGTGGACGCCGAGACCCTGCGGGAAGCTCAGAAGCACCCGGACGAGTACAAGAACCTGCTGGTGCGGGTCACCGGCTACAACGCCTATTTCGTGACCCTCGGCAAGGAAATCCAGGACGAGATCATCTGCCGGCACGCGCACTCGATGTAACCGCTCGCACCAGGCAAAGAAACAAGAAGGGACCGCGATGGCGTCTCTTACCGTCTCGACTCAGCAGACGCGCGAACCACCGGATCCTCCTGCGGCGGGCCGAACGGAGCCGGAGCTGGACGACCGGCTCCTGGAGGCGTTCAAGGGCGACATGACCCCGAAGTTCATGGCCACCCGAGACCGAGACGGCACCCCGAACGTCGTCCCGATCATCTCCGTTCAGCCTTTCGATCGCCGGACGCTAATCTTCGGCAACTTCTTCATGTGCAAGACCGAGAGGAACCTCAAGGAGGACCCGCGGGTCTCCGTGGCCGTCTTCACCAAGGGCCTCTACGGGGCCACGGTACGCGGCCGCTTCGACGGCTTCCGGACCACCGGCGAGCACGTGGACATCGTGAACGCGTCGCCCACCTTGCGCTACAACGCTTACATGGGCGTGCGCAGCGCGGGCGCCATCCGCATCGCGGGCGCCCCGGAGCCGTTCCAATGGTCCAGGCTGGCCGTCGTCTCGGGCCATCTGGCCTCGAAGATTCACAGAGGCCCGGCCCGGCGGCTGTCCGCGGGCCGCAAGATGCTGCACCCGCTGGTTGCGCAGAAGTTCGCGCGGATCGCGGCGGTCAAGGCGATCTCCTTCCTCGACCCTCAGGGATACCCGTGCGCCGTTCCGGTCATGGCCCTGGAGCCCGCCGCGCCGGACGTGCTCCTGTTTCCCAAGCAGCCGATGGCGGAAGCGTTGCGCGAGCTGCGCGAAGGCGTGCGGACGGCGGCCTCGGTCATCACGCTGGAACCGGTTGCCTTCCAAATCAAAGGCACTTTTCGGGAAGTCAACGCCAACTGGGGAGCCATCGTCGTGGACAGGGTCTACCACGCGTCCCCTCCTTATGTGGGAAAAGAGATTCGCCCGTTTGGAGGCTGTCGATAAACGCCCATCTGCGGCGTTGCGCTCATGCGCAGGCCGGGGTGCACTGTGATTCCCCATGTACGCCTCATTCCTCGGAATCTCGCGCGCCTAGCATCTGGGCATTTCTCAACAGCCTCTCGAGACGGTGTTTCCCGATATACTCTCGAACAGAGGAAAGGAGAATTCAAGGATGACCGATGTCTACAAGCGCCTGGCACACAAGCTCGATGAAATCCCCAGCGGCTACCCGCCCACGGAGAGCGGGATCGAGCTGAAGATCCTGCAGAAGATCTTCACCCCGGAAGAAGCGGAGATGGCCCTGAACATCCGGCCGGTCCCGGAAACCGTGGAGGCCATCGCCCAGCGTCTCGCCAAGACCGTCCCCGAGATGCAAGCGATCCTGGACAAGATGGTGGAGAAGGGGCAGATCGGCAGCTTCAAGTTCTTCGGCCAGCAGGTCTACATGCTCTTCCCCTTCGTGATCGGGATCTACGAGTTCCAGCTGCCCCGCATGGACAAGGAGCTTTCGGCCATGTTCGAGGAGTATGCTCCGCGCCTGCTCGGCAGCTTCGGACACTTCACGCCCGCCGTGACCCGGGTCGTCCCGGTCGCCACCGAGGTGAAAGGCGATCTCACCGTGCACCGGTACGAGGACGTGCGCCGGCTCATCGAGGAGTCCGCGTCCTTTGAAGTCGCCGAGTGCATCTGCCGCAAGGAGCGCGAGCTGGAGGGGCACCCGTGCAAGCACACCAAAGAGATCTGCCTGTCCCTCTCGGCCGAAGAAAACGCCTTCGAGAAGTACCACCGCGGAAGAGCCGTCTCCAAGGAGGAGGCCTACAAGCTGCTCGAGCAAGCCGAGCAGGAAGGGCTCGTGCACTGCACTTACAACGTGGTCGAAGGGCAGGCCTTCATCTGCAACTGTTGCTCCTGCTGCTGCGGAATTCTCAGGGGCGTCAAGGAGCTCAAGGCGCCTTACATCATGGCACCAAGCAATTTCATTGCCGCCATCGACGACGACTCGTGCGCCGCCTGCGGGGTGTGCGCGGACGAACGTTGTCCCATGGAGGCGATCGTGGAGGAGAACGGCGGCTACCGCATCCTCGCTGAACGCTGTATCGGTTGCGGCGTCTGTACGCCCACCTGCCCGACGGAATCCATCCGACTGGTCCGCAGGCCCGAAGCCGAGCAGGAGACGCCTCCGGCCAACCTGATCGAGTGGAACTTCAAGCGCGCCGCCAGCCGCGGCATCGAGTTCAAGATGTGAAGACTGATTCTCCTTGAACGTGGCGTCGTGGCTGCATGATCTGTGCGGTTGACCGACTCGAATTTCGTCTCCTTCACGGCTTTCGAGAGGGGCGG
This sequence comes from bacterium, assembly GCA_040756235.1. Classification (GTDB taxonomy): domain Bacteria; phylum Desulfobacterota; class DSWW01; order DSWW01; family DSWW01; genus JBFLZG01. The sequence goes on along the minus strand of JBFLZG010000023.1, from coordinate 23,537 downwards.
TAGTCATTCTTGCAGAGCCTCTCCGTGGGGCACGCTTGCCTTGTTTGCGACCATCAGAAATGGCCGGCTCGCCCGACCGCGGCGCTCCGCAGTCAAAAACCGTTATCGGGCTTCCGGCTGATCCCTGCGGAGCACCCGCTCCATCCTTGCTTTCACCGGCGTTCTGCTATAGTTTTGCATTCTAACAGTTGTATGCTGGTATGGCAGAACTCCAATGAAGATCTTGTTGCTGAGCCCTCAGGCTGCGCTCTTCGGCACCGAGAAACACGTTCTGGCCCTTGCCGCGGGCTTGCGGAGGCTCGGAGACCAGGCGGAGGTCGTCGTCCCGTGCCGGGGGGAGCTGGTCGACAAACTCTCCGAGGCGGGTATCCCGGTGCATGTCACGCGCTGGCGAGGGTCCAGAGTGATCGGGCTCGCCAGGCTGATGCGGCTGGTCTACGTCGGCCGCTATGACATCGTCCACACCCATGCCTATAGCCGACTCCCCTGCTTGGCCGCTCGCCTGGTCCGGACCGGGCGCACCGTGGAAACGCGGCACGTAGCAGCCCTGAAGGAAACCGGCCTGCACGGCGCCAGCCGGCTTCGATGGCTGGACCGCCTGCTGGACAGATGCTGCGACGCCGTGATCGGGGGTTCCACGGAAGTACGGGACGAGGCCATCCGGAGAGATGTCCCCCCGGAGAAGATCCACGTCATCCGCTACGGGGTCTCCCTGCCGCAAATCCCGCAGGACGCTCGGATCGCTGTCCGTCAAGCCGTCCGCATCGGACTGGGCCTCGAGGAGGCCTGCGTGGTCGTGGGCGCCGTGGCACGTCTTTCCGAGCAAAAGGGGCTCTCGTTCCTGATCCGCGCAGCGGCCCTCCTGCAGGATCGACCGTCCGTCCGCTTCGCCATCGTCGGCGACGGGGATCAGCGGGGCAAGCTGGAGGAGCTTCGAAGAGAGCTGAGGCTGGAGCGCAAGGTCCTGTTGTGCGGGTATCGCCGCGATCTGGCCGAGCTGCTTTGTGCCTTCGACATCCTGGCCATCCCCTCTCTTTTTGAGGGGATGCCTCTCATCCTGCCGGAGGCGATGGCAAGCGGATTGCCCGTGGTGGCTTCTTCGCTCGACTCTCTGCGCGAAGCGGAGGGCAAGAGCGGAGCTGCTGTTTTCGTGCCCCCCAGGAACGCGCATGCACTGGCTGCCTCTCTGAGAGAGCTGATCGACGATCCGGAACGTCGCAGGGAGATGGCAGCAGCCGGCCGTGCTCGTTCCGGCTGCTTCCGCGTCGATGCCATGGTGGAGGAGATCCGGCGTCTCTACCGGGGGCTCGCGGAACGGAGGGAGATTCGGACCATGGGGAGGGACAAGTCCAATGGCGGATGCAGTCCGAGGCAGGAAGCGCTTTCTGGTCTTCGGGGCTCCTCGAATCGGAGAGCCCGAGATCCGGGAGGTCGTGAAGACCCTCAGGAGCGGCTGGCTCGGCAGCGGTCCGAGGGTGAAGGCTTTCGAAGAGGCGTTCCGTAGAGAGGTACGGGGTCCGCACGCCGTAGCCGTCAACTCCTGCAGTGCGGGTCTGCATCTCAGCCTTCTCATCTTGGGATTGAAACCCGGCGACGAGGTCATCACCACGTCCCTGACTTTCTGTGCCACCGTGAACGCGATCGTCCACGCCGGGGCCACCCCGGTGCTTGCGGACGTGGACCCAACGAGCATGAACCTGGAACCCGAACAGGTCGAGAGCTTGATCACACCCCGGACCCGCGCCGTCCTCCCCGTCCACTTCGCCGGGCGGCCCTGCAATCTGGCAGCGCTTTGCCGGATGCGCGATCACTTCGGGCTGGAGATCGTGGAAGACTGCGCCCACGCTGTCGAGGCCGAGTACAGGGGGCGAAGAGTAGGGACCTTCGGCCGACTGGGATGCTTCAGCTTCTACGCCACCAAGAGCGTGGTGACAGGCGAGGGAGGCATGGTCCTGGCCGAGCGGCCCGGGGATGCCCGCCGCCTGCGAACGCTCGCCCTGCACGGAATGAGCAAGGGCGCCTGGGAGCGCTTCACGGAAGGAGGCTGCGATACCTACCGGGTCGAAGAGGCGGGATTCAAGTACAACATGACCGATCTGCAGGCGGCCCTCGGCGTGCACCAGTTGAAGAGGATCCACGCGAACTGGAAAAGGCGCAGGCAGATCTGGGAGTGCTATCAGACGGAGCTCGCAGACCTGCCTCTGCTGCTTCCTGCGGATCCGGAGCCGGGGACGAAGCACGCCTTTCACCTGTACACGGTCCGAGTCGATGAGGCCTTGACGGGAGTGCGCCGCGCCGGGTTCATGCGGGCCCTGGCAGCCGAGGGCGTCGGCACCGGCATTCACTACCTGAGCATCCCCGAGCACCCCTACTACCGCAACACGTTCGGATGGGTGCCCGAGCAGTTTCCCAAGGCGATGCGCATCGGTCGGCAGACCGTGAGCCTTCCTCTTTCGGCCGGCATGAGCGACTCGGATGTCGGACGGGTGATCGGGGCCGTGCGCAAAGCGGTGCAGAGGCCGAGGCGCTGCGTGGCGCGGCTTCCGCGGGCCTCCTGCCGCTCGGCCGTCTGCTCCGGGTAGGTGACGCGTTCCACGCTCCTCGGTTATTTCGCGCGTGCCCAAGAAGCACCGTCCTGAGCTCGACCCCAAGAAACCTGCCCTGCCCGACAAGACGCAGCTTCGTCGCTGCTGTTTCTTCGGTTTATGTTTTTGCCGATGCGTGCTATGAGAAGACGGGTAGAGGCTTTCCGTCAGCACACCGAATCTTTCGGAGCCCATCCATGAGCACGATATCTGCCCTCGGTTCCTGGCCTGCCCGCTCCATTCTCACCCCTGCAATCTTGTTACTGAGCCTGGCTCTCCTGGCCGGCTGCGGCGGCGGAGGGGGAGACGGCGAAGAGACCGCGTCCGCCGGAACCGCCTCGGGGCACCTCATCGTACCCCCCAACTACGGCCGGGAAGACGAACCCAACGAGACTCTCTCCGCAGCGCAGGAGCTCGCCGCCAGCGCCGTGATCTCGGGCACGGTGTCCGCCGCCGACCCCGGATTCACTCCGCCGGGCCAGTCTTTCACCATAGGCGACCTGTACCGCATCCAGACCTCGGAGCCACTCAACGCCAGCCTGACGATCGCCGCGGACGATCTGGACCTGAACGATCTCGACCTGATCCTGCTGAACAGCCTGGGGGTGGTCATCGACTCTTCGGAGGGCTACACTTCGACCGAGTTCATGGAGATTCCCGCCGGCGCCCTTTTCTATCTCGGCGTGCGGGCCTTCAAGGGCGCCAGCGCCTACGTCCTCTCTCTGACATCGTCCACCGATACGGCGCTGATCCCTGCAGCGGCCCGATTCGTGCCTGGAGAGATCCTCGTCAAATGGAGACCGGAGGGAAAGCTCGCAGCCGCCCGGCCCATGGGCATCGCTGCCGCGCGCGGGCTGGAGACGGAGGCCTCTTTCCCCGAGGGAGTCGATCTCCTCAAGATACCGGCGCCCGCCGACGGCCGTCTGAGGCCCCAGGCAGCCGGCAAGCTGTCGCTGCCGGGGAGCGAGGTCCGGGCGCTCCAGGCCCTCACCCTCGAACATCTGCGGCGCCTGGCCGGGGATCCTGCGGTCACTTACGCCGAGCCCAACTTCCTGCGGAGGAGTGCGAGGGTCCCGAATGACCCGAGCTTCGACCTCCAGTGGCACTACCGCCTCATGAACCTGCCCCAGGCCTGGGACATGGCCACGGGCACCAACGAGGTGACGGTCGCGATCATCGACACGGGCGTGCTCCTCGGCCACCCGGACCTCGGTTCCCGCCTGATTCAGGGATTCGACTTCATCCGGGACCTGCAAAGCGCAAACGATGGCGACGGTCCGGACTCCGACCCCGACGATCCCGGCGACGATCCGCGAGGGCAGTCCAGTTCCTTTCATGGCACGCACGTGGCCGGGACCGCGGGGGCGGTCACCCACAATGCGGTCGGCGTTGCCGGCGTGACGTGGCAGACCCGCCTCATGCCGCTTCGCGCCCTGGGGGTCGACGGAGGCGCGGACGCCGACATCGCCCAGGCCATTCGCTATGCGGCCGGCCTGCCGAACAGCTCCGGTACCGTTCCGGCGGAGCGCGCGGACCTGATCAACATGAGCTTTGCCGGATCCGGCTACAGCCAAACCTTGGAGGACGCGGTCCGCAGCGCCCGCAACCAGGGCGTCATCCTGGTCGCGGCCGCGGGAAACTCCAACTCCAGCGCCTTCCAATCTCCGGCCAGCCTGACCGGCGTCGTTGCGGTCTCCGCGGTGGACCTCAATTCTCAGAAAGCCGCCTATTCGAACTTCGGCCCCTACATCGACGTCGCGGCCCCCGGAGGGAACACGGGCGCGGATTTGAACGGCGACGGCTACGCGGACGGAGTCTTGAGCACCATGGGGACCGACCAAGGCGAGTACATCTACCGCTTCTACCAGGGGACCTCGATGGCTTGCGCACACATGAGCGGAATGGCCGCTCTCATGCTGGCCGTGAATCCGAACCTGACTCCGGCCGACCTGGACAACCTCATCTCCGGCACACATCCGGACACGACGACCCGGATCACGCGCGACCTGGGAGAGCCGGGCAAGGACGACCTCTACGGCCACGGCATCATCGATGCGGCCCAGGCCCTGATCGCAGCGCAGGAAGTCCCCGGCGGGGGGGCAACCCTGCCGACCGGATCGATCCTCCAGGTCTCCACTCCCTCCCTGCACTTCGACAACTTCATCGGTGCTCTCAGCTTCGAGGTCACCAACGCCGGGATCGAGACCCTGGAAGTGACATCCATCACCGATGACGCCCCGTGGCTCATCCTTTCCCGCACTTCCGGCACCGCCCCCCTGACCGTATCCGCAGCGATCGATCGCACCGGCCTGTCACAGGGGTCCTACACCGCCACGATCCAGGTCGATTCCGACGCCACCGAGGGCAGCACGAGAGCCCTGATCCAAGTCGAGATGGAGGTGGGCGGAAAGACGATGGGGGACGTCGGCCAGGTCTTCATTCTCCTGCTGGAGCGGGGGAGCCTGGAGGCAGTGGCGCAGGCAGAGTCTGACGCCGGCCGCAGCTACGTCTTCGAAACCGCAGCCGCCGAACCGGGCAGCTACCTGGTGATAGCCGGCACCGACCGCGACGACGACGGCTTCATCTGCGACATCGAGGACGCGTGCGGCTCTTTGCCCGAGCCGGTGACCATACGCGCCGGCCAGGACACCCCGGGGATCGCCTTCGTGCTGGGGGAGCTGGCCTCTCCGCAGGGCGGCTGGCCGATGCAAGCCGTGCCTGAACGGGGCCCGTTCCCACGCCTCCGCTAGCGGTTGCCGGTTCTTCTTCCAGGCGAGCGCCGCTCGCCCCTACGGGGTTTCCGAAGAGATCGCGCCGATCGCGGTGTGTTTTCCGTAAGGGCGACCGGCCGATCACCCCTACGGTGGCTCCATAGAACAACTGTTTGACAACCGCTGGCGCGCCATCCATATTGTACTGCCTGCCCGAACATCGTGCCGGGGGGTCGGATGAGCTTCGAGTCTTTCATGGCGCGCTTCACCCGCGGCCTGTTCCGTTACCGCTGGTGGATTCTCTCCCTCATTCTTCTCATCACCGCAGGCCTCGCGTACTCGACTCGGCACCTCGAGGTCAACAACGACTATGACACCTGGCTGCCTGCCCGTGACCGGATTGCCGAGATGTACCGGATCGTGGACAGGCAGTTCTCGGCCAACGCACTGGTCTTCGTGGTCCTGGACTTTTCGGACAAAGGGGTCTTTCATCCCGACTCCCTGGCCCTCGTGCAGAGGATGACCCGGGAGCTCGAAAGCATCAAGGACCTCTTCAACGTCACGAGCCTCACCAACATCGTGGACATCCGCAGAGCCGATTCCGGCATCGAGATCCGGGATCTCATCCCCGAGATACCAGGGTCCGACTCGGAGCTTCGAGCGCTCGAGGAATACGTGCTCTCCAAGGAGATGTACGTCAACGCCGTGATCTCGCCCGACGCCGCCTTCACGGTCGTGATCTGCAACATCGACAGCCAGGCCGAAGAGGTCGCCGCAGCCGGGGCCATCCTGGACAGAATCCACGAAGTTGCGGCAGGCCGCCCTTACTACTTTGGCGGCGACCCTGCCCTGATCTATTACCTGGACCTGTATCAGACCAGGGACATGGAGCTCCTGGTGCCCCTGACTCTGCTCGCCATGGTGATCATTCTCGGTTACGGCCTGCGGAACCTCTGGGGAGTCGTGCTGTCTCTGAGCCTGGTGGTCCTCAGCGTGATCTGGACCTTCGGTCTCCAGGTGCTCTTCGAGATGCCGTCAAATGTCCTGACGCCGGCCGTGGTCGTGCTGCTCATCGCGATGGGCTCCGAGTATGCGGTCCACTTCTACAACCACTTTCTGAGAAGAGGAGACCTGGCCCTCACCAGCTCCGAGATCGCGATGCCGATCATCATGAGCGCCGCCACCACGATCGTCGGGGTTCTCACCTTCGCCACCACCCGGATCGACATCCTCAATCGTTTCGGGATCGAGCTGGCCTTCGGCCTGGGATCGGCCTGCCTCCTGTCGCTGGTGCTCCTGCCGATCTGCATGCAATTGGTGAAGGCCAAGCCGAATCTCATCCACTCAACCGCCGCTGACAGGCCGGATTTCCTCTCGGACCTGCTGGACCGACTGGGAGGATGGGCGCATCGCCATACCCGCCGCATCCTCGTCGTCAGCTCGATCGGGCTGCTCATCCTCGGATCGGGGATTCCGCGCATCACGAGCAACGTGGACTTCGTGGAGCTCCTGCCCGAGGAATCTCCACCTCGCCGGGGCAACGACATCCTGCGCGATCATTTCAGCGGCATTTACTCGGTTGCCATGTACTTCAAGGGGGACATCGAGGATCCCGCCGTCATGGGAATGAAGGAGTACGTGGAGAACTTCATGCGCTCGGAGGAGCTCCTCTCCAGCTTCACCTCGATCAACGGGCTCCTCGCCGAAGAAAACTGGCTCATGAACGGCGTCTTCGCCGTGCCCGAGACGCGCGAGGGGATCGCCAATCTCTGGCTGCTCCTGGAGGGAGAGGAGATCCTCAAGACTTTCGTGACTCCGGACCGGACCCAGGCCCTCGTGACCGGACTGCTGCGCGAGCCCCAGACCTACGTCATGTGGCACGTCTCCCAGCTGCTGAGGGACTTCCTGAACGAGAACGTCTCGGGCGAGATCGTGAGGATCGACCCGCAGCGGCTCTCCCCGGAAGGCCGCGAAAGCCTGAAGGATCTCAGGCTGCGCGAGGCCGCGCGCCAGATCGCCTGGCTCGCCCAGGGTTATGACAAGCCCGCCCGCTACGACTTCCTGCCGATCCTCGAAAGGATGAAAGCGGAGCTCGGCCGCGTCGACGACACGATCAGCCTGGAACCTGTCTGGGCAGCGAGCCGAAGCTATCTCCAGGACGAGGCCGTCGAGGCCGTGCCGCCCGAGGTCATCGAGCGGATACTCGCCGTGATGCAGGAAAGCGGAGCCGATATTCGGGACACGGCGCTTGCAGGCCGGATCGCCCGGACTCTCACTTCCCCCCAGGTCATGGCCCCCGAGGATGCCCTGGAAACCGCTTCCGGGGTCCTCAGGAGAGCCGAGTCCGTTCTGCGCCTGGAGAGGGCGGCTGCCCTGGGGCGGCCTCTCCGGGATCTGTTCTCGGCCGAGCTGGCGCAGCACAAGGACTTTCACAAGCGCACCGAAGGGGTGATCTGGGGACTCTGGGCAGAGCGCCCCTTCTTCTTCTCCAGGCAGGTCCGGGCCGTTCCCGGCATCGAAACGGCCGTGGTCGCGCGCAAGCCGGTCGAGGTGGACCAGGCCGGCGCGCCGGACCTCCTGCGCCGGTTCGATGAGCTCCTCTACGAGAGCCAGATCCAGAGCCTCCTGCTTGCGTCCCTTGCCGTGCTGATCCTCATTTCCGCGACCCAGCGTTCCATCCGACGAGGCCTGGCCTCGCTCTTGAGCGTGCTGGCGCCTCTGGTGGCCGTGCTCGGCTTCATGGGATGGGCAGGGATCCCCCTCGACTTCGGCACCGTCCTGTACGGCGCGCTCGTCATCGGCCTCGGCGTCGACGGTTCGATTCATTTTCTCACCTACCAGCACAGGCAGCAGCTGGCAGGCGTCGAACCGGAAGCGGCCTTTCGCGAGACGTCACGCCACGTCGGCCGCGCCGTGGCCACGGCCAACGGAACGATCTGCTGCGCGTTCCTGATGCTCCTTCTTTCGCAGACCACGACCCTTCGGTACTTCGCCCTGGTCAATTCACTGGCGATTCTGCTCGTCACCTTGTCGATGCTCACCATCCTGCCCGCCCTGGTCTCCCTGTTCCAGATCGATCGGCAGGGAAGCCCGGGGAAAGCCGTTCCCCACCGGCACGACCTGCCAGGACACTCTGTCCAAGAGGGTGGTCGAAAAACGCCCTCTAGAGGCTGATGAGAAATGGCCAGATGCAAGGCGCGCGAAAATGGGGACCCATCCGAAGGATGGGGTGTCCGACCCTTGGGCGGACAAATCCTGACGAACGAGGCGTACATTGGGAGTCTCGATAGACCCCGGCCTGCGCCGGGGCAGGCCCCCCGCCTCACTTCCCCACGAGCGCAACGCCGCAGGTGGCCGTTTATCGACAGCCTCTACAAGGAGGTGGACGATGAAGCCTTTGCATAGATGCTCCTGCAGCGCTCTGGCCCTTTTCTGCGCGTGGCTCGCGGTCGCCGCTCCGGGCCGGGCGCTGGAGGGAGGAGAGATCCTGAACAAGATCGACGCCGTGATCTCCGCACCCCAGGACGGGACGAGCAAAGCGGTCATGACGCTCATCGACAAGGGCGGCTCCCAGAAGGAGCGACAACTCAGACTCTGGACGCGTTACTTCAAGGACAAGGACGACTGGTCGCTCACGAAGTTTCTCTATCCTCCGGAGGTGCGAGACCTGGGGTTCCTGAGCCTCGCGGACGACAAGATGTACCTCTACCTGCCGGCCTTCGACCGCGTGCGCCGCATCGCCTCCCACGCCCGGAAAGAGAGCTTCGCCGGATCCGACCTCTCCAACGACGACCTCTCCACCGGCAAGTACAGCCGTCATTACAGTGCCACGGTGAAGGAGGAAACGCCGTCGGAGTACGTGCTGGAGCTCACCCGCAAGCCCGGCTCGGACAGGATCTATTCCCGGGTCGTCGCCTGGGTGAACAAGCAGCACTTCTATGTCACGAAGATGGAGATGTTCGACGAGGGCGAGAGCCCCTGGAAGAGCTACGAGGCCGAGATCCGGCAGATCCAGAGCTACTGGACTCCGGTCCGAATCCAGATGATCGACCTGCGCAAGGACCACCGGACCCTCCTCCAGATGGAGGATATCAAGTACGATGTGGGGCTCAAGGACGACATGTTCTCCGAGCGGAACCTGAAGCGGAAGGTCCAGGAATGAGGCGGCGGGCCTTGCGGACCGTTCTGCTGCTCGTCCCTGCCCTGCTGGTGCTTTCAGGCTTCCCCGCCCGGGCGCAGGTCGCGGCGAGACTGGGCGGCACGGTCAAGCTGTTCACGTCGCTGTTCACCGAGGACGAGGAGCCGGGAAGCCTCTTCATGCACGACGCCGGAGACTTCTCTCTGAGCCGCACGGAGCTCTGGGTCAGGCTGGACGGCGACGTCTCGGAGAACGTGAGCTTCCGCTCCAGGGTCGATTTCATTCACAACATCGAGCCCCGCTTCGACGACTTCGAGGACCTCGAAAGCGACAGCGGCTTCAGCTCCGAGACGGATGAGGTCGACGTCTATTTCCGGGAGGCCTCCTTCAAGGTCATGGACTTCCCGGTCCGGGGACTCGACCTCATCGTGGGCCGGCAGCGCGTCCGCTGGGGGACGTCGGATGAGTACAACGTCATCGACAACCTCAATCCCGTGGACTATGCTAATCTCTTTTCCTTCGACCCCGACTACTTCGTCGACCACATTCCCATGGACGGCATCACGCTGGAATACCGCCTGCCCCTGGATTTCGATCTCAAGCTCCAGGCCGTATACTATATCTCCGCCAAGCCGTCCCCCCTGCCCGACGGCTTCGAATCCTACCTGCTCGGGGTCCAGCAGCAGATGCTGGACGAGCTGACCTCGCCCTTCGGACTGCCCCGCGGGACCACGCGCGCCGTTCTGGAGGACATGCCCGAGTACCGCTTGGGCGACGGCATCTTCGGGTTCCGAGCGAGCGGGAATCTCCTGAACTTCGACGTCGGGTTGAGCTACTACCACGGGTTTCAGACCCTTCCACTGCCAAAGACCCTGATCGCCGGCCTCGACCAGGGAGCTCCCTCCCTGGAGGTCCGTTATTCCTACCCGCGGCTGGACGTTTTCGGCTTCGACCTGGCCGGCGAGCTGTATTCGGTCGGCCTGTGGGCGGAAGTGGGCGTCTACCTGTCGGAGCGGTTCGAGACCGAGCTCGAGACCGACCTCCCGCTCGGCTTTCCGCAGACCCGGGTGCAGCTCCTCAGGAGACCGTACACCAAGTTCACCGTCGGATTTGACTATACGTTCGGCCTGGGGGACGGCCTCTACTGGAACACGCAGTTCAACCGCGGCTTTTACGATGAGTTCGGCTACACCTGCGACGCGCACGAGCTCCTGTGCGTACGGAAGCCTTCCTTCCTCGGGAAGCTGGAGGACTATTACATCTCCTATCTCCAGTACGCGTTCTTCAACGACACGCTGAACGTGAAACCGAAGCTCATGCTGGAAGTCGGAGACTACGGCGATTTCTCGGACCAATACGCATGGATCTTCAATCCGGAGGTGGAGGTCCTTCCTTTCGACGGGACCTCTCTGCTGGCGGGCTATGTGCTCCTCGAGGGATCCGAGCTCTCCAAGTTCGGCGCCTTTGCCAACAGCGACGTCTTCTATCTGCTGCTCAAGGCGTGGTTTTGACCTTTCGGGCACGTTCCCCCGAGCTTTCGGGCACATCCGCGCACCCTGCGGCATCTAATTCTTCAGAAGCCCGAGAGGCCCGCCGGGATGGGGCCAAAGACCGTGAATTGCCGTTTGTTTTCTCGGTGACCAAAGGACCCTTCTAAGGGGCCTTTTACGTTCGGACCGTCAAGACTGAGAGCAGGCGTGGCGGTCTTTTTTTTGCCCGTGTGGGCCTGAGAGGAGAAAAGCAGATGGATTCCATTCAGGAAGGCAGCCTCGTGTCCGTCGAGTACACCCTGTCGCTCGAAGACGGCACCGAGGTCGAGAGCAACAAGGGAGAGGACCCCATGGTGTACCGCCAGGGGAATCACGAAATCATCCCGGCCCTCGAGAGAGAGCTCGAGGGAATGAGAGTCGGAGACGCGAAACGGATCCAGGTGGACCCCGAAGACGCCTATGGGGAGCAGGACATGGCCGCGTTCGTCGAGGTCACCAAGGAGAACTTTCCGGACGACGCGCTCGCTCCCGGCACGCCGCTCAAGGCAGAGGACCCGCAAGGGAAGACCGTTTACATGCGGGTCCACGAGGTCAAGGAAGAGACGGTGGTGCTGGACTTGAACCATCCGCTCGCGGGGGAAACCCTGGTTTTCGACGTCCGCGTTCTGGACATCCGGGACGGCGGCGGGTCGGATGCAGGGACTTCCACCTAGAGGCTGTCCCGAAAACGCCCGTACGCAACCGAGGGAAAGGGGCCAAGGTCAAACCAGGAGCAGCAAGAACTCTTTCTTTTCCCTTTCACCTTTTCCCTCACCCTTCACCTTTCGGCCCGGTCCCTTCCGGACTTTCCGGAGATGGCTCGAAGCGGAGGACGATCCGGCCGTTGTCCTCATCTATCGTGACCCGGCCGCCTCCGCCGAGCCTGCCGAACAGGAGCTCCTCGGCCAGGGGCTGACGCACCTTTCTCTGGATCAGCCGTGCGAGCGGCCGCGCTCCGAAGACCTCGTCGTAGCCTTCGCGGGCCAGCACGGCCAGTCCGGCACCCGTGATCGCGAGGGTCACGTTTCGTTCCACGAGCTGCTGCTCCAGCTCGCGGATGAACTTGGCCACGATCCTCTCCATGATCCCGGCGGACAGACGATGGAAGGAGACGATCTCGGTCAGGCGGTTCCGGAACTCCGGGCTGAAGAGCCTCTCGACCGCCCTGAGGGCCCCGGAAGCCTCCGCCTCCAGCAAACGACTGAATCCGATCCCTTTCGTGCTCAGCTCCCGCGTCCCCGCGTTGCTGGTCATGATGAGGATCACGTTGTGGAAATCGGCCGTGCGGCCGTTGTTGTCGGTGAGCGAGGCGTGGTCCATCACCTGCAGCAGGATGTCGAAAAGGTCCGGGTGCGCCTTCTCGAGCTCGTCCAGCAGCAGCACGCAGTGCTGGTTCTTGCGAATCGCCTCGGTCAGCAGTCCGCCCTGGTCGTACCCCACGTACCCCGGAGGAGCCCCGATGAGTCGGGAGACCGTATGCTTCTCCATGTACTCACTCATGTCGAAGCGGATGAATCCGATCCCTAGGACCCGTGCGAGCTGGCGCGCCACCTCGGTCTTTCCCACCCCCGTGGGGCCGACGAACAGGAAGGAGCCGGCCGGCTGCTCCGGAAGGCCGAGCCCTGCCCTGGAGAGCTTGACGGCATTGACGACCGCTTCGATGGCCTGGTCCTGTCCGAAGACCACCCCTTTGAGCTCTCCCTCCAGCACGCCCAGCCGGTCCCGCTCGCTCGCCCCGGCCGTGATCTCGGGGATCTGGGCGATCCTGGAGACCACGCGGCGGATGTCTCCCCCGTCGATCTTCTCTCTGCGTTCCCCCTCCGGCAGCATCCGATTCCAGGCGCCTGCCTCGTCCATCACGTCGATCGCCTTGTCCGGCAGGAATCGCTCCTTCACGTAGCGCGCGGAAAGCTCGGCCGCGCAGGACACCGCCTCGTCCTCGTAACGGATCCCATGGAACTCCTGGTACCTTTGCTTGAGCCCGTGCAGAATCGCGATGGTCTCTTCCACCGAAGGCTCCTGAAGGTCGATCTTCTGAAAGCGACGCGTCAGGGCGCGGTCCCGCTCCAGGCTGCGGCGGAAGTCCTCATGGGTGGTCGCGCCGATGCAGCGCAGGTGCCCGGCCTGCAGGGCGGGCTTGATGAGATTCGAAACATCCATGCTGCTGCCCGAAGCGGAGCCCGCTCCCACGATCATGTGGATCTCGTCGATGAACAGGATAGGCTTTTCCTTGCGCTGCAGCTCCCGCAAGGTTGCCTTCATTCGTTCCTCGAACTGCCCTCGGAATTTGGTGCCGGCCAGAAGGGAACCCAGATCGAGCAGGAAGACTTCGCTGTCCAGCAGAAGGTCCGGCACTCGGCGCTCCACGACCCTCTGGACGAAGCCCTCGACCAGAGCCGTCTTGCCCACTCCGGAATCTCCGACCAGGATCGGGTTGTTCTTCGTCCGCCGGCAGAGAACCTGCATGAGCCGCTCGAGCTCTCTCCGGCGACCGATCAGCGGGTCCAATCGGCCTTCCGCCGCGAGCTGATTGAGGCTGACGGCGAACTTCGACAGCGGCTGGCGCGCTGCGTCCGCCTCCTCTTCCTCCTGGGCCTCAGGCGTCTCCTGGTCCTCCTCGTCGGGATCGATCTTCGAGAGCCCGTGAGAGATGCACTCCACCATGTCGAGGCGGGTGATCCCCTGCTTCTCCAGGAGATGCACGGCATGTGACTCCGGCTCGGCGTACATCGCGACCAGGACGTCCCCGCCATCGATCTCGGCCTTCCCGCAACTCCGCACGTGCTGAATGGCCCGCTCCAGGACGCGGCTGAATCCGATGGTCTGCTTCGGGTCCTCCGCATGCTCCTCCGCAAAGACCGGCGCCTCATCCAGGAATCGTTCCAGCTCCTGCCGCAGCTCTTCGAGGTCCCCTCCGCAATGGTACAGGATCGACTTGGCTGTCGGCTCGTAAAGCAGAGCGTAGAGCAAATGCTCGACCGTGACGTACTCATGCCTTCTGCTGTACGCCTCCCGGATCGCTGCCTGGATCGCGAACTGCAGCTGCTGCTGTCCCATTTCTCCGTCCTACTCAAGACGAAGGCGTTGCGGCCTTCCGTTCAAGCCGGCTCGGCCGTCGCACGAAGAGGATAGCCCCTCTGCCGTGCGATCGCGCTCGTTTCGGCTACCTTAGTCTCGGCGATCTCGCGGCTGTACGTCCCCGCGATCCCGCTCCCTCTGTTGTGCACCTCCAGCATGATCTGGGTGGCGGCGGCCGGCGGGTGGTGGAAGACCTTCTCCAGGACCTCGATCACGAAGTCCATAGTCGTGTAGTCGTCGTTGTGCAGGATCACCCGGTAAGGCTTTGGCGTCCTCGTGCGGACCGCCTTCTCCGTCGCAACCTGACTGTCCCCCTCGTCATCGGCTTCGAACGGCCTTTTCGGCGTGCTCATCCGGCAACCTCCGGGCCGTCACAAGCCGGAAGACGGCCTCGCTTCTTCCTCTACCAGCCGATCCAGCACCAGTCCGTGAAAGATGTGCTCCGCGCGCCGGAAACGCCACCCCATGTGGACCTGGCAGCGGCCGCACACCTCAATGCTCCAAACGTAACCTGCGAACCAGGTGAAATCCGAGGTCTCCCCGGTGTCGCACAGGCACCCCGGTGCAGCCGTGAAGCAGCCGATCCGATAGACGTATCCGTGAGGGTTGGCAAAGGTGTGCACATGGCGGCCCAGCACCCGGGCCCGGCAAGCAGCGGAAGTGATCTCGAAGCCGCAGGTCCAACAGACCAGTCGCCCCCCTTGCCCGCACCCCGCTTGCAAGGCGAAACCGCCCTCCCGTTCCCGGCCGGGCTCCGCCTCCCCTCCCGCTCTCCTGAGAAGATGAAGGTCTGCGTTGCCGCAAAAGGGCTGCCACAGCGCGTCCGCTCCCACGACCGATCTCCTGCAGGAGCACCGTCCTTGCGAAGCCTGCCGCAAGGCGAATCGGGGGTTGCGCGAAAAGCACCTACCCGAAAGGGTAACACGGAGCCTCGCCTTGTCAACGGTGCCGGCGTGCTCATGGATAGAGCTGTCCCCGCAAGCAGGTCAAAGTGAGAACATCTCGGCACGGGCGAAAAATCTTTCGCCTTGTGCCTTTGAGCTTGCACCTTTGGTCACAGGCTCTCGCCGCCTGTGCCGGTGCCCTTGAGCACGATCTTTCCATCCGGCTCCTTGCTCGACCTCGAGTATTTTTGCGCGAACCCCAAGAAGAGAGTGCCGGCACCGAACGCGCGCGGTACCGGCTTCCTGGGACCGTGATGAAACCCTAAAAAGCCGGACAGAAGTCGATCTGTCCGGCTCGCCAATGTGCGCCAGCGCGCGGTTCACGCTTCTCACATAGAGCCTGTTCCAACAGGCCCGCTTTCAGGGGGACAGCTCTCTACATGGCCTCGGCACCGCTCGGCTCTTCCTGCTGCCCGGGCTCCTGGGAGCCGGGGCCTTCCTCGCCGTAATAGCCTCGAGTCATCTCTTGGTCGGCCTCGATGCCCAGCGCCTGGAGCGTCTTCCGGTTGGGCTCACCGTCCGGGGTCAGGTCCGCAGATCGCTGGAATTCCGTGATCGCACGGGAGGTCTGAGGCCCCCACTGGCCGTCGATCGGACCCGGGTTGAACCCCTTGGACTGAAGCTCCTGCTGGATCTCGCGTACGGTCGACGAGGAAAGCCCCATGGGGGCTCCCGCCTGCCCCGCGGACGTACCGACCTGGGTCGCGGAGATGACCTCGATGGTCTGCTGCCCGTCCGCCTCATACACGTTGCCGGTCACCTCGACTCTCTTGCCGGTCAAATCGCTGAAGTCCCGGCCGGAGAGCGCGAACTCGCCCAGGTTCGATGCCAGCAGGTAGCGGTCGCCTACCCTCTGCACCTTTCCCACGATCGTCTGACGCTGCTTCCCGCCGCCTTTCTCAGCCGCGGCATAGTACTGAGTGACGGACTGCTGGAAGTTCTGCGCGAGCTGGGGAACCCGCACATCCTGTCCCTGAAGGATCTGCCGCGCCGTGATCCCTGGCTTGCCGTAGAACTCCTCATTCACGTCCCGAGGGACCGTCAGGCTGGTGCCATCGAGTGCCGCCGACACCAGGAGACCTCTCTTGTCGAAATCATAGGAGAGGATGCCCTGGGAAACGATGTCCGCTTCCGCGCCTGCAGAGCGAGCCGACACCCAGCCTACCGGCCCGGCCGTAACCGTCGCGTCGGCCCCGAGGGTGAACTTGCCAGCCAGGAGCTTGTCCACGGAGCCCGAGTCCCTGAAGACGAGCACGATGTCGCTCTGCTCGATCCCGGCCTGAGCGCCGAGGCTGCCGCCCGTCAGAGCGACCAAAATGGGCGCGCTCCACTTTCCGTTCTTGTTCTGCACGAAGACACCCTCACCATGCCTGCCGCCGACCAGCGCTGCGACCTCGACCACGTCCGGAAACACGGCCAGGCCGGCCGAATTCTCCAGAACCTGGCGCGGGATCTTGGGTGACGATCGCAAGCTCTGCATCAGCTCGGTCGCCCTTCGGATCTGCTTGCTATAGTCGGCCTTCTGCGACGCCGGGACCGGCACGGCAAAGGCCATGGATGCTGCGGCTACGCCGACGAACAGCTTGGAGATGAATGACACTCTCATGACGTTGCTCCTCCCATGTGGCGATTCCATGATCGTTCGATCTTGGGCGTGAAAAAAAACACAGGATAGGGCAGATATCCCTCTTCCGCTGCCGTTCGCGGATCCCTATCACACAGGTTTCGATACAACACGGCTTCCGAGGGATTCACCCGGTCTTTTTCCACGGTTCTCCGGGGAGTTACAGCCGCCAGGACGACTTTGCCGCCGCTCCGGCCTTGCCGTTCGCTGCTTGCCCGGGTCGATCCGGGGCGAACGGCGGGCGGCTCGCTCCGGCCCCGCATGGAAGGCGGCCCGGCAACCCGCAGCCGATTGACTCTCGCCCTTGGTCTATGCTAGCCTTCCAGTCCTCTTCCGGCCCTGAGCCCATTCTCCAGGGCCGTTTTTTTGGACTCTACCCCGTTCACAGAAGAGTGCTTCACCTCGAACCGAGGGATCGGCATGGATACTCTCGCCTTCGGACTGACGGTCAGCGCGGTCGGCGTGCTGGGAACGCTCGGCAGCCTTTACCTCCTTACATTGCTCGTGCGTGCGTTGAAGCGCCTTCTCCCGTACCGGGATGCGAACGCCCGGGGCTCGGAGACTGACAAATGATCGAAGCCATTCTGTCCGGTCTGCAGAGTCTGACGACGGGGTTCGGTCTTCTGACCCTCGAGAACGCCATCATGATCGGAGTGGGATGCCTGCTTCTCTATCTCGGGATCGCGAGGAATTACGAACCGCTGCTCCTGCTGCCGATCGGGTTCGGAGCGCTGCTGGTGAACATCCCCATGGCCGGTCTGATGGAGCCGGAAGGGCTGCTCCGGCAGTTCTATGACGCCGGCGTCCTCACGGAAGTCTTTCCCTGCCTCATTTTCATCGGCATCGGGGCCATGACGGATTTCGGTCCCCTTCTCGAGAACCCGAAGATTCTCCTTCTGGGCGCCGCAGGCCAGTTCGGTATCTTCCTGACCCTCCTGCTCGCCCTGCTCCTGGGATTCCCGCAGCTCGATGCGGTTGCCATCGGCATCATCGGAGCCTGCGACGGGCCGACGTCCATCTACGTGACTTCCAAGTACGCACCCCATTTGCTCGGCGCCGTCTCCGTTGCCGCCTATTCGTACATGGCGCTCGTCCCGCTCATCCAGCCCCCGATCATGCGCCTCATGACGACCCGCCGCGAACGCACCATCGTCATGAAATATCCCGACCACAAGTCGGTTTCCAGGAGCCTGAAGATCGTCTTCCCGGTCGCCGTGACCCTCGTCACGTGCCTGATCGCCCCCATGGGCACCCCGCTCATGGGCATGATCATGCTCGGCAACCTCATGAGGGAATCCGGGGTGGTCAGCCGTCTGACCAAGGCTTCGGAGAACGAGATCGCAAACATCGTGACGCTCCTGCTCGGCCTTTCCATTGGGGCCACCATGCAGGGGGACTCGTTCCTCAAGACCCAGACCCTCCTCGTCCTGATGCTCGGCTTCCTGGCGATCTGCCTGGATACCGTCACCGGCGTCCTGTTCGGAAAGCTCATGTGCGCCCTGAGCGGAGGGAAGATCAATCCTCTCATCGGGGCAGCGGGTATCTCCGCGTACCCGATGGCGGCACGCGTCGTCCAGAACGAAGGCCGCAGGTACGATCCGAACAACTGGCTTCTCATGCACGCGGTCGGCGTGAACACGGGCGGCCAGATCGGATCGGTCATGGCGGCCGCCATCATGCTCTCGGTCATCAAGGGAATGGGGCTCGGCTGAGAACGACCCTTCAGGCCCGGCCCCCTGGCTATCGGACAGGCTCGGGAGCTCTACACTCAACAAATCGGTGGAGGCACGACTTGGCAGACAGATCTTGGCATTCCCTTGCCGCGGCAGACGTCATCCGGGAACTGGATACCGATCCTCATCTCGGGCTCAACGGCGACCAGGTGAGAGCGCGCTTGGAGCAATATGGGCACAATGAGCTCAGGAAAGAAGAACGGTCTTCCGCGCTGACGCTCTTCCTGAACCAGTTCAAGAACATCCTCATCATCATCCTCATGATCGCGATCGGGCTGTCGGCATTGATCGGGGAGATGATGGATTCCGCCCTGATCGGCGTGATCGTCCTGTTCTGCGCCGTCCTCGGTTTCGTGCAGGAATTTCGGGCGGAACGCGCCCTGGAGGCGCTGCAGAAAATGCTGTCCCCGACCATCACCGTGCTCCGGGGAGGCAAAGAGGAAGAGGTCCCTTCCAAGAACCTCGTCCCTGGCGACGTCCTCCTCCTGGAGGCAGGAGACAAGATCCCGGCGGACGCAAGGCTCGTGACCACCCGGTCTCTCCATTGCGATGAGGCTCCCCTGACCGGCGAATCGGTGCCGGTGAGCAAGACGGAAGCTCCGCTCCCCGAGGACGCGCGCGTCCCGGACCGGAAGAACGTCGTCTTTGCCGGAACGACCGTGACCTACGGGAGGGGCAAGGCCGTGGTCACGGCCACGGCGATGGACACCGAGTTCGGGAGGATCGCAGGAGAGGTCTTTTCGGTGGAGACCGAAAAGACACCCCTGGAGAAACGAACGGAAGAGATCGGCAAGTGGCTCGGCCTCATCGCGCTCGGCATTTGCTTTCTCATTGCGGGGATCAGCATCGGGCGGGAGGTCTACGCGGACAGGCTCACCCTGGCCTTTTCGGTCCAGATGGTCATGTTCGCCGTGGCCCTGGCCGTGGCGGCCGTCCCCGAGGCCCTGGCCGCCATCGTGACCGGCGCGCTCGCCATCGGGATGCGCCAGATGTCCAAGCGCAACGCCCTGATCCGGAAAATGCCGGCCGTCGAGACTCTCGGGTGCACCACCGTGATCTGCTCCGACAAGACCGGGACCCTGACCAAGGGGCAGATGACGATCCGCAAGATCTTCACAGGCGGACAGATGATCGAAGTCACCGGCACCGGCTATGCTCCGGAGGGGGAATTTCGGGGATCGGGTGCCATCCGGGTGGACGCCCATCCGCCGCTCGAGACGGTGCTCCGGGCAGGGCTCCTGTGCAACGATGCATCGCTGTTCGAGAGAGACGGCACGTGGCACGTCAAGGGCGACCCCACCGAAGGAGCCCTCATCGTGGCCGCAGTCAAGGCCGGCTTCCACCAGGAGGAGATCCGTCTGAGCCGCCCGAGGATCGAGGAGATCCCGTTCAGCTCCGAACGCAAGAGGATGACCACGATCCACGCCTCGGACAACGGCATGAAGCTGGCATTGGTCAAAGGCGCCCCGGAGGTCATCCTCGAGAGGTGCTCCAGCCTCGTGACCGCTTCCGGAACCACGGGGCTCACGGAGCGCGAGCGACGCAGGATCCTCGAGGTCAACGAGGAGATGGCGCGAGGCGCCTTGCGGGTGCTGGCCCTGGCGTTCCGGGAGGTGGACGGGGCAGCGACCTGGCACGAAGACGATCTGGAGAGGGACCTCGTCTTTTCCGGTCTCGTGGGCATGATGGATCCGCCCCGGGAAGAGGCCGTGGACGCCGTCCGGGTGTGCAGACAGGTCCGTATCCGGCCGATCATGATCACCGGGGACCACAGGCTCACGGCCGTGGCCGTGGCGAAGGAGATCGGAATCTATACCGAAGGCGATCGGGTCCTGACCGGAGAGGAGCTGGACAGGCTGACGGACAAGCAATTCGAGCAGATCGTCGACCAGGTGACGGTCTATGCCCGGGTATCCCCCATGGACAAGCTGAAGATCGTCCGGGCGTGGAAGAAGCGCGGCGAGGTCGTGGCCATGACCGGTGACGGAGTGAACGACGCGCCGGCCCTCAAGCATGCGGACATCGGCATCGCGATGGGCATCTCGGGGACGGACGTCGCCAAGGAGGCCTCGGACATGGTCCTCATGGACGACAACTTCGCCACGATCGTCAAGGCCATCGAGCTGGGAAGGTGGATCTACGACAACATCAAGAAGTATCTGACCTTTCTGCTCAGGTGCAACATCACGGAAGTGGCCGTGATCGGCGGTGTGGTCCTCGCCATGGGCCCCGAGTACCTGCCGCTCCTGCCTGCAGCCATTCTGTACATCAACCTGGCCACAGACGGGCTCCCGGCCCTCGCCCTGGGCGTGGCGCCTCCGGACGCCGACATCATGCAGAGGCCGCCGAGAGACCCCAGGGAAAGCGTTTTTTCGAGAGAGGTCATCGCGTTCATCCTGCTGGCCGTCATGATCGAGATTCCCTTGTTCCTGGTGTCCTTTTTTCACGAGCTGGCCGACATCACGAATGCCCGGACCGAAATGTTCTTCCTGTTCATCATCATCGAGCTCATCATCGCCCTCAACTTCCGTTCCATGCGCTACAGCGTCTTCAAGGCTCCACCGCACAAATGGCTCATCCTGGCGATCGCGTCCCAGGTCCTGCTCACCTACGGGCTGATCCAGGTTCCGTCGATTCGGGACGCATTCGGAGTGCACGAGCCGTCGTGGCGTGGCCTTGCCGTCATTTTCGCTTTCGGCGCGATCGTCTTCTCCTCCATGGAGGTGCTGAAGGCCTTGCTCAGGAGAAAAGCGGGCCTCGTGGGCGGCTCCTGGTCGCCACCCGCCTCGCGCACCCGTTCACCGGCTGCTCCTCCCGCCACGCTGTCCCAGTGACCGCCCCGGAGCCGCGCGCGAACTTCGTTTCTGTCCCGCTCATCCAAGGAAGACAAAACTGAACGTTCTGATGCGGGTCCGACGCCGGGAAGTCGCCCTCCAAGGACTCCGGGCGCTGTATGGATCCCGGTTGCTGGAAATCAGCTTCTGCATCCCGGGAAGGGCGCAGCAAGCGGCGCCCCTGCAAGCCCCCGCTGTGTCCTATTCGTCATTCCGGCGCAGGAGGCTGTGTCACAATTCGTCATCCCGGCCCATGTGCGAAGCGGGGTGAGAGCAGGGATCCAGAAGGGTGCAGCTGGACCCGCTGTGGGAACTGCGAGCAGGGACTGGATTCCGGCCTGCGCCGGAATGACGGAAATCATGCGGCCGCGCCTCCGAGTCCTCCGGAATGAGTGGTCGCACGAAGGTCTGACCGGATTTATGACACACCCTCGCAGACCGGAATCCAGCCCCTGCTCCCCCTGATCCCGGAGGGTCGTGGTCTGACCTGCGGAAAGGGCGCCAGCATGCGTCGCCCCTACAAGAGGTGGTCCGCGCCCCGCAGGGCGCTGCTTGTGGGGGCGACCGGGCCGGTCGCCCCTGCGATGCTCCGCGCAACCTGGCCGGGGACGGACGTGCCCCGGTATTCCAACGGGTCCCCTTGTGCTATGGTGTATTCCCATGTGGACCTGGTCTCTCAACTGGGGTGACGTCACGCCTCGAATCGTGGTCGGGACCTGCCCCATGCAGCCCGGTGACCTGAGGCGGATCCGATCCGAAGCCGCCGTTTCGGCCGTGCTGTCTCTCCAGCACGATGACTGTCACTCCTACTGGAACATCGATTACCAAGCGATGCGCCGCGCCGGGGAAGCTCTGGGGCTCGAGATGATGCGATGTCCGATCCGGGATTTCGACGTTTCGGACATGCGGCGCTGCCTGCCCCGGTCCGTCCCCATCCTGGCCCGACTTCTGTCACAGGGCCATCGGACCTACGTCCACTGCACGGCCGGCCTGGGGCGTGCCCCCCTCACGGTCCTGGCCTACCTGATCCTCGTGGAGGGATGCGGACCGGAGACTGCGATCCGACGGGTCCTGAAGGCGCGTCCCGAGGCCGTGCCCGCCTGGGAGGCCTATTACGGGTTCCGGGCAGACCTCGTGGCACGCCATCGGAGCACGATCGAGAGGCGGGCCTACGAGCTGCACGAGACCGGCGCTTACGCAGACGCTCAGACCGACTGGGTCCGTGCCGAAGAGGAGGTGCTGCGCGCCGTGCTGACGGACGGCACCGTTCCGTGGCGTCCGGTCTGAGATCGGGATCGAAGCCCCGGTCTTTGGCTCCTGGCACCCTGCTCACTACCCATTCGAAGGAGGTCGACCATGAAGAACTTCACCGAACCGGTGGTTCTCGGCGCGTCCGGGCTCCGTGTGGCCCGCATGGGAATCGGGGCCGACTCGGGCGTCCCCTCCCGGGCGCTGGAGTGGGCCTTTGAGCAGGGGGTCAACTACTTCTATTGGGGGTCCCGCAGAAAACAGGGGATGCGGGACGCCATCCGGACCCTGGCTCCCCGCTGCCGGGAGCGGATGGTCATCGCGCTCCAGACCTATGATTATACCGGGCTGGTCATGGAACAGACCTTCTTTCGCGGCCTGAGGCAACTGAAGATCGACCAGGCGGACGTCTTCATCCTCGGTATGCGCAACGGCCCGGTTCCCCGGAGGATCCTGGACCGGGCACTGAGGTTGAAAGAAAAGGGGCTGGCCCGCCATCTTTGCATCAGCGCTCACAACAGGGCCGCCTATCGCGAGCATCTGTCCCGGGGTGCGTTCGACCTCGTCATGGTCCGCTACAATGCGGCCCACCGGGGCGCTGAGAAGGAAGTGCTCCCCCTGGTCGGCGGAGCGAACGGACCCGGGGTGATCTGCTACAACTCGACCCGCTGGGGCCACCTGTTCGACCCGCGCTGGATGCCGCCCGGAGAGCAGGCGCCCGACCCGGTGGACCTCTACCAGTACGTTCTCTCGAACCCGGCCATCCACATGGTCCTCACTGCGCCGCAAACACTCGATCAGCTCAAGAGCAACCTCCGGGTTCTGGAACGAGGGCCGCTCACCGAGGAAGAAAGAGCGCGGCTCGAGAAGATCGGGGACCACGTGCACGCGCTGAACCCCAGCTCCAACTTCGATTTCATGTTCCAGAGCAGAGGGCCCAAGGGGCGGGTGGGGGTGGCGTCACCCTTGTAGGGGCAGGTTCGAAACCTGCCCCTGCGGAGGGGGTGTCGATTTCGTCACCTTCTCCCCTCGCCGAGGGGAGAAGGTCAGGATGAGGGGTGAATCTGCTCCTGTTTCCCCCTCACCCCGACCCTCTCCCCCGTGCACGGGGGA
>JBFLZG010000022.1:0-43626 GCA_040756235.1 bacterium | reverse complement strand
GTCACAGTGAGTATCGCGGCATCTGTGCCCGTCGCCCTGTGTGTCTGGGCTGGCCCCCAACGCCGCAGATGGCCGTTTATCGACAGCCTCTTGAGAGGGCGGGACGATCGAGAACGAAAAGCCGGACTGGAAGCGGTTGGCCATCTATGGGGCGCTGGCCTTCGAGATGGGCCTCTCGGTGGCGGCCGGGACCCTGGGCGGCTATTTCCTGGATCGACTGTTCGACACCGAGCCGATCCTCACCATCGTGTTCCTGTTCCTGGGCGTGGTGGCCGGGATCATCAATTTCGTGAAGCTGTGGGAGCTCTTGAAAAAGAAAATATAGGCCGCGAATGCACTGGCGCCATGCATCTTGAAGGCGGAGTCCGCAAGCTCAACCGGATCGAGCGTGACACGCTGGTGATCCTGATCCCCGTTGCCGTCGGGTTCTTTGTCTTTACGGGACAGTGGCAGACACTTCTGAGCGTCCTGACCGGCGGCATCCTGATGCTGGGTAATTTCCACTTTCTGTGGAGATTCGTGCGTCGGATCTGGGAAAAGCAGGGCGCTCAGAGAGGAGGGTTCCTGGCCGGGCTGTTTCTGCTCTTTTTTCTATTCCTGGGGGCCGTGGGCATCAGCCTCGTGTACCTGAAAATGCCCATCCTACCCTTCTTCGCAGGGACTCTTTGCCTGGTCATCTCGATTTTCCTGCACGGCATCCTGTTTGTGTAGCCGATTGGCTTGAACGAAAGGCGAGACGATGGAACATGCCTTTACGTGGTACTCGATCACTCCCCTGGCCGGACTCGTGCCGATGCACGTGTTCCACGCCCTGCTGGCGCTTCTGATCCTGTTCGTGGTCTCGTGGAGAATCCGAGCCAGCCTGCGTAAGGCGCAGGATCCGCTGGTGCCGGAAGCCCGCTTCTCGGTCCGCAATATCTGTGAGATCGTGGTGCAGGCCCTGCAGGGTCAGCTCCGCAGCATCATCGGGCACCACGGCGACCGGTACATGACCCTGATCGGGGCCCTGTTCCTCTACATCTTCTTCGCCAACATCCTGGGCGTCATCCCCGGATTCGTTCCCGCCACGGACAACCTGAACACCAATCTGGCAATGGCCGGAATCGTCTTCCTCTATTACAACTACCAGGGCATCAAAGAGCACGGCGTCAGCTACCTGAAGCAGTTCGCCGGCCCGATTCTCTGGCTCTCTCCCCTGATGTTCCTGATCGAGATGCTGAGCCATCTGTTCCGCCCCATGTCTCTCTCCATCCGACTCTTCGGCAACATGTTCGGCGACCACATGGTGCTCGGGATCTTCTCGGACCTCGTTCCTCTGGTCCTGCCGGTCGTCTTCATGATCCTGACGATCGTGGTCGCGCTGATTCAGGCATTCGTCTTTGCCGTGCTGGCTACTGTCTACATCGCACTGGCCGTGTCGCACGAGCACTGAGAGCGGGATATCGCAGTCCGGCAAGCCGGACCCGGCCTGACGGCGGACCGGCGCCGGGCAGCGGCCGAAGGTCAAACACCCGGGAAGTTGTAACGCTAAGGCGGACCCTATAGCACAGAAAGGAGCGAAAGGAATGGAAAGGCGAAAGGGATTACTTCGAGTGGCAGCGCTGGTGGCCTTCGTGACTCTGGTCCTGCCGATGGTCGCGGCAGCCCAGGAAGGGGAAGCGGCCGGTGGAACCGATGGCAACTTCCTGATGAAATTCGGTCTGGCCATCGGTGCGGGTCTCGGTCTGGGCCTGGCCGCTTTCGGTGGCGGTCTGGGGCAGGGCAGGACGGCGGCCGCTGCGCTCGAAGGCATTGCCCGGAACCCGGGCGCTGCAGACAAGATGTTCGTCCCGATGATCATCGGGCTCGCCCTGATCGAATCCCTCGTTCTCTACACGTTCATCATCGCCATCTTCCTGCAGGCGAAGATCTAGCACACATCGAGGACATCTTCTCGGTGGGAAAAGAAGAGGAGCATACGAACCGTATGCTCCGTCTTCTTTCCTGGCCGGTCGGCTGCGCGCGGGATCGCTTCGTGCTCGCTTTGCCTGCCGTGTGACCGGCGCGCGGCCCTCTGCCGAGCGGGCCGGATCACAGTGAAAAGCGCTCCGGCCCATCCCGTCCCGAAGCCGAAACCCCCTGCCGTTATGATCGATTCTCCGGCATGCCCCGGGCCCTCTCTGTGCGACGAATGCCCGCGTTCTGGCGTCCTCGGGAGGGTTGCTGTAGAGTCGTTCTCCGGATGCACCGCCGAAAAGAGGGCATGGTGGAAGGCATAGCGGACGTCGTCATCGCAGGGGGCGGAATCGTAGGATGCTCGGTGGCGCTGGAAATCTCCAGACGTGCGAGCTCTGCCACGGTTTTCCTCCTGGAGAAGGGCTCCTATCTGGGCGATGGGACCAGCACGCGGAACAGCTACGTCCTGCACGCCGGTATCTACTATCCTGAAGATTCTCTGAAGGCCCGGTTTTGCGTGGCCGGCAATCGCGCGCTGGTTGCCTTCTGCGAACGCCACGCCATTCCGTGCGTGCGCACCGGCAAGCTCGTCCTCGCCTCCTCGCAGGACGAGGTCTCCACCCTGGAGAAGCTCGAGTCTCAGGGGGAACGAAACGGGGTCGAGGGCCTGCGGCTCCTGGACGCCGGAGACATCCGGAAGAAAGAGCCGGCGGTGCGCGCATTCGCCGCCCTGTACGTCCCTTCTACCGGGGTCTTCGACGTGGCGCAGTGGTTCCGGACGGTGGAGGGCCTTCTCTATGCCCAGGGCGTGATCGTGCTCAAGAGGACTCCGGTCGTCGGGCTCGAAGTCAAGGGCGGCTGGGTCGAGGTAGAGACCGAAAGAAGAGGGACCGTAGGGGCGAGGTGCTTCGTGAATGCGGCCGGCCTTCACGCGGATGAGGTCGCCAACCTACTGGGCAGCTCCTTTCGCATCCACCCGGTGCGCGGCGATTACTTCTCCATCGCAGGCAGAAAGGCGGACCTGGTCTCCGGAGCCGTGTATCCGTGCCCGGGATCGCTCGGGCTGGGCATCCATCTGACGAAGCTCTGGGACGGCACCGTGCTGGTCGGCCCGGACGCAAGGTACGCGGCGGGAAAGGAGGATTATCGGACGATGCCGGTTTTCACCCCGGAAGGAGACCTGGACCCGCAGTCACCCGATTTTCTCAGGTTCTTTCTGCCAGTCAAGCAGTTCTTTCCCGGCCTCGAGAAAGAGGACTTGCGGTTGGCGCATTGCGGCATCCGTCCCTGCCTGCGCGCACCCGGGGAGGAGGGTTTCCGCGACTTTCAGATCCAGGCCGACAGGAATTGCCGGCGGGTCATCCACCTGATCGGCATCGACTCTCCGGGGCTGACCGCTTCTCCTGCCATTGCCTCCCATGTTGCGGATATGGTCAGTGAGATCCTGACCGGCTGAACCGGTTCGCCCGATGTGCCCCGGGAGTACCCGGATCCGGCGCCGGGCGCATGCTGCGACCCGGCCGGGATCAAGTGCAGTGCGGAGGGTGCCCCGCCTCGATCGCCTCGGGCTCAGAACGCTCCGGCCGTTCTCCTCCCAAGGGTCGAGACTACGGCCCTTCGGGCGGGGCGACTTTTTCGTCCCTCGTCCCGGGCCGGGTGTTCACGGGTCGCACCAGCCTGGCGGGCCTCGGGACGGCCTCCGCAGGCTCGCCCTCGTCTCTCGCGCGGGGCATCCCCCGCACTCCGCCCCGGGGTTGTAGGGGCGCTGCTTGCTGCGCCCGTCCCGGGCTCCTGGCGGGAAGGCGGGGTCTTCTTCTGCTGTACGAAGTGGGTCGCCATGCCTTTGGCGAGCAGGCGGTTTCCCGGTCCGGTGACCGTCGCCTCGGCCACTCCGGTCTGCCGCCCGAGGTGGACGACCTTGCCGTCCGCTATCAATGTCCCGTCCTCTGCCGGAGCGATGTAGTTGACGCGAAGATCCAGTGTGACGAGCGACTCCCCCGCTTCCAGCAGGGTTCCGAGGGCGATTCCGCACGCCGAATCCACCAATGTGGCCAGGATGCCTCCGTGGACCTTGCCGTGCAGGTTCCGCACCTCCTCTGCGGCCGCGAGCTCGACGCGGGAGGACCCGGGCGAGACGGCAAGGACTCGCATGCGCAAATGGGCGTAAACAGGGGAGGCGTTCAGCACGTCCTGAAGGGCTTGCATGCGGTCGGGCCCGGCGCCCTGCCGCCTCGAATCGCGCGAGGTCTTGGTCTTCAAGAACGGATTTCCCCTGCGGCGAGGCTTGCCAGGGCCTGCCGGTCCAGGAGCTGTATCCGGTTGCGCTCCACCCGGATCAGGCCCTGGCGGCTCATCTTCTGAAACGTCCGGGAGAGGGTCTCGGGCGTCGTTCCGATCTCACTGGCGAGGTGTGACTTGGTGGCCGGGAGTCGGACGGCTCCGGGTGCGTTCGCGTCCGCAGGCAGCTCGAGCAGGACCCCGGCCAGTCTGGCAGCGACCTCTTTGAGGGAAAGACTCTCGATCTTCTGCGTGAATCGCCGCAGGCGCAGCGAAAGGGTCGCAAGCATGTTCAACAGGATCTGCGGCTTTCTGGAGGCGAGATCCAGAAAGCGGTTCCTGGGGAAATAGAGCAGACGGCAGTCCTCCAGGGTGGAGGCAAAAGCCGGAAAGTGCTTTCCTGCGAAGACCGCAACCTCTCCGACCGGCTCTCCGGGGCCGAAAATGTGGAGGATGTGCTCTTTTCCTTCGGAGGACACCTTGAACACCCTGACCTTGCCGGTGACGACCATGTAGAACCCGGCGGCCTCATCGCCCTCGTGAAAGAGCGGGGAGTTCTTCGGGAGCATTCTCTGAAAGGCGATCGTCAGCAGGTCGGCCCGGTCCGATGGCGGTATTCCTTCGAACAGAGGCGATGCGTCAAAGGCCTTCTGTATCAAGATCGAGGACAAGAGCGCCCTCCTTCGATACTCCGCGGAAAAAGGCCCGCAGGTATCGAGAGCTTGCAGCAGGACGTATACTATGTCAACCGGGAGCGCGGGGGCCGGGCGGCTGCAACGCCGCGCCGTGCCCGCCGGCAAGAGAACCTTGAAATAGCGGATCTGTTCCAGTATACAAAAGGGCCGCTTTCGGGCCGTCCCGAGAGCGCGCAACCAGCTGCACCTGAGCAGGTGCAGACACAACAGGGAAGATCGATGGCCGAGCCGAAGGCCTCCAGACGAGAGCACGTGAGCCAGCTCCGCAAGCGAGAGCAGCTCAAGCGCGCAGCCGCAGCCGCCGCAGGAGAGGCGCTCCCTGCAGCCCCTGCAGCCGCGGTGCAACCGCCTCAGGCGGATCTTCCGAGCGTGGTGCCGGAGGCACGCCCCGGCCGCAGGCCGCCCCAGCCCGCGGTGACGGCGCAGGCCCTGGCGCTCCGGCAGCGCGAGATATCGGTCTCCGAGTTCTTCACCAAGAACCGCCATCTTCTCGGATTCGACAATCCGGGCCGCGCCCTCCTAGCCACGGTCAAGGAGGCGGTCGACAATTCGCTGGATGCCTGCCAGGAGGCGCACCTCCTGCCGGAAATCCAGGTCGAGATCCGGCAGATCGAGGAAACGCGCTTCCGCGTGATCGTCCAGGACAACGGCCCCGGCATCGTACGGCAGCAGATCCCGAAGATCTTCGGCAAGCTCCTCTACGGCTCCAAGTTCCACACCCTCAAGCAGAGCCGGGGGCAGCAGGGGATCGGGATCTCGGCGGCGGGCATGTACGGGCAACTCACCACGGGCAAGCCGGTCGCCATCTCCTCTTGCAGCAGACCGGGCAAGCCCGCCCATTACTACGAGATCCAGCTCGACACCGAGCGCAATCAGCCCATCGTCCTGAAGGAGGCCGAGGTCGAGTGGCAGGGCAAGGGCTGCGGTACCCGCGTGGAGATCGAACTCGAGGGGCGGTATCAGAAGGGGAGGCACTCGATCGACACCTACCTGCAGCAGACCGCCCTGGCCAACCCTCACGTCGAGATCCGGTACACGGCGCCCAAGGGGGACCCGATGCACTTCCCGCGGGTGGTGGAAGTCCTGCCGCCGGACCCGCGGGAGATCCGGCCGCACCCCTACGGGGTGGAGCTGGGGATCCTGCAGGGGATGCTGAAGGCCTCGAAAGGCCAGCGTCTCGCGAGCTTCCTGTCCCAGGCCTTCTCGCGCGTGAGCCGCCGGACCGCGCTCGAGATCTCGGCGCGGGCGGAGCTCAAGCCCGAGGCGAAGGTGCATCTCTTGACCGCTGAAGAGGCGGAGCGGCTGTTCCGGGCCATCGGCCGCACCAAGCTCATGGCCCCGCCCACGGATTGCCTCTCGCCGATCGGGGAGAACGTCATTCTCAAGAGCCTTCGGGAGCAGATCCGGGCCGACTTCTACACCGCCAAGAGCCGCTCCCCGGTCGTATACCGGGGGAACCCCTTCCTCGTCGAAGCGGGGATCGCGTACGGCGGAGAGCTTGCCGCGGACGAGCCGATCGCCCTGCACCGGTTCGCCAACCGCGTGCCGCTACTGTTCCAGCAGTCCGCCTGCGCCATGACGGACGCCGCCCTCAGCATCGACTGGAAGGGATACGGGCTCGCCCAGAGCCGGGGCGCCCTGCCGGTCGGCCCCGCGGTCCTCCTCGTCCACGTGGCCTCGGTCTGGGTCCCCTTCACTTCGGAGAGCAAGGAGGCGGTGGCGGACTACGAGGAGATCGTGCGGGAGATCCGGCTGGCCCTGCAGGAGTGCGGGCGCCAGCTGGGCCGATTCGTCCAGCGCAGGCGGCGGGACGCCGAGGCGGAGCGCAAGCGGACCTACATCGAAAGATATATACCTTATATAGGGGAAGCGCTTCAGGAGATTCTCGAGCTCGGGGACGGGCAGCGCAGCCGGCTCGAAGAGAACCTGAAGAGCATGCTGGAAAGGAGCCGATCGTGAGCGGGCTGGACCAACGCATCCGGACGCGAGCCAGAGAGATCGCGGGCGACATTCAGCGCCGCAGGAAGCCGACCATCGCCCTGCCGGTCCGATCGCTGCAGAACGTCCATTACGACACGGGGAAGGGATTCTTCGCGCTGGGCAAGAAGCGCAAGGCCAGGACCCTCACGGTCAGCACGGTCAAGACCTTCGCCCAGACCCTGAAGATGATCGCCACGTGCAAGGGGCTGCTCGAAGAAATCGAGATCGCCACCAAACGAGAGATGTACTATATTTCGAAGAACTGGGGAGAGGCCCGATTCCTGGAACAGGACGAGTCCGACGCGATCATGGACGACATCGAGGCCTTCTTCCTGGTCAACCGCGAGCAGCTCGGATTCGTGCCGGAGGAGAAGGGCGGGGACGTGGCGGGCCGCCTGTTCATCAAGGATCGGGATCCGACCACCGGGAAGATGCTCCGCATCGACTGCACCAAGTTCGGGTCAGGCGCCTATTCGATCCCGATCTCGGTCGAGGAGCTGGGCTTCGAGACCAAGGCCCGCTTCATTCTGGCGATCGAGACCGCCGGCATGTTCCAGCGCCTGGTGAAACACAGGTTCTGGGAGAGCCACAACTGTATCCTCATCTCCCTGGGCGGGGTGCCGACCCGCGCCTGCCGGAGGTTCATCCGCAGGCTCGGCGAGGAGTGCCGCCTCCCGGTCTATGCGTTCGTGGACGGCGACCCCTACGGGTACAGCAACATCTACCGGACCCTCAAGGTCGGGTCCGGCAACGCAGCGCACATCAACGAGTACTTTTGCGTCCCCAAGGCTAGGTTCCTGGGAGTCACTCCCCAGGACATCGAGGATTACGATCTGCCCACCCATCCCCTCAAGGAAGTGGACATCAAGCGCGCCAGGGACGCGTTGAAGAACGATCCGTTCGTCAAGCGCCATCCCCCGTGGCAGAAGGCGCTCCAGAAGCTCCTCGAGATGGGGGTGCGCGCCGAGCAGCAGGCCTTTGCCGCGCACGGGCTCAACCACGTGCTCGAGGTGTACCTGCCCGAAAAGCTCGAGCATCCGGAGCGGTTCCTCCCGTAAACGGGATTCCGAACGATTCCATCACAGGAAACACAGGAAAAGGAGAAAGCCATGAGACTGAAGAGACAGAATTCCTTCCTGCTCTGGGCCGGGCTTTGCGCGCTCGCCGTCTTCACTCCGGCCTGCGGTGACGACGATGACGACGGTGGCAACGGCCAGCAGTGTCAGCCCGAGCAGCTGACCGCAGGATCGTACTCGTTCATGGTGGATGGCGTTGACGACCTATGTGCGGACGGCTTTCTCGAGCCCATTATTCGTGAATTCGCTCCCTACGGACCCGTCACGTTGCCGAGCTTCGCGCAGCTGCAAGAAGGGCCTCAGTCGGTGCAGCTGGACCTTCCGCTCGTAGGCACGATCACCGTTGACCTCTCCTACCAGGGCGGCGAGATCGTGTTCTCCGTAGCTCAGGGCGATTACACGATTCAAGGATGCGTGGCCAGCGTCAGTGCTCAGGGAACGATCTGCCCCGTCTCTCAAAGCAACGTTGGGCTGACCGGGACCTTCACCTTGCACGATCTGGGAAGCGGCTGCGAGGCCTTCGACCCATTTGTCGATGTGCCGTGCACCGTCACCGTTGACCTCAGCGGCGACCTGCAGCTCGGATAACAGTGAGGGCAGGCTTCCCCCCCGACATCGCCCGCACGTATTCGAATCTTTTCCACGGACCAGGTCGAGCAGGCCACGCTCCGGCCACCTGCGTTTGGTTCAACTCAGTTTCCAGGCTCGGCCGGGTCCTGGGCCCTTGCCGTCAGAACGGCTCTGCCCCAAACAGCCTGCCGTGCACGGCGATCAGCAACCCGTACAGGACCAAGGCGACGGCCAGCCCCGCCAGAGGGAGCTCGTCTCTTACCAGGCGGGTCCTGCCCTGTAAGACCGCGGCAAAAGGAAGCACAGAGGTCTGATCGCGAAAGTCCGAAAAAGCCGGTCCCAGCTCCAGGGCCTTCCTCCTGTCCTGATGGTAGGCTCCGAGAAAGCCGACCACGAAGAAGGAGCCGAAGAAGAACAGGTCCGCCAGAGATCCGTTGGCGATCACGTGCGCGAGCCCGAAAAGAGCAAAGCCCATGTTCATGGGATGTCGGGTGATCCGCAGTACGCCCCTCGGTGCCAGGACCCTTGCCGCCATGCCGGTCGGGCTCGGGGTGAAGAAAGAGAGGATAAAGAGAGCCAACGCAAGGAGCATGAGCAGGTAAACGACCGGGTAAATCCACGCGGGGGTGGTCCAGAGGACCGGACCTTCACCCCGGCGGGTCGAAAAGGCCCAGATCGCCCCGCCCAGCGTCATGAAGCTCACCAGGATGTAAAGGCCCCGGAAACGCCGCTCTCCCAGCTTCTGCACCAATTGCCTGCGGATCTCGCCATGGGACATCCCGAGATGTGTCGCGGCGAACAGGGAAGACGCGAGGATGACCGGAGTGACTCCCATCGATTTCTCCTCTGTGCGCGGTCTGTTCTTGCCGTAGCTGTTGCGCGCCGCCGGTCCCGTTCTCAGCCTCGATTTACCACACCCTATTCGATGTCCGGGAAAAGAGCGGAGTCACATGGCCGCCTGGCGCCCCACCGCGCACACCTTGCGCCCCTGCGCCCACGGTGTGGCGATCAGCAGCCCAAACAGGTCAAAGATCATGGCTTGGAGCGGCTCTCCGCACCTTACTCTTGGGACATCGCCCGCACGTATTCGATCTTTTCCACGGACCAGGTCGAGCAGGCCACGCTCTGGCCGCTCATGACCTGGCTCGTGCAGGCGTCGCAGTCCGTGCGGCAGTGCTCGATCTCGTCTTCGCGGCCGGTGAGCGCCTTCTGGACCCAGTCCGG
The DNA here is from genome assembly GCA_040756235.1 of bacterium. Taxonomy (GTDB): domain Bacteria; phylum Desulfobacterota; class DSWW01; order DSWW01; family DSWW01; genus JBFLZG01. The sequence goes on along the minus strand of JBFLZG010000022.1, from coordinate 33,869 downwards.
GTCGGCCAGGATCACGCGGGCCAGGCCGATGAGGTCCGCCTGCCCGGCCTCGAGCACCCTCTCGGCCAGATCCGGGTTCGAGATCCTGCCGGCCGCCACGACCGGGACGGAGACCGCGCCGCGCACTCCGGCCGCCAGATCCACCATGTAGCCGTCCCTGGCCGAGAGCTCCAGCACTTCAGGCAGGAAGAAGGATTCGTAGGTGCCTCCCATGACCGACAGGTACGCGATCCCGGCCTGCTCGAGGGCGCCGGCGAAGGGTATGGCCTCGCCCGGATGCAGGCCATCCGGCAGCCACTCGTCCGCCTCGAAGCGGTAGCCCACGGGGTAGTCCGTGCCGACCGCCCGCCGGGTGGCCGCGACGACCTCGAGGGGAAAGCGCATTCTCGCCTCCGGGGAGCCCCCGTAGGCGTCCTCGCGCAGGTTGGTGCGGGGCGAGAGGAAAGAGGTGAGCAGGTACCCGGTCCCGCCGTGCAGCTCCACCAGGTCGAAGCCGGCGCGCTGCACGCGCAGCGCCGCGTCGGCGTAAGCCTCGACCACGCTTTCGATCTGCTCGATCTCGAGGGCCTTCGGGGTGCGGCCGAAGACCGGCACCGGCGACGGCGCCAGGGGCTCCTCCACAAAGGCAAAGCGGCCGACGTGGTTGATCTGGCAGCAGGCGAGAGCACCGCCCGCGTGGATTTCCGACGCGATCCGCGCAAGGTCCCCCAGAAACGCATCGTCATAGGCGCGCAGCATCCTGGGTGAGCCGACGCCAGACGGATCCACGGCACAGCTCTCCACCACGACCAGGGCAAGCCCGCTGGCGCCCATCTGCCGGTAGTGCTCCAGGAGGAGCGGGCTCGCGTGTCCGTCCTCGCGGGCATAGCCGGTGTAAAGGGGCGTCATGACCAGCCGGTTGGCGAGCCGGAGGCCGCCGACTTCGAGGGGGGAAAACAGTCTGGGGTAGCGAGCCGGGCTGGAAGCCATGAGCGTCTCCTCCATGAGAGGCTGTCGATAAACGGCCATCTGCGGCGCATGTTGCGAGCGGAGCGAAGCAATCCACCGGACAGAGTAGCGCGGCGGTCACTTGTAGCCCGGGGTTTCCTCGTCGCTCCCGCTCCTCGGAACAGGCCTCAGGACTTCGCGCGCCTTGCATCTGGCCATTTCTCAACAGCCTCTCCAGAGGGTGTTTTTCGACACTCTCCATGGGCGCGGTGGCAGAGGGCAGAGACATCCTTTCGCCAACGTACCAGAGAGAATCCGCGGAATACAAGGTCTTTAATCGCGCCGGCTTTTCCCTTAGAATGGGCGCCCGGAGGTGACCTGCCGATGTTCTGGGAAAAGGAAATCGAGCTGCTGCCGCGAGACGGGCTGAAGGCGCTGCAGCTCGAGAGGCTGGCGCAGACGGCCGCGCAGGCCGGCCGGGCGCCGTTCTATCGGAAAGTCTTCGCGGAGCAACGGTTGTCGCCGGAGTCCGTCCGCACCCTGGACGACCTCAGGCGCTTCCCCTTCACCACCAAGGAGGACCTGCGGGCCGCTTTTCCGTACGGGTTCCTCGCCGTGCCCAGGGAAGAGGTCACGAGGGTCCACGTGTCCTCCGGCACCACCGGCATCCCCACGGCGGTCTACCACACCCGGAAGGACCTGGAGACATGGGCCGATCTGGTCGCCCGCTGCCTGTTCATGGCCGGGGTCCGCAAGGCGGACGTTTTTCAGAACTGCATGGGCTACGGCCTGTTCACCGGAGGGCTGGGCCTCCACTACGGAGCAGAGAGGCTGGGCGCCCTGGTGGTCCCGGCGGGCGTGGGCAACAGCCGCCGCCAGATCACCCTCATGCGCCAGTTCGGCGCGACTGCGGTGCACATCATTCCGAGTTACGCCCTCAAGCTCCTCGAGACCTTCCGGGAGATGGATCTCGAGCCGAAGAAGGACACGAAGCTGCGCGTGGCGATCGTCGGGGCGGAGCCCCACTCCGAGGAGATCCGCGGGAGGATCGAGGAAGCCTATGGCGTGTTCGCGGCCAACTCCTACGGACTTTCCGAGATGAACGGCCCGGGAGTGGCCTTCGACTGTCCTTACAAGACCGGGCTCCACCTGTGGGAGGACAGCTACATCCTCGAGCTCGTCCATCCGACGACTCTCGAACCGCTCCGGGATGGAGAGGTGGGTGAGATCGTGCTCACGACCCTCAGGCGGGAAGCCATGCCCCTGATCCGCTACCGCACCCGCGACCTGGCCATGATCTACCCGGACTCGTGCCCCTGCGGCCGGACCCACCGCAGGCTGTCCCGCATCAAAGGGCGCAGCGACGACATGTTCATCATCAAGGGCGTGAACATCTACCCGATCCAGATCGAGCAGGTGCTGATGCGGTTTGCGGAAGTCGGAAACAACTATGTCATCGTGCTGGACAGGGAAGGCCCGCAGGACCGCGTGACCGTCCAGATCGAGGCATCGGAAGCGCTCATGGTCGAGGGGCTGGAGAGCCTCAAGGCCCTGACCCGCAAGATCACCCATGCCCTGAGGGAGGAAATCCTCGTCACTCCGGAGGTCGAGCTCGTGGAGCCGGGGAGCCTTCCGGCGGCCGAGGGAAAGGCCGTTCGGGTCATCGACCACCGCCCGAAGCAGGGGGATTAGCCCATGGCCCACCAGCTCGTGGTCTTCGTCGAGAACAAACCCGGCCGGCTGGCCCATGTGACCGAGGCCCTGGCCGCAGCGGACGTCAACATCCGCGCCGTCACCATCGCGAGCGCCGGCCATTTCGGCCTGGTCAAGCTGATCGTGGACAAGCCCGAGGAGGCGTACCGGGTCCTCAAGGGGAAACGTTTTTCCGTGAACCTGCAGGAGGTGCTGGCGGTGGCCCTGGAGGATCGTCCCGGCGGGCTCCACAACGTCCTGAGCCTGCTGGCGGAAAGGGGGCTCAACATCAAGGACGCCTGCGGCTTCATCGTGGAGCCTGCCCGCAGGGCGATCCTGGTGCTGGAAGTGGAAGATTTCGCAAGGGCCCGGGAGCGGGTCCGCGAGGCCGGCATCGACCTCTATGAAGAGGAGCTGTCTCGCCTCTGATCCTGGGGCCGAAGGACGGCCATCTGCTGCGTTGCGCTCATGGCCGGTGGAGGGGGGTAGCCCGCCCCGGCGAAGGCCGGGGTCCGCTGTGTTCACGACGCGTCTCACTCCTCGGATTTCGCGCGCCTTGCATCTGGCCATCCTTCGGCCCAGGAGCCAGGGTTCGCGCAATAAGACGACATGGCAGTGATGCGGCGCCCGGTCGTGAGAACCCGTCCTGCATACAAGGAGCATCTATTCATCGAAAGGTGGAAACGTGAAGATCTACACCGGCACCGGAGACCGCGGCAGAACGAGCCTGTTCAGCGGCGAGCGGGTGAGCAAGGCGGACGGGCGGGTCGAGGCGTACGGCGAGGTGGACGAGTTGAACTCGATCGTCGGGGCGCTCGCCGCTTCTCTGGGGCAGGGCCATCGCGAGCCCGCCGATACCCTGCGCCGGATCCAATCCGATCTGTTCCGCGTCGGGGCATGGCTGGCGACGACGGCCGGCAATGCGCCGTCCGCGGGCCTGCCGGAGCTGACCGAGGAACACGCCCGTTCTCTGGAGCAGGCCATCGACAGGATGGAAGCGCAGCTTCCGCCTCTGAGGGGCTTCATCCTGCCGGGGGGGCATCCTTCGGCCGCATGGGCCCACGTGGCCAGGACCGTGTGCCGCCGGGCTGAGAGACGCGTGGTCGGCCTGGTAGATTGTCAGGCGGAGGGGTTGGACGCCGCAGAGCTCAACCGGATCGTCATCTACCTGAACCGCCTCTCCGATTTTCTGTTCGTTCTGGCCCGGCTGTGCAATCGCCTGAACGGCCTTGCCGACATTCCCTGGGAGTCCTGAAACGCTGAACGGCGCGGGATCCAAAGCGGTCGATCACGCCAGCACCCTGCTGGAGCGCCGCCCCCTTTCCCCGGGGGCCTTCGAGCTCAGCATGACGCGTCCCCCTTCCTTCTCCTTCCTTCCGGGGCAGACCATCCGGCTGTTCCTGGAAGCCAGGGAACGGGATTACTCGCTGGCCTGCGGCCGGGAGGCGCCCACTCTCCTGCTGTGTATCCGAAGAGTGCAGGCCGGGCTCCTCACTGGTTACCTCGCTTCCGCGCCCCGGGGCACGGCCCTGACATTCCGCGGGCCTCGAGGGTACTTCGCCTTCAGGCCCTCGGAGCGGCCCGCGGTCTTCGTCGCCACCGGAACGGGAGTCGCTCCCTTCGCCTCCATGGCGCGCTCCGGCGTTTCCGGGTTCACGCTGCTGCACGGGGTCAGGACGCCGGAAGACCTCTACTATCAGGATCTCTTCCGAGAGCAGGCCTCCCTCTATATTCCCTGCCTCTCAGGCCCCATCCCTGCGCACGGCGGCGCACCCGGGATCTTCCACGGCCGCGTCACCGATTATCTGGAGTCGGAGCTGCGTGCAGGATCCTACGACTTTTATCTTTGTGGCAACGAGAAGATGATCCGGGACGCCACCCATCTGGCGGACGATCGATTCCCCGGCTCCAGGGTCTACACGGAGATCTTTTTCTGACCCTGCACGGACGGCCCGTAATTCCCGCGCAAGCGGGAATCCCTCTTTCAAGGGGATCCCGGCTCGCGGCCGCCCCGCCGGCCCCGGGCGGGCGCAGCAAGCAGCCCGCCCAAGAGCTTATGCCGAGCGCTCGCCCGAGCAGGTGAATGTGGGCGAAGAAGGGCAGAGGGGGGGACGGTGTGCGGCGCTGTCGCGAACCGCTTCAGCCGCCCTCGAACAAGGGGAGCAGAACGATCTCGTCGCCCGACGAAAGCGGGGTGGAGAGACCCTGGATCCGGCCCACGTTCGTTCCGTTCACGACCACCGACACGCCGTCGACCAGGTTCTGGCCGTCAAAGACCTGATCGCGCCAGTCCCGGCCGTGCTCCTGCAGAAGCCCTTCCAGTAACTCCCGAACGCTGGCAGCCGTAGCGCCCTTCTTCCGGACACCGGTGATCCGGCTGATCGAGCCGAGGAAGGTTACGATCATGGTCCGCTCCGGGGGAAAGCTCGCAGGCCGCAGTCCGTTGCAGTCGCAACGGAAAGGTGCAGCGCCATTGAACATGTAAGAATCATGTATTATACTTCCCGACTCCGGGAACGCAACTTCTGCCCCCCGGCCTTCCACGAAAACCCGACGTACACCCTGTCCGAGGAAAGACTCCATGAGCCTGCACACGGCCTTGTCTTACGTTCGCACGCCCGTCCAGCGAGGATACACGAACCGCATCCTCCGGATCGATCTGAGCAAGCGCATCGTGGATATCGAAGAGGTGAGCTCCGACATGCGGGAGCGCTTCATCGGCGGCCGCGGATACTGCCTCAAGCTCGTCTTCGACGGCACTCGTGCCGGGACGCGCCATGACAGCCCGGAGAACGTCCTGGCCCTGGCGGGGGGGCCCTTCTGCGGTGAGACCGCGTGGCCGGGCACGGGCAAGTTCATCGCCGGCGCCATCTCCCCTCTGACGGGCACCTTCTGCGATTCGAACGTGGGCGGCCACTTCTTTCCGCTGGTGAAGCTCTCCGGCTTCGACGCGATCTCCATCACCGGCAAGTCCGCCGGTCCCGTGATGGTTTTGATCGACGGGGACGGCTCCGAGGTGCGCATCCTGAAGGCACCCGGGGGAGATCTTTCGTTCCTCGAAGCCGAGAATTTCTTCGAGCAGTGGAAAGGCCGGGGCGAGGTGCGGAACGTGGCGGTGCTGACGACCGGAAAGGGCGCGGCCACCACCCATTTCGGCTGCCTGAACAGCGTCTACTACGACGTGAAGCGGAAGAGGTGCCGGTCCAAGCAGGCCGGCAGGGGAGGCATGGGCACGGTCATGCGGGGCAAGGGGCTCTGGGGGATCGTGGTGCGCAACAACGCCTCCAAGGCCCTGGCCAACGACCCCGCGGAAGCCCGGCGGCTGCGGGAGACAGGAAACCGCCTGAGGAGCGTGATCCGCGACGTGGACCCCAAGGCGATGCGCATGTACGCCCAGGGAACGACCTCGCTCATCGACATGATGAACGCCTCGGACATCCTGCCGGTGAACAACTACCAGTTCGGCCGCTCCGAGCACTCCGGAAAGGTGTCGGGAGAGGTCTTCGAGAAGGACTTCTTCCGACAGGGGATGCCCGACGGGTGCTTCGCCGGGTGCACCCTGGCCTGCACGAAAGGGTGCGACCGGCACGTGCTCACCACCGGGCCGCTCAAGGGCAAGACCGTTGGCGTGGACGGGCCCGAGTACGAGACGGCTGCGGCCGTGACGAATCTCGGGATCTTCGATCCGAGGTTCATGCTGGACTATTCCTGGTACTGCGACGAGTACGGGCTGGATACGATCAGCGCCGGCGTGACGATCGCGTTCCTGCTGGAAGCCTTCGAGCGGGGCCATCTGACGGCCGAAGACACGGAAGGGCTCACCCTCGGGTGGGGGAACGTGCAGGCGATCTCGGATCTGCTCCATAGGATCGCCGAGGGCACAGGGTTCGGGGGCCAAGCCGGCCGGGGCGTGCGCTATCTGAAGGGGTGGATCGCGCAACGGTGCGCAGCCCGCACCGGCCGGCCGGCTGCGGAGATACGGGAAGAGCTTTCCCGATACGCCATGGAATGCAAGGGCCTCGAATTCTCCCTCTACGTGACCAAGGAATCCCTTGCCCAGCAGGGAGGCTACGGCTTCGCCCTGAAAGGGGCCCAGCACGACGAGGCGTGGCTGATCGCGCTGGATCAGATCCGCAACGAGATGCCCACCTTCGAGCTCAAGGCCAGGGCCTTGAAGTGGTTCCCTCTCTTCCGGACCTGGTTCAACGTGGCGGGCCTGTGCAAGCTCCCCTGGATCGACGTGCGCCATCCGGAAGCGAAGAACACGGAGGAGCCGGCCAAGAATCTCCCCACGGTTGCCTACTACGTCGAGCTCGTCGGCTCGACGCTGGGGAGGCCCAAGAAGCTCGAAGAGCTGCTTCTGGAATCCGAGCGTGTCTACACCCTCCACAAGCTCTTCAACCTGCGCCAGGGCTGCGGCACGCGCGAGCACGACCGGATTCCCCTGCGCGCCATGGCGCCGGTCTACATGAACGAGTTCCTCTCCCGCAAGAGCCACTACGAGAAGATCCTGAGCGAGGTCGCCGGCGAGGATCTCGACGGCAAGTCCGACGAAGAGAAGCTCCGGCTGATCCAGGAGCATCGCCTGGCGCAGTATGAAAAGCTCTGCGACGCCGTGTACGCGGAAAAGGGTTACGACCGCGAAGGCGTCCCGTTGAAGAGCACGCTTCTCAACTTGGGGTTCGAGGAGCCGGAGCTCCTTGCCCTCGTGGAGAACGCGCACGCTCGGGGGTAGTACGTTGCGGTGACTGCGCCGGGGGTCGCCCCGCTCGTGGCCGACGCATGCGTCGCCCGCTACAAGAGGTGGTCCGGCTGACGCGCGTTTCCGCTGCTCGCTCGCGATGTCCGGCGCAGGGAGATCCCTCGCTGCGCTCGGGACTTCGGGTCGCCGCACGCTTGCGCTCTCGATTTTTGGCCCTCTTAGAGCCTCCGTTGCCACGGGCGCATCATCGCTTTTCCTTTCCATTTTTATTTCATTAATAATACAATTCCCATATTGAAGAAACACCGTCTGGGGAGGTGCGTCATGAAGAGACCGACCGTGGCCGTCCTGATGTTGTCCTTCCTGTTGTCTACCCTGCCTGGCTGCTACAAGCCCGGAGGTCCGATGCCGGGGGAGCCGGTGCCGCCGGCCGAAAGGGTGCCCGTGCCCCAGGAGGTTATCGTGGAAGAGCTGGCGATCCCCTCCCCGGCGCCGACCGACAACGGCAGCCCGCCGGCGGAATGCGATTTCATCCGCTTCGTCCGATACCGGCCCGAAACGGAAGGGGGGGAGCTCAAGCCGGTCGACGCGGTGATCGTGCTGATGCCGGGCTACATGGGAGGTGCCAACGAGTTCGAGTACATGGGCAGACAGCTCGTCTCCATGGCCGAGGCCTCGGGACGGGGCAGCGTGGAAGTGTGGGCGATCGACCGCAGGCCCAACTGCCTGGAGGATCTGACCGGCATGAACGCGGCCGAGGGCTCGGAGGGAGAGCCGGACCCCGCGGTTGCCGCCGATTACTACTTCCGCGGCTCCGAGGTGAACGGGCGCACCTTCGACGGCTTCGTCGCCGAGCAGGATGTTCCCTTTCTCTCCGAGTTCGGCCTGCGTCTCATCATGGAAGACGTCTACACGGTCATCACCTCCCTGATCCCGGACCCGGAGCAACGGAGAAGCACGGTATTCGTCGGGGGGCATTCCTTGGGCACGCCCCTCACCGGCCTGTTTGCCGGGTGGGACTTCGACGGAGACCCGCAGACCCTGGACGACGCCGGATACCGGAACTGCGCCGGGCTCGTCCTGCTCGACGGCCCGGTCTTCTATGGCGACCTGATCGGGTTCAACAACATCGATGAGGCGACCTACCTCGAGCGGCTTGCCGACATCCGCAGCGGCGCCGCGCCCCGGTTCGACTTCTTCACGGGCGTGTCCCCGGACGCCATGGCCCTGCTCGAGATCATCGGCATGTACGCGGCGGCCCGGCCCGACGAGGAATCCACGCTGCTCGACGACGTCCCCCTTACCGAGGACCTCGAGCTGCTGATCAAGATGCTCCACTCGCGCGACTTGGGCCACTTCGCTTCCGGCATTCCGGCCGTGTCCGACTTCCGGTACACGAACGAGGCGCTGCTGGGGGCCTTCATGGATGACAACTTCATGCCGGTCAAGATGCTTCAGGCGAGCCTCGGCTTTCTCCGCGGCGGAGCCGTCGTGACCAAGGAGTTCCCCGGAAAGATGGCGGACACCCTCGGCCTGGGCGGCATCGACCAAGATTACCTTTTCATCCCCTGGGACGCGGGGAATCCGCTGGCCCTGGGCACCGGGCCGCTCTACAGGTGGGTCAACTTCGACGAGGTGGGCAATGCCGCGCGCCCGGAATACAAGGACAGCAACGGCGTCTACACGTACACGACCATGCTGGAAGAGGTGACCGACATCCAGGACTTTGCGAGGATCCTGTACCGCGGTCCGTCCAATTTCACGGAGTGGTACTTCTCCTCGCGGCTCCGTCTGGACATGGGGGCTGCGGGAGCGCCCTTCAACTCGGAAGTGGGGCTCACCTTCTTCCACAATGCGGACGTCGACGTGCCGGTGATCGCGTTCGGCGCGCCCCACGGGGACGTGCCGGACATCTCAGGATGGGACGCGTACCGGGACAGCATCGCGAGCGATGAATTCACCGCCATCATGTGCCCCGGCTACAATCACCTCGACATCAACGTGGCCGCGGTCGACAGGCCGGGACACCGCGAGAACGAAGTGTTCGAGCCTCTTCTGGACTTCGCGCTGCGCCACAGCGGGGGCACGGTTACGCCGGGGCAGCCCAACTGAGAGGGAGAGGCATGAAAGAGGGTCAGCACGAATGTGCAGGCTGTTCAAAAATGCCCGGATGTAAAGCGCGGCAGGGGCGACCGGCCGGTCGCCCCTACCTAGATCTCGATGCCCTGTCTGGCCTCGATCCCGCGCGCGTAGTAGTGCCGGACCTCCACCATCTCGGTGACGAGGTCGGCCCGCTCGAGGACCTTCGGATCGGCGCAGCGGCCTGTGATCACGACCTCGACGTGCTCGGGTCTCGCTTCGATCGCTTCGAGCAACTCCTCAGCCGAAAACAGGCGATAGTAGGTCGCGATGTTCGCCTCGTCCAGGATCACCAGGTCATACTCTCCTGAGGCGAGCACGCTCCGGACTTCCCGCAGCCCCTGGCGGGCTGCCTGAACGTCCTCGGGAACCGGATCCTTGTTGATGAAGCAATCACGCCCGTACTGCCGGATCACGATCCGGTCCGCGTATCTCTCCAGAGCCTTGAGCTCGCTGTAAGGCATTCCCTTGACGAACTGGGCAATGTAGACCTTGAGGCCGGCGCCCGCGGCCCGCAGGGCAAGCCCCAGCGCCGCCGTGGTCTTGCCCTTTCCCCTGCCGGTGTAAACTTGCACGTATCCTTTCATGGGGGCTTCGTCTCCGAGGGGGGTTCGAGCCACCTTACAGCAGGTGCAACAGGGAAGCAAGGGATACGCTGGGAGAGGGGGCTCCGGGCAGGGGCGCCGCAGGATTGCGGTTCCAACGGCCAGCCGCGGGCAGCGGCTGGGGGCTAACGGCTGACAGCCGACAGCTCTTTGAGATAAATGGCCTTGTGGTCCCCCGGGGCGTAAAAATCCTTGAGGATCGCTTCCTCCCGGAACCCGCAACGTTCGTAGAAGATGCGCGTGCCGAGATATTGATCGCGCGCCGAGGTCTCGATGTAGATTCTTCGCCCTCCGAGTTGCGCGATCCGCTCTTCGGTCCTTCTCATCAGGCTCTTGCCGATGCCAAGCCCGCGGAAGTCGTCGAGAACCGCGATCCAGTAGAGATCGTACCGGGCGACGGTGCAGGGGATCTCCCCGAAGCAGGTATAACCGGCCACCTCCCCGCCGTCTCGCTCGGCAAACAGGAACTCGTATCCGCTCGGGGCCCCTTTGGCCAGGCGCTCTTCGGCCAGCTCGACCGCGATCGCGATCTCCTGCCGGGAGAAGAACCCCGTTGAGGCGACCAGACGACGGATGGTCCCCGGGTCGGAAGGAATCACTTCAGCCCGGAAGCGGATGGCCGGCAACGGTCCTCGGGGATCCCTCTGCCTTTGCCTTGCCGTGGCAGCATCGTTCATCACGGCTCCTCGAGGACAAGGTCCGGGCTAGAAGGCGGGGGCGCGTCGTGGTAGCCCCCGATGCGCTTGCCTCTCTGCGCAGCCGACGACAGGCTCCTGGATGCGGCCGCGCGCTTCCGGCCCGGAACGGCCGGGGACAGCGACAACGACGCCGGAGGAAAGGAGGCTTCGACGATGCGCTGCACCACGCGCTCGAAGCCCAGGCCGGCGTGCGCCGCGGCGGCGGCGAACCCCCCTTCGGGCGAGAGACAGGGATTGGCGTTCACCTCCAGGACCCAGGGCTTTCCGGAGCGGTCCACTCTGAAATCGACCCGTCCATACCCGCGCAGTCCGAAGACGTTCCAGCACTCTATGGAAATATCGACCAAGTGCCGCAGCAGACTCCTGTCACCTCTGGAGAACTCAAAGGTCCGCGGCGTGTGCTGATACTCGAAGGAATCCTCCTCCCACTTGGCGCGGTAGCCGACCACCTTGAGTTTGTGACTGGGGTAATCTTCGAACAGGATCTCGGCCGGCGGAAGCACCTCGGGTCCGTTGCTGCCGGACAGGAGCGCCACGTTGATCTCCCTGCCGTTGATGTAGGACTCGGCAAACAGCTGGCCTGCGCGCGCCGCCTTACGACTTTCGAAAGACTGCGCCAGCTTGGATCCCTCGAATACGACCGAATCCTCGTCCAGCCCGATGGACGCATGCTCCCAGACGGACTTGACGATGTAAGGTCCGCTGAAAGGGGGAGCCTGGAGCCGGATCGCCTCTTCGGTCATCCAGGGAGGCGTGGCGATGCCGGACCTCGCGAGCAGGCTCTTGGCCACCAGCTTGTTCGAAGAAAGAAAGAGGGCTTCGGTTCCGGCCCCGGTGTAGGGGAGCCCGAGATAGTCCAGAACCGCAGGTGCCAGGTGGATGAGGCAGCCCTCTCCGTCCAGGGACTCGACCAGATTGAAGACGAGGTGCGGGTTGACGTCGTGGAGAGCCTCGATCACCGCGCGGGTATCAAGAGAAAAAGCCAGCGTGGACGGGCGGTACCCCAGACGGCCGAGCGACTCGGCTACATGAGCGGCTTCCAGGAGGGAGTCCTGCTCATCCGGCGGCGCATCGGGCGCTACGTTTCCGTGCAGGACTACGACTCTCATGCTCCGACCCGTGGTGAATCAGGAAGTTCCGAAGGGGGGATGGATTCTTCTCTGCTGCCCTATTCGCGCCTCCGCGCTCTTCAGGATCCGCCGGATCAGTTCCCTGTATGGGATGCCGCTCAGCGTACACAAGATCGGAAGGTCCGAGTGCTCGGGATGGATCCCGGGCAGAGGATTGACCTCCATGAAGTTCGGCCGACCGGCCGCATCGGACCTGAGGTCGACCCTCCCCGCGTCCCGGCATCCGAGCCCCCGATAGGCAGCCAGAGCCACCTGGACCGCTCGGCTTGCGGTCTCGTCTTCCGGCAGACGGTATTCCACCCGTGCTTCGCAGTCCTCCTTGTTCACATAAGAGTAGACGTCCTGCTCCGCCGTCTCTTTGAGGATGATCTCCATGATCCCCAGACAGACTGCGCTCTTCCCTTCCCCGGTGATGCCCACCGTGAACTCCCGACCGGGCAGGAACGTCTCCACCAGGACCGGCTGCCTGAGACGGCCCAGAAGAGCCCGACACGCTTCCGACAGCTCGCCGCGATTGCGGATCTTGGAGGCGGCCGTGATTCCTTTGCCCGTTCCCTCGGCCACGGGCTTGACGAACAGCGGGAAAGGAAGATCCATCCTCGCGACGTCCTCTTCGTCCGATACGATGCAGAAGCTCGGAGTCGGGATACCAAGATCGCGCACCACGCGCTTGGCCATCCCTTTGTGGAGCGTCAGCGACATGACCAGAGGATCGGAGAATGTGTAGGGGATGCCGAAGGCGTCCAGCAGGGCCGGGACCTGCGCCTCGCGGCCGAACCCGTAGAGACCCTCCGCGATGTTGAAGACCAAGTCCCACCGGTTGCCCCGGGCCAGCCGGCCGGCCAGGGCATGGACTGTTCCGATCCGGTCCGTCTGATGTCCCAGGTCGCGCAGCGTGTCCTCGATGGCCTGGACCGTGTCGGGCCGATCGAACTCGGCGGTCTCCTCTTCGTCCAAGCCGGCTGCCAGGTATGCCTCGCGGAGATCGTAGGTGATGCCTATGAACATGGCATGCTCAGGGCGCGCAATCCGCCTCCCCGGTTTCGTCGCAAGCCCTCCTGCGGTCAGGATAGCTGTAGAGCTTGCCCTGGTAGTTCCTGAGCACCAGAGAGTCCCCATCCCTCCCTGCCACGTACTCCGGAAGCAAAGGGATCTTTCCTCCTCCGGCAGGCGCATCGATGACGTAGGACGGCACCGCGTATCCCGAGGTGTGTCCCCGCAGGCCGCGGATGATCTCGAGCCCCTTTTCCACCGGCGTGCGGAAATGAGCGGAGCCGATGATGGGATCGCACTGATAAAGATAATAAGGCCTCACGCGTATTCTGAGCAGGCCGTGCACCAGACGGGTCATGGTCTCGACCGTGTCGTTGATGCCGGCCAACAGCACGGTCTGGCTGCCCAGGGGGATGCCCGCGTCGGCCAGCCTTTCGCACGCTTGCGCGACCTCGGGGGTGATCTCGTCCGGGTGGGTGAAATGAATGCTCATCCACAGGGGATGATGCCGTTTGAGCATCCGGGTCAGGTTGGGCGTGATGCGTTGCGGCAGCACGACCGGCGCCTTGGTCCCGATCCTGACGATCTCCACGTGAGGAATCCGGGACAGCCTGGAGAGCAGCCAATCGAGGGCTTCATCCGGAAGAGTCAACGGGTCGCCGCCGGAAAGGAGCACGTCGCGGACTCGAGGGGTCTGCTCCACGTAAGCGATCGCCTTCTCCCACTGCTGGCGGTTGAAGACGTACTCGCCGTGGCCGCCGACGATGCGCGATCGGGTGCAATAGCGGCAGTTGGTGGAGCAGAAGCCGGTGACCATGAAAAGGACCCGGTCCGGGTAGCGGTGGACGATCCCGGGCACGGGGCTGTCGTGGTCTTCAGCGAGCGGATCTTCCGCCTCCCCGGGGGAGCGGAAATACTCGTCCATCACGGGAATGACCGATCGCCGCAGGGGTTGAAACGGATCGTCCGCATCCAGCAGGCTCGCGTAGTACGGAGTGACGGCCACCGGCAGCGCTCCCTCCTGGTGATAGAGGGCGCACCGCTCGCCGTCGGAAAGACGCAGCAACCGCTCGAGCGCTTCCGGCCGGGTGATGCGGTGGGCAAGCTGCCAGCGCCAGTCGTTCCACTCGGCCAGAGTCGACGCCGGGAAGCAGCGGCTCCGGAAGGCGCGCGGCCGGGCGCTGATCTTGAACCTGGGAACGGCGTGAAGAATGGTGTGAGAATCCTGGGGGGGCTTTTGCAGCGGGGCAACATTCCCGATCCGGGTGGTACCCGGGCGGGCAGCGGATTCCTCTGGACCGGCGGCGCCGGTCTGACTACCCGGAGGTTCGATGTCTTCACTCAGCCGGGATACGCTTGGCATTTCCTTTCCTCCCTCTGCAGCCTCGATCGCGTCTGTCTCATCGCCGGCGCTTCTCGTGAGGCTCAGGGTGGGCGTCCGGACGGACACCCGCGCGCGTAAGAAGTTCAAAACGGGTCAAAGCCCATGCCCGAGAGATACGGTTTCAGCCTCCAGCGAGCCCTCGAACATCATAGGTCATGACTCGGACCATCCGATTGCCCGCGCCGTCCGTGCCCACGACGCCACAGACTTCGACTTCTCTCCGCAGCATCCGCAACAATTGTTTACCCTTATTGTCTTGGTGAATGCGGTATTCCTGCTCATCCACGGTGGCGAGGGTGATGGCGGTCACTTGGTTCTGCTCGTCCCAGTCTGAAGGGGTGACAATTCCTCGCATCCTCACAAGGATATCGGCTTTTTTGCGCTTCCCCATAGGGGTCTCCGCCGGCTGTGGGTCACCGGGCCGGCCTGGAAATGCAAACTGATCCCAGCAATTCTTGTGCCAGATTCTAACATCGGAAAACAGATGCATTTTCCTTATAGCTCAGGCACGTATAGGAATTTGGATTTCCGTTTTTGTGGGGCTGGCTGCAGGGCCGCGCTGAACAGAATCAGCAAACAGCGGGCCGCAAGCGCAAAAAGGAATTGAAAATTCCGCTTTTCAAAATAGAGGAAGTTGCGGTTCCGATCCTGCGGGCCCGGTTCTATCGGAAGACTTCTTTTCGGATGCCATGCTTGGTCATGAGATTGTGGAGCTGGCGGGAGGTCACCCCGGCGGCGTCCGCCGTCTGATTGATCCGGCCGCGGAACAGCGTCAGGAGCGCTTCCAGGTACTGTCGCTCGATGTTCTCGACGCCCTTGCGGCGGACTTCGGACAGGGTGAGGGACGTGTCGAGAGGGATGCGGGAGCGGGACGCTTCCGAGGTGAAGAGCTCGCTGGGGAAGCTCTCCGGCATCAGCAACGACGAACCCTCCAGGATGTAGGCTCGTTCGATCAGGTTCTCGAGCTCCCGGATGTTGCCCGGCCAGGAGTACCGCGTGAAGGCTTCCATCACCCGCGGATGAACGTCGACGATGTCCTTACCGTGCATCTTGTTCAGACGCTTCAGGAAGCTTTCCACGAGGAGCGGCAGGTCTTCCATCCGTTCCCGCAGGGGCGGCAGCTCGACCGGAAAGACGTTCAAGCGGTAGTACAGGTCGGTCCGGAAGGTCCCCTCCTCGCACATCTTCTTGAGATCGACGTTGGTGGCGGCGATGGTGCGCACGTCCGACTCGATGATCTCCTCTCCGCCCACCCGCTGAAACGTCTTCTCCTGCAGGACCTGCAGCAGCTTGATCTGCATCGAAGGCGTGATCGTGCCGATTTCGTCCAGAAAGATTGTTCCGCCCTGGGCGATCTCGAACTTGCCGAGCTTCCGGCGTACCGCTCCGGTGAAAGCGCCCTTCTCGTGGCCGAACAGCTCGCTCTCGAGCAGGGTGTCCGGGATCGAGCCGCAGTGAACACTGATGAACTGGTTGTCCGCCCGGTTGCTGTGGCGATGGATCAGCCTCGCCAGCACCCCCTTGCCGGTGCCGGTCTCGCCGGTGATCAGCACCGTGCTCCGGGTCGGGGCGACGGAGCGCACCTTGTCGAAGACCCGGGTCATGATCGGGCTGTTCGTCCGCACCGTCTCGAGAGAGTCGCTCTGCCAGAACCGGTCGCGCAGGTAATCCAGCTCGGATTGCATGCGAATGGATTCGAACATGCTCTCCGTGACGTATTTCACCTCGTCCGGGTTGATCGGGTACGTCAGGTAGTTGCCGGCCCCGGCCTTCACGGCGTTGACCGCCTCGCGGATCATTTCCTGCGGGGACAGGACGATGATCTCGGCGGTGGGGTAAGATTGCCAGAAGGGCTGCAGGAGCGCCTTGTAGTCCGTGTGCTCGTTGCCGTTCTTGGATGCCCGGAGGATTTCCAGCTCGATGAAGAGAAACTCGTACCGTTTCTTCCGGAACCTCTCGAGGCAGGCCTCCCGGTCGGATACGACGTCGACCTTGTACTTGGAGCCGAAGCATTTGCGGATGGCGTCGCAGGCCGTCTGCTGGCTGGAAGCGATGAGGATGCCTTTCATCGGTCGCTCTGCACTCCCGGAAAAAATCGGACTCTTACGGATTCACAGGATAGCAGATTGCTTTCATTTCACAAGGGCCAAACGGCAGGGCTGAGGAAAATCCCGCCGGGGCAGCGCCCAATCTTTAACCAAGTCGTCAGCAGGGCTTAACGAAACTGTCACACGGCCTTGGTAAGCTCGTGGCAAAACCAAAGGGGGGCCCATGGCGCAGAGGTGCATGCGCTCACACACGGAAACGGTTTCCGAGTCTTGCCGCCGTGAGCCCCGAAAGGAGGTGGCGGTCATGAGGTCCAAGCGTTCTTGCGGCGTCCCTGCAATCCCGATCGGAAGAAGCCTCGCCTTGCTCTGCTTGGTGCTCACGCTGGCGTTCCCCCTCGACGCCGCGTCGGAAGAGCCGGCCCCCGGTGAAGACAGCCTCCTGGAGAAGCTCAGGGAAAAGGGCATCCTGACGGAAGAGGAGGTCGAGCAGCTCCGCAGGGAGGGCGAGCAGGAGAGAGCCACCTGGCGCGACTCCCTCAAGAAGGAGGTGATTCCGAAGGCCCTGCAGGGTCTGTCCATCGGCACCTTGAGCTACATCGACTTCTCGGCGGGCAGCGAGAAGGATGGCGACGAGTACAACCGGTTCCGCCTGACCCGGGGTTATATCAACGTCAAGAAGCAGCTCACTCCCTGGCTGGCTTTCCGGGTCACTCCGGACGTCACGCAGGACGATACCGGCGACTGGAAGCTCCGGCTCAAGTACCTCTATGCGCAGCTCATGCCTCCGGATGTGGTCTTTGCGACCGACATGAATGCCGAGATCGGCATGGGGCACATGCCCTGGCTGGATTTCGAGGAGCACATCAACCCGTACCGCGTGCAGGGCACCATGTTCATCGAGCGGGCCGGGATCTTCAATTCCGCGGACCTCGGAGTGAGCCTGATGGGCAACCTCGGCGGGCAGCTCGGCAAGGAGTACCAGGAGAGCGTGAGCAAATACTACGCGGGCCGCTACGGGAGTTGGCACGTCGGCGTGTACAACGGCCCCGGCTACCATGCGAAAGAGAACAACGGCAACAAAGTGCCCGAGTACCGCCTCACCGTGAGGCCCCTGCCCGACTGGGTCCCGGGGCTGCAGGTGACCTACTTCGGACTTTACGGGCAGGGGAACACCGCCGTGGACGGGGACTATCCTGAATACCTCGTGCACCTCGGGATGCTCAGCTACCAGAACGAGTGGCTCACGTGTACCGGCCAGTACGCGCGCACCAAGGGCAACCAGAGGGGCAGCTTCGTCGATGCCCAGGGGCAGGCGCTGCGGACGGAAGGGTATTCGCTGTTCCTGGAAGGCAAGCTTCCGATCATGGACAAGCAGTTCAGTCTGTTCGGCCGCTATGACCACTTCGACCCGGACACGAAGGACCGGGTCACGTCCGGAGACGACGCCTATGATATCGCCCTGGGCGGCCTGGGCTGGGAGTTCTACCACCACTGCATGGCCATCCTGGCCTACGAGCACATCTGGTTCGAAAAGAACAGCGCCGGGGTTGCTGCTGTGCCCGCGGCGGACGGCAATCTCGATGACGACCACAGGGTCCAGGTCGCTCTGCAAATCGAATTCTAGGGTCGGTCGGAAAGCGGGTTACCTATTAAAAGAAGGAGTGGTAGGATGCGGATCAAAGCGTTTCTTTCTGCCGTGCTCTTGGTTCTTGCTGGGTCCATGACTGCCTGGCCTGTGTTCGCCGAGGAGAGAATCGACATCAACGGCTCCACGACCGTGCTTCCCATCGCGCAGAAGCTCGCCGAAGCCTACATGAAGGATAACCCCCAGGTGAAGATCTCGGTCTCCGGCGGAGGCTCGGGCAATGGCATCAAGGCGCTCATCGACGGCATGACGACCATCGCCGACAGCTCGCGCTTCATCAAGGACTCGGAGGTGAAGCTTGCGGTCGACAAAGGGGCCTACCCCGTGCCGTTTGCCGTGGCCTATGACTGCATCGTGCCGGTCGTGCATCCGAGCAGCCCGGTCAAGAATCTCTCCCTGGCCCAGCTCAAGGCCATCTACGAAGGGCAGATCACCAACTGGAATGCGGTGGGGGGGCCCGACTTGAAGATCGTCGTGATCTCACGGGATACGTCCTCCGGCACGTATGAGGTCTGGGAAGAAAAGGTCATGAAAAAGGAGAGGGTGTTTCCAGGAGCGTTGCTGCAGGCCTCGAGCGGTGCCATCGTTCAGGCGGTCTCCAAAAACAAATACGCCATCGGCTACGTGGGCATTGGGTACGTGGACGAGAGCGTCAAGGCCTTGTCCGTGGACGGGGTGGAAGGCACGGAGGCGACCACCCTCAGCGGCACCTATCCGATCAGCCGGCCCCTGTTCATGTTCACCCGCGGCTGGCCTGCCGGCGCGACCCTGCACTTCATCAATTACACGCTTCATCCCCAGAAGGGACAGAAGCTCGTGAAGGAGGCAGGCTTCGTGCCGCTGCACTGAGGTAGGGACAAGGGCAATATATCAGGAGAGCGCCCGTGAGCAGCCCGCGCAGAAAGGAACGGGCGATCCGTTCCTTTTTCTTTGCCGTCGCCCTGACCTCCATCGTGGTCCTGGCTCTGATCGTGCTGTTCCTGTTTCTCGAGGGCTTGCCGATCTTGCGGCTGGTCTCGGTCAAGGGCTTTCTGCTGGGCAGGGCCTGGTACCCGACGGCCGATCCGCCGGACTTCGGCGTCTTCCCTCTGATCGTGGCCTCACTGGCGGTCTCCCTCCTGGCGGCCTTGCTGTCGGTTCCCTTGGGAGTCATGACCGCGATCTACCTGGCGGAGATCGCTTCTGCAGGAGTGCGGGAAATCATCAAGCCCGTCGTGGAGCTCCTGGCGGCGCTGCCCTCGGTCGTGATCGGCTTTTTCGGGATGGTGGTCGTGGCGCCCTTTCTTCAGGGCGTTTTGGATCTGCCCACGGGTTTGAATCTCTTCAACGCCGCCCTCATGCTGGGGTTCATGTCGATTCCGACGATCTGCAGCCTCTCCGAAGACGCCATCTACAGCGTACGTGTGGAGCTCAGGGAGGCCTCCCTGGCCCTCGGCGCCACGCACTGGCAAACCATTTCCCGGGTCATCCTGCCGGCCGCTCTTTCGGGCATTACGACCGCGGTCATTCTCGGGATCTCCCGCGCCGTGGGGGAGACCATGGTCGTGCTCATGGTGGCCGGCGGGGCTGCCCTCGTTCCTTCCTCGATCTTCGATCCGGTGAGGCCCATGCCCGCCAGCATAGCGGCGGAGATGGCTGAGGCGCCTTTTCACAGCCCCCATTACCATGCGCTGTTCGCCACCGGGATCGTCCTGTTCTTGTTCACCCTGCTCTTCAACCTGTTGGCCGACTACCTGGGGCACAGGTACAGAGAGACAGGCTCGGCAACACTCTAGGAGGTGTTGAGAATGGCAGCTCGGGGCAGCTGGGCTCGGAAGGCAAGCGGGCAGAAGGGTGGGGCGAGAGAGGAGGGGAACCCGTCCGCAAGCTCCGAAGCCAGGGCTGCAGGGTTTCCCGTGAGAGCGGCCACGGCAGGCAGGCGGCCCCGGCTCATGGGCCGAAGGGCCGTGCAGTCCACCATGTTCCTGCTCTTCCGACTGGCTGCGGCGATCAACGGCGCGGCCCTGGTCCTGGTGATCGGATTCCTGGTCGCCAAGGGCTGGCGGGCGATCGACTGGACCTTCCTGAGCCAGCCGCCCACCGACGCCATGACGCGGGGAGGCATACTGCCCTGCATCGTGGGCACGATCCTCCTCAGCCTGGGCGCGATGGCCGCAGCCTTTCCCGTCGGGGTCGCCACCGCCATCTACCTTTATGAGTATGCTCGATCGCCGCGCGTGCTGCGCGTGATCCGCCTGGGGATCAACAATCTGGCCGGCGTGCCGTCGGTCGTCTTCGGCCTCTTCGGGCTGGCCTTTTTCGTGGTCCAGCTGAAGCTCGGGGTGAGCCTCCTCGCCGGGGCGCTCACCCTGGGCGCTCTCTCCCTGCCCGTGATCATCGGGGCGTCCGAGGAAGCCATCCGCTCCGTGCCGTCCACCTACCGCGAGGCCTCTCTGGCCCTGGGAGCCACCCAGTGGCAGACCATCCGCCGCGTGGTCCTGCCGGCGGCCCTTCCCGGCATCCTCACCGGCGCCATCCTGGGCATCAGCCGGGTGGCCGGCGAGACGGCCCCCATCATGTTCACGGCAGCCGTGTTCTACTCTCCGCGCTTGCCCTCTTCGGTCTTCGATGCGATCATGGCCTTGCCTTACCACATCTATGTCCTGGCCACCGCGGGCACAGATATCGAGCAGACCCGGCACCTCCAGTATGGGACCGCCCTGGTCCTGATCGCTCTGGTCCTGGGAATGAACCTTGTGGCCATCGTGATCCGATACCGCATGCGACGGACAGTCCGATTCTGACGCACAATCGATCCTGAAGGAGCCGTGAGCTGTGATGGAGGCATCCCCCGCCAAGATTGCCTTCCGGAAAGTCGACTTTTATTATGGGGATAAGCAGGCCCTCTTCGACATCTCTCTGGAAGTGCCGGCCACCGCCGTTACCGCCTTGATCGGGCCTTCGGGATGCGGCAAATCCACTTTTCTCCGCGCCCTCAACCGCATGAACGACCTGATTCCCGGGACCCGGCTGACCGGCAGCGTCCTGATCGACGGAGAGGACATCTACCGGCCCGCCTGTGACGTGGTTGCATTGCGCCGCAAGGTAGGGATGGTCTTCCAGAAGCCCAATCCCTTCCCGAAGTCGATCTTCGACAACGTGGCCTACGGCCCGCGCATTCATGGCATAAGGGACCGCGACTCCCTCCAGGAGATCGTCGAGAGGAGCCTCAAGTCGGCCGCCCTGTGGGACGAGGTGCAGGATCGGCTGAACGGCTCTGCCATGGGCTTGAGCGGCGGCCAGCAGCAGAGGCTCTGCATCGCCCGGGCGCTGGCGGTCGGTCCGGTGATCCTGCTCATGGACGAGCCTGCATCCGCCCTGGACCCGATCGCCACCGCCAAGATCGAGGAGCTCATTGTGGAATTGAGGAAGAACTACACGATCGTGATCGTGACCCACAACATGCAGCAGGCGGCCCGCGTATCGGACATGACGGCTTTCTTCCACCTGGGGAGACTGGTGGAGTTCCAGGCGACCACGAGCCTCTTCACCCGGCCGTCCAAGAAGGAGACCGAGGACTATATTACCGGGAAATTCGGCTAGGAGGCTGTTGCCAGATGACTTGTAGGGGCGAAAAATCTTTCGCCCCTGCAGGGCTCTGCGGCGTGACTTACGACAGGAGAGAAGCCATGGACCAGACGCCCAAGCTCGGGTCCCATTTTCATCAGGAGCTCAAGATCCTGCAGGACTCGATCCTCAGGTTGGGCGGCATGGTGGAGAAGAACATCTACCAGGCCGTGGAGGCCTTGAAGGAGCGGAACACCTCCCTCGCCGAGAGCGTCATCGCGCGGGACCGAGACGTGGACGAGCTCGAGATCGAGGTGGAGGATCGGTGCATCCGGCTGATCGCCCTGCACCAGCCGGTCGCCAAGGACCTGCGCGTGGTCACGACCGGGATCAGCATCACCCACGAGCTGGAGCGGATGGGCGACATTGCCGTCAACATCGCGGAGCGGACCCTGGAGCTGTGCGAAGAGCCCCAGCTGAAGCCGTTGATCGACATCCCGAGAATGGCCGCCCATGCCCATCAGATGCTGCGCAGGAGCCTGGACGCCTACGTCCGGGAAGACGTGCCGCTGGCGCTCGAGGTGTGCGACTCCGACGACCTGCTGGATCAGCTCAACGAGCAGGTCTTCCGTGAGCTGATCAGTTTCATGATCGAGAACCCCCGGACCATCGGCGTGGCCACGAGACTCATTCTGGTGGGACGGTACCTCGAGCGTTTCGGAGATCACGCGACGAACATCGGCGAAATGGTCGTGTTCATGGTCGAGGGGAGAAACATCCGGCACGCCCGGAAGCTGGGCAGGGTAAAATGAAGGGGGGACGGAAAGGTTGAAAACCGTTCTGGTCGTCGAGGACGAAAAGGACATCCGGGAGCTGGTCTGCCATCACCTGCTCAAGGAAGGCTTCAAGTCGATCGGCGTCGCAGACGCCGAGACGGCCCTGTCCCAGGTCCAGCAGCAGGTGCCGGACGCGATCCTCCTGGACCTCATGCTGCCCGGCATGCAGGGCATGGAGCTCTGCAAGCTCCTGCGCCGGCGTGAGAGGACGGCCCTGGTGCCGATCCTGATCCTTACGGCCAAGGGTGAGGAGATCGACAAGCTCCTGGGGTTCGAGCTCGGCGCCGACGACTACGTCACCAAGCCGTTCAGTCCCCGGGAGCTCGTTGCGCGGCTTCGGGCCGTCCTCAGGAGGGCGGAAGAAGGCCCGGTGGCCGGCAAGATGAGGGTTTTCGAGAACCAGCGCTTCTCCGTCGATTTCGCCACCTACGAGGTCCGGGTCGGAGGTGCGCGGGTGAGCTTGAGCGCGACCGAGTTCCGGCTCCTCAAGCACTTCGTCCAGCACCCCGGGATCGTTTTCACCCGGGACCAGCTGCTGGATTCGGTCTGGGGGCTGGAAACCTATGTTCTGCCGCGGACCGTGGACGTCCACATCCAGAGGCTCCGGTCGCTGCTGGAGGAAGACCCGAAAAACCCCATGATGATCCTCACGGTGCGCGGCGTCGGATACAAGTTCCAGCCGGATTCCGGGTCATGATGAAGCGCCTCTGGGTCCGATTCCTCTTCTACTACTTGTCCGTCGTCCTGCTCGCCCTGACCCTTTCCTCCTTGCTCATCGGCCGCGACCTCGGGTCCCAGTCTCTCGACAGGATGCAGGAAGAGCTGTACCGCTCGGCCCGCCTTTTCGGCGTGTCGTTCTTCGCCGAGCACCCGGAAGGCTTTGCGGGCGACGCCGACCTCGACAAGCTCTGCCGCGCATTGAAAGAGCAGACCGGGTACCGGTTCACGGTCGTTTCGGCCGAAGGGGTGGTCCTCGGTGATTCGGACGAGCCTGCCCGCTCCATGGAGAACCACCTTTACCGACCCGAGATCCAGGAGGCGCTCCGGTCGGGTCAGGGGACGAGCCAGCGGTTCAGCCACACCGTGGGGGCGCCGATGCTCTATGGCGCCGTTTCGTTCCCGATCGGCGGCCGCCCGGCGGTCCTCCGCCTGGCCCTGCCCCTGAAGGAGACAGAGGCCCGCCTTTCCACGCTGCGATGCCGCATCCTGCTGTGGAGCCTGTGCGGCTTCCTGCTGGCCCTGCCGGTGCTCTACCTGTTCTCCCGTGCGACGAGCCGCAGGATCGTGCGGCTCAAGGGCTTCCTGGAGGCGGTGCGGCGGGGGGACCGTTCCCGAAGACTTTACGTGGGGTCCGGAGACGAGCTGGGGGAGCTGGAGAGAGCTCTGGACGAGGTCGCCGGGGAGCTGGCGCTCTATGTGCAGGACCTCGCGCTGGAGCGGACGCGCCGCGGGACCATCCTGCAGGCGATCCAGGACGGGATCGTGCTGCTCGATGACGAGGACCGCGTCCTGTTCATCAACCCGGCTGCGGCCGCGATCTTTCACGTCGACCGAAACGCCTCGCTGGGGCAGCGCCTGCTCGAGGTGATCCGGAGCGAGGACCTCTACCGGCTGATCGATGAAACCAGGAAAGAGGGCGGCCAGCGAGAGCCCCGGGAGGTGATGCTGCTCCAGGAACCGAGCCGGACCTTTTTGGCCGCGGCGGTGTCCCTGGCCGCGCCCGGCGGCGCCGGAGCCATCGGATGCCTGCTGATCCTGCGGGACGTGACGGAGCAGAAGCGGCTCGACAAGATCCGGGCGGATTTCATCGCCCATGTGAGCCACGAGCTGAGGACGCCGCTCACCCTCATCAAGGGTTTCGTGGAGACGCTGCGCGAAGAAGGCACCCAGGACCGCGAGCAGTCGGGCCGCTATCTCTCGATCATCGGGGAGAATACGGATCGCCTGGTCCGTCTCGTGGAGGGCCTGCTCCGGCTCTCCTCCATCGAGCTGGGGCGCATCCCCATCGAGCGGCAGCCTCTCGCGGTCGCCCGGCTGGTCGAAAAGGCGGTCGAGATGGTCGGGCCAAGCGCCCGGGACAAGGGCTTGTCGCTGCAAGTCTCGATTCGCGAGGGCCTCCCACCGCTGGCCGGCGACCCGGACCGGGTCATGGAGGTCCTGCTGAACCTGCTCGACAACGCGGTCAAGTACACGCGTACCGGAGAAATCCGTATTTCGGCGGAGCTCCGCGAGCCCAGCGGGGACGCATGGCCGGTCCGGGTGGCGCTGAGCGTTTCCGACACCGGCATCGGAATACCTGCGAGGGAGCTGCCCCGCGTCACCGAAAGGTTCTATCGTGGCGAGGGTGCAAGCCGAGAGGAGGTCCGGGGCAGTGGCCTGGGGCTGGCCATCGTAAAGCACCTCGTCAGGGCGCTGGACGGCGCGATGTCGATTGAGAGCACCGAGCCGGCGGGCACGACGGTGACCGTGTTCCTGCCGGTCTGGACCGAGCAGACGGAAGGGGCGGAGCAGAGCGAGAACGGGGCGGCCGGAGGCGGCCGGGAGGACGAAATGTG
The DNA here is from genome assembly GCA_040756235.1 of bacterium. Lineage (GTDB taxonomy): Bacteria > Desulfobacterota > DSWW01 > DSWW01 > DSWW01 > JBFLZG01. The sequence goes on along the minus strand of JBFLZG010000022.1, from coordinate 8,969 downwards.
ACACGGCCTCGAAAGCAGGAATCCCGCTGCGCCTCGCGATCCCGCATTGGGGTGCGGCCGCGATCATCCGCCCTCGCCGCCGGTCAGGATGGACCGGGCGCGCGCGGTTCTCGCCAGATCGCGGAGGTTCCAGCCGGAGAGGATCTTCTCCGCGGATCCGCGGATCTCCTTCCAGACGGGGTGGACCGGGCACATGGGTTCCCGCTCGCACGCGCCGGGCGCCAGCAGGCACCGGTTGAAGAGGATCGGCCCCTGCACCGCCTCCACGATCTCCAGCAGGGTGATGGACTCAGGGGGCTTCGACAGCTCGAAGCCGCCGCCGACTCCGCGCACGGTGGAGATGAGACCGCGCTCGACCAGGGGCCGGACGCACTTGATGAGCCAGGCCGGGCGGATCTGCTGCATCCGGCAAATCTCCCGGCCCGGCACCTTCCTGCCCGCGCCGGCTGCAGCCAGATACACCATGGTCCGGATCGCGGCTTCGGTGAGGGCGAGAATCTGCATGCTTCCCGCGCGGAGCTTCGCGCCGCCCGGGCCCGCCTCCTCCTCTCGCATGTCGTCTTCTGGTTTCATGCGAACGCTCGATTCCCGATCCGAGTCGTGCTCAACCATGATACTCCGCTTCGCTCGGCCGATCCAGCCGCTTTCAACCGGCGGCTGGTCATCGCAAGCTTCCGGGAGGGCGCCCCCCGGTGTTCTTGTTGAAAGCGCAAGCCGCAGGGTGCATGCTGAGTCCTCCCACGCACTCATGAGCGGGTGTGGTGTCAGGGACCGCTGAACAGGGCGTCCTTCGAGAGGGTATCACGCCATGGGGAAGACGTGTGGCTTTGCGGGCCGGATCCTGGAGCTCGAGCTGAGCGGCCTCTCTCATGCCGTCAGGCCTCTCGACCCGTGCCTCGCCGCTTCGTTCCTCGGCGGCTTCGGCATCAACCAAGTCCTGTTCCACGGCTACGGCCGCCCTCGCACGCCTCCGCTCGACCCCGCCAATCCCATCATCTTCGGCGCGGGCCCCCTGGTCGGTACGCTGGCGCCCGGCGCCGCCCGGGTCATGGCAACGACCCGGTTCCCGCTCACCGGCGCGGTTGCGGCGGCTTCGGGCAGCATGGGGTTCGGGCCGCGCATGAAGTGGGCCGGATATGACCACGTCGTTGTCCTGGGAAAGGCGCCCCGCCCCGTTTGCGTCGTGATTTCGGGCGACGCCGTGCGCTTCGTGGATGCGGGCGTCCTCTGGGGCAAGGGGATCCACGAAACGACCGCGGCGCTCAAGGAGCGCTTCGGCGCCGGGGGGTCGGTCACGGCCATCGGTCCGGCGGGAGAGGCCTGTGTCCCTTACTCCTTCGCGCTGACCGACGTGGCCGGGACCATCGGCAGGGGCGGGCTCGGCGCCGTCATGGGCGCCAAGAACCTCAAGGCCGTCTATGTGCGGCCGGCGGAAACGGACCAGCCCCGGGAGACCGGCGCAGGGATCCGCGTCCACGACCGCAAGGGCTTTCTCAGGGAAGTGGCGCGCCTCCACGAACGGGCGCGCGCTTATCCCCTTCACGGCTACTGCGTGCAGAAGGGGCTCATGGCCGGCTGGGAGCTCGGGATCGAAAGCATGTTCCGGCATCCCGAGTGGACCCCGGCCGAGATGGACGCCGTTTACGGCCAGAAGGTCTACGAGCGCATGAAGAGAAGGCGCTTCGGCTGCCCTTCATGCTTCATCTGCGACAAAGATCTGCTGGCCTGGGAGGCCGGCAGCGAGCAGCGCAGCGCACCTTTCACGAGCTACATCAACGTGGTGCTCGCCGCGATGGTCGGCATCCGGAACCCGGACCTGGCTGCCGAGATGCTGTTCCGGCTCGACGACGCGGGCCTGGACCTGTTCGTCTTCGGCCGGATGGTGCAGATGCTGCGGAACGCACGCGAGGCCGGGAGTCTGCCGCTCCGGGATGACGTTGCGGACGAGCTCGAGCGGGACGAGACCGGGTTCCTCCGGCTCCTCGACCGCGTGATTCGACGCGAGGGGGTCGGAGAGCTGTTCCACTCGAGCCTGGAGGAGTTCGCGGCCCGCGTGGGACCGGATGCGAGCCGGGACCTCGTGTGCATCAAGGGCCAGGACGCGCTCTACGATCCTCGGGACACCGGCCTCGGCACCATGGAGTTCGAGCAGATCGTCTGCCCCCGAGGCCCCACCTCGGCCTGCTCCGGCTCGCCTTCCTATCTGCCGGGACAACCCCTGGACAAGTTCAAGCAGCACGCCGGCCGCATGGGCGCCTCGCCGGAAGCCGCGGCGCGCATCTTCGACAGTCCGTTCGGGTTCCACGTGGGGAGGCTTTCACGCTATTCCGAGGACTGGTATGCGCTCTTCAGCGCCCTGGGCGTGTGCAATCGGGCCGTGGTGAACCGCTTCTATCACGTCGACATCTTTTCCCGCCTTTACAGCACCCTGACGGGGATCGAGAAATCGCCCGGCGATCTCATGGCCGACGCGGAGCGGATCTGGAACCTGCTGCGTCTGGCCAACCGCCGCGAGGGTTTCACGAGGGCCGACGACCGGATCCCGGAGCCATGGTTCGAGCCCAAGACGAGCGGCGGGGAAACCCGCTACATCACCGACTATTTTCGGACCTCCCGCCTCACGCGCAGCCAGGTCCAGGGCCTGCTCGAGGGATACTACGAGGAGCGCGGCTGGGACCCCGCGACCGGGCATCCCACGGCCGCGACGCTGGCGCGCCTGGGCCTGCAAAGCTACGCGGAGGGGTGAGAGCTCGCGCTGCCGCCGCCTGCGATCCTGCCGAAGATCGCCCGGGCAGCCAGGATCCCGCTGGCCGAGGCCTGCAGCAGGCCGCGCGTGACGCCGGCGCCGTCTCCGAGGGCGAACAGATCCGGGACTGCGGTTTCCATCTCGGGCGACACCGAGAGGCGGTTGGAATAGAACTTCACCTCCACGCCGTAGAGCAGGGTATGCCGCGAGTAGACCCCGGGCGCGAGCTTGTCCAGGGCCTGGAGCATCTCGATGATGCTCATGAGGTGGCGATACGGAAACACGAAGGTCAGATCGCCCGGGGTCGCCCCTGCCAGGGTCGGGCGGGTGAGGCAGCGGTCGATGCGCGCCCGGGTCGAGCGCCGGCCGGCCAGAAGATCGCCGAGTCGCTGGATGATGACGCCCTTGCCCAGGAGGTTCGCAAGCCGGGCGATATAGAGGCCATAGGCGATCGGGTCGTCGAACGGTTCCGTGAAGGCGCTGCTCACCAGGATCGCGAAATTCGTGTTCGCGGTCTTCTTCCCGGCAAAGCTGTGGCCGTTGACCGTGCTGGTTCCCCCTTCCTCCTCGACCACCACTTCGCCGTAGGGGTTCATGCAGAAGGTGCGGACCTTGTCGTCAAACTTCTTGGAGTAGTAGATGAGCTTGCCCTCATAGGTCGCGTCCGTGATCTCCCGGAGGACGGTGGCGGGCAGCTCCACGCGGACGCCGATGTCCACGGGGCTCGGCCGGAACCCGACCCCCAGCGAGGCGGCGATCTTCTTCATCCAGGCGGCGCCTGCCCGGCCCGGCGCGGTCACCACGAACCGGCTCCTGAGGACGCGGCCGTCCGCGAGCCTTACGCCCTCGACCCGGCTCTGCGCCACGAGACCCTCCACGCGGCACCCCGTTCGGACTTCCACCCGGCCGGACAGGGCCTGGCGCATCCGCGTCAGGACGGTCAGGCAGTTCTCGGTCCCGATGTGGCGTATGCGGGAGGGGATGAGCTCGAGGTCGGCGAGCCGCGCCCGATCCTGGAGATCGCGAAGGGCCGGCGAGTCGTCCCCGAAGAGACGTTCGGGCGCTCCGTGCTCCACGAACATCCTGTCGGCGGCCTCCAGAAGATCGCTTAGCGCGGCCGTGTCGAGGTATTCGGCCAGGTACCCGCCGACCTCCTTCGAGAGCGTCAGCTTTCCGTCGCTGTAAGCCCCGGCGCCTCCCCAGCCGCACAGGAGGTCGCCGGAATGGGCGCGGCTCCGGTCGGCGAGCTCTTTGCCCTGCTCGAGGAGCATCACGCCCTCGACTCCCAGCTCCGCAAGGGTCAGCGCACAGGCGATGCCGGCCGGCCCGGCCCCGACGATGATCACCTGGTAATCCATGCATTTCCTCCGGCAACACACGCGGCCTCAGGATCGGACCCCTGCCCCGAAAGGCCGAAAAAGGCTTGCATCCGTTCGAGCCGGCGTAGATGATAGCACAGCAGCGCGGACTTGGCATGGGTTCCTGCCTGCCGGCAGCACCGAGAAGGGGGTGGCGAAAGCACCCTCTTGAGAGGCTGGTGAGAAATGGCCAGATGCAAGGCGCGCGACAATTCCGCAGGATAGCGGAATTGGGCGCATCATCCGCGAGGATGATGCGCCCGCAGGGCGAGCGCCAGGGACGGCGCGAGTCAAATCCTGAAGAACGAGGCGTAGCGGGACCCACGGTAGACCCCGGCCTGCGCCGGGGGCAAGCTCCCCGGGCTTCCCATCGCCATGAGCGCAACGCCGCAGATGGCCGTTTATCGACAGCCTCAGAAGGAGCGGAGCATGGGCGCATACCGGATCGCCACACTCAAGGACATCGAAGAGATCGAAAAGGTCCCGCTCACCCGAAGGCTCACGGTCTCCAACACCTACGACATGATCCGCAAGGGGGCCTCGGTCGCTCCGGACGCTCCCGCGGTGAGCCTGCTGCTCTCGGGAGACACGTATGACAAGCCGGTCCAGGTTTCCTACCGGGAGCTCGTGGCGAAGATCACGCAGACGGCCAACCTCCTTCATGATCTGGGTGTCGGGCCGCGCGACGTGGTGACGTACCTGCTGCCCAACCTCGTCCATACCCATTACGTGATCTGGGGCGGGGAGGCGGCAGGCATCCTGAACCCGATCAACCCGATGCTGGAGCCCGCCACGATTCGGCACATCTGCCGGGCGGCAGGCACCAAGGTGCTGGTTGCGCTGGGGGAGTTTCCGGGTGCCGACATCTGGGAAAAAGTGATGGCCATCCGCAAGGACCTCCCGGGGCTGAAGGCGATCGTGCGGGTCATGGGGCCGAGCGACGAGAAGGAAGGGATCTACGGGCTCGACGAGGTCGTGACGCGCTACCGTGATGACCGGCTGGACTCGGGCCGGGTCATCGACAGCGGCGAGGTGGCCTCCATCTATCATACCGGCGGCACCACCGGGACTCCGAAGCTGACGCCGCGGACCCACTTCAACGAGATCGCCATTCCCGCGATCCTCAGCTTGGCCGTGGGGCTCGAGCCCGGCGAGACCATCATGTGCGGGCTTCCCCTGTTCCACGCAAACGCCACCATGGCCACCGGGGCGTTCCCTTTTTCGATCGGAGCGCACGTCGTCCTGCTGTCGCCCAGAGGCTACCGAGACCCGTCCGTCATGCGGAGCTTCTTCAAGATCGTGGAGCACTATCGGGCCGTTACGTTCTCCTGCGTGCCCACGGTCCTTTCCGTGCTGCTCGACGTGCCGGTGGAAGGCGTGGACATCTCGTGCCTGCGCTACGCCATATGCGGGGCGGCGCCACTTTCGGTGGAGCTGTTCAAGCGCTTCGAGGCCCACAGCGGCATGAAGATCCTGGAAGGGTACGGGCTCACCGAAGGCACCCTGGTTTCCTCGGTGAACCCCCTGTTCGGCGAGCGCAAGGTGGGCTCCGTGGGGCTGCGCATCCCGTACCAGGAGATGAAGATCTACGTGGAGGACGGGGGAGCCTGGCGGGAGGCCGGAACGGACGAGATCGGATGCGTCTGCGTCCGCGGGCCGAACGTCTTCCCCGGGTACCTGGAGGCGGAGCACAACGAGGGCGTCTGGCTGGAAGGAGGGTGGTTCAACACCGGAGACCTGGGGAGACAGGACGCCGACGGTTATTTCTGGCTGACGGGGCGGAAGAAAGAGCTGATCATCCGGGGCGGGCACAACATCGATCCCGCTCTGATCGAGGATCCGCTCTACCGGCTGAAGGGCGTGCAGGTCGCTGCCGCGGTCGGGTGGCCGGACCCTCACGCCGGCGAGGTCCCGGTCGCCTACGTGCAGTTGCAGGAGGGGTCGGGCCAGACGGCCGAAGCGATTCTGGAATACCTGAGGCAGCAGGTCGGCGAACGGGCCGCCGTTCCCAAGGAGGTGTTCCTCCTGGATGAGGTCCCGCTGACACCGGTGGGCAAGATCTTCAAGCCCGCCCTGCGCTGGGACGCGATCCGGCGGGCCTACGAGCGGGAGCTTGCGGCCCTCGGCGACCTTGCCGAGTCGGTGGAGGTCCGGGTCGGCGAGCACAAGGTCCACGGTTCGCTTGCCACGATCCGGGTTCGGCCGCGCCCCGGAGCTGCAGCGAAGACCATCGAAAGCAGAGTGGCCGAAATCCTGGCTCGCTACACGGTCCGCTACGAGCTGCATATCGCCTGAGCGGCTGTGTCATGACTCAGCGGGCCTGTCATTCCCGCCAATCCCGGAGTCCAGTCACCTTATCGTGCGTTTCCATGTAGGGGCAGGACTTGCCCTGCCCGAACTGCGGGCGCAGCAAGCAGCGCCCCTACAATGCCCCTGCAAGAGCGCTCGGCCGGGATGACGCGGGATGAGATGGTCTCGCAGGGCGAATCGCTGATCTCACGCCCGGGTGCCGCTGTTTTCGACTTCCCGGTCTGATATAATACAAGCACTTCGATCATGCCGCAGATTCATCCGCGCGCCTGTGACCTTGAGAGCTTCGCGCCGAGCTGAACATCTGCCTTTCGGTACGTGCATCGCGGATCGGCAGCATGCTGAAGCGTTCCGGCCGTCAGACGGTCCGATCCGCAGGGGGAGTCTTATGGTGAGCGAGAGAGAGCGAAATTCCGGTGCCCGTGGCTTGACCGCTACCCGGTGGGGGAGTGTGACGAGCGTGCTGGCCCTGTTGGCGGCATCCGTCCTGATCTTGCTGGGATGCTCGGCCGCGGACACGGACAACGTGCCGTATTCGACTTTCCGCCAGTACCTGAGCGAGAAGAAAGTGGCTGAGATCACGGTCATGGGGAACACCCTCTGGGGGGTCCTGCGGAATGCGGAAGACGGATCCAAGGACTTCCGGACGACCCTTCCTTCTTTCGGGGACCCCGGGCTCATGGAGCTTCTGCGCGATCAGGGGGTGACCGTTTTCACCGAGGGCGGGCGGAATCCATGGCTGATCGGCGCCCTGATCGGCATCTTTCCGGTGAGCCTCGCCGCCGGTCTCCTCATCCAGAGCACCCGGCGGTCTTCCGGCGGCCGCCACAGGGCCGGCGGCGTGGCAGGCAACGCGGTGCGGTTCGGAAAGTCCAGAGCCAGGCTGTACCAGAAATCGGGCATGCGCACGACCTTCGAGGACGTGGCCGGCCTGGCCAACGTCAAGAGAGAGCTCTCCGAGGTGATCGACTTCCTGAAGACCCCGTCCAAGTACCTGGCTCTGGGCGGCAAGCTCCCCAGGGGCGTGCTCCTGACCGGGCCGCCCGGCACGGGCAAGACCCTTCTGGCGCGCGCGGTGGCCGGGGAAGCCCAGGTCCCGTTCTTCAGCATCAGCGGGTCCGAGTTCATGGAGATGTTCGTCGGCGTGGGCGCCTCGCGCGTGCGCGACATGTTCGCAAATGCGAAGAAGCGGGCCCCCTCGATCATCTACATCGATGAGATCGACTCCATCGGCCGGGTGCGCAGCGCGGGCATGGGCCAGTCCCATGACGAGCGCGAGCAAACGTTGAACCAGATCTTGACGGAGATGGACGGTTTCTCCCCGAACGAGTGCGTGATCGTGATGGCCGCCACCAACCGCCCGGACGTGCTCGACCCTGCTCTGGTCCGGCCCGGCCGCTTTGACCGGCGCATCACGCTGGACCTTCCGCAGAAACGCGCGCGCGAGGAGATCCTGCGGGTCCATGCCCGTCACGTGCCGCTGGCGAAGCGGGTCGATCTCACGGTGCTGGCCGAACGGACGCCCGGCTTCTCCGGCGCGGACCTGATGAACCTCATCAACGAGGCCGCCCTCCTGGCCGCGCGCAAGGGCAAGGCCCAGGTGGACCCCGAGGATCTGGAGCAGAGCCGTGACCGGGTCCTCATGGGCATTGAGAGGGAGGACCTGATTCACGACGACGAAAGAAGAGTGATCGCGTACCACGAGGCGGGCCACGCCCTGGTCGCGCTCTACATGCCGTCGGGCGGCGCGTTCCAGAGGGTCTCGATCATTCCCAGGCGGCATGCGCTGGGCACGACGGAGGTGTCGCCGGAGGAAGACCGCCACATCCTGAGCCGAAGCTGCCTGCTCGGGCGGATCGCGGTCATGCTGGGCGGGCGTGCGGCCGAGAGGCTCGCCTTGAACGACATAACGACCGGCGGCAGCGACGACCTCAAGCGGGCAACCGGGATCGCGCGCCGCATGGTCCGGCAGTGGGGCATGAGCGAAACCCTTGGCCCGGTCACGTTCCGGCAGGGAGAAGAAGACCCTTACCTGGGGGCCGAGATCGCGATGCCAAGGGATTTCAGCGAGCACACGGCCCGGCTCATCGACGAAGAGGTGCGCCGTATCGTCAAGGGGACCGAGGAGAAGGCCGAAGAGATCCTGCGCGACAACCTGGACGATCTGCATGCCCTGGCGCTGGCCTTGCTGGAGCAGGAGAGCCTGACGCGGGAACAGGTGGAATCCCTTCTGGAGAGCCAGAGCCGTTCCAACCGGCCGGCCGCGTTCGAGGCGGCGCCCACGGACTGAGTTGTCGGTTGTCAGCAAGAAAGGGCGGTGCCCTCATTGGCGTCATTCCGGCCCAGGAGGCGGTGTCATAGCCCCGTCAGACGCCTATCCGATGCCGTTTCGAAGTAGCCTGCGAAGCGGGCAACACCCGCGATCCAGTCCCCGCTCTTTTCCGTCATTCCGGCGCAGCCGGAATCCAGTCCCTGCACCCCGTAATTGCCGCTGTTCTAGATAGAGCCTGTCCCAAAACGCCCATCTGCGGCGTTGCGCTCATCCCTCGTCACTG
>JBFLZG010000021.1:0-14415 GCA_040756235.1 bacterium | reverse complement strand
GAAGCAACCCCCAGGGTCAAGATGGATTTTCGAGATCGGGCGCTCGCGGCGATGTCAGTGCCAGTAGCGCCCCCCGGAGGTTGCTTCGCGAAGCTCGCAATCTCCGGAAAAGTCTGCGGACATTGCGAGGGAGCCGTAAGGCGACCGAAGCAACCCCCAGGGTCCGGCTGAGCCCGGAGGTTGCTTCGCGAAGCTCGCAGTCTCCGGAGGAGTTTGCGGACATTGCGAGGGAGCCGCAAGCGACCGAAGCAACCCCCAGGGTCCGGCTGAGCCCGGAGGTTGCTTCGCGAAGCTCGCAATCTCCGCAGGGGGGCCGGAGTTGCTTCGCAAAGCCTCGCAATCTCCCATGAAACGGAGGCACTATGTCCCAGCTACTCAATCCGATGGCAGGCACCCGCTGTCTGCTGATGGGCAACGAGGCCATCACGCGCGGCGCCTTGGAAGCGGGCGTCTCCGTAGCCGCAGGCTACCCGGGTACGCCTTCCTCCGAGATCATCGAGAACCTGGCCAAGCTCTCCCGGGAGCGGAACCTCTACGTCGAGTGGTCGGTCAACGAGAAGGTGGCCATGGAGGTGGCTGCGGCCGCCTCCTACGCCGGTCTCCGCTCCATGTGCACCATGAAGCAGAACGGGGTCAACGTGGGCTCCGACTTCCTGCTTCACCTGGCCCTGTGCGGCACCCGGGGCGGCATGGTGATCGTGCCCTGCGACGACCCTGGAGCCCTGTCCAGCATCAACGAGGGCGAGGCGCGCCAGTTTGCGCGCCTCCTCGAGATCCCGCTCCTGGAGCCCGGCGACTTCCAGGAAGCCAAGGACATGACGAAGTGGGCCTTCGAGCTCTCGGAGGAGATCCGCAACCTGGTCATGGTCCGGAGCGTGACCCGCCTCTCCCATGCGAGCGGCGTGGTGGAGCTGGGCGAGCTTCCGGTGCCCCGGACAGAGGCCAAGTTCGTCCACTCGGGGTTCATCCTCGACCCCATGACCGGCGCGGTCCTGAGCGTCCCCATCGAGTGGAAGCACCAGCAGCAGCAGGACAAGCTGGAGAAAGCGGCCCGGCTTTTCGAGGACTCGCCCTTCAACCGCTACTCGGGCCCGGAAAAGCCCGACCTCCTGCTCGTCACCAGCTCGGCCTGTTACCTTTACAGCCTGGAGGCGATCCGGGCCCTGGGGGTCGAAGACCGGGTCGGCCTGCTCAAGCTCGGCACCACCTGGCCGCTGCCGCCCAGGCTGCTGGAGAGGAACCTTGCCCGCACGGACAAGATCCTCATCGTCGAAGAAGTCATCCCGTTCCTCGAGGAGAACGTCAAGGTACTGGCCGCCGAGCTGGCGCCCACGATCGGCGCCAAGACCTTCTTTGGCAAACGGGACAAGACCGTCCCGTCCGTGAACGAGATGAACCCGGACCGCGTGATCACGGCTCTGGCCAAGGTGCTCGGCGTAGCCTACGAGCCTGCTCCGGAGGCGTACCGGAAGCGCGGTCAGTCGATCGCCTTCTTCGGGGCGCCGATCCGGGACCTGACCTTCTGCCCGGGCTGCCCGCACCGGGCCTCCTTCTGGTCCATCCACAACGTGCTCGCCATGGACGGCCGACAGGGGTTCGTGTGCGGCGACATCGGCTGCTACACCATGGCCGTGACCCCCACGGGCTTCAGCACGGTCAAGACGGTCCATGCGATGGGGTCCGGTACCGGCCTGGCGAGCGGATTCGGCAAGCTCGGCCAGTTCGGGATGGACCAGCCGATCCTTTCGGTCTGCGGCGACTCGACCTTCTTCCACACGGCCATGCCGGCCCTGGTGAACGCCGTCCACCATAAATCCAGGATCACCATGGTGGTCCTGGACAACGGCGGCACGGCCATGACCGGCTTTCAGCCCCACCCGGGCCTGACCGTAGATGCGAAGGGAGAGGACGCGCCGCCGGTCTCCATCGAAGCGGTCTGCAAGGCCATCGGGGCCCATGTGGAGGTCTCGGACCCGTTCGATATCGAGGCCACGCAGGCCAAGCTGTTCGAGCTCCTGCAGCGGGAGAACGGGGTCAACGTTCTCGTGCTCCGGCAGATCTGCGCCTTGAGCCCGCAGAAGAAATGGAAGAAGCTCTTCGACGTGTCGGTCGACGAAAACGTCTGCCTGGGCGAGGCCTGCGGTTGCGGCCGGTTGTGCACGCGCATCCTCCGCTGCCCGGGCCTGGTCTGGGACAGCCGCAAGAAGAAGGCCCGGGTCGACGAGGTCATCTGCTCCGGCTGCGGCGTGTGCGCGTCCGTCTGCCCGTCCGGGGCGATCGCGAAGAAGGAGGCCGCATAGTGGGACCCATGGGACCAGCCAAGCTTTCCAGCGATCCTTTCAACCTCATCATCACCGGCGTGGGGGGCCAGGGCAACGTTCTGGCCTCGCGGCTGCTCGGCAATCTGCTCGCCGGGCAGGGGTATCTCGTGACCATCGGCGAGACCTTCGGCGCGACCCAGCGCGGCGGGTCGGTCATGAGCCACATCCGGGTCTCGTCGGAGTCCACGTGGTCGCCCCTCATCCCCAAGGGCAAGGCGCACATGGTCGTGGCCTTGGAGCCGACCGAGGCCCTGCGGGTGCTCATGGACTACGGGAACCCCGGGACCCAGGCGATCGCCAACACGCGCCCCATCTACTCGGTGGGCGTCATCTGCGGAGAGCAGAGCTACCCCAGCGACGAGGACATCGCCAAGTGGATGAGCGAGATGACGGCCCGGCACTGGTTCGTCAGCGCCACGCAGGAGGCGCTCGCCATGGGCAGCCCGATCTTCGGCAACATCATCCTGATCGGGGCCCTGGCCGCCACGGGCGTGCTCCCCTTGCCGCGCGACGGCTTCGAGCGGGTCCTGGCCGCCACGGTGAGCGCGGACAAGGTGAAGACCAACCTCGCCGCCTATGACAAAGGCTACGGCATGATCGCGTGAGGCCAGGGGCAGCGCAGGCCGGAGGCAGCGGTTTCTTCGTCATCCCGGCCCAGCGCTTTCGCGGAGTCCTGTAGGGGCGACGCATGCGTCGCCCGTCCCGGGATCCAGGAGTCTGCCCCCAGAGAGCTGGTGTAATCACGCGAATCAGGGACTGGACCCCGGCCTGCGCCGGGGTGACGGAAAGACGCGCGTCATCCCCGGCCAAGGCCGGCGGGGCGGCCGGCAATGTCGCGGACATTGCGAGGGAGCCATAGGCGACCGAAGCAACCCCCTGAGTCCGGCTGGACAGGGAGGTTGCTTCGCGAAGCTCGCAATCTCCGGAGATCTATGACGGAAAAGGCCCGGCCGAGGCATGCGTCGGCCCCAAGATGAAAGTGCAGCACGCTCACTCATGAAAAACGTCTCCCTCTTCATTCCCTGCCTCGTGGACCTCGTTCTGCCGGACATCGGCGAGGCCACGGTGTCGCTCCTTCGGCACCTGGACTGCCGGCCTGTCTACCACGAGCAGCAAACCTGCTGCGGGCTGTTCTCGTTCAACGCGGGCTTCCGGGATGAAGCCCGGCGCATGGCCAGACGTTTCATCGAAGTCTTCGGTGACGACGAGGTCGTGGTCTGCCCCTCCGGCTCGTGCGTGAACATGGTGCGGAACCGCTACCCGGAGCTTTTCCGGAACGAGCCGGAGTGGCTCGAGCGGGCCAAGGCCCTCTCCGGCCGGGTCTACGAGCTCACCCAGCTCATCGTGGACGTGCTGGGTGTAAGCAACCTGGGGGCGGCTTACAGCGGCAAGGTCGCTTACCACGAGTCCTGCAACATGCTGGGCGCCCTCGGCATCTCCGAGCAGCCCAAGAAGCTGATCCGTGCCGTCCGGGGGACCGAGCTCCTTCCCATGAAGGACGCGGACGTGTGCTGCGGGTTCGGCGGCGAGTTCTCCAACAACTATCCCGAAATCTCGGAAGCTCTGGTCGCCGCCAAGACGGCGAGCTACCTGGAGAGCGGGGCGGACCTGCTCGTCCTGTGCGAACCCGGTTGCCTGCTCAACGTGAGCGGCTACCTGAGCCGGCGCCACCCGGCGAAGAAGGCCGCCCACATCGCCACCTTCCTGGCAGGCAGCCTTTCGGCGTGAGGAAACCCCGGACGTGGAGATCAAGACCGACCGCTACAAGGAAACCGCACGCCGGGAGCTCGCCAACCCGGACACGCAGAAGTTCCTTTCCTTCTTTCCGCTCGTTCTCTCGGCCCGGCGCACCCTGACCCTGGCCACGCTCCCGGACCCGGAAGCGGCCCTCGCTCTGGCTGCGGCGATCCGGGCTGAAGTCGTGGAGCGCCTGCCGGACCTGCTCGAGGAGTTCGAAAAGAACGCGACCGCCAACGGCGCTAGGGTGGTCTGGGCCCGGGACAGCGCCGAGGCGAACCGCTACATCCTGGAGCTTGCCCGAGAGAAGAAGGTCACCTGCGTGACCAAGGGCAAGTCCATGGTGAGCGAGGAGATGGGGCTCCGGGAAGAGCTGCAGAAAGCAGGCCTTGAGGTCTGGGAGAGCGATCTCGGCGAGTTCATCACGCAGCTCCTCGAGCTGCCGCCCTTCCACATCATCGGCCCGGCCATCAACGTCCCGGTCGAGAGGGTACGCGACATCTTCATGGAGAAAGCGGGCCTCACGGAGCCCACGAACGACCCCGTGCAGCTGGGCCAGGCGGCCCGCAAGTTCCTGCGGGAGAAGTTCCACCGGGCCGAGATGGGCATCACGGGCGTCAACATCGCCGTGGCCGAGACCGGCACCCTCATCAACGTGGAGAACGAGGGCAACATCCGGCACTGCAAGTCCGGCCCGCGCATCCAGGTCTCGGTGCTGACCCTGGAAAAGCTCGCGCCCACGATGAAGGACGCCGTCCACATGCTCAGGATCCTCTGCATGTGCGCGACCGGCCAGCGGCTCGGCACGTACGCGTCCCTGGACAGCGGCCCCAGGAAAGCGGGCGAGATGGACGGGCCCGAGGAGCTTCACATCGTCATCCTGGACAACGGCCGCTCGGCCATTCACGCCGACCCCGAGACGCGGGACGCGCTTCGCTGCGTGCGGTGCGCGGCATGCCTGAGCGTCTGCCCGGTGTACGGCAAGATCGGCGGCTATCCTTACGGCTGGGCGTACTCCGGCCCCATGGGGCAGGTCCTGAACCCGCTGCTCCTTGGCCTGGACCGGGCGGAGGACCTCGTCTGGTCGTGCACGCTCTGCCAGCGCTGCAAGGGGGCATGCCCGGCCGGCATCGACCACCCCCGCATGCTCCTCTACTACCGCTCCCTTCAGGCGCAGGGGAGCGAGGCGTTCGGTGCCGGGGGGGCGGGCCTGGCCGAGAAGGCGCTCCAGAGGCTCTATGCGGTCGCGGCCGGCAATCCGGGTTTCTGGAAAGTCTTCGCCACCGCCGCACGGCTGGCCGCCAACCTGAACGAGCGGGACGGGAAGATCAGCCGCATGCCCGGGCCGGTCAAGGGATGGTTCCAGGTCCGGGACCTCCCGCCCTTCCCGGGCAAGACGTTCCACGACCGGTGGAAGGAGCTGGAGAGGGAGGGGTGATTCGGTCGCGCTGTATCGTCAAGCAGGGCTCAAGTTCTCATCCCTTCTCCCCTCGACGAGGGGAGAAGGCCAGGATGAGGGGTGAGTTGTCGGGCCGTAGATTGTCCCCCTCACCCTAACCTCTCCCCCGATGTCGGGGAAGAGGGGATTTCGTTTTTGGTCCCTTGGCAGGGAAGATTCAAATACGGGCCGGCTATGCACCCCAGCGACACCAGGACGACTTCGTGAACACCAACGCCCGTGACTACATCCTCGACAAGCTTCGCGCCGCGCCCAGGCGGAACGTCCCGGCGCGGCCCGAGCTGCCGCCTCCGCCCGAGCCGCCTCCGGACCGCTCGGCCCACGTCGCCTCTTTCAAGAAGAACCTGGAGGAAGTCGGAGGCCGGCTCTACCAGGTCGGGGACCGCGAGTCCTTCTACCGGACGCTCGAGGAGATCTTCAGGGAGAACGAAGTCCGGCGCGCCATGGCCACGACCGACGCCGTCCTGGCCCCTCTGGATCTTCCGGACTGGGGCAGGCGGGTCGGGATGGAGGTTCGCACCCCCCGCGATTTCCGGGATCCCGCCGCCTTCAAGGACGCCGTCTTCCTCGAGGTCGATGCGGGGGTGACCGGCGCCGACTTCGGCATCGCTTCGAGCGGCACGCTCGTGCTCGCTCACGACCGGGAGCAGACCCGGCTGGTCTCTCTCGCCCCGGTCCTGCACGTCGCCGTCCTGCCCGCAGAAAGACTCACGGACGACCACGACCTGATCGTCGACCGCCTGTACGGCTCCGGCGGCCGGCCGAGCCAGGTCTGTCTGATCACCGGCCCCAGCAGCACGGCCGACATCCAGGCCACGCCCTTCACGGGCATGCACGGCCCCCGCCGGCTGGTTGTCATCCTCCTCGTGTGAGGAGGGCGCTGCCTGTGTGACCAGGTTGCGTTGTAGGGGCGCTGCTTGCTGCGCCCTCCGGGATCCAATGACGCTGCGGGGATTCCTGCTTGCGAGGCCGTGTCCTATTCCGTCATCCCGGCCCAGATGCGGAGCGCGTGTGAGCCGGGATCCAGAAGGGTGCATCATGCACAGCGTTTGTTGCCGGGTACAGGGACTGGACCCCGGCCTTCGCCGGGGTGACGAAAAGACGGGCAGCAGGGACTGGATTCCTGCCTGCGAGGCTGTGTCTTGTCCCGTCATCGCGCCCCAGGGCGCGAGGTCTTGTAAGAGGCGCTGCTTGCTGCGCCCTTCCCGGATTCAATGACGCAGAGGGATTCCCGCGCCCGGGGATATTCGCACGACTGCTGCCCTGCCGATTTCACGGAAACCTTCTTGCGGGGTCTCACAAGCCAGATGGGGAGAACAGGAGGCAGGAAGAGGCAGCCTCCTCATGGACATAGAGGTAAAGAGGAGAACAGGGTCATGCAAACCGATGGCAACGTCATTCAAGAGCACTGGATTCCCTCGCCCGTTACGTCTGTGGGATGAGATCAAGGACTGGACGCGCAACCACGTAACGAGAACAGGTCTTCGGCGCTGCGCTTGCGGCGGCAACGTTGGGATCAAGCGGCTTCGTTCTCCTCGTCTTGCGCGGGAATGACCGAACTACTCAGCACGGCTTCCGGCTGACCCCGAAAGAAAGGAGTGGACAACCATGAAGTACCCGAAGCTATTCGAGCCCGGAAGGATCGGCAGAGTGCGCCTCAGAAACCGGGTCATCATGCCGCCCATGGCGACGAACTTTGCCGGCCCCTCCGGAGAGGTCACGGAAAGACTGATCCGGTACTATGTGGAGAGGGCCAAGGGCAAGGTCGGGCTGATCATCGTCGAGAACGTCCAGGTCAAGTACCCGGAAGGCAAGAATGTCGCCTGCCAGCTCCGGCTGGACGACGACAAGTACGTGGCCGGCTTCCAGGAGCTGGCCGAGGCGGTGCACGGCTACGGGGCCGCGATCTTCATGCAGATCCATCACGCTGGCAGGGAGTATCACGGCAACGAGGGGGCGGAAGGGGTCGCGCCGTCGGCCATACCGGACGGGCTCCTGCAGGTGCCGGTCCGGGAGCTGACCGCAGGCGAGATCCTGGATCTCGTCGAACGGTTCTCCGAGACCGCCCTCCGAGCCAAGAAAGCAGGGATGGACGGCGTCGAGCTGCACGGCGCCCACGGCTACCTCATCAACCAGTTCATGTCCCCGCACACCAACCAGCGGATCGACGACTGGGGAGGCACCTTCGAGCGGCGCATGCGGTTCCCGTTGGAGATCATCAAGAAGACCCGGGCCAAGGTCGGGCCGGACTTTCCCCTCTCCTTCCGCCTGAGCGCCGACGAGTTCGTGCCGGGAGGGCTCAAGATCGAGGATTCGGTCCGGATCTCGAAAATGCTGGAGGGGGCCGGCATCGACATCCTGCACGCGAGCGCCGGGATCTACGAGTCGCTCCCGATCATCGCGGAGCCGATGCGCTTCGAAGAAGGGTGGCGGTCCTATCTGGCGGCGGAGATCCGGAAGCACGTGAAGATCCCGGTCATCGCCGTGGGCGTGATCCGCACACCTGCGGTCGCGGAGGCCATCCTCAGGGACGGCAAGGCGGACTTCGTGGCCGTGGGCCGGACCCTGATCGCGGACCCCCACTGGGCCCTGAAGGCGCAGGAGGGGCGGGACGAGGACATCCGCAAGTGCATCAGCTGCAACATCGGCTGCCTCGGGGGACACGTCTTCAACGACCTCTACATGCGCTGCACGGTGAACCCGGTGGTCGGGCACGAACGGCTGGACGGCTGGGTCGAGCTGAAGCCGGCCGGGCGCAAGAAGAAGGTGATGATCGCAGGCGGCGGGCCCGGCGGGATGGAGGCTGCTCGCGTGGCCGCCCTGCGCGGGCACGACGTCACCCTGTACGAGAAGGCAGGCGAGCTCGCCGGCCAGATCCGGGTGGCCGCGCTCGCCCCGGGGAAGAGCAAGCTCGGCTTCGTCCGGGAGTACTACGCTTCCCAGCTCCCCAAGGCGGGCGTCAAAGTCGAGCTCGACCGGGAGGTGGACGAGGAGCTCCTCCGCGCGGAAAAGCCGGACGTGCTCGTCGTCGCCACCGGGGCGGAACCGATCGTGCCCGACATTGCCGGCATTTCCGGCAAGAATGTCTTTCTGGCCTGGGACGTGCTGGCGCGCAAGGTGAACGTCCCCGGGAAAAAGGTCGCGATCGCCGGCGGCGGCATGGCCGGGTGCGAGACGGCGCTGCTCTTGAGCGAGCAGGGCAAGGAGGTGACGGTGCTGGAGATGCGCGGCGAGCTGGCCGCGGACATGGAGCCGATCGCGCGGGTGGACCTGCTGTTCGAGCGCCTGCCGAAGGCAGGGATCCAGTCCGTCACGGGCAAGGTCATTGCCGAGATCAACGACCAGGGGGTCGTGCTGCTGGACCCCATGGGAAGGAAGTCCCTGATCGCCGCCGACTCCGTGGTCAACGCCCTGGGCTCGAAGTCCGTGGAGGCCCTCGAGTCGAAGGCGGCCGGGCTGGTGCCGGAGGTCTACGTGATCGGGGACGCCCGGGACCCGCGCAAGATCATCAACGCCACCTTCGAGGGCGCCAGCATCGCCAGGGTGATCTGAGCCGGCCTTGTCCTAATTCGTATCCCGGCCCATGGTCGCACGTGAGCTTGTAGGGGCGCTGCCTGCTGCGCCCCTCCGGGATCCGGAGTGCCCGACGAGCGCGCCCAGGAACAGATCGAGAGATCGTTTCTCCGGAGCGTCCTCGAGCAATGCGGCGGAAACGTTTCGGCCGCAGCCAGGAAGACAGGACTCCACCGGAGCGTCCTGCATGAGATGATGGCCCGGCATGGGATCCGATCCCTCAAGAAAGAGCCGGAAGAATCGTAAGGAGCCGTCGCTCCGCCGGTCCTGCTCGCGGACGGCGACACCCCGGCATCCCGCTGCACCGAATCCACCCTCTCTGCCCTGGAATCTCTTATAAGTATCGAAACTTCGGGGGAGAGACGGAGGGAAGGACATGCCGAGCATTCTCGTCACCGGCGCCAGCCGGGGGCTGGGCCTCGAATTCGCCCGGCAGTACTGCGAGGCGGGCTGGCGGGTGTTCGCTTGCTGCCGCAATCCGGAGGGCGCCGAGAAGCTGAACGCGCTCATCCCTGCTGCACGCGGCCTGCTGTCGGTCCATCGGCTCGACGTCACGGACCCCGGGCAGATCGATGCCCTCGCCCGCGATCTCCGGGACGAAAGAATCGACATCCTGCTGAACAATGCCGGCGTTTCGGGCGGGAACGGGCGGGGATCGGGGCTCGTTGGGGTCGACTGCGAGAAGTGGATCGCCGTCTTTCGCGTGAACGCCATGGCGCCCCTCAAGATGTCCGAGACGTTCCTCGAGCACGTGGAGCGCAGCGACAGGAGGATCATTGCCGCCCTCTCGAGCCGGATGGGCAGCATCGCGGACAATACGAGCGGCGGGAGCTATCTGTACCGATCCAGCAAGGCCGCGGTCAACGCAGCGATGAAGAGCCTCTCAATCGATCTCAGAAATCGCAAGGTCACGGTCCTCGTCCTGCACCCGGGCTGGGTGAGGACCGACATGGGAGGGCCGAGCGCCACCCTCTCCCCGGCGCAGAGCGTGGCCGGCATGCGGAAGGTGCTGGAGGCGGCCGGCCCGGACCTGTCCGGCCGGTTCATCAGCTATGATGGCTCGGAGATTCCCTGGTAGGGGCGTATAGGGGCGTACGGCCATACGCCCCTACCAGCCCTCGCCTACTTCCTCATTCTCTGCGCGAAGCTCGCTTCGGACTTGCTGGCCATGGCTTCGGCTCGGCTGGCGGCCTCATCTGCCCTGGTGGCCGCAGCCTCGGCGGCCTGTGCAGCCTCTTGAGCCTTGAGCGCGGAGGCCTCCGACTGCTGGATCTGACCGCTCAGATCCGGAGCCTCGGCCCTTTGCTGTTTCAGGGCGTCGATCTGCTCCTGCAGACTGCAGACCTGCTTCTTGGTCGCGCATCCGGCCGAAGCCATGCCGGTCAGTGCGACCATCGCGATGACCAGAAGAAACGCCATTCCCTTCCTCGCCTTCATTTCTTGCCTCCTGTCCTTGAGGTTGATGACTTCGAGGGCGACCGACGCCCCTTGCCTGGCTCACACCACAAACAGCGAGCCCCTGCTCAATCCTCGAGGGCTCCGATCGCGACCGGCATACCATCGCTCCTCTCGACGGCTGCCCAGAACAGGTCCATGAATACGTCCGGCAGCCGGACCTCCTCTGACAGGACCTGCAAGGCGTAACTGCTGAAGTCCGGAAACCTGCCATAGACGTCCGGGTGGATTTCCACGAAGATCTCCCGCTCCTTGAACCCGATCTTGACCGGCTCGTAGACGATCTCCACCGGCATGCCGGCGGGCACGTCCCGGTAGAGCGGCTCGATGTCTTCCGGATAGAGCCGGATGCACCCGTAGCTGATCATCCTGCCCACGCACCAGGGGAAATCCGTGCCGTGTATCCCGTATCCCTCGAGCGAAAGCCCGAGCCAAAATTGCCCCAGCGGGTTGTCCGGGCCCGGAGGGATTGCCCTGACGTCATATTTCGCTCGCAGGGACTGCGGGATCACCCAGGTGGGATCCACCTCCCGACTCACGATTCGGTAGTCTCCTTCAGGCGTCGGGGTCTCGGCATCGCCGATTCCCACCGGATAGGTGGCGACCATCTGAACGGCCGGATAAAAGCGATAGAGCCTCATCTCCGGAAGGTTGATCACGATCCCATGGCGCCGGCTCGGAGGGAGGACCCACTGGGTCGGGATCTCCAGGTCCGTTCCCGGAGGAGGGATCCACGGATCGAGGTCCGGATGGAGAATCTGAATCTCGTTGAAACCGAGGCCGTAGCTCCTTGCCACGTCCAACAAGGTCTCCTTCGGAGACACTCTATGTTCAGTTTTGACGCCCACGACCGTGATCCAGCCGGCCGGGTCTTGCCCCTCGGACGGATACGCGTACCGGTAAGATCCGGCCTCTGCGGGATGCCCGGCAAGCAAGGAGGTCGCGAAAAAGAAACCCAGAAATATTGTTCTGTGAATGAGCATGGACGTTTTGGACGGGGTCTCCGGGCGCCGGGGTTCATCTCCTAGGATGCAGGCGCAGCCGGATGCGTTGCAGATGAAAAGGGCGGGGAAAAGGCGGCCGGAAGTCAGGCATCCCTGCGTTTCCTGAAGGTTGCGTCCGCCCCGGAGCGCCGGATGCGGGAGCGGATCGGGGGCGGGTACGGGCTTGCTCGGAGCGGAACGGAGGAGGGCCGAATGAGACGGGGAAGCTCGAGAATCTTCCGGATACGACTCAGGGGTAGATGATGACCGTGGTTCCCACGCAGATCATCTCGAACAGCTCATCCATGTCGCGGTCGTACATGGCGACGCATCCCCGGGTCCAGTCCTCCTGGGCGCCACCGCCGTGGATGCAGATGTCTCCGCCCAGGTACGTATCGGACGGAGGCCGCTGCCCGGATCGGATGGCTTCCGCGATGCTCTGGTACTGCAGCTCGGACAGCGTGCCCGAAAGCAGCGCCTTCTCCGCATGCCTGAGGCTCGGGTAGGTGAGGTCCAGGGCCTTGTAGTACCGGCTCCCGGGGTTCCTTCCGCATATGTAGAAGGTCCCTTCCGGCGTCCGGCAGTCGCCCCTCTTCTCCTTGTCCCCCAGTGGGGCGGTCCCCAGGCCGATGGGGTAGCTTCGAATGAGCGTCTCGCCTTCCACGACCAGGAGCCTTCGCCTGCTCTTGAGCACGTAGATCGTGGGGTTGGTGACGGACGAGGAGGGGAACCGGTAATCCACGCGAAGATACGGGCGCTCGACCGCTCCTGCCGCAATTCCGGCCGCGGGGGCGGGGGCACATTCCGCCGGCGGGACGGCTTCGGCTTCGGCTTGCCGCGGCGGACCGGCCGCAACGAGCATGGCCAGAAAGGACAGGGTGATGGCGAGGCGGCGGAAGGCCGACGGCGAGGCCCGTCCGACCTGCAGCACGGATTTTCGAGTCTCGACCCTCCCCCGGGCTGTCCGCACCTGTCTCCGTCTCCCAAGCAGGCACGCTTAACGGCGAGAACCCCTGAAGCGACGCGCAGGGCCGGATCCGGTCCGCTCGAGCATACCGGTCCCCCCTTGCTGATCGGCTGTTTCAGCTTCTTAGCTGAGTTGCAGCTGGAAGGCAACA
The DNA here is from genome assembly GCA_040756235.1 of bacterium. Classification (GTDB taxonomy): domain Bacteria; phylum Desulfobacterota; class DSWW01; order DSWW01; family DSWW01; genus JBFLZG01. Next base: position 1,769 of record JBFLZG010000021.1, on the reverse strand, counting down.
CTTTTCGGCCGGCTCATCGGCGGCGGCTACTCGGGCGCTTTCCCGGCAGGCCCTCGGCAGGCCCTGCGAACAGGCACCGGGAGACGGTCGGTGATTGAAGAAACGTGAGAAGAAGGCCGTGAGAGGGATGCGGCGCGGGAGGGTCCTCGACACGACGGCCCTCCCGGGCGCCGGGGAAACGGCAGCACTCAGGCAGCGGACGCGTAGCCTCGCCGGTTCCTCATCTTTTCGATCGGATGGGGGCCTGCAATCTCCTGCCGGTAATCCTGCCTCTTCTTTGCGATGTGACTCTCGATGACCTGCTCGCTCGGCACTCCGCCCGCGTTGACGGCCCGCTGGTAGAGCCCGTATCTCGGGTTCTTCGGCATCTCCTTGCGCGGCAGGAATTCGGTCTCGAACGCGTTGCAGTCGAACTGCGTGGCGAGGACTTCGCGCACGTAATCGACGTTCGACTCGAACACGATCAGGGTCTCGGGCATGCTCTTCGGCAGAATGGCCTCCGGCTCGATGTCCCCGCGCGAGCGGAGCAGATCGCAGGCGATCTTCAGGTGCTCGATCTCCATGTCCAGGTGACGTTGCCAGACTTTTCTGGCCTGAGCATCGACCTCCTGCTCCAACATCGAATAGTAGAGCCAGCACTCCGTGTACTCGTGGAGGGCGAGCATTTCAAACCAGCTCGCGTTCGGATCCATCAGCGACTCGTAATGGGTGACGTGCTGCTCCTCGATCTGGGCGATCTCCAGGTAAAGCCCGCGCCCGACCATGTCCTCGAGCCGGTTTCCCACGTTCATGTAGAAGTTCATCGTCTGCTGCTCGGCGGCCGTGATCGCCAGGATCTGCATCTTCACCAGCGGGTCGGCGCTTGTGCCGTCATAGTGTCTCCGGACATCGTCGAAAGGGTGGCGATGCTCGACGATCGTGGGCCTGCCGGGCATGATCTCCGTGTACTTTCCGGTGATCGACTCCGCCTTCTTGCGCTGTGTCAGGTCGAGCAGGTTCGCGTAGCGATAGAGGTGATCGAAGTCCTCGAGCAGCGCGAAATCCAGGGCCGCCTTGACGTAGGGGTCCGGAGTGTTGCGGGCCAGGTTGGACGTGAGGTCCACCGCCACCTGCTCGTAACCGATCGTGACCTCGATCGTGGACTCGTTGCCCGGGATGAGCCAGTTGATGGCCTTTTGCTGCTGCTGTTCGGTCCGGCGCACCAGGGCGAGCTTTCTCTTCAGATCGAGGTCCTCGGTGTGCCTGGCGAACTGATGGCCGAAGATGGCGGCCTCGGTCTCGATGCCGTTCATGAAGATGCCGCGGACCCGCGTGTAAGGATGTACTTCCTGTTTGTTGTAGGGCTTGGAGTTGAGCTTGGACCAGCTGAGGAGCTGCTTCTCGATCGGGATGCCGCGCTCCCGCAGCGGATCGAATCCTCCGGACTTCCGCTTGGCTTTGGCCTGCTGTTTCATGAGCGCCACCTCCTTTGTCTCTCCTTTGGAATTCGGGTTCTGTTTCCAGAACCCGTGAAATGGCGGAAGCTGCGGACGCGACCCGAGCAGAACGGGGTCAGGAGAAGAGGAGGATCGCGGAAGCACCCTGCCCGCGCGGCATGCGGTTTTACGATGCCACGGCCGGCGGAACGGTTGCGGGCAAGCGAACCACAGGAGGGTGGACAGTGAGGAGTTACAAAGTCTGTCATCCCCGGCCAAGGCCGCCTTGAGGGGGCGGAGCGAGGACACGAAGTGTTGCGGACATTGCGAGGGAGCCACAGGCGACCGAAGCAA
>JBFLZG010000020.1:0-17979 GCA_040756235.1 bacterium | reverse complement strand
CTGTCACTGGAGCTTATAGCACACCAAATGGAGCAAAGCAGTGGCATCCGCCCCGCTTTGCTCTTTCTTTTTGGCCACTAACACCTCAAAATCGTTGCTCAACTACTTTTGGGACAGGCTCTAGCTAACAGCTGCCCGAAGTCCTCCAGCCTGATCCGATACGAGAGATGGTGGGCGAAGATCGCTGCCGAAATGGAGGTCGCCCTCGCAGACAGGTCCGCGCCGCAGACAGCCCAGGCAGGGAGACATCATCGTGGAGCTCGGGGAGTACAAGAGCCTCCCCGAGACGCGCAGTGTCGCGATCGCGCCGGAGGCCGCCAAGCTCATCCTGGACCAGCTCCGAGACGCAAAGGCCGAGGAAGCTCGCTCCGTCGTGAACAGGGAGATCCAATGGCGGGAAGACAGGCAGGCCGAGCGCGCCCAAGACAAGCAGATCTCGAGACGGCAGTGGGAGCCGGGGCGGTATAGGGCCTGAAATCTGGCCTTCTGGCATACCTCGGGCACTCTGCCCGTGTGGCAGAGAAAAGGTCCGCTCGCCGCTGGCATCCGCAACCGTCTCGGGCAGGAAGTCCCGCCGCATCACCCTTCGCGGGCCGGCAAACCCCAACAGCTTCTGGCGAACAGAGGAAGATCGATCCCAGCCTAATTGAGTAGATAACTGAAGATGACGGAGATCTGATCGCGGTCACGGAACAGCCCGAAATTGACGAAGCTCCCGAAGATCGTGCTGTACTGCACCCCGATCCGAAACGGCTCCCAGATGTAGGTGATCGACGGCTGCACCAGGAAGGCTCCCCGCACGTCGTAGGCCGCGGCGACCTGGGGCAGGAGGTTCCCATTCATGTACATCGTGTTGACAAGCGTCGTGAACACGCTTTCAAACTCCCGGACCGGTACGTACTTCTTCAGGCTGGGGTAGATGAGAGCCGGAACCGCCATTCGGTCGTCGTATTCCGGGACGTACTGGCCGAAGTACTGCCCCGAGATGAAGAAGGTGTTGACCTTGTTCAAGGGCCGGATCCAGATCTGCTTGTCGAACCCCAGCATGTAGCGCAGGATGTTCTTCTTGGGGGTCCTTCCGCTCTTGGGGTCCACGGGCAGCCCGCTCAGGCCCAGGTCCCGGATGTCCACGCCCAGCACTTGGGCCAACACCTCCAGGACCTCCGGCGGGAGCTCGAGCTGGGGCCCAAACAGGGTCGAGTTGTTGATCTGTGGGATATAGACCGGCTCCTTCCAGAACATCGCCACCTCGCCCCGGAACACGGTGTCGGTTACCGACTCCCAGTAGTTCATGCTCGCACCCGTGATCTGCACCTCCGGGTACTCGAAATGGAGTTGCAGGGAGTTCAAGTCCGACAAGACGGGTGGATTGCCGATCACCACGCTCCTGGGGGTCGCCATGTCCAGAAAGGTCTTGTAGTGCGCGACCGACAGGTTCAGGTTGGAGCCGACGAGCCCCTGAATCCTGACGCCCCAGCGGCTCTCGCTCCAGTCGCGTTCCGGCGGCACGTTCCTGAGCGAAGGCACCAGCAGCCTAGGCACCGGAGCCGCGTAGGGGCTCCCGTTGGGCAGCCAGCTCTCCGGGGCCACCCGGGCGTCGAGCTTGCCGGGCACGAAAAACCCTCCCAACGTAAGAGAAGAGATCGGGCCCACCAGACCGAGGTTCACGCTCGAGCGCAGCATCCAAAGCGGAATCCGGCGGTCGTCCAGGTCCTCGAAAGGGCCGCCGAAGGTGTTGTCCAGCGGGTTGATGCCGTCCAGGAGCCGGAAGATGTCGGTCTCGCCCCAGGCGAGGTTCTGCCGGCCGACCCGCACGAACAGGGGGCCTCTGGATAAGTCCGCATACGCTTCCCAGAGATCGTAGCTCTGCTTGAAGGTGTCGAAATTCTCCGAATCCATTTCCGCGGCATCCTGCAGGACATCGGGGCCGTAGTCATACACGGCCTCGTACAGGAAGCGGCCTACGAGGTGGTACTTGCTGTCGATCTTCAGGGCCCGCAACGGATAGAGAATGGGCAGCTGTTTCGTGAGGGCCTTGAGGTCGTGATTGAGCTCGATGAGCGCCAGGTTCCGGTGCTGGACGAGCTGCCCCCCTTCCACTTCTGGCCACGTATATCCTTTGTGATTCGTCTCCGTGTCGCTCTCCTGCAGTCTGACCGTCGCCCGAGTCTGCGCCTTGGCCGAGATCTCCAGGGTGTTCGCTTCGTCGATGTAGAGGGCATGGCTCTCTGTCACCGGCCCAAGGAGGAAGAACAGACAGAGACCGCCTGCCGGTAGCCACCTTTTCTCTTTCATCGTTTCCCCCTCGTCTTCGTTCCCTCGGCGCAAAACCGAGGAACGGCTCCTGTCTCGCCCCTCACAGATCTTCTCCCGTCACGGGCCCGGGCCCACACGATCTCATCCGGACCGAGAAGAAGAGACCGGGCATTCAGGTCCCTCATCCCACCTGCCAGGCCCTATTTGCACAGCTTCTCGAACCCGGACAGCGAGAAGTTGTTTCGATCCATGATGGCGAAGTAACGGTGCACGTTCTTCCGGCTTGCGAACATGAGGACCGTGGAATGGTCGTTACGGTCGTCCGTGCTCACCATGCACGCGGGGTTCAGGAGACGAACCTGTGTGTTCGTTTCCTCCCACGCCGCCAGCGGCTGCCAGACGACCTTCCAGTAGCCACCCGAGCGGTCGTGGATCACCTTGAAGTTCGGCTGAAAAGTCTCCGCATCGATCCACAGGTACTGGATTCCATAGTTGTAGTAACGGTCCTTGGCCCGGCACTCCAGGATGTAGGCAGGTCTCTTCTGCCAGACCAGATTCGTCGGGAACCACGGGGCGCCGGTCCATCCCGCTTTCTGATAGCCCAGGAGGGGCACCTTTGCGGTCCTCGTGGTCTCGTACTCTCCCTCGGCGTTTCGGACGAGCGGCTGGGGATCGGACGACATGAAGGGCAGGAGCTGATCTGTTTTCTTGAGGATCTTCCACTCGAACGCGTTCACCTTCCCCGAATACAGCCACGCATCGTCCACGGTGAAGTCCGAGCCCACGAAAGCGTCCGAACGGTTCGCCGGGCTCATTCGTCGGACCCTTCGAATCGCCGGAATATAGGTGAAGGTGTTGTCCAGGCGCTTGTCTCGATAACGCCAGGTCAGGACGTTGGTCCCGGCGATGTCGAAAGGCGCCACGATGCGAATGATCGAATAGCTCTCGATGTTCTCCGGATTCGGCTCTTCCTTTGCGCCGCTCCACCCGTCCAGGGGAAACTGAAAGAACTCGAAGTTGATCTCGCGCTCGTGGCCCGTTTGCCGGCCGACCCACACGGCGTCGGAGTGAGCCAGCACGTTCCCGCAGGCGTACGTGTAGTAGATCATGTTGTACATCAGCTTCAAACCGGCTTCCGGGCGGCTTTCGTCGATCTTGGGAAAGGGATATCCCAAGAGCAGCGCGGGCGGCTTTCCGCTCTGCTTCTCCGTGAGGACCCCGTCCGCATCGACGTCATACTTGCCGTCGTTGAGCGCCACGGACTCCTTGCAGGCAGGTGGGAGAAAGTCGGCCGGATGGAAATGAAGCTGGCTCACGTCGAGAACAGCGTCGCCCTTTTCCACCCACTTGAGCACCGGCTCCGGGAGGAGCCCCTGGACCTCGTGCCAGTTGCTCCTGTCGATCACCTGTGACGACGACTCCTCCGCCCGGGCCGGGATCGACCGGCTCAGAGAGAGAAGGAGCCATAGACCGAGAGCGAGTCCTGAGAGTAAGTGTCCGGGGTTCATTCTTGCTTTCTCCTCCTACCGAAAGGTGGACCTCCCTTGTCGTCTTACGGAACGGTTCCCGTCCCCGGCCCGTCCGAGCGCCGTCACTTGACGGCGACACGGGCGGCCATGAACCCGCCATCAACGTTCAGGACGTGCCCCGTGATGTAGCCGGAGTCCTCCGAGGCCAGGAACAGGGCGGCCTGCGCGACATCCTGAATTTTGGCTAGCCGGCCAAGCGGCACGAGGGCTTCCCGCAGCTTCATGCCTTCATCCCCCACCACGCGCCGGGCGTTCTCCGTGTCGGTCGCGTACGGAGCAATCGCATTCACCCGGATGCCGTAGGCCGCGAGCTCCAGAGCCATGACTCTCGTCAGAGCGATGACGCCGCCCTTGGCCGCGCAGTAGGCGGACCCCATCGGAACCCCGACCTCTCCAGCGACGGAGGCGAGATTGATGATCGTGCCCTGCCTGCGGCCCGCCATGGCGCGGGCGCCCGCCTGTCCCACGAGGAAGACACCTTTCAAGCTGGTCGCCATGACCTTTTCCCATTCGGCCTCGGGGAACTCCAGGAAGGGGCCATAGTGGATATAGGCCGCGTTGTTCACGACAATGTCGATGCGGCCGAGCCTCTGCTCCACGTCTGAAAGGAAAGAGCGGACGTCGGCGCTGCGGGAGATGTCGACCTCACGATCGAGCACGCGCCGCCCCAGCCCCTGGATTTCCCGGGACACATCCACGAGACCGCCTGCGATCAGGTCGGCAATGGCCACGTCGCACCCGGCCCGGGCAAAGGTCGACGCGATTTCCCGGCCGATTCCCCGCGCGCCGCCGGTGACGACGGCCACCTTCCCTTCCAGAGGACCCTTCATGGACACTTCCTCCCTTCATGTGTGTGCTGCCGGAATCCGGAGGCGATCATCTTCCGCTTCTCAAGCGTGGATCATCCCCTGCCCTCGAGGATCCCCCTTGGCACCCGCAGGCGGAGCCGGCTCGAGGGTACTGCTTTGGTATCTCATCATCAGACTTCTAATCACAGGATCCAAAAAAATGACCCTCGCACATCGCTGGTGACCGGTCGCAGGCTTCCTCGTGAATGCCCTGCACAAGGAAAGGGCCGCAGGCTGCCCAGGGAAATTCTCGCGATCTCACCCACCCCACTCTCCGTTGCAGCCCCATCCGCCATCGATCACGATGGCCGCTCCGTTGATGTACGAAGCGTGCCTCGAGCTGAGAAAGAGCATGCACTGCGCGACGTCCTCGGGTGTGCCGATCCGGTTGGCCGGGATCCTGGGCACCGCCTGGGCGTAGATGGCCTGAATCGTCGGCTCGTCCAGGCCCGCGCGGCTGTAAATGGACGTGTGAATCCAGCCGGGCAAAATGGCGTTCGCCCGAATTCCCGGCAAGTCCCGTACCAGGTGGCGCGTGAACTTCAGAAGAGCGGCCTTGGCGGTGGAGTAGAGAAAGTGATGCTGCCGGATTTCGATCTGCGCCGCCTGCGACGCAACGTTCAGGATCGAAGGGTGCGAAGACTTCCGCAGCAGGGGAAGATGGTGCTTGACCATCAGCATGGGCCCTTTGACCAGCGCGTCGTAGTGCCAGTAAAAATCGGCTTCCCGCATGGCCTCCAGGTTGACGAGCATGCCCCGGCCCGCATTGTTGATGAGAACGTCCAGCCTGCCGAACTGCCTCTCGACGAACCGGGCAAGTGCGGCGATCTGCGTCTCGTCGGCGATGTCGCAGGCCTGAGCCGCGAAGAGCTTTCCCAGCCTGTTGCCTGCGCCATCGAGCTCCGCCCGGTCGACGTCCGCACCGATCACGGTAGCGCCCTGCTCGAGGAACAGCCGAGAAGCCGCATGGCCGATCCCTGAAGCCGCTCCGGTGATCAGGACCACATACTCTCTGAACATCGGTGCCTCCCTTGTCTCGAGTGCGTAAGAGCCGTTCATGATCTCGACCCACCTGTTGACCTGGTTGCCGCCAGTCCCAGACCTGCCTGAAGGACGAGCAAGTCCACGAGGGGTGCCAGGTCCGGGAGCTCCTCGAGCCCGGCAACCTGCTCGATCAGAGCCTCGATGCGCTCGCGAGGAAACGGCGCCTCGGGCGCCAGCCGGCGCGCGAACTCCACCTCGTGCGCAAAATCCCACCCGTAGAAGGCCCACGGGTCACCGTCGAAGCTCTGCTCGGCGGTCCTGCCGTCGCAGAGTCGGACGGTCAACCGGCCCGTGAGCGGTTGCCGCTCGGGGCGGACGCGGATCTCGATCCGCTCCATCAGGGACTTGATGTCCGGGTTTCCCAGATCCCTCAGGCCGTCGTGGGTCAGCTCCCCCTTGCAGAGTGCCAGCGCGATCACGAACGCCGTGCTCACCTGGGCCTGGCTGACGCTCGCCAGCTCGCCCTTGTACAGGATGCCCGGATAGGAGGCATCGAACTGCGGCATGTCGAAGGCGATCTCTGCCACCGCGCCGGCGCTGAACGGGAGCTTTTCGAACAGTTGCAGCGCCAACGTGACGGGCGTCTGATTGAGGGCACAGACCGGATAAGGCTTGAAGAAGACCTTGAGAATCTTCCATTCCTCGCCCAGGTGCGAGGCCATCCCCGACCAGTCGTCGCGCTTGCCATAGAAGCACGACAGGAACCCGGCCTGACCTTCCAGGGCAGAGCTCGCCCCCAGGGCGCCCTGCGAGGCTATTTGCGCTGCCAGGAATCCGTTCGCGGCTCCTACCCCGTTCTGGAACGGAAACTCCTCCGTTCCGACGCCGACCCCTTCCAGGGTGCCGCCTGCAAACGCGGCCGCAAAGGCGATCGCGCTCGCAGCCTGCTCTGCCGAGAGGCCCATGACGTGTGCTGCGGCCGCAGCCGCGCCCAGCGGCCCCAGGACCGGGCTGCCCCGGAAGCCGCGAGGGGCCAGAAGGGTGCCGTACGCCCCGGACACGGCGCCGCCGACTTCATACCCCGCCAGCACGCCTTCGAGGAAGCGCTTGCCGGTACAGCCGGACAGCTCTGCGGCAGCCAGCGCGGCAGGAATGACCATCGTGCCGAAGTGGCTGACGCCCAGGCAATCCTCCTGAATGCGTGAGTGGAAGAGGGTGCCATTGGCGTAGGCGGCAATGCTCGGCGCCGTCCGCACGCCGCTGATCAGCACCCTCGCCCCTCCGGGCACGGGCGCCGAATCGGCGTACGAGCGTGCGATCCGGGTGGTCTTGAGGTCGGCGGACGCCGCACCGACGACCAGGCCGTGCAAGACGCACGCCTTGGCCTTGTCCAGAACCTGCGACGGGATCCCGGCCAAATCCACGCGGGCAGCGAACTCCCCCAGTTGCCGCACCAGGCTGCTCCGGAGCCGTGCCTCGGTCATGATGTCCACCTCCAAAGCGGTTTCCCACACGAGAGAAAGCACCGCGCTTCTGAAGTCCCGGCTGGGACCGTGTCACCTGCCCCTCTACGTCAGCATCCATCCGCCGTCGACCACGATGGCCTCACCCGTTATGTAATCAGAGGCCGGAGACGCCAGGAACCAGGCCACCTTGGCAACGTCGTCCGGCGTGCCTCTCCTGCCCAGAGGGATCTGCGCCAGGACCGACGTCAGGAGCGACTGGACCTGCTCCTGCGTCATGCCGCATTCATCTGCCGTCTTCAATGCTCCCTCGGTCGCGATGGTGCCCGGCGCGATGGCGTTCACGAGGATGCCGTGGGGCGCCATCTCCAGCGCAAAGCTCTTGGTGAACATGAGGACGCCACCTTTGCTGGAATCATACGCGGCCCCTACGAACGACGGCCGAAAGGCGTCGATGGAGGCGATGTTGATGATCTTGCCGCCTGTTCCGCGCGCCATCATGGCCGTTGCCGCGGCCTGGGAGAAGAACGCCAGCCCTCTGAGGTTTACGCGGTAGATCCGGTCGAAGATTTCCGTCGTCGTGTTCAGCATGCTGGCCAGCGGGAAGATGCCTGCGTTGTTGACGAGAATATCGATCGAACCGAACTCCTTTAGACAGCGGTCGACCACGGCACGGCCGCTCCCCTCCCGGCCCACGTCGGTCTGTACGGCGACGACCCTGCCGGACCCTTCCGAAAGCCTTACCGCGGCTGCTTCAGCCGCCTCCTGGTTCAGGTCAGCGATGACGACGTTGGCCCCGGCCTCCACGAACCGCTTTGCCACCGCGAAGCCGATACCCATGGCTGCCCCGGTCACCACCGCATTCTTCCCGGAGATGTCAAAAGGATTGCCAGGCATCATGCGAGCACCCCCTGTAGCTGCATTTTCCGTCCTCTCCGGACCCCGTGGTGTCGCAAACCAGGAGCTGCCGTCGTTCAGCTCCCCGCGAACAGCCGGCGCGGGTTGTCGATCATCATCGTTTCGACCTGCCGGCCGGTGACGCCGGCCGCCTTCAGGGCCGGGACGATGTTTTTGAAGATGTGCGTCAGCTTCCAGTTGGCGACCAGGGGACGGGCCGCCTCGAAGAGGACGATCTCGCGGCCGGGCCAGTGGATCACACGGTCGTGGGAGAGCATGATCCGGTCTTCGAACCCGGCCCTGACCAGCTCGGCGATCGATCGGATCCGGTCGGCATCGGCGAAATAGTAATCCACCCCGAAGCGGTCGAAGCCGATGGAAGCGCCCTTCTGCAGAACTGCGTGCAGGTAGTCCATGCTCGAGCTGTCTATGTGGCCGATCATCACCCTGCTCATGTCGGCGCCCTGCTCCGCGAGGAAGCCCGCCTGCTCGGGGCCCATGGTCCCCTCCTCGGTGTGCGTGATGATGGGCACCCCGGCCTTCCTCTGGGCCATGGCGGCGGCCCGGAGGACCATTTTCTCGTATTCGGTGACTTTTCCTTTGCTGGTACCCACCTTGATCACGCCCGCCTTCACCCCGGAGCCGCCGATGCCCTCGGTGATGTCCTTGACGAAGGACTCGCACATGTCTTCGACGACCTGGCCGGGGTTTCCGGTCATCCAGGCTCGCTTCTGGAAGTAGTTGGGGCTTCCCTCGGGCTCATTGGCCAGGCCGGTGGCGCAGATGATCTGAATGCCCGTCTTGAGCGACACCATGCGGTAGAGCTCCGGGTCGCGGCTGCCGTCGATCGGTGTGGCGTCCACGAGGGTCTTCAGACCCAGGGCCTTGGCTTCTTCCATGGCTTCCACGCTCTTGACGAAAATCTTCTGACGGTCATAAGGTGGAGCCGCGGTGTCGCTACGCCACCCGGGGAACCCGTAGACCAGGTGCTCGTGCACCAAGGTAACCCCAAGCTTCTGTGCGGGTATCGGACCCAGGACCGAATGGACGTCCGTCATTGACATGGCCCTTTCTTGCTGAGACCCGGCAACGAGCAACGGCCGGCTGAAGGCCCCTCACCCGTGATCGACCGCCGCGATCGCCAGGTCCGAGAGGCGCTGGAAGCGATTCCAGCTCGGTCCTTCCTCGAGCAATCCCGACGTCAGGCACACGAAGGTCAGCTGGCGCTCGGGGTCCACCCAGAAGACGGTCGAGCCGATACCGATACTGCCGAAGGTGCGAGGCGAAGCCAGGAGACCGAAGTAGGTCGGGAACACGCCCTCGCCCCGCAGGGAAAAGCCCAGCCCCAGATAGGCGGGAAAGTCCGGCCAGCCGTACATCTCACGGGCGTAATCGAAGATTTCGTTCGGCAGGGTGCCCGTATGGTTGGTCGTAGCCAGCTCGATCATCGACCGTGAGAGAATGCGGACGCCGTCGAGCTCTCCGCCTCGGCGGAGCATCTCCGCCCAGCGGAAAATGTCCGACGCGGTTGCCAGCGCCCCTCCCCCTGGCATCTCCGTTTCTTCCTGGATCAGGAGATTCAGACTTTCGAGCGCTGCCGCGTCTATGATGCCTTTGGTACGGTCGCGCACCACGACGGGGACGCGACGGGAGGCGAGGTCGGGACGCAGGCCGAGAGCCGTGTCCCGCATGTCCATAGGCTGCAGGAAGTCCTCGGCAAGGATCTGCCGGTAGGGGCGCCGGCCGCCGTCGAGCCTGCGGACGACCTCGGCGAGGATGGCGTGCGCCGTGAGAGGGCTGTAGCTCACCCGTGCGCCGGGTCTGGCTTCGAGGGGCTGCTCGCAGACGGCGGCGACGACCGCCGCGAGGTTGCCGAGCTGGCCGGGCGGAACGGGCGCGACGCCGGAAGACATGCCGCCCGTGTGCGTGAGCAGATGGGCGATCGTCACCCGGTGCTTGCCGCGTACGCCGAATTCGGGGATCACCTCGGCGACCGGTGTGGTGAGCAGGATCTGGCCTCGATCGACACACGCGAGCACGCTGACGCCGGTGAGCGCTTTGGTCACCGACATGAGGTAGAAAACGTCCTCGTGGCGCATGCGGCGGCCGCTTTCCCGCTCGGCGAAGCCGATCGCCTCGTGGAGCAAGACCTTTCCGCGCTGTGCCAGGATGACGACCGCGCCGTCATAGACCTCCTTTGCTATGTCGCCCTCGATCGCCCGCACGAGCCGGTCGACTGCCTTGGGGTGGTCCCTCCGCGTCCGCTCCGTGTCCATGAGTGCCTCCTTGAGTCCGTGTTCGCGCTTCCTTCATCGACCGTCCGGAAGGTCTTCTTCTTGCGCTCATGAGCCCCCAGCCGCTTCCGGAAAGGGTCCGTCTCACCAGCTTTCGTCAGCCGCCGTCGGGGCCGAAAGCACCCGCAGCCCGCAATGCTGCCTGCTCGCGCAGGTCGTAGCCGATCTCGTCGAGCACCGCGCGCGTGCCGGCGCCCAGGGCGGGCGCCTCTTCCAAGCACGCGGCGCTTCGTACGCTCCGCGGCAGCGGCGGGAGCAGCCGAAGGCGGCCGGCAGGATCCGTGGCAAAGAGGCCTCGGGCCGTGAGCTGGGGGTCGTTCAACACCTCGCGGTAGCCGTTGACCGGTGCAACCGGCAGATCGGCCGCCTCGAAAATGTCCAGCCACTCGTTCCGGGGCCGGGTCGACAGGGCTGCCTTGAGACGCGCGACGATCGCCCGCCGGTGTTGCTTCCTTCCCGCGTAGCTCGCCAGCTCCGGCCTCGAAAGCAGATCCTCCCATCCCAGGGCGCGGCACAGTCGACGCCAGAATTTATCTTCCAGGATGGCGATGCTCAGGAACTTTCCGTCGGCGGCGCGGAAGACGCCGTAGGTCGGCTCGCCGCTCAGCTCCGCAGGAGAAGCGCCTCGGTCGCCCTCGCCGGCCACTGCCTCCAGGACGCTCCCGGCCTTGATGCACGACCAGTAGGCCGCGTGGTCCGCCATGGCCACGTCGAGATACTGCCCTCGACGGGTGGAGGCCCGCTCCAGCAGAGCGGAAGCCGCCAGGAGAGCGGCCGCCGAGCCCGAAGCCAGGTCGACGATCGGCGACCCGATCGGCTCGCCGTCGTCAGGCGGCTCGGGCGTGCCGGCGGACAGTCCCCCTCCGACCCCGAGGTAGTTGAGGTCGTGCCCGGGCAGCTGCCGGTACGGGCCCGTCTGTCCGTAGCCGGAGATGGCGATGTAGACGAGTCCGGGGTTGTGCGCCGACAGCTCGGCGTACCCTGCTCCCAGGCGATCCGCGACGCCGGGGCGGAACCCCTCGACGAGCACGTCGGCGCGGCCCGCCAGCCGATGGAGCACCTGCCGGCCCGGCGAGGTGCGCAGGTCCAGCACGATGGAGGTCTTGCCCGCGGCCAGCCACCGGAACATCGGCGGGTCCAGCTCCCGCGCCGGGTCGCCCGCCGGAGGCTCGACCTTGATGACCCGGGCGCCCAAGGCGGCCAGGAGAGCCGTGCAGTAAGGCCCTGGAAGCTGGAGGGAGAGGTCGAGCACCGTGACACCCTTCAGCATCGTCTCCTCCGTTACACGATCGCGACCGGGGCGACCGGCGAGCCGACGCCGCCCGTGATGGGGAGCGGTGTCGCCACGAAGAGAAACTGAGCGATCCGGTCGCAGGCCAGATCCTCGAGCATGAGCCCTTCGAAGATCAACGTGCCGAAATCCCGCAGCAGATGAAGATGGGCCGGAAAGACGGTCCCCGCGGGCGGCGGCAGGACTTCGAAGGCGTAGTTGTCGGCGCCCACGGCGGCCACCTCCAGCCCGGTCAGCCATCGGGCTGCCGAGAGCCCGGGCCCGGGCTCGCCCCGGAAGGCATCGGGTCCGTTTTCGCCGGAGGCGCTTTGCCAGCCCGTGCGGATGAGGACCACGTCGCCCCTGCCCACCCGGACGCCGGCAGCTTCCGCGCAGGCGGCCAGGGTATCGGGCGTGATCTCGAAGCCAGTCTCCAGGTGGGGCTTGCCGAGATGGCCGGCCACATCCAGCAACACCCCGCGCCCCACCACCGCCCCCACCTTGTCGACGCCGCAGTGGGCGGCGCCAGTCGTGCTGCGGATGCTGTTTCCGGGAAAGCCGTTGTACAGCCGGTCGTCGGTCCAGCAATGGGCGAGAGCGTCCATGTGGGTGCCGGTGTGGGTTGCGAGGACGATGGCGTCATCGCTGAACTGGAAGCCGCCGGGCCGCCGGCCGCCGGCCGCGTAGTCGCCGCCGTCCCGAACCATGAAGTGGAGCGGATGCGCACGCTCGGCGGGCGTCGGCGTGTCGCGCCCCAGCCGCACTGCAAGCGGGTAGATGCGGCCGGTGCGCACCAGGCGGGCCGCACTCACGACGTGCTCCGGCCCGATCCAGTTGAGGGCGCCTCGCTCATCCGCGGCGCCCCAGCGTTCCCAGTTGCCGCGTGTCATGGTCCGGCCGCCTCAGTCCGCAAGCTCGTACCAGAAGTCCGTCACCTTGCCGCGACGATCCTCCCTCGGAGCAAGCGTGACCCGCACGGCCGCCCCGACGCGCAGCCGCTCGAGGCTCCTCTGCCGATCGTGCAAGTCGACTCCCCTCACGTAGTTCAGCATGGCGGTGTCGGCGCCCTCCAGGCGAACATAAGCGATGCAGTAGGGAGCCTCGGGGAGGCCCTCGAAGGTCTGGTAGACGACGGTGAAGGTCTCGATGATGCCCTTGTGCCCGATCTCGACCCGCTCGGTGGTGTCGACGAAGCAGCGGTCGCAGAAGCCGCGGGGAGGCAACAGCACCCGGCCGCACTCGGGGCACCGGCGTCCTGTAATCCGGCCTTCCTCCTCCAGGAGACGGAAGAACTCGCTGACCACCGGCCCGGCGTCGTGGCGGTAGGTGATGTCCCATTTCTCGACAACGGTCCGGATCGGCTCGGCACTGCTTTCCATGGCTCAAATCCTCCTGCAAAAGGCAGGTTCGGGGTCCGAAAGGCCGTCGATCAGGCACGCACGGGTTCGCTGCTGATCACCATGGCGGCGAAGAACTGATGGTCGCCGCCGATTCCGGTCGCCAGGGCATGCCGCACGTCGGGGACCTGGTGCCGGCCCGCCTTGCCCGTGACCTGCAGCGCGCATTCGATGGCTCGCACCATGGCGGTCACCGCGATGGGGTTGGCACAGAGCACGCCGCCCGAGGCGTTCACCGGCACCTCGCCGTCCAGGTCGAAGCGCCCCTCGGCCAGCTGGCGCATCACCTCTCCCTTGGGGCAGAGGCGCGCGTCCTGGATCGCGTGCAGCTCGATGTTGCTGAAGGGGGCATAAAGCTCGGCCAGGTCGATGTCGGCCGGGGTAATGTTCGCTTCACGGTACGCGGTCTCCACCGCCAGCGTCATGGCCGCCGACTCGGCGTGATCGGAGGTGGCGCAAGGGCCCATCCGGTCTCCCATCCAGTACGTCTCCGCGGCAAAGCCGAGGCCGGTGATCCAGGCGGGGCGGTCCGTGAGCCGCGAAGCGACCTCGGAGCTGGCCACGATCATGGCCGCGGCTCCACTGGACTGCGGGCAGGAGTCGAGCAGCTTGATCGGGTAGCTGATCAGGCGCGATCTCAGAACCTCTTCGATCGTGACGTCCTTCCGGATGTGGGCAAACGGGTTGCGCGTACCGTTCCGATGGTTCTTCACCGAGACCCTGGCCATGTCCACCTCGGTGGCGCCGTAGCGCTCGAAGAAGCGGACTGCCTGCATGGCGAGCATGGTCACGGTGTTGAGAGGGAGGGCGCGCTCGTACATCGGGTCCCAGATCCGGTTCAGGATGGTTTGCGCGCTTCCGCTTTCCCCCACCCGGTCCGCTCCGATCACCAGCACGGCCTCGCAGAGGCCGGAGGCCACGTGGTCGTACGCAGCCTGCACCGACGACAGGCCTGTGGAACCTCCCGTGTTGATGCGCAGCATCGGCTTGCCGGCGGCGCCCGCAGCGTCGGCGACCCACCGCTCCGCGTGGTTGACGCCGATCAGGGCATCCGGGGCCATGGAGTAGACGATCGCGTCCAAGTCCCGCAGCTTCATCCCGGCGTCATCCAACGCGGCAATCGCGGCCTGCCGGACCAGGTCCGGCAAGATCCTATCGGGGTATCGGCGCTGATAAGGGGTCTGCCCGACCCCGACGATGACGACGTCCCTGGGCATCTCCGCTCTCCTCACGGTCCAGTCACTGGGAACGGGAGAGGACGAAAACCGAGGCGGTCTGCGCGGCGAAACCTGCGATCGTCTGCGCAACTGCTGTTCTGACGCCCTCAACCTGGCGCTCCCCCGCTTTTCCGCTCACTTGCAAAGCCGCCTCCGCCACTCTGGAGAGGCCTGCGGCGAAATCCGGGTTCGCCCCCTGGAGGCCGCCGGAGGGGTTGGCGGGCAGCTCGCCGCCTCGGAGCGTGACGCCCGCTTCCATCAGGGCTGGGCCACGCCCGGGCCCGGCCACCCCAAGAGCCTCATAAGCCATCAGCTCGTGGTAGGGCGTTACATCCATGACCTCGATCACGTCCAGCTCGCGCCGAGGGTCGCAGATGCCAGCACGGCGGTAGGCTGCGGCGGCCGCCTGGCTGACCGACGTCAGCTCTGCAAGGTCGCGCTCACCCGCCCAGTAGGATTCCGTGCTCCAGCCGAAGCCGCTGACGATGGCGTAGCTGTCAGCCATCCGGCGCGCCGTCTCCTCTTCGGCCACGAGGAGCGCGACCGCTCCGTCGTCCTGCGGCGGCAGGTCCGCGGCGCGCAGTGGCCAGGCCACCGGTTCCGAGCTCGCGGCGGCGGCCGCGGGAACGGGAGCTCGACGGCTGGCCAGCGGATTGAGGCCGGCGTTGGCGCGGTTCTTCTCGACCACTTTCGCGGCCGCCATGGGATCGACCCGATGGCGGTGCGTATACGCCTGGGCCTGCATGGCCAGAAAGGCCGTGCGCTCGACGCGAACGCCGCGGTGGTAGAACGGCTCGAGCTGCGTGACATCGACCTGTGCCAGGGGCGCCTCCGAAGGCTTGGCCCAATTGACCACCAGCGCCAGGCGGCTCCTCCCGGACAGGATCCGCAGGCAGGCCAGGAGAAGCGCGTGCTCGCCGCTGGAAGAGGAGTTGATCAGGTCCTTCCCGTGGTCGCCCACCGAGCCGCCCGTGACCATGCAGGAGATGGAGCGGCCGTCGAGCCCGTCGGAGGAGCCGATTGCCACGTGGTCGATGTCATCGAGATCGATCCGGGCCGACTTCAGCAGGTCTCGGGCCGTTCGGTAGATCAGCTCCTCCAGGCTCCACCGGCCGTGGCGGCACGCGTACGGGGTCTGGTTGACTCCTACGATGGCAGGTCGCATGGTTCATACACCTCGTCGTTCCTGCTGCTGGCGCGCCAAGAGCTCGACCCCCAGCTCACGAAGCCTGCGCCGGAAGAGCTTCCCGGTGTCGGTCATCGGCAGCTCCTCCAGGAACGCGATCAGTGCCGGGACCTTGAAGCCGGCGATACGCTCCTTGCACCAGCGTTGCAGCTCGTCCGCCTCCGGGCTCTCGCCGGGCACGGAACGGATGAAGGCCGCAACGATCTCGCCTTTGGCCGGATGGGGCACTCCGACCACGGCCGCCTGTCTGACCGCCGGATGCGTGTTGAGGAAGTCCTCGACCTCCTGAGGCGATACATTGATCCCGCCGGTCTTGATCATCTCTTTGAATCGCCCCCGGAAGCGCAGGCGACCGTCCGTCCCTACGAGGCCCAGATCCCCCGCGCGGAAGAACCCGTCCGGCGTGAGGGCGGCGGCGTCCTCCTCGCTCGGTTTGAAGTACCCCGGAGTCACGTAGCCCTTGACCCAGAGCTCGCCGACCTCGCCGGGCGGAAGCGCCTCCCCCGTTTCAGGATCAGCCACCTTCAGCGTCACGCCAGGCAGGGGCGGCCCCTGTGTGGTGAGGCGCAAAGCCTCCTCGTCCGTGTGGGGCGTGACGCAGCAGTTGCCGTATACCTCCGTTGCGCCGTAAATGCTGCACATGCGCGAGGCTCCGAGCCCCTTCATCGCCAGACGCAGGTCCTCAGGACTGCCGATCGTCAGCCCGGTGCGGAGGCTGGCGGTCCGCGCCGGACGAAAGGCGGGGTGCTCGATCAGCGCCAGGGTGATGTTGGGCAGCGTGTAAGCTACGGTGCAGCGGCTGCGCTCGATCAGATCCAGGGCCCGGCCGGCTTCGAAGGACTCTTGCAGAACCATGGCTGCGCCGTGCGTGAGGGATGCCATGGTTGCATTGGCGGCGCCGTAGCTCCAGAAGAGAGGAACAGGAACCCAGACCCGGTCCTGAGGACGGACTCCCACGCGCTCCCCGATATTGAACCCGTTTTCGATCAGGCTGTAGTGGATCAGCCGGACGGCTTTGGGTCGGGCGGTGGACCCCGAGGTGTAGAGCAGGTACGCCGTATCCCCGGCGCTCGGCCCAAGCCCCGGAGCAGTGGGCGGCGGCGGGGCGTCGGCGCCCACCGCAATGAGCTGGTCCAGCGTCATGGCTCCCCGCGGCGCCGAGAGACCGATGACGACCACGTGGCGCAGCCGCGGGAAACGCTCCGAGCGCCAGCCGCCGGGAGCTGCGGTTTCGATTTCCGGAACGAGGGCCTTGAGATCCGCCAAGAAATCGCGGTTTCGGAAGCGATCCAGGAGCACCAGGATGGAGGCTTCAGAGTGCCGCAGCTCGTATTCCAGATCCCAGGATCGCGACCAGGTGCTGAAAGCGGCGACCACCGCCCCCAGCCGAAGGATCCCGAATGCGACGTACAGCCATTCGGGCGAGTTCGTGGCGAGCAGCGCTACGTGGTCGCCTCGGGCAGCGCCCAGTCGGGCCAGGCCCGCAGCCACGGTTTCGGACAGCCGGGCCCACTCGCGGAAGCTCACTTGGCGGTCATCGGCGATGATGGCCGGGCGCCGAGCATGGCGGGCTGCCATCTCGTCCAGGAGGTCGCTCAGGATGCGGCTCCGTGGGGTTCGCATAGGCTCACATCTCTCCTATGGCCGATCACCAAGTCGCCCAAGCTGGCGGTTGCCGCGAGGATCGCTTTGCCGGGCTCTCCTGCCTACCAGAGGCCGGCGAGAAGGAGCTGCGTCTTCCCGAAGGGCGCAAGCTGCACTGCGTATACACTCCTTCTCCCGCGGTTCCACCCAAGCCGTTTTCAGTAGTCGTTTGCTTTCTGATAATCAGATATCTAACCACAGATGCAAAAAAAAACTATGCCTTGACCTCTGACGCCCCCTCCTCGACCTTCCTGAGAATGTCCATCAGGAGTCGGCGCTCCCTTTCGCTCACCTTGGACATGATCATTGCGACCTGCCGATAGTAGCCGGGCAGCATGCGGTCCAGATGTTGCCGTCCTTTGCTCGTGAGTCGAACGACCAGTCTCCTCCTGTCCCCGTCGTGCGGAATCCGCTCGATCAGTCCGTGCTTTGCAAGAGTATCCAGGAGAACCGTGATCGTTGCGCGCGTCAGTCCGATCTTCTCCGCCAGGTCGGAAGGGGAGATCTCGGCGTCGGGATCGCGGATGAGCACGGCCAATATGAGAAAGCCTCCCTGGGAAAGGCGATACGGGGAGAGGACCCTCTCCAGAATCGCCAGGAGCTTGCTCCCGGTACGCAGGAGGTAAATGCAGCTCATGAGCCCCGAGGGGTCGAGGTCCGGATAGCGCTTCGCGACATCTCGGACCGTCTGTTCGGTTGGAAGATCTCGGAGTAGAAACATGCGGCACCCGGGCTCTTGTGTGTTTTGACCTCTTATTATCAGATATCGAACTTCACGTCAAGTAAAAAAGCGAGTTCTTTGGTAAGGTCGAAGTTCCCTCTCCTGACCCGCACCCCCAAGCCCACATCGGCCTACCGACGAGGCTACCCTCTGTGTCAATATGAATGAGACACTCACCCCCAGAGAGTTTAAAGTAGAGGGCGAGAGAGGATTTGGGGATGAGTTCAGCCAGAGTAGTAGGGGTACCGTCAGAGAGGTCGAGGGAGGTTGAGG
>JBFLZG010000019.1:0-39513 GCA_040756235.1 bacterium | reverse complement strand
GCTCCGCACATGGGCCGGGATGACGGACAGAGCCAAACGGCCCGTAACCTTTCGGATTGACTTGTGGGTAAAGGGCAGTCCTAGCCAGCTGGGTGCCGGCTTTCCGGAACGGGAGCAAGACCTCATGGAGAGCGCGATTCGCAGGGAGGTCCTGGAAGAGGGTGCTGCGATCCACCGGGGGATCCGGCAATGGGAGGCGCGCTTCAGGTCGGCCATGCTGGACGGAGCCTGGCCCCACGACCGGGCCGCGCCGCCGCTCGGGCCGCGACAGCCGGAGACGAGAGCCCCGCGGTCCCCTCTGCACGCTTACTATCCCATGCTGTTCCGGACCCTCTTCCCGAGCGTCGCGTGGCGCGACCTTCGGGAGCTCTGCCGGCTGGGGCGGCTGTATGCGGAGCATCTCCTGGCCGTCGACGCGGTCCTCGATCAGGGACAGAGGGTCGATCCCCTGGAGCTGTTCGTTTCCCAGCTCAAACAGCTCGAGAGCCTCCGAGGGCTCCATCGTCTCTTCGGGTCCGTGCACCCTTTCTGGTCGGCCTTGCGGGAGGCCTCGTTCCACGCATGGCGAGCCGTTCTCCTGGAGCGCCTGCGACACGGGCACCGGCTTCTTGCATATTCGGGCGAGGAGTTCGAGCAGATCGCCAAGGGGAAGACGGCCCTGTTCAAGGTGTTCCCCCTGGCACTGGCGAGGCTCGGAGGCCGGGCAGACCTCGAAAGTGCGCTGTCTCTTTCCCTGGATTGTCATCACGTGGGGCTTCTCCTGCTGGACGATCTCGAGGACTGGAAGGAAGACGCGGCCGCCTTGCGCTTCAGCTATCCCCTGACCCGGGTGATCCTGGAGCACGGCCTGGCGGACGAGTTCGCGAAGGGCGCCAGGCCGTCCCTCGCCGCGATCGGCGATCTCCTCTATGGGTCAGGGATCGCCGGCGAGCAGCTCGCCGCTGCCGGGGCCTGCTTTCGGAACGCCATGGAATCGGTGGCCCGAATGGAGCTGCCGCTGTGGCTCGCCTTCAACCGCGATTACCGGGTCCGGTGCACGGCCATGGCCCGGGAGGTGGAAGGGTACGCGCGCGGGCGGGCCGGCAGCCGCCGCCGGGCGGAGCGGGCGGACGAGGATCGGGCCGCGCACGCGCCCGAGGAGAGCGCCGTGCCCGAGGTGGTCGTGCAGACCGGCGTCCCCGAGAGCCGGGCGGAGGTCTGCCGCGTCGTGCTCCGAGAGGCGTGCGCAGCGCTTCCGCATCCCGGAGGCTTGCTCTTCTGTCTCGGTTCCTGGCCCGGGATGGGCGCTCATTTCTGGCTGAGCCAGGACCGTTGCCGGCTGGTAGGCATTCAGCTCGATCCGGCCGACGGGTTCCTGAGCACGGTATCCGGCCGGCCTCTGGAGACCGAGGTGACCCTGGCTTACGTCGCGACGGTGCGCTGCCTGCTGCAGGGAGAAAGCCATCTGTCCGAGCCGGAGAAGCTGCTCGTGGCCGGCATCGCGGTTCGCCTGCGTCTGCAGAGCGTTCCTGCACAAGACCTCTGGGATGTGGCCGGCATGAGCCTCCTGGACTGGCAGTGGTGCCAGAAGAACGAATGGCTGCTGTGGGCGTGCGCCGCCCGGAACGGGTGCGGGTGCGCCGGTCCCGTCTCCGGCGCGGGCGACCTCCCCGCCGCCGAGCCGCTGGCGGCCGGGCCCGGGCCGGTGCCCCGGAATGCCGGTCTCTACCTGGGCCTGCGGGCCGTCGAAGAGATCGCAGGGAAGGCTCTGAAGCGGAGCCCCGCGGATTTCATCGCCGGGTGGAGTCGAGCCGAGATCGCGAAAAGCCTGCGGCTGCCCCCCTGTTGAGGGTTGCGATGCTTTCCTGGAATGCTCTCGGCGCCGAGCGCGGCCGACGTTGCCCTGAGGATCTGAGGTCCGAGATCGTGCAAGCCCTGCATTTGGAGTCGAGGCGGGTTGCCGTGGAGCTGGCCAGGCTGCGCACCGATCTTCTGACGGGTTTGAGCCCGGCCGGAGATCTCTGGCCGCCGGCCCAGGAGCCTGCGCCACCCGAGGGCTGCCCGGACCCCTCGGGACCGGCCGGCGCTCAGCGAGTGACGGTACTGGGCTTCTCGCCCTTCTTCTACTACCCGTTCCTTTTCGCCACCGCCTTCCCGGAAGTACCGCCGGAGTTCCTGCGTGCCTTGGCGGCAGCCAACCGGATCCTGCTCGAAGCTCTCCTGACCCTGGACAATCGCATCGACCGCGATCAGCGCCTGGATCCGCTGGATCTCTACCTCATGCAGGGGTACTGCCAGAGGGCGCTGGAGATCCTCCTCCCCTATCTGCCGCCGCAAGACGCCTTCTGGGAAGAATGCGACGAGCTCTACGTTGCCTATGTCCGGGCCGTGCTCCGCGAGCTGGTCTTTCACAGGCAGAGGGTCGAACCATTCCCCGCGCAGGATTTCAGACGCCTGTCGGCCGACAAGGCCGGTCTCGTGAAGGCCACGATCCTGGCGCTGTGCCGTGTGTCCGGGGACGGCCGGCACAGGGATGCCCTGCTGGCCTCGCAGGATGCCTTCCTCATCGGCTTTCAGGCGATCGACGACCTCAAAGACTGGAGAGAGGATTACGCGAGGCAGAACTATACGTATCTGCTCACCGCGGTCCTGGAAAATGCCGGACGGGTGCGGGCCGTCGAGCGCGGCGAGCGTCCCGACCCCGAGGTCGTCGGCCGCTGGCTCTATGAGACGGGTTTGGCGCAGTCCCAGCTCCGTCTTTCAGAAGAGCTCTTTCGGGAGTCCCTGGACGCGGCGCGCGACGTGCCGGTGCCGCTTTGGAGGGACATGGTCGAAGGGTTCCTGCGGAGCGCTCGGTCCATGCGCACGGACGTCGCACAGATCCGCAGCAGGGATCTGCACAGAAGCAGCCGGGCGGCGTTGCCGGCCTGGTCGCCGCCCGCGCACGGAGAGGAACCCGGTTGCGGGCCGCTGCTTGCCTCCTGTCTCTCGAGGGGGGCTCGTTACCTCCTGGCCAAGCGCCGGCCGGATGGATCCTTCAGCCTGGCTCTGTCGCCGCACAGCTACATGCACCCGGCTCGCGTGCTCGGACCCTCGGGTGCCGTGACCGCGCTGGTCCTGAGGGCGCTCGCGGGCACGGGAGCCGAGGAGCCGGAGATTCGGCACCTTCTGGCCGCGCTCCGCGAGCGGCCGGGAACCGCGCGGGAGGCGTATGCGCCTTCCGCGCCGGCGGAGCTCGAGCAGGCGTTCCGGGCGCGCTCGCGGGAGGAGCTCGAGCGCATCGATTCCGGCATCTGCGACGGCGGCGGCCGCTGCGATGCGGACGCGCTGTCCGCTCAGGGGAAGGGCTTCTGGGCCGAGCTCGTTTTCCAGGCGGCGCACCGGCAAGCGAGAGCGCCGATGCTCGAGGAGCTGGCGCTTCGCGAAGCACGGCAGGATCGTGACCCGGCCGGAGCCTGCACGCTCGTGGAGGCGGCCGGAAGCCGCGGTCTGCTGCGACCCTTGCTCGTGCCGTACCTGCTGTGCAAGGCCTTCGCCGCACGGCCGGACGAGCTCGCGCAGACGGCCGTGCGGGCGCTGGTGTCCCGAGTTCTCGGCGGCTGCCTCAAGAGCGGTTCCTGGGGGAACTATACGGACACCGCACTCGCCCTGGCCGCGCTGCTCGGGGCCGGGTGCGCGGCTACCGAATGGGAGCCGGCGGCCCGGAAGCTCGTCCTCGGTCAGGACCCGGACGGCTCCTGGCCTGCCAACGCGATCTATGGCAAGGAGGGGCGGTGTTACGGATCGAGAGAGCTGACCACCGCATGGTGTCTGGAGGCCCTCGCTCATTGCCTGCGGCAACACCGTGAACGTGACCGGGAGTCGAGCGGGCGCGCTTCGGCGCTCGGGGAAGGGCAGGGTCGGATTGAAATCTACGCTCACGAGGGAGTCGCGCCGGAGAGGTTCGAGGATGCGGGCCGGCTTCTGAATCGGTGCAGGCGCGTCCTTCGAGCGCGGGGCTCCATGCGCGTGTATCTGGGTCGGTGGGCGGGGCTGCCCGGCCATTTCGTGCTGGCCGACGGCCGCGCGACGGACATCGGAGTGAACCTCGCCGGGCCCCATGCCCCGGACTGCACGGTCGCAGGCCGACCGACGGCTGTCGAGCTTGCACTGGCGTGGACCGAAGCGGTGCGGGCCCAGGTGCGCGGTCCGGTGCGCGGCGGACCGGAGCGGCTGTTCGTGGAAGGCGTAGGGCTCATGGTCTGCAGAAGGCTCTGGCCCGGCCAGACTCCATGGGAGCAGTGCGGCCTGAGCCGGTTGGATTGGCAGTGGTGCCACGAGAACGAGTGGTATCTGTGCGAGATCGCCAGGCAGGCGATTCAAGCCGGTCGGGCCGGACCTGCTCCGGACGGCAGCCGGCCGCACGCCGCGGCCGCTGGGGAGGCCTTTGCGCCTGCGAATGCGCGCCTGTACCTGGCCTTGCGGCTGTTCGACACGGAGTGCAGGGCGGGCCTGTCGACGGAGTCGCTCGACCAAATGATCGAGTGGGAACCTGCCGCGATCCAGGGGCAGTTCCAAAAGCTGTGGGGACAGGGCCGCCGGAAGATCTCTCTGTGCCTCTGAGGGGGAGCATGGAACCGAAACGCCGCTTGCTGACGCCCTTGAACGCGGGCGTGCCGCAGGAGTTGATCCCGGAGCTCGAAGAGCTGGAGGCTCGTCTGGAGCGCCAGGTGAGCGCTTTCCCCCTGGGGAGTCCGGATGAGACTTGTCTTTGGTACCTTTGTCATCCCAAGTGCGAGGGGTCCAAATGTCTGATCGTGTGCTCGATCGATTGACGGGAGAAGTCGGGGAAAGAGAGTCCGGGAGAGGGGATCCGGAGATCGCCCCGGTCAACCGGAACGAGGCTGTGCGGCTCGAGCTGGACGAGCTGGAGCGGCGCCTGGAGATGCAGAGATTGCCGCTGGGCTCTGCGCTGGAAGGTGCCGACGGAGGCTGTTACAGCGATGCCTGCGATCAGGTCTGTGATGTGTTCTGTACCGAGTATACGGGCTGCCTGCAGGACTGCCTGTGCAACCTCGAAGACTGCTTCGACAAGTGCGGCACCGACTGCCTGATGCTCTGCTACAAGGAGTGCCTCGGCGATTGCGGGTTCTGCGCAGGAGACTGGTGACCGCACGCAGGCCGGCCCCTGACCGGAAAGGAGATGGGCGGATGTCCAGCGAGATGGAATCCCTGCGCGACGGTGTGCCCTGGCTCGAATCGATGGAAGAGCTCGAGCGACGTCTGGAAATGCAAGCCCTGCCGTTCTTTTCGGATTGGTGCGTGGCCTACGATTGCCAGGGAGACTGCGGAGGGGGGGAGCTGTGCGCGACTCACTGCACCTGCAAAGGAGAGATGTGCGAGTGCATGCAGGAGCACTGTTACGACCTGTGCGGTGCCGACCACACCTGATCATGGAGGCCGCAAGAATGCGCCGGGAAGAGCTGACGATGGAGGCACGATCCGTTCAGCCGGAGGCCGGCAGCCGTGACCGGACCGCAGCGGAAGGGATATCGATCGGGCTCCAGGAGCTCGAGGAGCGATTGGAAGCGGAGCTGCTGCAGACCCAGGGTCTCGGCCCGTTCGGTTGCCCTCTCTGTATCTGGTACACCTGCCCGGATGTCTGCCCTCCGGGAGGTTGAAGGGACGAAACCGCGGCGTCGCCTGAACGGGCCCGAGGAGAATCCGTTGGACGAAATCCGATCCTGTGGAGAAGGGCAGGGGCCCGGCATGGGCCCGGGGGACCTGGAAGACCTGGACGAGCTGGAGCAGCGCCTGGAGGCGTTGTCTCTGTCGAGCTCAGCGGCCAGGGGGCTTTCCCAGCCCTCTGTCTGGGGGTGTGAATGTTTCGTCATCTACCTGAGTTGAATCCGCGCGGACGGGAAGCCGGACGGGCGGGCCGGGCGCGGGCCAGGCGCTGGAACGCTGCGGCGCTTCGCGGAAAGCTTGCGGCGCGGCGCGCGGGGGTGATCAGGAGAAGAGGATGAGAACAGACGACGTGATCTCTTTGACCGGCGCCGCTGCGGCCCTGGGCTCGATGGAGGAGCTGGAAAGCCGGCTCGAGGCTGCCACGTGCGTTTCGATCGACGCGTGCTTCGCCCAGTACTGTTGGCAGTTCGCCGCCGGGTACGGTTGCCCCTCGGAATGTGTGGTCCAGTGCGCGCCCTTCAACGGCTGCTGGCCGTATTGCCATGAGTAGGCGGGAACGGAGGCAACTCGCGGCTTGTGCCACTCCCGCGCGCGCGGCGGCAGGGGTGGCGCCGGGCTCGCCAGCGCACCCGGTGAGGCTGCGGGGGATCGAGATCGTACCGTTCTCGTCGAGCGCGCGGCCCAGGACCTATCTCGCCTGTCTGCCGTCCGGGCGCGTGCTGGAGATCTCGGGGACCGTGAAAGAGATGCTCCTGCTCATGGACGGTTCCCGCTCTGCCGACGAGATCGCCGCGCGTCTTTCCTCGTCGAGCGCGCGTCCGGTCCGCACGCCCGACGTCGTACGGGCACTGGAGACGCTCTTCTACCCCCAGGGGCTCGCCGGCAGAGGCGATGCGGAGGAGCCGCACTCCCGGCCAGCCCGGAGCGCGCGGGCGCAGGCGCGCGGGGTGCAGCTCTGCCCGGCTCGCGTCCTCGAGCCCCTGACCCGGCGTCTTCGGGTGCTCTTCTGCCGGTCCGCTCTGTTGGCTTCGACCGCCTTGATCCTCCTGTCTCTGGCCGCGGTCGCGGCTGCGCTCGTTCGAGCGGCAGAGAGCGGGTACCCGTTGCGGCTCTCTCCGGTGGACTCGGCCGCCCTCTACGGGCTGCTCCTGGTGAGCGTCTTCATCCACGAGCTCGGCCATCTCAGCGCCTGCAGCTTCCACGGATGTCGCCACGGCGAGCTGCGCTTCGGGCTCTACCTGTTGTTCCCGGTATTCTATGCGAACGTGACGCAGGCGTGGACCCTTTCCAGAGGAGCCCGGGTGGCGGTGGACCTGGGCGGCGTGTACTTCCAGATGCTGCTGGCGGTCCCGGCCGCGGCCGCATACTGGCTCACCGGAAGCATGTTCTGGGTGCTCTTCTGCCTGGCTCTGGTTTCCGCCGCGCTGCTCGCCCTCAACCCCTTCCTCAAGTTCGACGGATACTGGCTCTGCTCGGATCTGCTCGGCGTACCGAATCTGAGGGCCCGGTCCCGCGAAGCTCTCAGGCAGCTCCTGCCGGGCCGTGCCGGGTGCGCGGATTCGTTCTCCCTGAGGATGCAGTTGCCCGGCTGGACGCGGGGCGGCCTGGTGCTGTACGGGCTGCTGTCGCACCTGTTCTTTGTAATCGGGTTCGCCTGCCTGGTGCGCCTCCTGTCCTCCCGGCTCTGTCCGATGCTCGGCTCCGTCGCCCGGGCTCCGGGCGAGATGGGAGCTGCCGTCGAGCGCGGAGAGTGGGCCGACTCGGCCGCGATCGGGCTGCGGGCCCTGGTCACCTCTGCGGTCCTGCTGGGGCTCTGCAGAATGGGTTGGCTGGGGCTCGTACTGGCAGGGCGCCTGCTGCGAAGAAGAGGTTTCAGGTATCAGGGTTCAGGTTTCAGCGCTCAACCCAGGTCCACTCAAGACAAGGGAGATGAAGGATCCCCCGGGGTGGGGTGATGCATGGCCCGATACCTGACACCTGGCATCTTGCGACGCGCGCCGCAGACGGCCGTCCATTTACAGCCTCTGGATGGAGGAGGGATTCGCATGGAGAAAAAGAGCATGGGCGATCGGCTCCTGGTTCTTGCCCTGGCGGTGTTCCTTGGGGCCGGGTGCGGGAGCAATGCCAGCGGAGATCATACCCATTCCCGCCCCGGAGGGGAGGGAGCCCGGATCGAGGAAGACGGTGCGACCTGCACGGGCCAGGGACAGGCGGCGGATCCCGTGACCGGCGGGCGTTTCGCCTGCTGGTTCTGCAGCCGTTGCTGGCAGTGGGAAATCCCGGCTGCCGCGGGGAGCTTGTTTGTTCTGCTGGAGGCCGACTGCGACCACGCGGAGGGCAACGCGGTGTTGGAGGTCCTGCGCCCGGACGGCAGCGTCATCTGGGAGAGGCCGATCGGGGCGGGCGAGGGAGGGAGCTTCTGCGTCACGGACCCGAACCCCGAGCGAGGGCTGTACTCGGTCGTGCTGCACGGCAACGGCTCTCTGGGGTTGATCGAATCGTTCCGCGGGTCCGTTTGGATCCGGGCGTATACCGAGAACGGCGGTTTCGTGGAGTCTGTGCCGGATACCCGAAACCTCTCGAGGAGGGTGCCATGAAGAAGATGCGGCTGGTCCTTTGCGTGGGTCTGTTCTCGTTGACGGCGTGCGGCGGCGGTGGAGGCAGCGTCGACCCGGCCGATCTGTGCGAGACCGTGGAGCCCTGCACGCAAGTCGGCTGCACCACCTGCGACTGGCCTGAGGGAAGCTGCAGGATCGGCGGGGAGCAGATCTATTCCATCGACCTGGCCTCTGCGGAAGGCCGCCCGTACACGATCATTCTGGACGTGCTGGTGTCGTCGGTTATGCGCTCAGCGGAAGACCGGCTCTGCTCGGATCCCGAGATCCTGATCGGTTCTCCGCAGGGGGAGCTTGTCCGGGAAGGCCTTGCCCTGGACCGGAGTCGGCGCGTATGCGCCGCTGCCTCCGCAGTCGGGAGGCATACGGTGTCCCTGCTTTGTGACGCATACCCGACGCGGGCCGGCTACAGGGTGACCGTGGTGGACGCATCCGGGCGCCGTGTCCGATGAGGAGAAAGTCATGCATGACAAGAAGTCGAGGCCGCTGGCCTTCCTGGTTGCGGCGTCGGTGCTGCTCGTTCCGCTTGCCCTGGACGCCGCATGGACCGTGGGAAAGATCGCACAGGACGCCACCGGGGCGGTGCTCGAAGGAGACCTCATCGCGTACCGAGAGGCCGACGACATCGTGCTGTACCGGATCTCCACCGGCGCATACCTTCCTTTGACGCAGGATGGCTCTGCGGCTCGCGATGAAGCGCTGGGCATGGACGAGCGCTGGCTCTGGTTCTCTTCGGCCGGCGGGGACGGATCGGTGCGCCTGAGACTCTATGATCGGTCGAACGGGAGCATTCGGGATCTGCTCGCTGCCGAGGATTTCATTTCCTGGTCCGGCGCGGCAGACGGGGTCGCCCTGCTCGAAATCGATGAGGACTGGTGGCTGTGCGGCGCGGACGGCCAGCAGCCGGCCACCCAGTCCGGCTCTGCGATCTACAAATACCAGGCCATGCGCTCCGGCAATTTCCTCATCTGGACCGGCCAGTGGCGGGACGTCAGCGATTACCGATGGGTATTCCGGAGCATCAGCTCGCCGCCGGCTTTCATGCCGATCGCGAGCGGAAACAGGCACCACGGCAGCCTCCGGGGAGACGGCGACTACGCAGCATGGGTGGCCTATCCGGAACCTCCTGCGACGCTGCAGGAGATCTGGCTCTATCGTGTCTCGACGCTGGAGCTGACGCGAGTGGGAACGTCCCAGGAGACGTGCCGGGCGGATATCCTCGACGTGAAATACCCGTGGTTGATCTGGGTCAAGAAAGAGGGGGCCTGGTGGCAACTGATGCAGTACAACGTGGACACCGGAGGGAGCGCGGTGCTCATGAGCTCGAGCTTGAGGATGCTCGAGCCGGTCCTGGCGGAGGGCCGCATTCTCTACACCACGCACAACTGCCCGGACGCCGCCTGCGAGGAGCTGAACGTGTACGATCTTTCGACCCGCACGCGCAGGCGGCTGACGACCTCGGGTTACACGCACAGGCTGCAAACGGTTTCGACCGAGGCGAACCGGATCGTCTGGAGCGATTCGAGTTGGTTCGCAGGGTCTGACGTGTTCATGGCGGTGGGGCCGTGATTCCTCGTCAGGGGTTCTTCTTGCGGCACGCTCCGCGCTCAGGCGGGCCTCGAAAGGATCTCCGCAAGATGACAGACCCGCACCGCGAGACGGCGCATCCGTACGCCGTAACGGAGCTGGAGGATGCAGGCGGGACACGAGGTGACGAGAACGCCGGCTCCGGTCCTTTCCAGGTTGTCCATCTTTCTCGCGAGAACGCGCCGGGCCAGCTCGAAATGGGAGAACGCGTATGAGCCGGCGCCGCCGCAGCACCAGTCCGCTTCCGGCAGCTCGCGGTACTCGATTGCAGACAGAGAGCTGAGGAGCGCGCGCGGTTCCCTGGCCAGGCCCTGGCCCCTGGAGGCATGGCAGGGATCATGGTACGTGGCGACGATCCGCTCCCGCTGCGAACGGGGCGCGAGGGAGCTGGCAAAGGCCCACTCCACCCAATCCCGTACGCGCGGCGCCATGGCCTGGGCCTTCGAATGAGAGGGAGCGCCCGCTTCGAACAGGTCGGGGTACCTCTTCAGGAAGGACGCGCAGCTCGAGCAGTCCGTGACCAGCAGGTCGAATGAAGGGGAGGATGCGAGCACTTCGAGGTTCCTCTCGGCGAGTCTCCTGGCGGCCTCCAGGTCCCCGTAGCTCCAGGCCGGCAGCCCGCAGCAGCCGTTCGCCAGCACCGCGACTTCCCGGCTGCGGGCGAGCAGCGCGCGGATCGACGCTGCGGCCGACTCCGGAGTCATGATGTCCGGGCCGCATCCCGCGAAGTAGGCCACGCGCGGGCCGCTCCCGTGCCCCTGGAGAACGCCGGGCCGGATGCGTTCCCTCAAAGCGCGCCGCGGCACTCGGTCCAGGATCTTTTCGCTGCGGGCGAATTCCCGGCCGAAGATCCTCAACAGGCCCAAGGCGGACGCTACCTCCGCCAGGCCGCTGTCCCGCCCCAGGGCGACCGCCTTTGCGGCCAGGCGCATGCGGCCCGGGTATGGCAGGAGCTTATCGAACAGGAGCCGGTGCAGCCGGTGGCGGCCGACGCGGTCGAGGTAGCGGCGGCGCGCGTCCACCACGAGATCGACGGTGCGGATCGCCGGAAAGCAGTTGGTCGTGCAGGCGCCGCAGAGCAGGCACGTGAACAGGGTCTGTTCGAGGCCTTGCGACCACTCGAGCCGGCCTTCCTCGAGCGCGCGGAGCAGGGCCAGCCGGCCGCGGGCCACGCCGGACTCATGGCCCGTGGCCCGGAAAATCGGGCATGCCACCTGGCAGAAGCCGCACCTGTTGCAGCGGGCGAGTGCCGGGGAGAGGTCAGCGTCCTGCATGCCTTTCCACTCTTCAGCTATTTCCGCCCCGGGAGACGGCCCGGGGAAAAGACGTTGCAGGGATCCAGGGCGTCCTTGACGGCGTGCATGAGCTTCCATTCGGGGCGCGGAGGGCCGAACACGTCCCTGCAGGCGCGGACCTCCGCGGGCGCCTTCTCCAGCAGCACATGGCCGCCGCGGCCGGCCGCGTGGCGGCAGAGGTCTTGCCAGAGCGCGTTCGAAAGGTCCGACAGGGCGGCCCGGACGCGGCCGCACCCGAGGTCCGCCAGGAGCGCTCCCGGCCGGAAGGTCTCCCGTGCGATCCGAAGGAACTCGGACTCCCGGCCGAGAGGCAGGTCCACCCTGAGAAGAATCGGCCATCCGTCGAGGTCTCTCTCCTGCTTTGCCAGAGGCCCTTCGAGAAGCGGGTACGACTGCGCCGGCTCCTGTTGCAGGCCGCCGCGCGCGAGCGACTCGGCGCAACGTCGCTCCTGGGCCTGCACGGTTTCATCGAGGCCCTCGAAGCCGACGGTCATGCGCCAGGGTGCGCCGTCGCCCAGGTCCACGGGTGCGCTCGGACGGCTCTCTTGCCCGAAGGTCGCGGGCACGGCAACCACGAAAGCCGGATCCAGGCTCGAGCGCAGGATCTGCGCGCAGAGCGCCGCGACCCGCTCCAGGGGCCCTGTGGCGTGAACGGCGCGGCAGCTTTGCGGCACGGGCGACACGCGCAAGGTCAGCTCGCACAGGAAGCCCAGGGTCCCGGCCGAGCCGGCCATGAGGCGCGTGACGTCGTATCCGGCCACGTTCTTGAGCACGCGGCCGCCGGCCCGGATGACCAGACCCCTGCCCGAGACGAAGCGCGTGCCGAGCAGGTGATCGCGCAGCGCGCCGCAGCGGAGCCGCTCCGGACCGCCGGCGTTCAGGGCGGCGATGCCGCCCAGGGTGACGACTTCGGGATCGAGCGCCCGGACCGGAAGCCACTGGTTGCGATCGGCAAGGATTCTCTGGAGCGCGGCCAGGCTCATGCCGGCTCCTGCGATGACGACCTGGTTGAGCGGATCGTACGCCGCCAGAGCGGAGAGGTTCGAGCTCCCGAGCGGCAGCCACGTCTTTGCGGGCGCGTTCCCGAACGCCTGCCACCGTCCGGCGCCCTGGGGCACGAGCGCGACACGGTCGCGGAGCGCGCCTCGGACGATCGCAGCGGCTTCTTCGGCCGAGGCAGGCAGGAGCGGCTCGCCGCTGCCCGGTCCGCGTCCGGCTGCGGCGGGCGCGTGCCCGGCGCTCGTGTGCGCGGGGACGACGGCATCGGGAAGCACCTTGCCGGGGTTGAGCCGTTGCGCCGGGTCGAAGGCGAGCTTGAGGGCCTGCTGGAAAGCCAGGTCGTCCTCGGAGAAGACCAGCCTCATGGCCTGTCTCTTTTCCAGCCCCACGCCGTGCTCGCCCGTGATGGTGCCGCCCAGGGCCACGCACTCCTGCATGATCTCCAACCCCGCGTCGTGAACGCGGCGGAGCTGGTCCGGGTCGCGGGAGTCGAAGAAGAGGAGCGGGTGCAGGTTGCCGTCGCCCGCGTGAAAGACGTTGCCGCAGGACAGTCCCTGGCGCCGCGCCGCTGCCGCCACGCCCGCGAGGGCCTCAGGCAGTTTCGTCCGGGGCACCGTGCAGTCGGTCACCAGGTAGCTCGGTGAAATTCGAGCCACGGCCCCGAAGGCGCCGCGCCTGCCGGCCCAGAGCCGGTTCCGCTCCGCCGCGTCCCCGGCTTCCCGCACTTTTGTCGAGCGGTTGGCGCGGCAGATTTCCCGGATGCGCTCGGCCTGGCTCGCCAGGCCCTGGGCCGGTCCGTCCACTTCGATGATCAGCACGGCCGCCGCGTCCAGCGGATAGCCGCACGGCATGCTCTCTTCCACCGCACGCATGATCGGGGCGTCCATCATCTCCAGGCTGGAAGGGAGAATGCCGTGGGCCATGATCCCGGAGACGCAGCGCGCCGCGTCCGCGACGTCGTCGAACACGGCGAGCAGCGTTACGAGCGACTCGGGAAGGGGCAGAATGCGGACCAGGAGCTCGGTGACGATCCCCAGGGTGCCCTCGCTGCCGGTGAGGGGCCCGCACAGGTCCAGCCCGGGCGGATCGGAAGCCTCCCCGCCGATCCGCACCCGCTCGCCTCCGGCAAGAACGACTTCCATGCCCAGGACGTGGTTCTTGGTCACCCCGTACTTGACGCACCGAGGACCTCCCGAGTTCTCGGCCACGTTGCCGCCCAGGGTCGACACCTTCTGGCTCGCAGGGTCGGGCGCATAGAAGAACCCGAGGGGGGCCAGGGCGTTCTGAAGCTCGAGGTTCGTGACGCCGGGCTGGACCAGGGCACAGCGGCGCTCCGGCCGGATGGCCAGGATGCGGTTCAGACGGGACAGGCAGAGGACCAGACCGCCTTCGGGCGCAACGCTGCCGCCGGACAGGTTGGTGCCGAAGCCTCTGGGTACGCAGGGAACACCGGCCTCGCAGGCGACCCGCACGACCGCAGCCGTCTGGCCGGCGTCGGCGGGAAAGGCGACGGCCCCGGGAAGCTGCCGTGCCAGGGAGGCATCGTAGGAATAGACCTCCAGGTCGGCCGGACCGGTGCGGAGGTGGTCCCTGCCGACGATGCGCCGGATTTTCCGCAGGAAGACAGAGTCCATCGATCCTTCAGGATCTGGAACAAGCCGCGGCCGCCGCTTCCTGAGCGCCTGGCCTGACCTTGATTCCCTCGGCCGTGAGGACGGTCTGCAGAGCGGAAAGGCACAGGAGCACGTTGCGGGCCGAGCAGGCATGCCCCATCAGCCCGATGCGCCAGACCTTGCCGGTGAGAGGACCAAGGCCGCCGCCGATCTCGATGCCGAAGCTGCGCAGCAGCGCCGTTCGAATCTTGCGGTCGTCCGCTCCCTGCGGGATGCGGACGGCGTTGAGCATCGGCAGCCGCTCCGGCTCGGGAACGAGCATGGAAAGGCCCATGGCCTCGAGCCCTGCGACCAGTGCCCGGTGGTTGCGCCGGTGACGGGTGAAGCGGGCTTCCAGCCCTTCCTCGGCCACCATGCGCAGGGCCTCGCGCAGGGCGTAGACCATGTTGACCGGCGCCGTATGATGGTACTTGCGCTCCGCGCCCCAATAGCTGCGGACCATACCCATGTCCAGATACCAGCTCACCACCGGGTGGGTGCGCGCCTCGAGGGCCCGGACGGCGGCCGGGCTGAACGAGATCGGCGCCATGCCCGGCGGGCACGAGAGGCACTTCTGGCTGCCGCTGTAAAGCGCGTCGATGCCCCACTTGTCCGCCGCGACTTCCATGCCGCCCAGCGAAGTGACCGTGTCCGCGAGCAGCAGCGCCCCGGCCTCGCGTGCGACCACGGACAGGTCCTGGAGAGACGTGGAGGCGCCGGTGGAAGTCTCGGCGTGGACCGCGGCCAGGAGCTTCGGGCTCCTGCCGCGAACGGCTTGGCGCACCCGGTCCGGATCCATCGCGCGTCCCCACTCGGCCTCGATGCGGATCAGGCGGGCGCCGAGCCGGTTGACGATGTCGCACATCCGGGTGCCGAACACGCCGTTCACGCACACGGCCACTTCGTCTCCCGGCTCCACGAGGTTGACGAAGCAGGCCTCCATGCCGGCGCTGCCGGTTCCGGAGACAGGGATGGTCAGCTCGTTTCGGGTCTGGAAGACGAACCGCAGGAGTTGTTGGGTTTCGTCCATGACGGAGAGGAAATACGGGTCCAAATGCCCGATGCAGGGCGCAGCCATGGCCTGCAGCACGCGGGGCGCCACGTCGCTCGGCCCGGGTCCCATGAGCACGCGGTTGCCGGGGTCGAGGTCGCGGAAGGCATGAGGATCGAGCGGCATCGCAGAACCTCGCCTGCTTGTGTTGAAGCTCCAGCCGGCCGGCTCCGGGAATCCGGGCCTGCGCCCGGCTCGGAGCAGGAGAGTCTTGGAGTATAGGAAGGCTCGATTGCCCGGTCAAACGCGCGGCCGGCGGCGTGCGGGAGAGAACGGCGCAAACCGGCGGCCTCTCAGCTCCCCGGCACTTGAGAGCACCAGCCATCCGGTGGCCAAAGGCACGCTTCGCGTCGAGGCATCGGCATCAGCCCTGGACCGGGGGATGGCCGGGGCTTTCCGGGTCCTTGCGCGGCGCCGCCGCAGGCCTGGGAGAGGTCCCGCCCCAGAGGATCGCGGCCTCGCGCTCGGGCACGGACCAGAGGCGCTCGTGCAGGCCATCGGTGCACTCCGGGTCGAGGAGCAGGGCGCGTCGCTCCTGCATGCCGAGCGCGGCCGGGCCTTCTCGGGACAGCCGTTCGAGCCAGGCACGGCGCCGCTCTCGGATGCTCCCCATGACGCGCCGGGGCCTGCCGAGGAGCGCACGGTGCAGGGCGTTGACCAGCGGGTTGACCGCGGCGCGCACGAAGCCGTCCCGCTCCCGCTCGGGCAGGGCCGCGCTGCGGCGCTTGGCATCGGCGTGGAGCTCTCGGAATTCCTGCAGGAGAGGTGGCGGCTGGCTTTCTTCGGGGATGAGGAAGAGCCCCCAGCGGCGCGCCCTCTGGCCTGCGCTCGAGCGGCTCGTAAAGACCGACAGGGGGATGGAAAGAATCAGGGCGCTCACGATCGGCGTGACCCACCAGAAGTAATTGGGATTGAGCCAGAAGAGCGCTCCGCCCCAGGCGCT
This sequence comes from bacterium, assembly GCA_040756235.1. Taxonomy (GTDB): domain Bacteria; phylum Desulfobacterota; class DSWW01; order DSWW01; family DSWW01; genus JBFLZG01. The sequence continues at coordinate 23,725 of JBFLZG010000019.1, read as the reverse complement.
CGCCAGGAGCGAATCGGCGGCGTGGCTGCGGAAGGCCTCGCGCCAGCCGGTCGGCTTCCCTTCACGGTCCGAAGCGCGCCAGGTGACGGTGCGGCCGAGCAGGTTGGTGACCACGAAGCGGCTGTGGAACACCATCCGGATCGGTGCGAGCAGGCTCGAGAGCAGGATCTCCAGGACGATGCTGAGCAGCAGGCGCAGCACCCCGCCGAAGGCCCGGGCGTTGCGGTGCTTGAAGACGATCAGCAGGGCGGCGAGCGTCTTGGGCAGGAAGAGCAAGAGCCCGATCACGGCTACGAGCGAGATGGCCCAGAGCGGCCGCCACACCGGCCATTGCGGAAAGAGCACCGGCCCCTCGGGAAAGTACTGGGGCGGCGTGATGGCAAACCGGATGGCCTCGGCCGTGCTCAGGGTCAGGAAGAGGAACCAGAGCAGGGCGGAGACGTAGGAGAGCGCACCGTTCAGAAAGAGCATGCGGTGGGCCCCGAACAGGCCTTCGCTGAACAGGAGCCGCAGATGCTGCAGGTTGCCCTGGCACCAGCGCCGATCCCGCTTCATCTCCTCGAGCAAGGTGGACGGGATCTCCTCGTAGCTGCCGCCCAGGTCGTAGGCCAGCCACATGGTCCACCCGGCGCGGCCCATGAGCGCCGATTCCACGAAGTCATGGCTCAGGATCTCCCCGCCGAACGGCTCCTTGCCGGGCAGCTTCGGCAGGCCGCAATGGGCCATGAACGGCTCCACGCGGATGATCGCGTTGTGGCCCCAGAACTGTCCGTCCCCGAGCTGCCAGGCGTGCAGCCCTGCCGCGAACATCGGCCCGTAGGCGCGGGTCGAGAACTGCTGCACCCGCGCCAGGAGCGAATCGCGGTTGACCGCTGAGGGGGCGGTCTGGACCATGCCGACCTGCGGGTGCGCCTCCATGAGCTGCACGAGCCTGGTGACCGTTTCACCGCTCATGAGGCTATCGGCGTCGAGCACGATCATGTAGCGGTAGAGCTTGCCCCAGCGCCGCAGGAAGTCGGCGATGTTGCCGCTCTTCCTGGCGACCCGGACCTTGCGCCGGCGATAGAAGATGCTGCCGAACCCGTGCGCGTCGCGGCACCATTCGAACCAGGCGGCCTCCTCCTGCACGGCCAGCCCTGGGTCCTGGGTGTCGCTCAGGACGAAGAAGTGGAACGGCTCGATCAGGCCCGAACTCTCCAGGGAGCGCCGGATCGCGCGCAGGCCCGCGAAGACGCGCTCGACCGGCTCGCCGCAGATCGGCATGACGATCGCAGTGCGGGCCTTGCCGTCGATCTCGACCGGCTGGAGCTCCTTGAGACGGGTGATCGCAAAACGATCGCGCCGGCGGATCAGGGTGAAGAAGCCCATGAGCGCCGTCCAGAACCCGATCGAGATCCAGCCGAAGAGAGCGCCGAAGACGACCACGGTCGGTATCCAGACCCAGGTGCGGTCCTGGGCGTGCAGGATGTTGGCCATGGAGCCGCTTGCCACGATGGTCGGGATCAGGACGAGCAGGATGAGGAGAAAACGGCGCCGCAGGGCGGCCCGCGTCCACGGCATGGAGCGGCGCAGGCGGCGCAAGGACTTGCCGACCAGCGGACGCGCTGCAGGAGCGGCCGTGCGGCCGTTCGGGCCGTTCGCGCCGCGGCGCCCGAAGAGGCGCCTGGCGAGCCGCACCAGCGGCCGCCTCTCGATCGTCTCCGGAGTCATGGAAAATCGGTCCAGGCGAGGCATGGAACAGAGCCGGCCTTGCTCCCAGGGGGGGGCCGGCGCGGCCGACGGCCCGGAGGGCGCCTGGTCGGCGGTCAGGCCGTGCTCGAGGGCGCGCTCGAGGCGCCAACGGAGGAAAGGGTCCTCGGCGGAGCCGTCCGCGGCGCCGGGAACGGATGAAGGATAGCGCTCCAGGAGCAAGGCGCGCGTCGCGCGCAGGGTCTCCGAGATCGAATCGCTCGGCTCGGGCCACGGCTCCGCGAGGGCGCGGCCGACGGCCTCCTCGGCCAGACCGGCGCGCTCGTTCGCGGGGACTCCCAGCTCCTCGAGGTAAGCGAGCGCGCGGCGGTACGCCTCGCCCCAGTTCTGCAGGAGCCGGCCCGCCGTGGTCGCGACCTCGAGCGTGCGTTTTCCCGAAGGGTCGGACTCTTCCTCCGGCGGAGCTGAGCCTGGCTTTTCGCTCATGGCAGGATCACGTACGACCACGTCTCGGTCAGCGCCTCGCCGCCCTGGTCCAGGAAGGCCCTGAGCTCGATCGGTTCGCGCTTGCTGGGTCGGACCTGGAAGGAGAGCCGCCACCCGCCGGTCACGGTGTTCTTGATGAGATACTGGTCCAGGACTTCGGCCACCTCCGGGCCTCCCACCACGGTGAGCGCGCCGTGCAGGACGCGGTCGGCCGGAATGGTGTTGAGCTTCTTGCCCTCGAAATTGACCACGAAGCGATGGGCGTTCTCGTAGGTGCCCTTGTCATGGCCCGTGGAAACGACCCGGCCGCCGGGCTGCAGTGCCGGGTTGTCGCCGCCCCACACCACGCGGTAAGTGAAGGCGAGCTGCGCGCCGGGATCGGGCTGGGCGGCGGGGACCCAATAGCAGACGATGTTGTCATTGGTGTCCGACTCCGCAGGGATCTCGACCAGCTCGAAGCGGCCCGGGCCCCACTCCCCGGCCGGGATGATCCATGCGCTCGGCCTCAGGTCCTGGCGGGTCTCCAGGTCCTGGTAGTGACCGAAGTTGCGGTCGCGCTGAAGCAGGCCGAACCCGCGCGGGCTGGGTGCGTCAAAGCTGCTCACGTTGAGCTTGTCCCGGTTGTCCACCGGCCGCCACAGCCACTCTCCGGTGGCGAACTGGACCAGCGCACCGTCCGAGTCGTGCGCCTCGGGGCGGAAGTCGTCGAAGCAGCGGCGCGTGTTCTCGCCGTGGAAGAACATGCTCGTGAGGGGGCCCACCCCGATTTTTTCGACCTTGTTCCGGAAGAACAGCCGGCAGTCGACCTTGATGACCGTCTGCTCCCCCGGGTCGACGAGGAACGCGTAAGCGCCGGTCAGACTCTGGCTGTCCAGGAGGGCGTAGATGACCATGTCCTGTGCTTTCGGCGCCGGGGCCACCAGCCAGAAGCGCCGAAAGAACGGAAACTCCTCGCCATGCGAGGAAGCCGTGTCGATGGCGAGCCCGCGCGCGGAGAGCCCGAAGACCTGATTTTGGCCGACTGCGCGGAAGTAGCTCGCGCCGAGAAATACCGCGACCTCGTCCTTGTAGGTTTGCGATTTGATCGGGTAGTGAATCCTGAATCCGGCGAATCCGAGGTCCTGCGGCACCTTGCTCGCGAAGGTGTTCTTGCCGTAGTCGAAAAGGCTGGGCGAGAAGAGGACCGGCCGGATCCCGTCGGCCTCGACCATGAAGATCTCGACCGGATATTGATAGAGGAATCCGGGGTGGAAGAATTGCACCTCGAAGGGCATGGCGCGATCCCGCCAGAGAGCTCTCTCGGGGCGGAACCGGGCATCGCGCCACTGGTCATAGTCGATCTTGCCTAGCCAATCGGGAACCGTCTTGGGCTTTTCGAAGGGCTTTTCGGCCAGCGCCTGCGCCTCGGCGTTCACGTCCTCGATGCCGAAGGCGAAGGCGGAGCGTGCGAGGACGACCGGCAAGGCGCTGAACAGGGCCAGGAGCACCAGGGCGGCCGCATTTCGCAGAGACCACGCGCATGGAGACATCGGGCTCGTCTTTCCGGGAACGGGATCCGTCGTGCTGCTGGGAAGAATGCGGGCCGATCCGGCGTCGACGACGCCACAGCCGGGATCGGGCGCGGTCGGTCCTCGGGCGTGTGCGCGAATCGGTCCGGTGCGGGGCTGACGGAGGACCGAGCGGATGGGGTTTGCCCGTTCCTCGATCTCCTCAAACAGATGCCCGGATGACCGGGTTGGTCGCCCGGCTGCAGGGGAGAAGAGGCGAGCCGCTTGGGACATGGAGGCCTCCGGAATGACGACTGCTGCCGAAACCCTGACGCTCAGTTTTGAACTCCCGCCACACGACGCCTCGGCCTATCCCCGATCGATCCATGCCGGATGCGGCGAGCCGGGAGGCACGGCTCAGGGGTGTTCGCATCCAAATGGGCAAGGAACGCGCGGGGTTTTCCAGAGGAGACAGCATGCCCAAAGGTTCACCGGCAGTCAAGGGACGTGCGCGTGACCGGTCCGGGCCCGATGCGCGCGCAGGGTCGTTGTTCCTGGTGGACGGCCACGGACTTGCGTACCGCGCCTTCTATGCCATGATCCAGCAGCCTCTCAGGACTTCGACGGGAGAGAACACCTCGGTCCCGTACGGACTTACCTTGTTCCTGCGCAAGATCCTGGCCGACCATGCACCCGATTACGTGGCGGCTGTTTTCGACGCGGGCCGGGGGACCACCTTCCGGCACGAGCTATACCCCCCGTACAAGGCCACGCGCCAGAAGCTGGACAAATCCGACCAGATGGATTTCCGCCTCTCCATGGAGCGAATTCGGCAGATCCTCGAAGCCTTCCGCGTGCCCGCGATCGAGGTCGAGGGCTACGAGGCGGACGACGTGATCGGGACCCTGGCGAGGGCGGCCGCCGCAAAGGGGCTTCAGGCCGTGATCGTCTCGGGCGACACCGACTTTTACCAGCTCATCGGCCCCGGCATTGCCGTGATCGAGCCCGGCCGCGGCGGCAGGTCGTTCATCGAGGCGCGCTGGGTCGACGAGGACGCGGCCGAGGAGCGTATGGGAGTGCCCCCGGAGCGGGTCACGGACTATCTGGCGCTGGTCGGAGACCCGTCCGACAACGTGCCCGGAGTCCGAGGGATCGGGCACAAGACCGCGGTCGAGCTGATTGCCCGTTTCGGCCCGATCGAGAAGATCCTGGAGCGGGCCGAGACACTCGAGAACAAGCGCGCCCGGCAGGCCTTGTCGGGCCACGCAGAGCAGGCCGTGTTGTCGAAGCGCCTGGTCACCCTCCGGACCGATGCGCCCGTCGGGCTCGACCTGGACGCCTTCTCCCTCCGCGCGCCCGACGTCGCACGGCTGCGGGAGCTTTTCATCGAGCTGGAGTTCCAATCCATGCTGCCCGAGCTGGCGCCCAGGGAATGCGGAGAATCCCGGTGCAGCTTGATCGAAGGGCCTCGGGAGCTCGCCCTGCTGATGCAGGAGGCCATGGAACGAGGCCGCGTGGCCCTCTACCCGGTGTTCGACGCTGCTGCCGGCTCCCGCCCGGGCGCAGGGCTCATGGGTCTCGGAATCGCCGTCGAGGCCGGACGCGCGGCGTATCTGCCGCTGGGCGGTCACGCGGGAGGGCCGGGGGCGGCCGCTCGGGCGCGCCTCGACTCGGACGAAATGAGGCCGTTGGCCGAGGTCCTCGCCGCGCCGGGCGTGGAGAAGGTCGGCCACGACGTCAAGCGGATCCTGCTCTGGCTGCGCCGGGCAGGTCTCGAAGCGGCAGGCCCCATGACGGACGTGATGCTCGCCTCCTACTGCCTCGATCCGGGCAAGAGAAGCCACGACCTGGAGGCGCTGGTGATCGAGCAGTTCGGGTCTGGTCTGGTGCGGCAAAGCGAGTTTCTGGGGAAGCGGGAGTCGCTCGCGGACGTCCCCCCTGAAAAGGTACTGCCCTACGCGGCGCAGCGGGCCGACTACAGCCTGCGACTTGCCGACCGGCTGCTCCGGGGGCTCGATCTACAGGGCCTGCGGCGGGTCTATGAAGAGATCGAAATGCCGCTGGTGCCGGTCCTGGCGGACATGGAGGGGGCGGGCGTGGCGCTGGACACGGGGGTGTTGGAGAGCCTGGGGAAGCAGATGGCGGCGGACCTCGCCCGTCTGGAGGCAGAGATCTACGCTCTCGCGGGCGAGCCGTTCAACGTCGACTCGCCTCTTCAGCTGCGCCGGGTGCTGTTCGAAGGACTGCGGCTGCCGGTGCGCAAACGGACCAAGACCGGGGCCTCCACCGATGCCGAGGTCCTGGCGGAGCTGGCCGCGGAAGGGCACGAGCTGCCCGGCCGGCTGCTCGAGTACCGCGAGCTCGCCAAGCTGAAATCCACGTACGTGGACGCCTTCCCGCGCCTCGTCGACCCGGAGACCGGCCGCATTCACACCTCCTTCAACCAGGCGGCCACGGCCACGGGGCGCCTTTCCAGCTCCGAGCCGAACCTGCAGAACATTCCGATCCGATCGCGCCTCGGCGCCGGCATCCGAAAAGCCTTCGTCGCCCCGCAGGGGAGCGTTCTGCTGGCCGGGGACTACTCGCAGATCGAGCTTCGGGTCCTCGCTCATCTCGCGCGCGAGCCGGACTTCATCGAGGCTTTCCGCACCGGCCGGGACGTGCACCGGGAGACGGCCGCGCGCCTGTTCGAGCTCACGCTCGAAGAGGTCACGGCCCGAGAGCGATCCGTGGCCAAGACCGTGAACTACGCGACCCTTTACGGGCAGGGCGCTCCGGCGCTGGCGCGCCGCCTCGGCCTGAGGCTGGATGAGGCCGAATCCTTCATCCAAGGCTACTTCGCGCGCTTCCCGGCGATACGGGCGTACCTGGACCGGCAGATCTCCTTGGCACGGGAAGACGGTTACGTGGAGACTTTGTTCGGACGGCGCCGCTACATACCCGAGCTGCGCTCGAGGAACCCGGGCATCATCGGCTTCGGCGAGCGTGTCGCCAGGAACTCTCCGATCCAGGGCTCGGCCGCCGACCTGATCAAGATCGCCATGATCCGCATCCACGGCCGGCTCGGGCGGCAAGGATACCGCGCACGCATGGTGCTGCAGGTGCACGACGAGCTCGTCTTCGAGCTGCCCGAGGAGGAGCGGCTGGAGGTCGGCCGGCTGGTGCGCTCGGAGATGGAAGGAGCCGTGCGGCTCGAGGTCCCCATAGCCGTGGACATCGGAACCGGGAAGAACTGGTACGCGGCCAAGGAGAACCGCGAGCCCGTGGCGTAGCGCTGCCGGTCGTTCCGCCTTGACGGCCACGACCTGCCACTCTATGTTGGTCATTGTTTGGAATCACGCCTGTCATCCTTCTGCGAACCCTCGAGCACCCGCCGTTCGGGCTTCGCCCGCAGCGGCCGTCGAGCCGCAATCACCCGCAAGTCCCGGCGTGCCGGAAGCCCCGACTCGTGAAACGCCCGGAGGAAGATGATGGCCGTCCAGAGAGAGGAAGAAGCGGAGGAGTTCCCGTTCCTCGTGCCCTCCTGCCGGTGCGGTGCGCGCCGTGGTCCGCAGGACGACCCTTCTCAACCCCTTCTTCGTCTGGGCGGATACCGTCCTGGGTTATGACCGGCCTCGCCCCGCAGCGTCATTCCGGACGTCGTAACAGAGCACGACGCATGGGGGCCGCCGCGGCCAGCCGGTCCGCAGAGGCTCTGATGGGTGCCTTGGTGCGGCCACACCCGCGGCCCCGCCCCGCTTCTTGACTTTGCGCGCAGGCGACAATAAAGATGAAGGGTCTCTGAGAGTTATGCCGGAGTGGTGGAACTGGTAGACGCAGGGGACTCAAAATCCCCCGGGCCTCGCGCTCATGAGGGTTCGATTCCCTCCTCCGGCACCATAAATGATTCGTGATTCCAGCAGCTTACGAAGGGTCGGTCGCAAAGGTCGATCCTTCTTTTTTTCGGTCCGCATCTATGTGTGAATCGGTGTGTGAATTTTCCCGCGCACGCTCGTAAAGGCGCATCGCTGGGACACGCTGTGCAGGTAGATCTCGGTCCTGGTCCGGTTCTCGTGCCCGAGGATTCTCTGGATGATCGGATGGCGTGAAACCCGGACTTTGCAGCGCCGGCTTTCTCGCATAGAGACTTGAGTGTCTATCTCGCGGAGATGGCAAAGGGCTGCCTGCTTCTTCCCGGCCTCGTGTCTCCTGTCCCTGTGATCGAAAACCCAGGGGTGATTCGCATCTCGCACCTCGCACCTGCTCGACAAGATCTCGAAGAGCTTCTTGCATCTGTGAATAGTTGGCCAGTCAATCGCAACAGGCGACGCCCGCGTAGCCGCTGCAGCGGGAAGGGCTCTCATAGCAGGTTAGCCCGATCTCTCCGCAATCATGCCAGTCCTCCCACTCTTCATCGACGCTGCACATTTGTGCGATGTTGCCATCGCACCGCATGTCACTCGAAAAACAAAACACAAAGAGACCCTCATCGCATCCGACGCATGTGGAGAAGAGGAGAATGAGGAAAATTCTCATGGTGCTTTCTCCGTTCAGGGGGCCATGGCTGCGACACAGACTCTAACATTTGCCGAACCGAAGCCGGGAAGGTATTCGTGCGGGCCGGTTCCTGTCCCGGGCACAGACTCTATTCCGTCCCCGAGACGAAATATCGATCGGCACGTCAGGACGCCTTCGCACAAGAAAGCAATTTCCCCTTCCCTATAAGTCGCTGAAACCCGTCCAATTTCCACGACCTGGCTCCTTCTCGTGAGACTTGGCATGCATTCCGCACAAGGCGTTTACGGTCATTTTTCATGCCGAGCCCATGCAGGGCAAAGAACCAAGGCGGGGGACAGGAATCTGTGGGACTCCCGGTCCCGAGGGAAAAGCCCCTGCCCAGGGAGGTTGAGATGAGGCCCAGCAGACGTGTCATGACGTGTCTGTTCGTCCTGGTCGTTGCAGCCGGGTGCGCTTCGACAAAGGTGTCCGAGCGTGAGGTGCTCGTGAAAGGAAGAATCCCGCGGCCTGATCGCATCCTGGTGTACGACTTCGCCGCCAGTCCTGCGGATGTGCCGGCGGACTCCGCAATCGCAGGCCAGCTCGAGGAGCCTGGCACGCCGCAAACCGCCGAGCAGATCGAAGCCGGCCGTCGGGTGGGCGCTGAAATTGCAGCGGAGTTGGTGGAGCAGATCCACGCCATGGGACTGCCGGCACAGCGGGCCGCGCTGCGAACCCAGCCGCAGATCAACGACGTTCTGATCCGAGGCTACCTTCTCTCGATCGAGGAGGGCAGTGCCGCAAAGCGGGTCTCGATCGGATTCGGCTCAGGCAAATCCGAATTAAAAACCGCGGTCGAAGGGTACCAGATGACGGCTCAGGGGTTGCGCAAGCTGGGCTCCGGCACAGTCGATTCCGGTGGAAGTAAGACCCCGGGCGGGGCTGTGCCACTTGGCGTTGCGATTGCAACAGGGAACCCGGTGGGACTCATCGTGAGCGGCGGGATGAAAGTCTACGGGGAGGTGAGCGGCAGCAGCAAGGTCGAGGGGAGAGCCAGAGCGACCGGCAAGGAAATCGCCGACCAGCTCAGGAAGAGATTCGAACAGGAGGGTTGGATCGAATGAGAGCCTTGCGTCCGACTTTTCTTGGACCAGGGTCTCACGATGGGCACCGGGCCTTCGTGTGCCTCCGGGGAGGGGAGGGGACGTTACGCCAGCGCACGTTAGCCCTGCCCTTTACCCACAAGTCGGCCCAGCAGGGGACGGAGTGCGAAATCCGGATCGAAACCGTCATTCCAGAGGAGCCCGGGGAGCAGTCGATCGGACAGTCGCGGTGCCATCCAGTTCCGTCACCCCGGCGAAGGCCGGGGTCCAGTCCCTGTTCCCCGTACTTGATGCAGACTCTGGATCCCGGCTTGCACGCGCTGCGCGGCAGGGCCGGGATGACGGGCAGAGTCAAACTGCCTGCGACCTTCGGATTGACTTGTGGGTAATGCGCAGCGTTAGCCGGACGAAGTGTTGCTGTAGAAGATGGCAAACCCGAGGAAAGTTGCTTCTGCAGGAGCGGCCTGCAGGGCCGGGTTGCCTGCCGCGAGAGGAGGTTCCCATGAAAGTCGGATCCGCACCGGTATTTGCAGTGGTCCTGGGCCTGATGGTGGCAGCGCCGGCTCTGGCCGGAGATCCCATCCAATCGATGGCGCAGGGAGTGGTCGACACCTTCGTCACGGGCTGTGAGCAGGACATTGAGAAGCACTGCAAGGATGTGACCCCGGGCGAACAGCGGATCTTAGCGTGTCTTTATGCCTACCAGGACAAACTCTCGACGCGCTGCGAATACGCCCTCTACGATTCCGCTGCCCAGTTGGAGCGGGCGGTGAACGCCCTGTCGTACGTGGCGAATGAGTGCCGGGAAGACCTCCAGACGAACTGCTCCTCGGTTCAGCCGGGGGAAGGTCGTCTCCTGGAATGCATCAAGAAGAACGACGCGAAGGTGAGTACTCGGTGCAAGCAAGCCATAAGTGACGTAGGGCTGAAATAGGAGCAGCGACCGCACGGCCTTTGTGGGGGAACGTTGTCGGTCGGGGCGAGAGACTGGGACGCTCGCGGCACGGATCCGAGCCGAGATGCGGCGCAGGGGGAGCGAGCGAACCCGGTCGGAGCATTTCAGCGACCAGGTTGGGGAAGCGGGGGAAGATCATTTGCCTGCTGGTCCGGGCCGCAAGCGCATGGGTCAGGTCGTCATGGGCATGCTCTCTGCCATGATCTACCTTCCCATGCTCCAGGGTTGCGGAGATTTCTGCCTGCTTTGCGACGGGGACGGAAACGGAGATGGCGGTGGCAATGGGAATCTCTCGGGGTTCACCTGTGACAGCCCATTTCCTGGGCTTCAGGCATACCAGGATGCGGCAAACGTGACCCTGCTGGACACGTTTCCGCAGCAGAGCGGACAAGATGATACCCTGTCCCTCGCCGTCGTTCCGGGCGGGATGTCGTTTGCTCTCGACAGTGGGACGGCAGAGCCGGGGGATGTGCTTCTGGCGGATCAGCAGGGGAGCGTCATCTTCATCTACCATTTTCCGGGCCCTCAGCGGAGAGCCCTGCTGAGCGGCTTCAGGAATGTCTCCGGAATGGCCCTTTTCCACAAGCAAGGGGAACCCGACAACGTGGATCTGATGTTCTTCACGGACCAGGGGCAGGACACACTCTACATTTACGATCTGACCGGCACGTCGATTCCCACCGGCCTGGAAAATCCCTTCCCCATTACCAACCTCACGATCGGCAGCAGTTTCTTGCAGTCTCCCGCAGCGTTGGCGCTCGGAGAGCTGGATGACCGGGTGGTGCTTTTCGTCCTCAACGACAACGGGCCCGGCAGCAGCGTGAGAAGGCTCTCTGTGGATCTTTCGACCTGGATGCCCGAGTCCCCTGAGACGATTGCCACAAGCACCGAGCCGAGCCGGCGCCTGTCGGATATTGCCATTTTTGCAGACGCGGACGCGCTTTTCGTGAGCAAGAGAGTCGAGGAGGGAGCGGGGGGTGTCTTCGGATGGGTGTACAGGATCCCTGACGCCTCAAGCCGTGGCACGGCGCTAGATCTGAATTCGGCCGCAGCCCTCGTCGAAATAGCCCAGAATGCCACAGGTCTTGCGCTCGGGTTCACGAACACAACGGGCACAGTTGCAGATCTGCTCTTGCTGCAAGAAGGCAGCGGCGTCGAGCAGGTGCTGCAGTTCAGCACGGTTGGAGCGTTACAATCAGCTTTTACACCGGACCCCTCGTTTCAGTTCCCCCGGGCCATCGAATATGACTGCACGACCAGGAGGATTCTCGTCACGGACGTGCCGTTGAACGATGATGTCGACCGAGCGCTTCTGGAGGCATTGCCCTTTGGTTAGATGGCCCGAGCTCTGGAGTGAGTTGGGTATCTCCTGTCCGCTGACAGAGAATCTCTTTTCAGAAAAGTCCGATGGAGGGAATCCGCTATGCAAAGGACATTACGGATCTTGGTGGTACTCCTTCTCATGAGCACGATCTCCGGAAGCGCCGGGGCAGCCGAGCCTTTCGTCTATCCTGCCAAGGGTCAGAGTCCGGAGCAGATGGAGAAGGACAAGTTCGAGTGCTACACCTGGGCCAAGCAGCAGAGCGGCTTCGATCCCATGCAGGCGCCGCAAGCCGCTCCCGCCCCGCCGCCGTCGAGACCACAACACGAGGGGCAGGTGGCCCGCGGAGCTGCGGGAGGGGCGGCGCTTGGTGCGATCGGGGGCGCCATCGCGGGAGACCCCGGCAAGGGTGCGGCGATCGGGGCCGCGACCGGCGGTGGACTCGGAGCTGTGCGCAAGCGCTCCGAGCATCGGGATCAGCAGGCCCAGTATCAGCAGCAGGTTGCGCAGCAGCAGGCTCAATACGACCAGAGGCGCAGTGAGTACGACCGTGCGTACGGTGCCTGCCTGGAGGGACGCAGTTACACCTTGAAGTAACAGCCGGACCGAGGAGGAGGGAATCCGAGATGAGCAAGAAGATGTTCGGGATCGCCACAGGCTCGCTGCTGCTGCTTCTGGCGGGCAGCGCCTTTGAAACTGCGCTTGCAGCCGAGTTCGATGGATCGAAGCCGCTCGTGTGCGCGATGATCAATGCCTTCGAGTGCGGACCGGACACCGGGTGCGAAGGCGGGACGCCTGAGAGCAACGGGCTCTCACGCTTTCTCAGGATCGATTTCGGCAGCAAGGAGGTCTACACGACGAAGGAGGATCAGGCGAGGGCATCCAAGATCGAGAAGGTGGATCGTGCCGATGGGGTCATTCTCCTGAACGGGGTGCAGAGCGGCCGCAAGTGGAGCATGGCCCTCACCGAAGCCACCGGCTACATGGTCCTCACGGTCGCTGGGGACCAAGAGGCTTTTGTCATCTTTGGAGCCTGTACTCCGCCGTGAGGCTGAAGAGGACGGGACACGGCTGTCAACGCTCTCGGTGCGGAGTCCGGCACAGCCCTGTTCTGAGAGAACCCTCCTGAGGTAAACCCGACGTTCTGAGGTAGACCCGACGTTCTGCAATCGACACGGCTGATCATTGCCAGCCGAGAGCTGTGCAGGACGAACCCGAGGTCCGAGCATATACGGTGGCTGCGTTGAAGGCATACGGCCACGAACGGTCACCGCCGAAATGCGCAGGCCGCTTGCAGGGTCGCCTGCTCTCTAACAATCATGCATGGGGAGCTCTGCCCACGGTGTCATTCCAAATCCGGGAGCCCTCGGTAGTCCCTCGCGGCTTTCGCGGTTTGCTCTCGTCTTGGTGATTCCCAGTTTGTTCATCACGGAGTAGAGGGTCGACGGCTTCATCCCCAGCACCTTCGCCGCTCCTTGCGGCCCCTTGATCCGCCATCCGGTCGTATCCAGAACATTCGTGATGTGCTCACGCTTCATATCCTCGAGAGTGAGGACTCGGGATGTCTGCCTGTCGACCGCTCTGGGCAAATCCACTTCCAGAGTCGTTCCGGAGCTCATGATGAGCGCGTGCTCGATCACGTTCCGCAGCTCACGCACATTGCCCGGCCAGAGGTAGCTCTGCAACCTCTCGATGACGGCCTCCGCCACCTCCGGGATTCTCCTGTTCATCTTCCGGGTGAGCTCGATCACAAGGGCTTTGACCAGCAGGGGAATGTCATCGAGCCGTTCCCGCAGGGGAGGGATTCGGATGGGGCACACGTTCAGGCGGTAGAACAGGTCCTTGCGAAACGTGCCATCGCGCACGCATTCGGCCAGATCCCGGTTGGTGGCGGCGATCACCCGGACGTTGATCCTGAGGACCTTCGGACTGCCGAGCCGCTCGAACTCCCCTTCCTCCAACACCCGCAGCAGCTTGACCTGGACCTCGGGCGACACCTCGCCGATCTCGTCGAGGAACAAGGTGGAGCCGTCGGCCAGTTGAAACCGGCCCACTTGTGCCGTCAAGGCGCCGGTGTAGGCTCCCTTCTCTCTGCCGAAAAGCTCGCTCTCCACCAGAGTGCACGGCAGGGAAGCGCAGTTGACAAGGATCATGGAACGGGTCTTGCGGCGGCTCAGGTCATGGATCGCTTTGGCGAACAGCCTCTTGCCGGTTCCGGTTTCCCCCATGAGGAGCACGGTCGAATCGGTCGGTGCCGCGCTTTCGACCAGGCGGAGCGCCTCTCGAATGGCGCGGCTCCTACCGATGATCTGTGCCGTGCAGTTGGCCTGCAGGGGCGTGCAGCGGGTCCCCGCCCCCAGGGGACGACGGCCCGGCTGGGTATCGTTCCTCTGCGGGCATGGAATTTCCTGCGTACCCCCGCGATTCGTGATATCAGGCTGCCCGGGCTCGGAAATGAGATTCTCGAGGAGCGCGTGCTTCATCTCGGAAGGGAGAAGACGCTCTCTTTCCGCAGTCATGAGAGTTCTCCTGGCTCTAACCGAGGTTGCATGATCGTAACCCCGCCCACGCCGGAACAGAGTCGCTGCCCCCCTGGCGATAATCGCCTTCTTTTACTTGATGATCCAGGCCTACCGCGAAGTTTCGGGAGAGGATATTGGACCTTGGTCCAACTGGGGGACGTCGGGTTTTCTCTCTCGGAGGAGAAGTGCCTGGGCTTCGTCAGGGGGAGACCTTCCGGTGATTCATTCGACGGCACCTGGCCGGGAACAGAGCGGCTCGAGAGACAAGGTCAGAGTACGGGAAGACATTACACCTTGGTCGCATGGAAAAACTCAGCCCGGCGAGGCGCGGCTCCCAAGCTTTTCGGCAAAGCGAACGAGGTCTGAAAGGGATTGGGCGCCCATCTTTTCCATCACACGGGCACGGTGCACCTTGATGGTCTTTTCGGCAGTTCCAAGATCGAAAGCAATCTGCTTGTTCAGCATGCCGCTGACCACGAGCGCGAAGACCTCGCGTTCCCGTGGGGTGAGGGTGTCCAGCCTTGCCTGGAGCACGCCGATTTCCCTTTGCCCTTGCCGCAGGCGACGGTGCCTCTCCACGGCACGGGAGACGGCATCCAGGAGGTCCGTTTCCTCAAAGGGTTTCTGGAGGAAATCCACGGCTCCGGCCTTGAAGGCCTTCACGGTCCTGGCGACCGTCCCATGGGCGGTGACGAAGATGACGGGCAAGGAAACGCCCTGCTCGGCCAGCCGGTCCTGAAGGTCCAGACCGCTCAGCTCGGGCATCCGGATATCCAGAAGAAGGCAGCCCGGCGCGTCCGGGAGGCTGAAATCCAGAAAACCAGCGGCCGACGTAAAGGTTTTCGCGTCATAGTTGGCCGATCGAAGCAGGCGTTCCAAAGCCTCCCGGACAGAAGGGTCGTCGTCCACCACATAGACTACAGGCTGCTCCTCTGTCACGAAGGATCTCCCTGCGGCGCCGGCAGCGAGAAACTGAAGGTCGCGCCGCCAGCCGGGTTATTGGAAGCCTGCATGATCCCGCCATGGGCCTTGATGATCCTCTGGCTGATGGAAAGTCCCATACCCAGGCCGTCGGACTTGGTTGTGTAGAAGGGCTCGAACAGGCGCTCCAGGTTGTTCTCATCGATGCCGGCCCCGAAATCCGTCAACGAAACCCTCACCGTTCCCTTATCCTGCATCTCGGTTCTCACGATGATCTTGCGTCGATCCTTCGGAGTATTTCTCATGGCCGCCGCGCTGTTCAGAATGAGATTCAGAATGACCTGCTGCAGTTGCCCATGGTCCCCGCGAACCCTTTTCAAGTCGGGGCTCAATTCCGTGGTAACGGAGAGCTCCGCTAGCAGAGCCTCGCCCCGAGTGAGGACAATGACCTCTCGGATCGCCTGGTTCAGATCCAGAAGTTCGTGGCAGGGCTCTTTCTTTCTAATGAGAGCCCTGAGATTCCGGACCACTTCAGCGGCCCGCCTGTCGTCGCGGACGATGTCGCCCAGGATCTGCCGGACTTCGCTGATGTCGGGCGCGGCCAGGGTGAGAAATCGCTGGGCTGCCTGCGCGTTGCTCAGGATGGCGGTCAGGGGCTGGTTGATCTCATGGGCCAGGGAGGCGGTCAGTTCCCCCAGCGTTGCGACCCGCGCCATGTGGGCGAATTCCTCCCTGCGCTGCATGGCCTCGGCCTGTGCGGTCAGGTGGTCCGTGACGTCCCGTGCAGCCGCATAGATCAGCCCCTTGGCCGGGGTTGCCGTCCATTCCAGCCAGCGATGGCCGCCGCCTCTGCAGCGGTAGCGATTCGTGAAGGAGGTCAGCTGCTGCTGCGATCCCAGTCTGGAAAGGGCGTTCTGTGTGCTGGCCAGGTCTTCAGGGTGGACAAAATCAAGGAACCGGGTCGCCATGAGCTCTTCCCTGGTGTAACCGAGAGTCCTCTCCCAGGCCGGGTTCAGGCGCAGGAAGTAGCCGTTCACGCTCGCAATGCAGAGCAGGTCCGTGCTGACGCCAAAGAATTGATCCAGTTCCACCGTCTTCTGGCGCAACGAATCCTCGGCCGATTTCCTGCGGCGTTGCTGGGCCCACAGCCGGACCAACAGGAACGACTGCGCCAGGATGAAGGCCAGGCCAGCAGCGATGTAGTACCTCAGATCCCAGAGGCCGGACTCCCTGTTGACCACCAGGCTTCCTTTCGGCAAAGCAGACCCGCTCAGGTTCCACTTCCTCAGTTGCCGCCAGTCGAACATCGGCACGGATGGCGGATTCCGGAATCCGCGGATGTTCTCCGGCGCCTGGGGGCCGCCGAGCACCTCAAGAACCAGCTCACCAGCGTCTTCGCCAATGCGCTCGAAGTCGAGCAGGGAGCCCCCAATGATACCGTGCCCGAGAGTGGGTTTGAGCATCCCGAAGATCGGAGCCGCAGAGACCCGGGCCATTTGTTCCACCACATTGGGCGATGCGAAGATCTTCCCGGCAGCATCGCGGGTGAAGGGCAAATGAAGAACGACCGTACCGGGGGGCGTGTTGGATAGAGCAGTCAAGATATCCTCAAAGGACATGTGGCTCAGGTAGTGAAACTCCAGCCTGCTTTCCCATTTCTTCAAGTCGCGCTTGGCCTGGTCTTCGACCCCTCTGTCCAGTGTGTGGGTCCCGCTCACCACGTAGATGTGATTTGCCCCGGGAACGAGCTTGAGCGCAATCTCGAGGGTCCCGGTTATATCGAGCACGGGGAAATGCCCGATGATGAGACGGTCCGCTTGCGGCAGCTCGTAGTCTTGCGGAAGGTACAGGGCCAGGATGGGAATATCGCGCAAGACGTCCCGGCCCTCCTGCAGCAGGAATTCCAAGGCTTCCAGGTAAATGGTGACGATCATGTCTATCTTGCGGCGGCCGCACCGCACGCGCATTTCCTCGACCAGGAGCCTCCTGTACTCGGGACCGGGATTCCGCCTCAGGTCGAGCGTTACATGGAACTGGTTCAGTATGGGGATCCCGCCCGACTCCAGCTTCCTGGAGATCCCGGCTCCTGTTTGTTGGAACACGGGTGCGTTGGCTTCGTGGGCATGCAGAACCAGAATGCTCTTTGCCGCCATCGCGGTCCGAGGTTGACTCGGGGCACCGGCGAGGTCGGGACGGAAACCCGCCGCGAGCAGGATGATCAGACACGTCAGGTATCTGTGCAGTGTTCCCATCGCCTTACACGTGGCTGCAAAAGCAAAGAACGATGCCCCCCTCCGCATCCAAGGCATAACGACCTCGCCAGCTCGGGGCGCTTGCTTCCGCGAACACGGCGCGATGAAAAAGGGACGGCCGCAACGACTTCGTGAATCCGCCACGGACTCGTAGAGTGCCGAAAGACTCAGCTCGTATCCGTCCCTCCTCGATCTTCTCCGTGCCGGAGCGCCGGGCGGCCACGGGTCGCGCCGGGAGGCGCCCGGCGCGCAAAGTATAGAAACGCACCTAC
Source organism: bacterium (assembly GCA_040756235.1). Taxonomy (GTDB): domain Bacteria; phylum Desulfobacterota; class DSWW01; order DSWW01; family DSWW01; genus JBFLZG01. Next base: position 6,241 of record JBFLZG010000019.1, on the reverse strand, counting down.
GCTGAAGAAATTGGTGAGCACGCCGATCGTGTTCCACAACACGACAGGCCTGGACGCGATCACGAGTCCATACCAGATCCAGAGTATCTGGAACGACCCGATGATGCCGGCCATGCGCGGATTCATCCCCTGCGTAGACTTTCGCCTGAGCATCGCAATCAAGTCCGGCACCGCGGCAAAGGTGGTGCCGAAGCCGGCCAAGAAACCCAGCACTTCGGAGCGCGTGAATCTGGGCACCAGCAGACTCTGGGTGTCGGTGACGAGCAGTCCCTCGCAGCCCTGGAGCGTCAGGAGTGCGGCGCCGAGGACGGCGAGGCTTGCCCGGCAGGGATAGACCATGGTTGCTTCCTCTCCCTCTCTGCGAGTCCGGCCCCTAAGACCCACAAGTCGCACTCCGGTTGCAGGCACGCCTGCTCTAGCAGTCACTCTCCTCTACCATGTCTTGCGGTTCCAACGGGGTCGGGGCTGCCTCAGGGGTCTGCTCTTGGAGCTCGTCCCGGCGCTCCCGCAGGGGATCCCGTTCACATGGGTATCCGGCGGTGCCCGCAGCAGGCTTGCCGTGCCGAGCAGCACCTGGAACAGATCCGACTGGAGATAGCGGTCCAAGTCTCGGGGAGTCTCCCACGTGCCGACCGCCAGGGAGACCATCCTGTTTTCCAGCTCATGAAAAAGGCGGAAGCTCGTGCACCCGGGCTCCCGACGCGTGAGGTCCATCAGGGGCCGGACGGTCAGCAGGAACTCGCGACGCTTCCTGGGTTGAGAGACAAACTGGATCGCGACGAAGTCCATGTCCCACATCCCCTTCCGTATCGGGCTGCTTCTGCCTTCCTGATCGTTACGGAATCCGCCGGATACGACTTCCGTGCCTGACGGTGGACGAGCCTGCTAAGCGGCTGGTGTGGGAGAGATTTTCGCTGAAGAGAGGGGATCGGAGGTACGGCGGAAGTCGATGAAATCAACATGCGACCCTATTTTGCGCAACATGTTGCGCTCGGGTTCAAAAATCCCTTCAAATCCCCAGCTTGCGCATGCAGAAGCGGAGGGGCGAGGGGTTCGGGCCCAGGATCTGGGCGGCTCCCTGCGGCCCGCGCACACGCCACACCGGGCAATTCTTGTCTTATCGCTGGTTGGAAGCCATATACCGAAGCAGATCCACTACCCTGTTGGAATAGCCCCATTCGTTGTCGTACCAGGCAATGATTTTGAATCCGGTCTGCTTACCTTTGAAATTGTTCCGAAGGGTAGTGACGGAGTCATAGATGGAAGAGCCGGTGGAGTGAATGAAGTCGCTGGAAACGACTTCTTCATCCGCATATTCAAGGATACCCTTCAGATAAGATTCCGAGGCCTTCTTCATCAAGGCGTCGATCGCTTCGATCGTACTCTCCCTCGTGGACCGGAACGTCAGATCGATGACCGAGACGTCCGGTGTTGGAACTCGGAAAGCCATTCCGAGTAACTTACCCTCCACCTCCGGAATAACCTCATGCAGGGCCTTGGCCGCCCCTGTACTGGACGGGATGATATTGACGGCTGCTGCCCGGCCTTCTCTCCAGGTCTTTCTTGAAGGGCCATCAACGATCTTCTGCGTAGCCGTGTAGGAGTGAATCGTGGTCATCCCCCCTTTTTCGATGCCAATCCCTTCTTTCAGGATTACGTGCACGAGCGGGGCAAGGCCGTTCGTCGTACAGGAGGCATTGGAGACGACATGATGTTTTCCCGGATCGTATTCCCTTTCGTTGACACCCATGACGAAGGTCTTCACCCCCCCCTTTGCGGGTGCCGTGATAATCACCTTCTTCGCCCCCGCCTTTAGATGAAGACCGGCCCTCTCCCCGTCCGTGAAAAGGCCGGTCGACTCGATTACATACTCGACTCCGAGGTCCCTCCACGGAAGGAGATCGGGCGTCTTGGGCGCCGCGAGGCAAAGGGTCTTTTTCCCGTTTATGAGCAGAATGTCCTCCTTTTCCAAAGAGGGCTCGCTCTTCTGCGCGCCCAGTGTTCCTCGGAATCGGCCGTGGACGGAATCATACTTTAACTGATAGGCAAAATAGTTCGCCTCGGTGGCAACGTCTACGGCGGCAATTACATCAAACTCTCTTTCCAAAAGGCCCCTCTCAGCCATCGCAGCGAGAACGAGCCTGCCAATTCTTCCAAACCCATTGATCGCGACTCTTGTGGACATGATGCCCTCATATCGAATCTCATTCATGTCGAGATCGCCACCCTGGTGGGTAGTTGATCTCCCTTGAGGCTTCCTTCAACGATTGAATGCTCCGCCCAAAGGCTTCCAGTTCTTCCGCGGACATGACGGGACAGAGCGTGGCCATAATGCCGTGGGCGCCCACAACTCTGGGTAATGAGACACTGACGTCGTCCGGATTTCCGGCTTCTCCGGCGAGGGACGAGACCGTCAGAAGCGCACGTTCGTCCATGCGGAGAGCCCTCACGATCCTCGAGAGGCCAGCGCCGATGCCATAGTAGGTGGCGCCTTTCCCTTCGATGATCCGGTACGCGGCCCTGCGCACGCCGTCATCTATGCGTGACCTCACCTCTTGCGTGACCGGGAGGCCCGCCTGCTGGGCGAACTCCGGCAATGCAATCCCTCCCACCGTAGCGCCGGACCAAACCAGCACCTCCGAATCGCCATGCTCGCCCAGCACATACGCGTGGACGGATTGGGCTGCAAGGGAGAAATGCTCTGCCAGGAGCGTACGGAAGCGAGCCGTGTCCAGAATGGTCCCCGATCCAATGACCCTCCCGGGCGGCAAACCGGACATCATGCTGACCATGGTCGTGATGATGTCCACCGGGTTGGAGGCCACGAGCAGCACCGCCCCCGGTGCATTCTTCAGGACTTTGGGGATGACTTCCTCGAACACCTTGGCGTTGCGGCCCACCAGTTCCAGGCGACTCTCGCCGGGGCGTTGGCTTACTCCGCAGGCGAGGACCACGGCCTCGGCACCCTCCAACTCCGGGTACCCCCCACCCCAGACCCTCACCGGCGCTGAGAACGGGGTGGCGTGCAGGATGTCTTCCGCCTGCGCCCTGGCCATCTTGACATTGAGGTCCAGCAGAACCAACTCATTGCATGCACCCTGCAAAGCCATGGCATACGCCGCCGAGCTGCCCACGAACCCGCAACCCACGATTCCCACCTTCATGGCGCCCCTCCACTCGAAACCATCAGCCTTGGCCGGATCTTTGTGTCGAAGAAATCAACATTAGATGATCAGAGCCTCAAGAGAAGATTCTAGTGGTTGGTGACGCAATCATGAGAATAGGCCTTCCGGGTACACCCGGACCCGGAAGGGATCATGGCCAACCACGACTCTTTCCCGGAAATCGCTCCGGACCCCGATGTCGTCGCGGGAATAGGCGTTGCCGGCGACCCGGAGCAGGTTTTTCAGCCGCCGGATTTGCGCCAAGGAGCGCCTGAAAAGATTCCTGGGCTGCACTGGAAGACCCTGCCGATTCTGGCTCTCCGGTCCTCAGCCATGGTTTCGTTTCATCGAAGCCTCATCCACGCCTCGAGCTGTGTCACTGAAGAAGCAGGGTCTGCTCGGATCCTCCTTCTTTTTTGAGATTCCCAGCTTGCTCATCCTCGAGTAGAGGGTTGAGGGCTTCATGCCCAGCAGTTTCGCCGCCCCTCGAGACCCCTTGATCCGCCATCCGGTCATCTCCAGAACGTTCGTGATGTGCTCACGCTCCCGTTCCTCGAGGGTCAGGACCCGGGAAGTTGGACTGTCAGCCGCTCTCGGTACGGCCACATCCAGGGTCGGCCCGGAGCTCATGATGAGGGCGTGCTCGATCGCGTTCCGCAGCTCGCGCACGTTGCCCGGCCAAAGGTAGCTCTGAAGTCTGTCTATAACCGCATCCGGCACCTCCGGAATTCTCTTGTTCATCTTCCGCGTGAGCTCGATCACAAAGGCCCTGGCCAGCAGGGGAATGTCCTCGAGCCGTTCCCGCAGGGGTGGGATCCGGATGGGACAGACGTTCAGGCGATAGTAGAGGTCCTTGCGGAACTTGCCCTCGCGCACGCATTCGGCCAGATCCCGGTTGGTGGCGGCAACCACCCGCGCATCCACCCGGAGGACCTTCGGACTGCCGAGCCGCTCGAGCTCCCCTTCCTCCAGAACCCGGAGCAGCTTGACCTGAACCTCCGGCGAAACCTCACCGATCTCATCGAGAAACAAAGTGGAGCCGTCCGCCAGTTGAAACCGGCCAATTTGTGCCGTCAAGGCGCCGGTGTAGGCTCCTTTCTCTCTGCCGAAAAGCTCGCTTTCCACCAGCGTGGACGGCAGAGAGGCACAACTGACGACGATCATCGGGCGGTTTCTCCTACGGCTCAGATCGTGGATCGCCTTGGCGAACAGCCTCTTGCCGGTTCCGGTTTCCCCCAGGAGGAGCACGGTCGAATCCGTCAGCGCCGCAGTCTCTACCAGGCGTAGAGCCTGTTGTATGGCCCTGCTTCTGCCGATGATCTCGGGTCTGCAATGAGTCGGTAGAGGTGGGCAATCGGCCCATGCGTCCGGGCGATCTTTGACCTGCTGGATCTCCACCCTGGAGGGGAGGGGTTCTCCCTCCGCCCCATTGCCCTTCATGATGTCAGCCTGGACGAGTGCAGAATTACGATTGGCGGGGAACTCTCGAGACAACCGCTTCTTCGCCTCGGTCATGGGAGTCTCCCATGCATCCCCCCTGGTTTTCAGGGCCGAATGTCCGCGACCGAGTCGATGGAAGTCGAAAGCTCACAAGTGCGAGAGGCGCGGTGCTGTGGCCATGAGGTCGATCCTTAGCCTCTACTTTACAGAAAACAGAGTATCCCAATCAAGAAAGCTTTATCAATGTGTAGATTTTTAATTGCATATCGCGGCCATAGCCATCGTGCGCGCAGTCCCCTTCACCAGAGAGGGTTCGCCAAGGACGATATATCGTCCGGTTGACGAAGAGCAGCGCCCGGTCCTTTCTCATGCTGAGCCGCGCGACCATCCAGATCATGGGTACACTCGAGGCGGACGTTCTCCCGTGCTGCCTGCCATGCCGCGCGCAGTCCCGCTCAATACCGCGTGAAGAAGACGGTTGCTCTGAGGATCCAGTCCCCTTCGCGGAACTGTCCCCAAGGGATCTCGCCTTTGATCCACGCACCTAGGCGTTTCGAGAACATGTAGCCGATCTCGAGTCCCGACTTGCAGCTCGTGTGATGGCTCTCCAGCCAGTCAACCTTGGCTTCGGAGTCGGCGAGGACAAACCATCTCCGGGTCAGCCGGTATAGGGCTGTCGGCGTGACCGTGAAGTCGTGCACGTCCTCGCGCTCATCATCGCCGGCAAAGGACACCCAATCCTGAAGCTTGACCAGCGCCAGACCCTTCCGCTCAGGGAAGAACTGCACGGGGATCAAAAGCGGCGCGAGGTGCCACTTCTCCTTGCCGAGCAGCTCCCCCGTTGCCGTGGGGAAGACAAGACCGGTGCCGTACGCGACCGTGAACCCTCGCCTCGGCGCGGGGATCACCAATGCCTGTGCATAGAGGTCTCCGAGACCCGTTTCCGAGTCGATGCCGATGTCCACGGTGCGAATGGGGATCTCGAACCGGAGAATGCTCCCCCGGGAGTTTCCAAAAGGCGAGATCTGCGGGAATACGAGCCTGTCCGCCCGGAGGATCCCGATGTTCGTCCAGACCCCCTTCTGGATGTTGTAGTACTCGTCTCGCACGCTGAAAAAGACCGGCTTGGTGGGATCGGTATCGTTTGAAGGCTCATCCTCCTCCTGTCCCGCTTGGCCTGCTGCAGCCCACAGGATGGCAATGAGAAGAACCAGCGACCTGCAGGGTCTCATGGATTTTCGGCTCTGATGCTGCCGGGCCGGGGCGCGTCTCCTGGAGTCTCGACAACCCAGTCCACCGATGGCGCCAGTGCCAGGTGTCACGAGCCGCTGTTCCCGCGCGCTGCCCAGGCCGAACGTTTGCGTCTCAGACACGACTGCTGGGGGCGATTTCGATCTCCCCCCTGGCCGGCTCGCTCTGCTTGATGGGCTTCAGCGAAATCCGTGCCAAGCTAAGGGTTCGCGCAAAAATAACCTCGCAGGGGCCGGGCCAACTGTATCCTTTTGGAGAGGGGAGGTTTCGCGCCCAGATTTGGGTCAGATTCGGCCGCGACGATTGAGCGAGACCGCAGGCATAGCACGGCTATGTCGAGGATCTTGCGATTGAGGAGCGGTCGAAGATGGCCCGAAGATGGGATG
>JBFLZG010000018.1:0-7300 GCA_040756235.1 bacterium | reverse complement strand
TTCGAATGAGGTCTGGGCGTTCAGCATCGACTGCTCCTTCCCTGGCTTTGAACGGCGCGACCGGGATGAGAAGGGTGAAGACAGCCCCTTGGCCTGGTTCGCTCTCGGCGGTGATCCGGCCCCCGTGCCTGCGAGCGATCCCGTACGAAATGCTCAGACCGAGCCCGGTGCCCGAACCGACCGGCTTGGTGGTGAAGAAGGGGTCGAAGATCTTGTGCAGGATGTCGGCTGGAATGCCCGGCCCGCTGTCTCGGATGCGGCATTCCACTTCGCCGGATGGCAGGCAGCGGCTCCGGATCCAGATGTCCCCCGAACCCGAGATGGCCTGCTCGGCGTTCGCCAGGAGGTTCATGAAGACCTGATTGATCTGGCCTGCGTAGCATTCGACCGGAGGCAGATCGCCCAAGTCCAGGTGCACCCGGATGCGGCCCTTCAGCCGGCTGCCCAGCAGATTCAGGGTGCTGCGGATGCCCTCGTTCAGGTCCGCTGTCTGACGTTCCGCCTCGTCGAGGCGTGAAAAGGTGCGCAGGTCCTGGACGATCTGCTTGGTCCGGGTGGCGCCTTCGCGGCAGCCTTCGATCAGGCTCGCAAGGTCGCTCAGGACGAAGTCCATGTCGCTCTCCCGCCAGAAGGCCTCGAGCTCCCGAGCCGCTCCGCTCTCCCGTGAGCACGATCGGTAGGCGTCCAGGACCTTACGGATCGACTCCAGGTAGTCCTCCAGCACGCGCATATTCCCGTAAATGAAGCTGATCGGGTTGTTGAGCTCGTGGGCGACACCGGCCACCAGTTGTCCGAGGGAGGCCATTTTCTCGGAATGGACGAGCTGCGCCTCGGTCTGCTGCAGCTCCTCATGGGCCTGCTTGAGGTCTTCATGCGCTGCCCGCAGGTCCCGATGGGCCCTGCGGAGGTCGAGCAGAGAGCGCACCCGGGCCATGAGCTCCCGGGTGTTGAACGGCTTCCCCACGTACTCGTCCGCCCCTGCTTCGAACCCTTCGATCCGGTGCTGCACCTCGGTCTGAGAAGTCAGCAGGATGAACGGAACGGAACGGAGATCGGGGTGCTGCTTCAGGCTCCGGCAGAGCTCGAACCCGTTCATCCGCGGCATGTTCACGTCGCTCAGGATGAGGTCCGGATGCTCGGCCAGGGCCAGGTCCAGTCCCTCCTGGCCGTCGCCCGCCTCCCTTACCCGGTAATGGCGCTCGAGAAGCATGCGCAGGAAGCGACGCATCTCCGGGTTGTCCTCCACGATCAGGAGCCCGGGGGCGTCCGCAGGCAGCCCCGCAGGCGCGGCTGCATCCGGCGGGAGGCTCGGGAGCTCGTCCGGCGAGTCGAGGTCGCACAGCTCGACGCGCGCACCGGTGTCGCTGAGAAGCCCGCTGCGCTCGGCAGGCGTCTCGTGAATGGATTCGTCGGGCAGGTGCTCCCGACCCTTGCGCAGGCGCACCGTGAACACGGTGCCGCGGCCGAGAAGGCTCCGCACCGCCACCGATCCGCCGTGCAGCTCGGTGAACTCCTTGACCAGGGACAGACCGATTCCCGTGCCGGGCACGCGCCGTGCTCCCTTGGAGGCGGCCTGATAGAAGCGCTCGAAAATGCGGGGCAGATCGGCCGGCGGGATGCCGGCTCCGGTGTCCGCAACCGAGACTTCGACGGTCTCCTCCGTTTCGTACACGGCCAGCTCGATCTTCCCCCCCGGAGGGGTGAATTTCAGGGCATTGGAGAACAGGTTGGCAAAGACCTTCTCCATTCTGTCCGGGTCGAAGTAGAGCAGGAGCCCCGAACGGTCGCCCTCCGCGTCGGGAAAGGAGAAACTGATATTCTTCTTCATCGCCGCCAGACGGAACGGCTCCACGAGCTGGTTCAGGAACGGGACCAGGGCATAGCTGCCGATGTTGAGGGTGAGGCGGCCCGCCTCGATCTTGGAGAAGTCGAGCAGATTGTTGACCAGCCTGAGCAGCTTCAGGGCATTGCGGTGAATGGTCCTGAGGATGCCGCTCTGAGTCGGGTCCAGTCGGCCCATCTCGCCCTGGAGCATGGACTCGAGAGGCGCCAGGGAAAGCGTGAGAGGCGTGCGCAGCTCGTGGCCCACGTTGGAGAAGAACTGGCTCTTGAGCTGGTCCAGCTCCTTGAGCTTCTCATAGGACGATTCCAGCTCGGTCTTGCTCGCCTCGAGCTCCTGGGTGCGCTGCCGGACCAGGGCCTCCAGGTTCTGATTCAGATCCTGAAGCTCCCGATAGGAAGTCGCGTTGGCCAGTGCCACCGCGCTCTGGTTGGCCAGGGTTTCGAGCAGCTCCAGGTCAGCCCGGGAATAGGCCTGTCCGGATTTCCTGCGGCCGATGCCCATCAGTCCGATGAGTCTGGAGCGGAACAGGATCGGAAGGACCATGAGCAGGTCCGTGTCCGTCATGAAAGCCAGGAGCCGGTCCCGGTGAGACGGCAGAACGATGCCTTCTTCGAGGTCATACCGGGTGAAGGGCCGACGGTAGGTCTCCAGAGCCCCGATCAGGGCGGGCTCGTTTTCGAAGAGTGCCTGCGGCGCGGCCGGCGGCGAACAGGAGCGCTCCCCGGGGTAGAGGCTCCAGGTCGGACGGTCCTCCCCCAGCCTCAGAGCAATCAGACCCTTGTGAATCGTCATGGTTTCGGTCAGGGTCGAAAGGAGAGAGCGGACGATTTCATCGATGTTGAGCAGCGAGGTCAGAGCGCGGCTGACTTCCTCCACGGTAGCCCGGTAGTCGTATCGAATGCGGAAGAAGACACGGTCGACGAAGGACTGGACGCGCGCGCGCAGCGGGTTGAACACAAGCAGGATGAACAGGCAGAAGAACAGCGGGAAGTAGGGGGACCTGGAAATTTCATGGCCCCGCAGAGACCGGTCGAACACCAGCAGGACCGCCAAGTAGAGGGAGAGGATGGTCGCGGTGACCGAGATGTAATAGATGGAACGCTTGATGAGAGCGTCGATCTCGAACAGATCGTGCTTGAGGATGGCGTAGCCGAGGGCCACGGGCCAGAGGATCGTGAGAAACCCGATCTGCGTGATCGAAACGTCCTGCTCGGCAAAAGCCGCGGCCAGCAGGATCACCGCGGGCAGAAGCAGGGCCACGAAGGAGCCGAGGAACAGGACCTTGGTCCTCTGCTTGGTGAGCAGGCTCTCGGTTTTCAGATAGGAACGGGTGACCCGGAACAGGAAGAAGACCAGGGCGAGCCCGAAGTAGAGCGTGGCCAGGTTGTGCGCGGTCACGTACCGATCGGGGTGGTAGAGAAAGAGCTGATAGAAGAAGGCCAGCACGAGGGCCGCCCAGTAGGGGACCGTGATCAGGGCGGGCCGCCTGCGGATCGTCTCCGCCGTCTCCGGGAACACCAGGCAAAGGTGGAAGATGGCGCCCGGCATGAAGCATTCGAAAAAGGCGTGCAGACGCCAGAAGCGATAGGGGCCGTAAAGATCGCAGGCGGTGGTGGCCCACAACCCTGCGGAGAGGCCGACGGCGAGCATCGCGAGGCTGGCCTGCTGGTTGGGCCGGACCGCGCGCACCACGAAGCCGCTCAGCAGGAACGCGAGGCCGTTCAGGAAATAGAACCCGAAGAGGAGGGAGAAATCCTTGGCGCTAAAGCGGGCGGCAGGAATGCTCAGGGAAAAGAGCTCCGTAGCGTTGCGAAACGTGTAGGTGAGGACCTGGCCCGGCTGTGCCGCGCTGATGCGCTGCGAGAATGCATGGGCGGAGGTCGCCGGCCGGCCGTCGACGCTGACGAGCTCGCGCAGAAACAGCGGGCCGGCACGCAAACCCTCCCAGTAGGGGAGGCCTGCCGCGGGGACGACCCGGTTGTCCATGAGGAGGAATCCGGGAAAGGTCTTGCCGATCCATCGAAGACTCTGAGCGAAGCAGGCGAGATAGACCGCGGCGCACAGCGCGGCAAGAGCGCACAGAAGCCATTTCTCGGTCATGCGGTCCCGACCCCGAAGGATCGAAGCGTTCATCGGCGCTCCGGCGCGTGCGAAGGGCCCGCTGCGGTCGGGCGGTTTACAGACCTTCGCGGGCTGTGATAGAGATCCGTGAGCTTTCTGCGGGCCGCAGCCGCTCGGGGCGGGCGCTGCCCGGACGCCACGAGGAGATCGGAAGATGTGGATGGTGCCGTGGGTGCTCGCTTCCGTCTCCGGTCTCGTTCAGATCTCTTTGTTCCCCCGGTTTTCCTGTTTCTTTTTCGCCTGGATCATGCTCGTTCCGCTGCTGTGGGCCTTGGAGCGGTCGAGGCCCTGGAAGGGCTTCTTCGTTTCCCTCTATTTCGGTCTGCTTTCTGCGGCCGGAGTGGCCTACTGGCTCTATCATGCCGTGACCGGCTATTTCCGCGTTTCGCCCTGGATCGCGCTGCCGTTGATGTTGTCGATCCATCTGCTCACGGCCGCCGTGTACTTCGGTCTCTTCGGATTGGCGGCGAGCGCCTTGCGCAAGCATTTCCAGAGCCTCTATGCACTGCTCTGGCTGCCCTCTCTATGGGTCGTGTGCGAGTGGCTTCGGGCGCGCATGGCGACGCGGGATCCGTGGATGCTCCTGGGGTACAGCCAGCATGAACAACTCGGGCTGATCCAGATAGCAGACCTGACCGGCGTCTACGGTGTCTCATTTCTTATCGTCATGATGAACGTGGGCCTTTACCAAATTCTCAGCCATTTCGTCGCGATCCCGAGAGGTTGCGGCCGTTTGCGAAGGCGCCTTCTGCTATGGAGAACCCTCATCCCCACGCTGGCGCTCGCCGGCGCGTGGCTCTACGGCCACGCCCGGCTCGAGCAGTTCCGTACGGGCGCCGGCTGCGACCCGCACTCCGCCGCTCCATGTGTGCGGGTAGCGGTCGTTCAGGCAAACGTCCCCAGCCAGTTCCGCTGGAAGTCGATCTTCCATGGCAAGACGCTGGAGATCTATCTCCGTGCGAGCCTTCCGGCCCTGGCGGACCCGGACCTGGACTTGCTCGTCTGGCCTGAGAACGCCCTGCATTTCCACCCGGACCGGGAGCCGCTGTACTTGCGGTTCATCACTTCCGCCCTCAGGCGCGGTCACGCGGCGCTGGTGACCGGAGCCCCCAGGATGGAGCAGGGGCCGGCCGGGGAGGAGCGATTCCACAACTCGGTCTTCCTGATCACGGCCTCCGGGATCCGGCAGGTCTACGATAAGATCGCTCTGCTGCCCCTGTCGGAAGACAAAGATCTCTGGCCGTTCCGCCTGTTGGGGCCTCACGGGGAAGCGCCGTCTCAGTTCGTCGCAGGCCGAGATCCGGTCGTGTTCGACGGGCCGGCCGGGAAGTTCTCCACGCCGATCTGCTTCGAGATGATCTATCCCGAGCACGTCCGCAGGTTCGTGAGGGCCGGCGCGACCTATCTCCTGAATCTGTCGAACGACTCCTGGTTCGGGGTGACCGCCGGCCCTCCCCAGCATCTGATCTACTCGGTCTTCCGGGCGATCGAGAACCGGCGCCACGTGGTGCGGGCTACGAGCACCGGGATCTCGGCGTTCGTCGAGCCCACGGGCGAGATCTCACAGCACAGCGCTCTCAACGAGGCAGCCGTGCTCTCGGGCCGGGTGCGGCCCCTCGAGGTCAGGACCGCCTATGCCGCCTGGGGCGATGCCTTCGTGGGGCTTTGTCTGGCGATCGTCGCGGGGGGCCTGCTGCTGGTCAGGAGGAAGGGCGCGCTCGTGTCGTCGTAGGGGCAGGGCTTGCCAGGCTTGCCCTGCCCGCCAGGAGGGCGCGGCAAGCAGCGCCCCCTGCACTCGGCCAGGCGAAAGCGGCGGCTTTTTTCCGATCGCCGATGACCGGCTGCTGAATCTCCCCGGGGGATGACAGGGTGGAGGACGTTCCGGTACACTGAATCGAAGAAGACAGGTGAAAGGCAAGACCGGGAGCAGGGCGAAGAATATTTCGCCCCAGTTCGGCCCTTTCCCTTTGACGTTGTTACCCTTGCGTTGCTGTGAGGTTTTCCTTCGATGTCGGAGACGACGTTCGTGCCCCGCTGGATCGCCTGGGAGATCACGGGGAGGTGCAATCTGCGCTGCATCCACTGCCGGTCCTCTTCGGATCTGGAGACGCCGGCCGGGGTATTCGACGGCGCCGCGGCGGTGAGGCTGATCGACGAGATCGCCGCCTACGCTTCGCCCGTGCTGGTGTTGACGGGTGGAGAGCCCCTGCTCCGGCCCGACTGGGAGGACCTGGCCCGGCACGGGACGAAAAAAGGGCTGCGCATGTGCCTGGCTACGAATGGGACTCTGGTGGACGAAGAGATCTGCCGGCGCGTACTGGACGCAGGCATCCGGATGGTTTCCCTGTCGCTGGACGGATCCAGGGCCGAGATCCACGACGACTTCCGCCAGCAGCCCGGCGCCTTCGCGGGCGTGATGCGGGCTGCCGAGCAGTTCGCCCGTTTCCAGGTCCCGTTCCTCATCAATTCCTCTTTCACGCGCAGGAACCGGGAGGACATTCCGAACGTGTTCCGGCTCGCCAAGGAGCTCGGCGCCAAGGCGTGGTACCTGTTCATGATCGTACCGACCGGACGGGCGGGAGAGGTGCTCGACGAGCTGATCTCCGGGGAGGAGTACGAACGAATCCTCAACTGGCACTATGAACAGGAGAAGGCGGAGCCCTCCGACATTCTGATGCGGCCGACCTGCGCGCCCCATTACTATCGGATCGTCCGGGAGAGATCCCGCACGGAAGGCACCAAGTGGAAGCAGAGGAGCCTCAAGTTCTCCACGGGCGTCTCCAAAGGTTGCCTGGCCGGCCAGCAGATCGCCTTCATCGACCGCTCGGGAGATTTGAGGCCCTGCAGCTATTTCAACGAAAGCGCCGGCAATCTCAAGGCCCAGTCGTTCCGGGAGATCTGGGAGAACGCGCCGCTGCTCAAGGCCTTGCGCGACTTCGACCGCTACGAGGAAAAGTGCGGCGCCTGCGAGTACCTGCGCGTATGCGGAGGCTGCCGGGCGCGTGCGGCAGCGCTCAAGGACGGGAACTACCTGGCCGAGGAGCCGTTTTGCGCTTACGTGCCGCTGCGTCTGAGAGAGGAACGAACCGGGCCGCAGGATCCGGAGGGGCGTCCGGAGCCCGGCAGGCAAGAGTCGGCGTGACCTGCCGGCGTGCGCCGGAGGGAGAGGGTGTGGAAAAACACCCTCTTGAGAGGCTGGTGAGAAAGGGCCAGATGCAAGGCGCGCGACAATTCCGCAGGACAGCGGCATTGGGCGCATCATCCGCCAGGATGATGCGCCCTCAGGGCGAGCGCCATGCAAGGCGCGAGTCAAATACCGAGGCATGAGGCTAAATG
>JBFLZG010000017.1:0-3327 GCA_040756235.1 bacterium | reverse complement strand
CGCCGCCCTCTCCCCGGCCTGCGCCGAAGGCGGTCCCGCGGATCCGGCCGGCCCCTCCTCTGCCGCCGGGCCGGGCCCCGAGCCGAGCTCCGCCGGACTCCGGAGCATCTCGTCCGCGGAAGCGCCCCGGTGGAAGGCCTGCGTCAGGAACGACTCGTTCGAGGTGTTCTCGAGCAGCCTTCTCACCAGGTAGGCCATCCCCGGAACGAGCTCGCCCACCGGAACATAGAGCCGGACCGGAAGTCCGGCCTTCCTGAGGGCATTTCGGATCGGCTCTCCCATGCCGTACAGGACCTGATATTCCAGCCGCTGGGCAGGCACCCGCAGCTCCGAGGCCGTCTCCATGGTGAAGGCGATGGACCGCAGGTTGTGGGACGCACACGCATGGGTCACGAAATCGTGATTGCGCAGGCTGAGGGAGGTCAGCTCCTCGAAGCTCGCGTCGGTCGCGTGCTTGCGGGTGAACACCGGAACCGGCCAGTTTCTCTGCCGCGCCCAGATCACTTCCGAGTCCCAGTAGGCGCCTTTGACCAGCCGGAGCGTGAACCGCCGCCTGCGCGCCCGCGCCCACTCGATCATCGTCTCGAGGTCCGCCCGGCTCTCTTTGAGATAGGCCTGCAGGGCGATGCCGGTGTGGGGGTAGTCCCCGAACTCGCTCTCCTCCAGGAGGCTCCGATAAAGCCCCAGGGTCAGGCCCTTCAGGTCGCGGTGTTCCATGTCCAGGGTGAGGGAAGCCCCGATCCGGATCACCTTTCTGATGAGCGGCCGCAGCCGCTCCTTGGCCCGGTCTATGGAGTGCTCGAAGGCGATGGGATCGAACTGGGAGTACAGGGCGGAGGGCTTGACCGACAGGCTGACCCTTGGAGCCCAGCCCCAATCGAGCCCGCCGGCAGCTCCTCCGAGGGGCTTCCAGCTTCGCTGCGCCCGGTCGAGGACCTCCAGAAGCTCGAAGTTCCGCTCGAGATGGCGGTCCGCCTCCTCCTCGGAGACCACGGCCTCGCCCAGGAGGTCCACGGTGAACGCGATCCCCCGGGCCCGGAGGCGCTCCAGAGCCGGGAGAGCTTCCCGGGCGTCCGCCCCGGCGATGAACTGCCTGGCCATGGACTCGATGTTCCTGGTGATGGGCATGGCCATCATTCTCGCGGCCACGGACTCGGGGGCCGCGTGCTCGAGCACGAACCGCAGGGCCTGCGGCAGCTGCAGCCCGGGACGGCCGAAGTACTCTTGCATGTGGCGCACCACGGACTCCGGGCGGTTCAGGTACGGGAAGACGTCGACGAAGCGGAACATCTCCGTCTTGAAGCCCTCGTCCCGCATGCACCACTCCAGGGTCCTGCCCGCCCAGAACTCCTTCCTGAAGACCGAGGGTTTCTCCCCTCCGATCAGGCTGTAGAGCTTCTTCCCCGTGGTGCGGACACGGCCTTCGAAGTCAGGGCTCATCCCATGGATCCTCCGCAGGGGAAATCCGGCCAAACTTGCTTATATCTCCTGTTAGATGCAGAAAACTCGCTGTGAGCGGAGCCGTGGGAACCTTCCTGGAAAATTCTCTCGGTGGGGGCACCGCATCTCATGACCGCTGTCCATAGGGCTCCTTTCCGGAGCGACACGGGCAGGATGCCCTCGCGCCGGCTCTTCACGGCCGGTCTTCGGGGCTTCTTTTTCCGGGCCGTTGGGTGTAACCTGTGGTTGCCATAACAGCATCATATTTTCTCGAGAGCATTTGTCCGCGGGGGGGATCCCAATGGCTCCCAGGCACAGCCTCCATTCCGAGGGGTTCAACCCCTTCGGCGATCTGATCGGCCTGAAGTTCACCGCATGCCGGGCCGGATACAGCCGGTGCGCCCTCGAGGTTCGACCGGGGCTCCTCAACCCTCACGGGGTCGTCCACGGGGGTGTGCTCTACAGCATGGCGGACACCGGCATGGGCGCCGCTCTGTACCCGGGGCTGGCCGAAGACGAGCTGTGCGCCACGGTGGAGGTCAAGATCGCCTATTTCGTCGCGGTGAGATCGGGCACCCTCACGTGCGATACGACGCTCCTTCACAAGGGCAAGACCCTGGCGGTGCTGGAATCCGAGATGAAAGAGGAGGGACGCCCGGTGGCCAAGGCCATGGGCACCTATTCCATCTTCAAGACCAGGAAGAAAGTTCCGGAGTGACCTGAATGGGCCGGGAACCAGAAAGGAGATCCACCATGGCAAGCCTTGCAACCACCTACCTTGGCCTGAATCTGAAGAATCCCATCCTCGTCGGCAGCTCCGGGCTCACCGCTAGCGTCTCCGGCGTCAAGCAACTGGAAGCCAAGGGAGCCGGGGCGGTGGTGCTCAAGTCGATCTTCGAGGAAGAGATCGCCTTCGAGCTGGACCAGATCGTGGGCAAGGCGAAACGCGCTGCCTACAATCTGGAGCAGTTCGACTACCTCGACTATCAGCTCAGGGAAGAGAAGCTCAAGAGATACACGCAGCTCGTCGAGGGCTGCAAGAAAGAGGTCTCCATCCCCGTCATCGCAAGCGTGAACTGCGTTTACTCTCACGAGTGGTCGGCGTTTGCGAAACACCTGCAAGACGCCGGCGCCGATGCCCTCGAATTGAACATGTTCTTCCTGCCTTCGGACTTCAAACGCAGCGCCCGGGAGAGAGAGAAGGCTTACTTCAACGTGATCGAGAGAGTGAAGAGGGAAGTCTCGATCCCGATCGCCCTCAAGATCAGCTATTACTTCTCCGACCTGGCACAGATGATTCAGAGGCTCTCCGACACCGGCGTCGCCGGGCTGGTCCTGTTCAACCGTTTCTACAGCCCGGATATCGATATCGAGAAGCTCAGCTTGTCTACCGAAAGCGTGTTCAGCTCGCCGGCCGAGCTGTACCTCTCCCTCAAATGGATCGCCATGATGTCCGGCCGGGTGCGTTGCGACCTGGCGGCATCCACGGGCGTACACGACGGCAAGGCCGTGATCAAGCAGCTGCTTGCGGGCGCCAGGGCGGTTCAGGTGGTCTCGGCCCTGTACAGGAGGCGGAAGGGGTACCTGGAGACCATGCTCGCGGAGATCGAAGACTGGATGAAGCGGCACCGCTTCAAGACGATCGGGCAGTTCCGCGGCAGGCTTGCCCAGGAGAAGAGCGCCAACCCGGCGGCCTACGAGAGAATGCAGTTCATGCGCTACGGCGCCCGCCGTTAGCTAGAGCCTGTCCCAACAGGCTCTATTTCAGAGGCTGTTCAAAAATGCCCAGATGCAAGGCGCACGAAGTCCTGAGGAACGAGGCGTACATGGAAGTACGCCGCAGTGACGAAGGACGAGTGCAACGCCGCAGATGGGCGTTTTGGGACA
>JBFLZG010000016.1:0-19769 GCA_040756235.1 bacterium | reverse complement strand
AGATGGCGATCCCGATCTATCCGGACACGATGGATTTCGCCGGCGTGAAGGAGCTCGAAAACCAGATCACCTTCCTGGTCAACTCGACCTATCTGCAAGGGAACCTGTATCCCTCGTTCTCCGCGGCTTACGATTTCCGTGGGGCCTGGATGGTCGGGCCTTCGGCCAACTACACCTTCGAGCCCTTCCGCTTCAAGCTCGCCTACAGCTCCATCATGGGGAACTTCACCGGAATGGGATTCTACCGCGACAGGGACCAAGTCACGTTCATATTCACTTACCTGCTCAACTGATCCGGGACCTGCTGGTGCGAGCGCCATCACGATCCGTAGGAGCAGGATCTACGATAAGCCTGTCCGCACCGGTCTTTCAAGGGATCTGCTGATCGGATCCTTCTTCGGGCATGAACCTCCAGGAGATTGCGAGATGAGAACAGAGAGATGGGTTCGCATCGTCGGGATTGCCCTCGGGGTGCTGTCCTGGTTCTCGGTGAATGCCTTCGCCGATGTGTCGCCCGGGGATGTGATTGACAAGAGCAACTGGGAAAAGGCGGAGGGTCTGCTACCGGAATCTGTTTTGAACTGGGTGAAGAAGGGAGATTTCATCCTCACGATCGGAAAACTGAACTACGATCCGTACGACTTCGTACCGGAGGCCATCATCAGAAACTGGGAGACGAACAAGGGCAAGTATGCCCTCGACGAGACCGACAACATCGTCGATGCCCTGACCGGCCAGCAGCCCGATTTCGTCGAAGGGTGGCCGTTCCCGGGAGTGGATATGAACGACCCCAAAGCCGCCTACAAGATCATGTACAACCGGGTGTTTTACGGCCACAACCTGGGGGCTACGGATACTCCCTTCAACGGGGTCTGGGTGGGCCGCGGCGGCTACGAGAGGGAAGTCAAGGCAGCCTACCTCGGTCATCCCATGCACGGCTTCCCCGGCACCAGGGGGCTGGAAAACCCGCAACAAATGGAGAAGTATTCGATCATCCGCATCATGTCTCCGGTCGACATTTCCGGCACGAACGTCCTGACCTGGCGCTTTCTCGGCGACAAGGAGGACATGACCTACTCTTACGTACCCGCGATACGCAGAGTCCGCCGCATGAGCCCGGCGAACCGCTCGGATGCGTTCATCGGCACCGACATGTGCGTGGATGATTCCTTCGGCTTCGACGGCAAGATCACTTCCGTGGACTGGAAGATCATCGGCATCCGCGAGACCCTCGGCCCTTTCTTGTCCGAGGACCCCCAGCAGATCGTCCAGAACGAAAAGGGCGAATGGGTGAGCACGAGCACGATCAAGCCGATTGTGTATGGCTGGGAAAAGGAGAGATGGACGGGCGCGCCCTGGGCGCCTACGAACCTGCTCTGGGTCAAGCGCAAGCTGATCGGCTTGGAGATCACGCCGAGAGATCCCTACTACAATTATGGCATCCAGCAGCTCTGGCTGGATGCGCGGTTCCAGTTCACGGCGACCTACAAGATCATCAACGATCGTGCCGGGAACTACTGGAAGACCGTCCTGCTGTGCACGAGTGGGTTTCAGAGCGCCGATCAGAAGATGCGCTTCATGCAGGCGCCCATGTACCTGGCTGTCGATGACCGCATCGACCACGCCACCATCGTGCGTACCATCAGCCCGCAGGCGGTCTGCCGCTGGTTCTGCGTGCAGAACCTGAACATGTACTCCATCAGTGGGTTCCAAAAGCTCTGCAAGTGACAGATCAAGGCACAGGGAAGCAACGCTCCCCTGTGTCCGGCCGCTATTGAGCCCCTCATTGATCAGAGTCATCTCATCATGGATCGCCTTCGTAGCAGGGGTAACTCGACCGCGCCTCGAAGAGCTGGAAGGTGGCTGCGTCGATGTGCGCGGCCAGCTCCCCGATCTTGTTCTGCAGGCTCTTCAGCCGGGCGGCATCTCTTATGCCCGGGCCGGGATCTGCAACGGGGGCGTCAGGACTTGGGATAGCAGCTGTAGGCGGCATCTGCGGCTCCTGCTCTGACTCACAAGCTCGGTGACATATTCTTCATCATGCCGAATGGCATCCCGCGAGCGTGGCGCCCCCTTGCACCTGCTGTAACCGGGAGGTTGCCACGGCCCTCCGGGCCTCGCAATCTCCAGAGCCGCGCCCTGTGGCAAGCCGGGCGTGCAAGGCTGGCTCGCGGTATTCAGCTCTTTGGCCACCGTTGATGGGAAAGGATGTTTGGGTGATCGACTCTGCGCTACGGGTACGGAATCGGTGCACGGCTCCGTGCATGTGGCGGGAAGTTCCCTATTCGCCGAACGAGCAGGCGCCCGCAGGCACAGGTGCAGTGGAAGGAGACGAAACCTGCATTCAGCAGCAGCACCCGTAGGAACGAATGAATCATACCACATCTACAGTACTGTAGCAAGCCATATATGCCGAAAAAGTAGTACTCAGCACTAATAATCGGATGTGCTCGCGGCCCACGCCTGCCTGCAAGCGCCGGACGCGCTCGGTCCCATCTTTACCCGTTTTGGAGCACGCCCTGCACGGGCGGGCAAGGGCGGATGCGTCAGATCGGAACCCGGCAGGCAACAAGGAGGGACCGGCCTTCAAACGGTTGAACAACAGCACGGGACGTAATTCTGCCTTCATCCTTCGAGCGGACAGCCACTCTCGTCCCAGCCCCGCAGACGGTAATAGTCCTGGAGCATGCGTTCCATCTCTTCGCTCGACAGCGTGTGTCCGGATGGCAGCGCCTCCCGGTGGAGTCTTTGCGGCAACCGGTCGTCCTCGGCCCGGAGCCCCTCGCGCAGGTTGAAGCGCCGGGCCATGGTGGCGATGGCCGAGGTTTTTTTGCGGAGCACTGCGGCGGAAGAAGGTCTCCCCGTGGCCATCCCGATCACCTTCTCGAGCTCTTCCCAGCCGTACAGGTCCCGATAGAAGCGGCACAGGATGAGGGTGTCGAACACGATCAGCCGATCCTCGTAATCGATCAACATCTCGGCCTTTCCTTCGATCGATTGCGGCGCAGTCAGACCGGCCAGCTCGGGCTTGTAGAAGGTGGTGCGCAGGTGGCACGCGCCCCGATCGGAGGTGCCGTAAGCGAGCCCCATGCCCTTGAGCACCCGCGGGTCATACCCGGCGGGCTCCATCCCTTTCACGTGGACGGCGACGTCTTCCAGTCCCCACACCCTGGCGGCATGAGCGATGCCTTCCGCGAGCACGGCTCCGATGCCCTCGCGGGCCGCGATCTCCTTCAGGAGGCGGGCCATGTGATCGGCCTCGCCGTAGTCGATGTCATACGCGACCTTGCCGCGCCGCACCGCTTCGATGGTGAAGCCGCACAGATTTCCGGCGCTCATCGTGTCCATCCCGAGGCGGTCGCAGATATCGTTGAGATAGGCGATCTCCTCGATCTCGTCCACCAGGCACAGCCCTCCAAAGGCGTAGATCGTCTCGTACTCCGGTCCTTCGATCACGAGGCCCTTGTGGCGGCCCTTGGAGATCGTGGCGAGCCGGCCGCACGCCATGAAGCACTTGGCACAGGCATGAGGTCGGACCTGGTGCTCCGCGTGATAGGTCTGGCCGCTGATCCTCTCCCAGTGGTCGCAGGTCCCTGACTTCCAGTATTCCGTGGGGAACGCCCGGGCTTTGTTCACGATGGCGACCATCATGGTCGTGCCCAGGGCCTTGTAGGCCTTGACCGAAGGGGTCCCGGCAGCCTGCGCGGCGAATGCCTCGGCGTACTGCTCGAGCCCCCGAGGATCGTAGATCTTGCGGCGGCAGTCTCCTTGGAAGACGACCGCTTTCAGCCGCTTCGATCCCATGACGGCTCCCATGCCCCCGCGGCCGGCGCAGCGCCAGCGGTCGTTCCCGATGAGGGCAAAACGCAGCAGCCTCTCGCCTGCGGGACCGATCACCACCGCGCCCGGCTTGCCGTAGTGCGGCTCTTGCAGGGCGAATCTCTGCCGGACCTCTTCCTCGGTACGAAAGGTGTCCGCTCCCCAGAGATCCCCGGCGGGGAAGAAGATGGCTCCGTCCGGGCAAATGGAGACGACAACGGGTCGAGCGGCCCTGCCTTTGAATACGATGGCGTCGAAGCCCGTGGCATCGATCGCCTCGGGCACTCTCCCGCCGGAATAGGATTCGCCGTAGGAACCGGTGAGGGGCGACTTGGAGAAGACACCGTATCGGCTTGCACCCCAGGCACGGCTGTGGCAGAGAGGGCCGGTCGTGAAAATGAGGTGGTTTCCCTCTGAAAGCGGGTCCACGCCGGCAGGGTTCTTCTCCCAGAGAAGTCGGGTGCCAAGGCCCTTTCCCCCGAGGCAGGACTCCAGCACCGCATCCGCGAGCGGCTCGATGCGGGAAGTGCCAGCGGTCAGATCCGCGACCAGGATACGTCCGTAGGTGCCGTCCATGAGCGACCCCTCGCGACCAGGCTTAACCGCTTCCTCAGCTGTCCATGCCTCCTGAAACGACTCCGCCATGACGCAGCATGGCCCATTATGAATGTACCATGGGCATCGTCAAGGCCGGCGCATCGGGAGAGGCGGAACTCCCCTGCTGATTTTGGGCCCGAGGTCCTTTACATTGTCCTGTCCGCTGGCTATAAAACCGTGACAAATTGCTCCGGATAGGTTTCGCACCACTCGAAGAGAGGAGAAGAGGATGAAGTGTTCCAGAGCGCTCATGAGGGTCCTGCTCATGTGTCTGTTGAGTCTGCTGCTCCGCGTGCAAGATGGCAGATGCCAGGACGCCGCGGGCAAGGACTTCGCCAGGCCGGGGCTCTATTTCGGCGTGGGGCTGGCTTATTCCGTGCAGCAGTTCCCGGATGAAGATTTCGACTTCGGCAATGAGCTCGAAGTCGACGACAGCATGGGGTTCGACGCCAGGCTGGGCTATCGCATCAGCCGATATGTCTCCTTGGAGATCGAAGCTCTGTACAACTTCGGTTTTGATTTTCACGCCTACCACACGGATCTCGGGAGCATCGACAGCTATTCCGTCACGGGGAACGCCAAGATCTACCCGTTTGCGGGCAGATTTCAACCTTATGGAATCGTGGGCATCGGCTACAGTGGCGCCAATATCGAGGAAGAGTACTGGTCCGACAGCAGCGAATCGTTCAGTGACTTCGGTGTTCGCTTCGGAGGAGGGGTCGATCTCTATTTCACGCGCAACGTTCTGGGCTGGTTCGAGATCTCGTATTTCCTGGGCGGATTCGATGACCTGGAGGACTTCGACTTCATTCCGATTGTCTTCGGCATGCAGATTCGCATCTGAAAGCGAGCCTCCCCCGGAATTCCACCCAAAGCCGCGGCATGCGCGGGCGTCGGAGGACCGCTGCCCTCACGGGGGTGTCCTCCCGCCCGCGACGACCCGAGCTACGTCGAGCTGAGGTGTGACGCGACAACTCTCAGGCCGATTCCGATCAGCACGAGGCCTCCCGCCCGCTCCGCCCATCTGCCGAAGCCCGCACCCAGCCGGGTCCCGAAGGCCATCCCCAGGATCGTCATCGCGGCCGCGACCACGCCGATGACCACGCTCGGCATCCAGATCGACACCCGCAGGAAGGCCAGGCTCAGCCCCACGGCCAAGGCGTCGATGCTGGTCGCCACCGACAGGGTGACCAGCAGCCATCCGCGCGTGGGGTCGTCGCGGGCCTCTCGATCCTCGTCGTGAAAGGAATCCCTGATCATTCTTCCGCCGATGAAAGCCAGGACGGCGAAGGCGATCCAGTGGTCGACCGCCGCAATCCAGCGAACCAACGTCTGGCCGGCCAGCCACCCCAGGACCGGCATCAGGAACTGAAAAAGGCCGAAGTGGAAGGCAAGCCTGAATACCTGCCTCCCCTGCAGTCGTCCGAGAGACAGCCCGGCAGCAATGGCGACGGCGAACGCGTCCATGGCCAGGCCGAAGGCGATCCCGATGACGTACCACCCGTTCATCTTTGGGGTCCAGCTCTCCGTCGCCAGTTGCCAGACTGAGGAGAAAACGGTTCGGTGATAGATTCCCAGACCCTAGATCGTTTTGGCGCTTGCGGATCCAACATCCTCAGCGCCAACGGGTCAGAAGAGTGATGCGCACGCGGTGGCTCCGGTCGCAGAGGTGCACGTTGCGGAAGCTCTCCTCGAGGGCAAAGCCTTCCTGCCTGCACATCTCCAAGAACACGGACATCTGGGGGCGGCCGGGATCCGAGAGAAGAATGCGGCCCCCGGGCTTGGTGTGCCGCACGAGCACACTCAGGAGCGGTCGGAAGGTCTTTTCGAAGTAGACGACCTCGGACCCTACGACCCAATCGAACCTCTCGTCCAGCTCCGGCTCGAACCAGTCGAGGCAGCGGGCCTCGAAGCGTGTGCACCCGTTGAGCCCGCCGTTGTGGCGTGCCAGCTCGACCGCCAAGGCATGGCAGTCCGTGGAGACCACCCGCGCCGCCCCGGAGAGCCCCGCCGCGATGCCGGGCGCAGCCGTGCCGCAGCCCAGCTCCAGGACGCTCGCACCCGCAACCGCCGCCGCCCCCTGGAGGGCCAGATGTTCGGCAAGACCGAGCGCCGCGGGCCATGTGATCATCCAGACCGGCGCGTCGCCGTGCCCGTCCGCCCCTTCCGGATAGATCTCCCGAATCAGCTCATCGACCCGCTCCACCTCTGCCAGATGCAGATTGAGCAAGCCGATGCGGTGCGTGCGGACAGTGAGCCCGAACCGCTTCTCGACATCTCCGAAATCGACTGTCTTCGCTCTCATCTGCGGAATCCCGGAAAGACAACGGCGGCCCCGGCTTCGAACGTCTGGCGGAGAGAATCCCCTGAGGCGGGAATGCCGCGAGTGCCTACGCTACCATTACACGACACGCGGCTCATTTGCCAGACAGGCCGTCACATGCCGAAAACGCCCCCCGGGAAGGTCAGCACCCGGCAGTTGTCGGGGCGATTCCGGATCTGGTATTGTCATGCCTGGTGCTTCGGGTTCACTTCGGAGAGCCGCTCGGATGGCCAGCCCACGTGTCCTGATCATCGATGACGAAAAGAACATTCGGAACACGCTGTCCGTCTGCCTCCAGGGGATGGGCTGCCAGGTCCAGCCGGCGGCCAGCGGCGAGGCCGCTCTCAGGGCGCTGGAGCAAGGTCCTTTCGACCTGGCGTTCCTGGACCTCAAGCTGGGCGCGGAGAACGGGCTCGATCTGATCCCCCGGCTGCTTGCCGAGTCTCCCGACCTCTCCATCGTGGTGATCACGGCTTACGCCACCTTCGAGACCGCCGTCGAAGCCATCAAGCGCGGAGCCAAAGACTATCTGCCGAAGCCCTTCTCTCCGGCGCAGATCCGACAGGTCGTCGCTCAGCTGTGCGAGCACCGGGAGCTCGAGCGGCGCCTGGCAGAGCTGCAAGCCCAGCTCCGGGAGTCCGTGCCCGAAGCGGACCTGGAGACGGCTTCGCCCCGGATGCGAGCGGCTCTTGACCTGATCGCGCGGGCGGCGAAATCCGATGCGCCGGTGCTGCTCCGCGGCGAGAACGGGACGGGCAAGGGCGTGCTGGCCCGGGTGCTGCACGCCCAGAGCAGCCGGTCCGGCCGGCCCATGGTCACGGTCAACTGCCCTACCCTCTCCAGCGATCTCCTTGCGAGCGAGCTGTTCGGTCACGCGCGCGGGGCCTTTACGGGCGCGGTGCGCGACCAGGCCGGCCGGGTCGAAGCGGCCGAGGGCGGGACGATCTTCCTGGACGAAATCGGGGAGATCCCCTCGGGTCTGCAGACCAAGCTTCTGAGGTTCCTGCAGGAGAAGCAGTTCGAGCGCATCGGCGAGAACAGGACGCGGCGGGCCGACGTGCGCGTGGTCGCTGCGACGAACCGAGACCTGGAAGCCGACGTGACGGCCGGCCGCTTCCGCGAGGATCTTCTCTACCGGATCAACGTGGTCGAGGTGACCGCCCCTGCCCTTCGGGAGCGCCCCGAGGACATCCTGCGGCTCGCCCGGGGCTTCGTGAGGTTCTTCGCTCGCTCCAGCGCCAGGGCCGCGCCGGAGATCTCCAAGGCCGCCGAAACCCTGCTCCTGGCCTATTCCTGGCCGGGGAACATCCGCGAGCTGCGCAACGCAATGGAAAGGGCCCTGATCGTCTGGCCAGGCCAGGTGATCGAGCCTCAGGCCCTGCCGGAACGCATCGCCGGGGCCGCTCAGGCCGGCCCGCAATTGGGCGGCAACCATTCTCTCGAAGCGATCGAGCGCGAGCACATCCTCTGCGTCATCGCCCGGTCGCCGACGCTCGAGGATGCGGCCCGCATCCTGGGCGTGGACAGCTCCACCCTCTGGCGCAAGCGCAAAAAATACCTTGAAGAGCCGTAGCAGACTGCTGAAAACGACCTGCTGCGAGCCACGGAACAATCTTCCGGCCAGGCTGCCGCCTCCGTCGTACAGCCGTTTCTGACAGGTCCTGGTCGTCTCGTCGCCCGCCCCCGATTGCATCTTGCAGGTCTTCCTGCCTCGCCGTCCTGCGTTGTGCACGGCCCCCCGCCTGGAAACCCACTTCAATCACCTGAATTCGCTGAAATCTCCTGATCCAAGAACGGTGGCACGTTGCATGCTTCAGGCCGGGTGACTGCGCGAAGGGAGGCAAATGAAATGCCCGACATACTCGCAATCGTGCTGGTCCTGGCCTTCTTCGGCCTGAGTGGTCTCTACATCCGGGCAGTGGACCGGCTCTGGAGGAAGCCATGAGTCTCGAATACTGGATCGGCGGCGCCCTGGCCGTCTCTCTCCTGATCTACTTGGTCCACGAGCTGCTCAATCCTTGAGCGTTTTTGAGGTTCGTCCCATGACATGGAACGGATGGTTGCAGATTGCGATCTTTGGCCTCGCCGTGCTGGCCGTAACCAGGCCGCTCGGCGCGTACCTGTTCCGGGTCTTCGAAGGGTCTCCACCCTTGCCCGGCGTCCTCGGGCCTGTCGAGCGTGGCATCTACCGCCTTTGCGGGGTCGACCCTGAGAAGGAGCAGGAGTGGAAAGAATACGCGGCCGCGCTGCTCCTTTTCAGTGCGGCAGGCCTCCTCGTGACCTTTCTGATCGAGCGGCTGCAGCACCTGCTGCCGCTGAATCCCCAACATTTCGCCGCTGTCCCACCTTGGCTCGCCTTCAACACGGCCGCGAGCTTCACGACCAACACGAACTGGCAGGCTTACAGCGGTGAGGCGACCATGAGCTATCTCACGCAGATGGCGGGCCTGGCGTGGCACAACTTCACGTCGGCGGCGGCCGGCACCTGCGTGGCCCTGGCCGTGGCGCGGGGCTTGACCCGCCGGCGCGGTCCGGGCCAGCCGGCTTTCATCGGCAACTTCTGGGCGGATCTAATCCGGGGAACCCTCTATGTGCTCCTGCCGCTGTGCATCGTGGGCGCGCTCGTGCTCGTTTCCCAAGGGGTGATCCAAAATTTCTCCCATTACCAGGAGGTCACCACCCTGGAGGGCGCACGGCAGGTGCTGCCGATGGGGCCCGTTGCCTCACAGGAGGTCATCAAGGAGCTGGGCACCAACGGCGGCGGCTTCTTCAACGCCAACAGCGCCCATCCCTTCGAGAACCCCACGCCGCTGTCCAACTGGCTGGAGCTGGTCTTGATCTTCGCCATCCCCTCGGCCCTGACCTATACTTACGGCCGCATGGCGCGACGCCAGAAAGAGGGCTGGGTCGTCTGGGGCGCCATGGCCCTGCTTTTCGCCCTGGGCGTGACCACGGCCTTCTGGGCCGAGGGGCAGGGCAACCCCGCGGCCCACGGGCTGCCCATCGACCCGTCGGCCGGCAACATGGAGGGCAAGGAAGTCCGATTCGGCATCGCCAACTCGGCCCTCTTCGCCACCGTCACGACCGCCGCTTCCTGTGGAGCGGTCAACTCCATGCACGACAGTTTCACCCCGCTGGGAGGCCTCGTGCCGCTCGCGAACATCCAGCTGGGCGAGGTGATCTTCGGCGGAGTGGGCGCGGGGCTCTACGGCATGCTCCTCTTCGTGCTGCTCACCGTGTTCATCTCCGGGCTCATGGTGGGCCGTACCCCCGAATATCTCGGCAAGAAGATCGAACCGCGCGAGATGAAGCTCCTCATGCTCTACATCCTGATCTTTCCGCTGGTGATTCTCGTTCCGGCCGCCGGGTCGGCCGTGGCGCCTTACGGGCTCTCGTCGCTCAACAACTCCGGGCCCCACGGGCTGAGCGAAATCCTGTACGCGTTCAGCAGCGGCGCCGGAAACAACGGCTCCGCCTTTGCCGGCCTGAACGCCAACACGGACTGGTACAACATCTCGCTCGGCCTCACCATGCTGGCCGGCCGCTTTCTCATGATCCTTCCCGCCCTCGCCATCGCCGGCTCCATGGCGGCCAAGAAGACCGTTGTCCCGGGGCCGGGGACCTTTCCGACGGCGAGCGGGCTGTTTCTGGCTCTGCTCGTAGCGGTGGTGCTGATCGTGGGGGCGTTGACTTTCTTCCCCGCCCTCTCGCTCGGCCCGATCGTCGAGCACTATCTGGCGCAAGCCGGCCGACTCTACTGATTCTGTACTGGCAAGGAACAAGAAGATGAATGATCGTAAATCCCGTACCCCGCACCTCATCGACCGCAGGATATGGCTGCCCGCGGCGCTGGAGAGCCTGCGAAAACTGGCGCCGCAACACGTGGTGAAGAACCCGGTCATATTCGTCGTCGAGGTCGGCAGCTTGCTGACCACCCTTATCTGGCTGCGTGATGCCTTCGCTCGGCCCGCCGGCGCCGAACCCCTCCAGTTTACCGGAGCGGTGACGCTCTGGCTCTGGTTCACGGTGCTCTTCGCCAATCTGGCCGAAGCGGTTGCAGAGGGGCGGGGCAAGGCACAGGCGGCCGCGCTACGCAAGATGCGCAAGGAAGCGACCGCCCGCAAGGTGGTCGAAGGCCGCGAGGAAACCGTGCCGGCTCCCTCTCTGCGCAAGGGGGATGTCGTCGTCTGCACGGCGGGCGCTATCATCCCCGGAGACGGCGAGGTGATCGAAGGCATTGCCTCGGTGGACGAGTCGGCCATCACCGGCGAGTCCGCCCCGGTCATCCGCGAGTCGGGTGGAGACCGTTCGGCCGTGACCGGCGGCACGCGGGTCCTGTCGGATCGCATCGTCGTGCGGATCAGCGCCGATCCGGGCCACACCTTTCTCGACCGGATGATCGCCCTGGTGGAAGGGGCCGAGCGCCAGAAGACGCCCAACGAAATCGCTCTGCACGTTCTGCTCGTGGGGCTGACGATCGTGTTCCTTCTGGCCTGCGTGACCCTGGCACCCCTGGCTCTCTACTCGGGCATACGCCTTTCGCCCACGGTCATCGTGGCCCTGCTCGTCTGCCTGATCCCGACGACCATCGGCGGGCTGCTCTCGGCCATCGGCATTGCCGGCATGGATCGGCTGATCAGCAAGAACGTGCTGGCCATGAGCGGCAAGGCGGTGGAGGCCGCCGGCGACATCGACACGCTGCTCCTGGACAAGACCGGCACGATCACCCTGGGCAACCGCGTGGCGAGCGAGCTGATCCCGGCCGCGGGCGTCACGGCCGCCGATCTGGCGGACGCCGCGCAGCTGGCCAGCCTGTCCGACGAGACGCCGGAGGGGCGCTCGATCGTGGTGCTGGCGAAGCAGCAGTTCAACCTGCGCGGCCGGGACTTGATCGACCGCCACGCCCGCTTCGTCCCCTTCTCCGCCCGGCTGCGGATGAGCGGCTGCGACCTGGACGGGCGCCGCATCCGCAAGGGAGCGGTGGACGCGGTCGCTCTGTGGGTGCGGGAGCAGGGCGGGACGATGCCGGAGGAAGTGGAAGCCGTCGCCGACCGGATCGCCGCCTCGGGCGGCACGCCGCTGGCCGTGACCGACGGCGCGCGCGTGCTGGGCGTGATCCATCTCAAGGACCGGGTCAAGGAAGGAATCCGCGACCGCTTCGAGCGCTTCCGCGCCATGGGCATCCGCACGGTGATGATCACCGGCGACAACCCGCGCACGGCGGCGGCCATCGCGGCCGAAGCCGGCGTGGACGACTACCTGGCCGAGGCCACGCCGGAGCGCAAGATGGAGCTGATCCGGGCCGAGCAGGCCAGAGGCAAGCTCGTGGCCATGACCGGCGACGGCACCAACGACGCCCCGGCGCTGGCCCAGGCCGACGTCGGCGTGGCGATGAACACCGGGACGCAGGCGGCCAAGGAGGCCGGCAACATGGTCGACCTCGACAGCAACCCGACGAAGCTGCTCGAGGTGGTCGAAGTGGGCAAGCAGCTGCTCATGACGCGCGGCGCCCTCACCACATTTTCCATTGCCAACGACGTGGCCAAGTACTTCGCCATCCTGCCCGCGATGTTCCTGGGGGTCTACCCGGAAATCGCCCCGCTGAACGTCATGCACCTGGCCTCGCCGCTCAGCGCGATTCTTGCAGCCGTCATTTTCAACGCCCTCATCATCGTCCTGCTCATCCCGCTGGCGTTGCGGGGGGTGCGTTACCGGCCCCTCGGGGCCGCGCTCGTCCTGCGCCGTTCGCTGCTCCTTTACGGCGCAGGCGGCGTGGTCGCGCCCTTCGCCGGCATCAAGCTGATCGACCTGGCGCTGGCGGCGCTCGGTCTTACGTGAGCAGGCCACACGGGAGATCGAACCATGCTGAAACAAGCGGTCATTGCACTCCGGATCACGCTCGTGACCCTGGTCCTCACCGGGCTGCTCTACCCGGTCGTCGTGACCGGACTGGCCCAGGTGATTTTCCCCAGCCAGGCGAACGGGAGCCTGCTCAGAAACGAAGAGGGGGAGCTTGTAGGGTCCGGCCTCATCGGTCAGGCATTTGCCCAGCCCTCCTATTTCCACCCTCGCCCATCCGCGGCCGGCCAGGGGTATGACGGAACGGCCTCGGGCGGCTCCAACCTGGGACCTACCTCGCAGAAGCTCCGGAACCGCATGGCCCAGGATGCACAGCGCCTGCGCCGCGAGAACCCGGATGCCCCGGGGCCGGTGCCGGCCGAGCTCGTCATGGCATCGGCAAGCGGTCTCGATCCGCACCTCTCGCCGGCTGCGGCCCTGTGGCAGGTCCCGCGGGTGGCCCGCGCCCGCCATCTCCCCCCGGAGAGAGTGCGGCAGGTCGTCCTGGACCGGATCGAGGGCCGCGACCTGGGGCTGCTCGGAGAGCCGCGGGTCAACGTGCTCGAGCTCAATCTGGCTCTTGACCGGCACTTCGGAAAGCCGTATCGGTAACAACTGTGCCCGCACCAGGCCCACGGAAGGACGCCATGGCGATCCCACGCTCTCGACCTCAAGACTTCCTCGAGCTGGTCGAGCGGACACGGTTGGGCAGGCTCAAGATCTACCTGGGCTATGCCGCCGGCGTGGGCAAGACCTACCAGATGCTGAGGGAGGCCCACCAGCTTCAGGCGCGCGGCGTGGACGTGGTGCTGGGCTACATCGAGACGCACGGCCGCGCCGATGTGGCGCAACTCATTCCCGGCTTGGAAGTCATCGCTCGCCGGCAGATTGCCTATCGCGGCTTGACTGCGGAAGAGATGGACCTGGATGCGGTGCTGGCGCGCAAGCCCCAGGTCGCCATCGTAGACGAGGTAGCGCACACCAACGCCCCGGGGTCGAAGAACCGCCGACGTTACCAGGACATCCTGGAGATCATCGAGACCGGCATCAATGTCATTTGCGCTTTCAACATCCAGCACCTGGAAAGCTTGAACGACATGGTCCTCAAGGCCACCGGCGTCACCGTGCGCGAGACCGTGCCCGACACTTTCCTCAA
The DNA here is from genome assembly GCA_040756235.1 of bacterium. GTDB lineage: Bacteria > Desulfobacterota > DSWW01 > DSWW01 > DSWW01 > JBFLZG01. The sequence goes on along the minus strand of JBFLZG010000016.1, from coordinate 6,036 downwards.
GCAGGCGGATCAGATCGTCGTGCTGGATCTGGCCGTGGAGGATCTGCTGGATCGGCTGCGGTCCGGCAAGATCTACGCTCTCGAAAAAATTCCCTGGGCCCTGGAGCATTTTTTCCGCAGCGACAACCTGTCGACCTTGCGCGAGCTTGCGCTGCGGGAGGTGGCCGAGAGCCTGGAGCGCAACGCAGCGGGGCGCATTCAGGAGCGGCGCACCGCACCCTCCGCCATCTCGGGCGGGCGTGTGATGGTCTGCGCCGCCTCTCATTCCCCGAGGGCCAAGATGTTGCTCAGGCGCGGCTCCCGGCTGGCCGGCCGGCTCAACACCCACTGGTTTCTCGTTCACGTGGAAACGCCCCGGGAAGAGCCGCATCGAATCGATGCCGAGGCCCAGCGCCTCCTGGGCGAGACCATGGAGATGGCCCGCGAGCTTGGCGCAGAGGTCGTGCAGCTCAAAGCCCAGGATCCCGTGCCCGCGCTCCTGGATTTCGCCCGCTCTCACGGCATCGGCCACATCATCGTGGGCCGCTCTCACCAGCCCTGGTGGAAGCAGGCCCTCGGACGATCGCCGGTCCACCGCCTGATCAACGAGGCCGACGGCTTCGATGTTCACATCGTCTCCTTCGACGAAGAGAGGGAGCCGGCATGAGCCTTCGCACCAAGCTGCTGGCAGCCCAGCTCCCCATGCTCATCGCCCTCGCACTGGTGGGTTTTCTGGCCATCTCGACCGTCGACCGGCTGGCCGGACACTCCCAGACCATCCTGCGGGACAACTATCGCAGCGTGCTGGCCGCGCAGCGCATGAAGGAAGCCATCGAACGGATGGATTCGGCTGCGCTGTTCAAGCTGTCGGGCCGGTGGGAGCAGGGGAACCCGCTTGCCTCCCAGTATCGCCGGATCTTCGAGGCGGAGCTCGAGATCGAGGAGGGCAACCTCACGGAGCCCGGAGAAGGCGAGGCCGCCGGCCGCCTCCGTCGCCTCTGGAACGAGTATCAGGAGTCCTATGACGCTTTCGCAGCTCTGGACGATCCGTCCGCCGCTGCTGCCTATTACGAGAAGCTCTATCCGGAGTTTCTGGCCGTCAAGGAAGGCGCCGACAAGATCCTGGCCATGAACCAGGATGCCATGGTGCGCAAGAGCGATCAGGTTCGGCGCTTGGCCGCGCGCCTGACCACCTCCATGGTCTTCTCCGCGATCCTTGCGGCCATGGCGGGCCTGCTCCTCTCCGTGTGGCTGACGCGCCGCCTGCTGCGCCCGCTCTCCGTCCTGGCCCAGGCCGTGCGCCGCCTCGGCGGAGGCGACCTCGAAGCGCGGGCGATCGTGCAGGGCGAGGATGAGATCGCTTTGCTGGCCAAGGACTTCAACCGCATGGCGGACCACCTGGAGGAGTATCGCAGCAGCTCTCTGGGAGAGCTGCTGCAGGCCCAGCAGGTCACTCAGGCGGCCATTGACAGTCTCCCGGACCCGGTCGTGGTCTTCGACGTGGAGGGGAACCTGATCAACGTCAACGCCGCCAGCGAAAGCGTGCTGGGCCTGACCTTCACGGCCACTGCCCGGGATCCCCTGGCCGAGGCTGCCCCCGAGCTGCGCGAGGCGATCGCCCGGGTGCGGGCCCACGTATTGGGCGGCAGAGGGCCCTGGGTGCCCAAGAGCTTCGACGAAGCCGTCCGTGTTTCTTCCGGCGGAGCCGATCGCTGGTTCCTGCCGCGCGCCCACCCCCTGCGGGGAGAAGAAGGCATCACCGGAGCCACGGTGTTGCTCCAGGACGTGACGCGCCTGCGGCGCTTCGATGAGCTCAAGACCGATCTGGTCTCGACCGTGGCGCACGAGATCCGGACCCCGCTGACTTCGCTCCACATGGCCATTCATCTCTGTCTGGAGGGGAGCCTCGGAGAGCTCAACGAGAAGCAGTGCGACCTGCTCTACGCCGCCCGCGAAGATTGCCAGCGTCTGGAGACGATGGTGGCCGACCTGCTCGACCTGTCGCGCATCCAGTCGGGACAGGTGGAGATGAAGCGCCGGCCCGTCTCCGTGCGCTCCCTCCTGGAAGCCGCCCTCCACCTCCATCGTTCGCAGGCGGAAGAGCGAGGAGTGAGCCTCGAAATGGTGCCCGGGAGCTCCGCGGACGAAGAAGTGAACGTGGATCCGGAACGCATCTCCCTGGTTCTGGCCAACCTCGTCACCAACGCGATCCGGCACACGCCCTCCGGGGGAAGGGTCGAGATGCGCGGGTTTTGGCAGGAGGGGCAGGTGCGATTCGAGGTCAGCGACACCGGAGAAGGCATCCTGCCGGAGTTCCAGGCGCGGGTTTTCGACAGATTCTTCCGTGTGCCGGGGGCGCCCGCCCGGGGCGCAGGGCTCGGCCTCTCGATCTGCCGCGAAGTCGTGGAGGCTCACGGCGGCGAGATCGGCGTCGACAGCCAGCCGGGCCGGGGAAGCACCTTCTGGTTCACCCTGCCGTTGAGCCTTCAGGGCTCCATCCGTCAGGAATTCCCAAAAGTGGACGGATTCTAAGTCCCTCCCACCGTTTTCTTCCCCATCCCATGCAGGTTCTCAAGGGCGTTTCCAACCATTTTTTCCTTACCGATCCGTAATAAGTTGACATGTAACTTTAAGTTTTGATAAAAGCCCCTTAAATTTTCAAGTCGAATCGACAAGGAGCCGGTTTCGCACAAAAGGAGAAACCCGGATGGTCGAGAAGACGCCCCCAAACAAGAGCAGTGACCAGGAAGAGGCCAGCCCTCATCTGCCCGAGTACAAACCTCCCAAGATCGTGACCTACACGAGCGAGGAGATCCTCGAGCAGATCGGTCCGGCCCAGGCCTGCAGCCCGGGCCCCTGCGTCATCCAATGACGGATGCGGCGGGCTTCGGATCGATCGGCGCTTCCGACCCATTTGTCGCTCTGCGGTCACGGGTGGCCGAAGCTGCTCCAGCGGCTTTCTTGAAGTCGAGGTTGGGGACTCCGGAGCCTTCCTGATGTGAACGCTCCTGCAAAACGCCCGGTTGACTTGCGGAGAAGGCTTCATGGTCGAGGGCGCATGCACCTTCTTCACCTACCCTCCGAGTCACCCTCCAGCCAGCTGCCCCGACGGTTTCGTGCTCCTCCACAGCGCAAAACCTCGTTGGGTCTTCGCCAACCGGACGGCTCTCGAGATCGCCCGCTCCCTTGACAGGGGCATGTCCCTGGGGGACGCCGCCGGCAACCTTTCTGCCACATACGGGATTCCGTCGGAGGCGGCGCGACGGGATGTGCAGCAGGTTGCCGTACGCCTGGCCCGAGAGGGTTTTCTCGAAACCCGAGAGCTTGCACGGCCCTGCAGAAGACCTTCCCTGGACACGGCCTTTCTGCACGTCACGAGCCGCTGCAACCTTTCCTGCCTTCACTGCTACTGCCCTCATCCCGGGCGTCCCCCGGATCTCGGGTTTGAGCTGGTCTGTCGGCTGATCGATGAAGTCGCGCGGAACGGCGGACGAGGCGTGGCCCTGAGCGGTGGGGAAGCGCTCCTCCATCCGGAGATCCGCAGGATTCTGAAGCACGCAGCCTCGAAGCTGCAGGTGCGACTGCTCACCAACGGCACACTCCTGGACAGGGACTGGGCCGGCTTCCTTGCCGACCTGAACGTTCAGGTCCAGATCAGCCTGGACGGCGCAACGCCGGAGATTCACGACCGGATGCGGGGCAACGGCGCGTACCGCAAAGCCCTCCGGGGCGTCACTCTCCTCCAGCAGGCCGGGCTCGCCGCGAACATCGTCCTTTGCGCCACGATCACGAAGCACAACGCCCGCCACCTCGAGGCAATCCTTTCTCTGGCTGAGGCGCTGGGAGTGCCGCTGGTGCGTTTCCTGCCCTTGTCCAGGCGAGGCCGGGCCGCAGATCTCTGGGACGGTATCGGCGCGCCCGTATCGATCCAGGATCATGAGACGTTCTACGAGCGCGTCTCCGGCCTGCAAAGGAGCAAGAGCCTTTCACTGGAGGTGAGTTGCGGGCTGAGCGGGTTGTTGCTGGACATCCCCGAGCCGTTTCGGGCGGACGGGATCTGGTGCTCCGTGGGACGCCAGGCGGTGGTGGACGTCGAGGGCAATGTCTTCCCCTGCGTGCTTCTCATGCAGGACTCGTTCCGGCTCGGCAGCGTGCATGAGGCCGGTCTTGCCGACCTGATCCGCTCGGAAAGGATGGCCGAAGCGTGCAGCATCCTCAACGAACGCAGATCGAGGATCCCGAAGTGCCGGGCATGCGCCTGGCGTAACTTCTGTCAGGCCGGGTGCATGGGCCAGGCCCTGGACAACACCGGATCCGTCTGGGACACCGATCCTTTCTGCGAATACCGCAAGAAGGCGTACGCCAGGGCCTTTGACAGGATTCTCGAGCGCGAAGCGGCAAGGGCGTGACCGGTCTGCAGCCGGCCGCACACGCGGCGTCAACCGTACGCGGGGACGAGAGGGGGGAGCGCGATGAGCAAGAAGACCGGCGTGAAGCCATTGGGCTGTCTGGTCGTGGCTGCGTGCCTGGCAGCGGGGGTCCTGTCCCCCCTTCAGGGCTCTGCCAGGTGACCTTGCTGCACGCGTTCGCGGACGGCGGACTGAGGCGGCGGAGTGGCCGGGCGCCGTCATGATGCTGGGGTTCCAGCTGGCTGCGGTCCTCTTCTGGAAGCGGCGGGCAAGGGCCGAGCGGCGGAACGCTTCGCTTTGAACGTGGCCGGAGGGCCGTGCAGATGGAGCGCGCTGTTCAAGAGAACCGTCCAGAGCCCCGGCCGAACGGACCGCTCCGCTCCTGTTATCAGATTCTGAACACTGCCGTCTCCATCGAGACCGACTCCGCCGAGCTCCTGCGCCTTTTTGACAGGGACTATGCCTGGTTCCGGGTCCCGCGCCGCCATGCGGGCACTGGCGGCGCGCGGCTCGATTGCCGTCTGCGGCTCGAGGGAAACACCCGCGCGCCGTACCTCGACATCAACGGGGAAAAGGCCTCCCTCGAGGGGCACCCCAACCCGGCCTCCTGTGCCTGCCACCTGCTGCTGAGCCGACTGTTCGAAAGCTGCGGCGAGTTCGTGCTCCTTCATGCAGCTGTGGTCGCAAGGGAGCAAGGCGCCGTGATCCTGGCCGGGCCGCCGGGGGCGGGCAAGACGACCCTCGCTCTTTCCCTACTCGAGAAGGGCCTCTCCTTCTTTTCAGACGACGTCTGCCCCGTGCATCGGAAGACGCGGCTCGTGCACCCCTTTCCCCGTAGCGCCTGGGTGCGCCTTAAGGATGGAGAGGCCGGGCCGGCAGTGAGGACGGACGCCGTCTGCCGGCCGGCGGAGCGGCTTCACCCGTTCCCCCGGAGCGGCAAGGCCCTGAGTGCGGCCGATCGCCTGAGCGGCCGGGTTGGCAGCCGGCCTCTCGAGGCGACCCACCTCTTCTACCTGGCACCGGGCGAGGAAGACCGGACGGTCTGCACATTGGAGATCGGCCTGAAAGAGGGTTCCGAGGAGCCGTTCTTCCGGGGGCTCGCGGCGATCGAGTCCGATATTCAGGCAGAGCCGCTCGGACAAGGGACGGCTTCCGGCTGGCGCATACGCTACCCCTCCGGGAGGGGCCTTTCGGGAAGGCTGCGGGAGTTTCTTTGCGAACATAGAGAAGCGATCTGGAACGTTTTCCGGGACGACGAAGTGCGGCCCGATTTCTCCCAGGCGCCGCACCTCACCCGGCTGTCCGTGCATGAGGCAGCCTTCCGGCTCCTCGGAGACTTGAAACAGTGCACCGACAACCCGGCACGCCACGCAGCAGGGGTGCCCGGGCGGCCCGGCAGGCTGCTGCTTGAGATGGCAGGCCTTCTCCGGGAGACGGCCTGCTACCGCCTTTCGCCGGGAAGGCTGGAGGCGAGGCGGGATCTGGTTCTGGAGCTCTTGCGCTCCTCACCATCGCTCGGAGGCTAGCCCTGCCCATTACCCGTAAGTTCTTCATGGGGAAGATCCGCGGTCATCTCTGAGCGCGAACCCTTCGCACATGAGGTGCAACTGTGTGTACCCTTGCCACATGAGTTGATGGCCGGGAGGCG
>JBFLZG010000015.1:0-39253 GCA_040756235.1 bacterium | reverse complement strand
AGAGGTCCGAGCTGACCGAGAATCCCCTGATCGACCGCAAGCTCCTGGGGGTCCCCTCCGCTGCGCTCACCTATGTCGGATGCCAGGCCTACAAGCAGTCCTTTCTGCTGAGCGATTGGCTGCTGAACCGCGGGCTCACCGCAAGCCGGCCAAGGACGCAGCACGGCGCCGCGCCGGTCCCATGAGAGGGAGGAGTCACGAGCATGTCTCAGGCAAGGAACTATCGAAACAACACACGTCCCCATGCTCCTCTTTCTGAAACGGACTTGAGAAAAGTCGTCGATGCCATTTTTCACGTCATGCGCGAGACCGGGGTGAAGTTCGATCCGGATCCCTGGGTCCTGGATACTTTTTCCGATGGCGGCTGCGACGTCTCCTCCAAAGGAATCGTCAAGTTCCCCACCGACCTGGTACGCGGCTCGATCGATTCCGCGGCCAAGAGCGTGCGGATGTGGAACCGGCCCGGCACGGATTTCATCGAGTTCAGCCCCCGCCACAGCGCCTTCATGGCGAATTATCTCCACCAGGTCGTCGACACGGAGACGGGCGAGCGCAGGTCCTGCACCCGGGAAGACCTGGCCCGCTACAGTCGCGTGGTGGAAGCGCTTCCGGACTTCGACGGGGTGGCCGGCCCGTTCAAGATCGCGGAAAACCCGGACATATCGGGTGAAATCGAGGGCTTTGCCGTCATGGCCGCCCACACCACCAAGCCCGTGGAAACCTCCTTCGGGGCCCCGCTCTGCCTGCAGGCGGCCATCGAGATGGCCGCCGCCATCCGGGGCGGCTCGGAGCGGCTCCGGGAGAAGCCTTACTTCGCCGTCAGCATCACCCAGTTGCCGCTCTACTATGCGAAATACCATACCGATCAAATCCGGATGGCGGTCGAAAGCGGCATTCCGGTCGGCGTCGGAGGCGGGAGCATCGGCGGCGCCTCCACGCCGATCACGATCGCAGGGAACATCGTCAACTGCTTCGCCACCGACTTCGCGGCCCTCGTGCTCACCCAACTGCTCCGGAAGGGCGCCTTCTGCATGGTCGGCTTCACCGTTGTCTTCATGGATCCCACGACCGGCAATCTGGGGGCGATCAACGAGTCCACCCTGGCGGAAATGGTCAAGTATCAGATCGGGGAGCATTTCGGGCTGCCGATCCACAACGCCAACGCCGGGCTCAACATGGGCAAACAGTTCAACCAGGAGGCCGTCCTGGGCGCAGCCGTCACGATGACGGCGGGCATTTTCAGCCAGCCCGCCTGTTGCATCTACTCCGGCTCCCTCGATGCGACCGCGGCCTACTCGCTGCACGCCCTCCTGCTCTGTCACGAGCTGATCGGAATGGCGCGCCGCTTCTGGCGGGGGATCCGGGTGGACGACGAGACGCTGGCCCTCGACGTCACGCACAAGGTCGGTCCGGGCGGCGATTTCCTGGGCGAGATGCACACGGCCGTCCACTGCCGCAAGGAAATCTCCAAGATCCGCTACTTCGCCTCCAAGACTTTCGAGGCGTGGGAGCAGGAGGGCCGGAAAGACCTGGAGGACATCATCGACCAGGACCTGCAGAGGATCCTGGCAGCTCCGAAACCAGAGCCTCTCCCGGCTTCCGTTCAGGAACAGCTTGACGTCATTGTCAGGAAATACAGGTCTGCTTGAGCGCCCGGGAAAGAGTCTCCGCCCCGGGCCATGGCGATTCTCTTCATCATGTGATAAGTAGAGACGGAACGGTCAGGCTCATCGGGGCAGGGGAAGCGACATGCCACCCGGCAGGAAAAGCATCGCAAAGCAACGGCGCGCGGAGATCTGCGATGCCTTCCTGCGCTGTGCGCGCAGGGAAGGGCTGTACCGTGCTTCCAACAGGAAGATCGCAAGAGAAGCAGGCATCTCCCTCAGCATGCTCCACCACTATTTCAAGAGTCGGGAGGAGATGATCGAGGAGTTCGTGCAAACCAAGATGCTGGAGGAATTCTACGCCACTCTGTTCAGCCAGGATATCTGGCAGGATCACATCGAGGATCGCCTGCCGAAGATGGTGGATTTCGCCTTCAGCGAAAGCGTGGTGAATGGGGAAACGGTCAACGTCTACTTCGACTTGCTTGGAGAAGCCAAGCGCAACGAGCGGCTTCGCAGGATCGTTGCCGACATGTGGCAGGACCTGCGGGAGAAGACCGCCGAGTGGCTCATGAGCAGCAACGGGATCGGCCTTTCCCGCAAGGAGGCGCGGACCGTAGCCACGCTCATGGCCGCCATGTATGAAGGGATCTCGGTCATGTGGAACATGGACCCGACCCTTCCGCTGGACAGCCTGAGCCGGTTCCTGAGGGATATTTTCGAGACTTATTTTCGGGAGAAGACCAGAAGGAGACGGCCTGCCGGGGGTGCCGCAAAACCACGAAGGCGTTCACGGGCGCTCGAAAAACGCACCGGCTCCTGATCCAAAGGGGGGCGGCGTGTCCAGCCCGACGGTCGCGCTCTTGTCTGAGCCCCCTCCTGCAACGAACCCATCGGATTCATGTCCTTGGTCCGGTGGGAGCCTGCCCGCGAGCGCGGCTGCCGAAACCTCTTGGACCCCCATGGTTTCCGGCAACGAAATCCACGGATTTCTTCCATTCAGAAGGTTCCTTTGCAGACCTGAATTTTTTCCGTTGACAAAAAACCGCTGCAGTGATACCAATCAATTTACCGGTCGACCGACCAATTAATGGCGGATGGTTCGGCGCGATACGAGGCGGCCTGCATGACAGCGGAAGGAAGAGGTTCAACCCAGGGAGGCGCAGAGATGGAAGGACGGCCATGGGTAAAAAGGATCACGTTCTGTCTGGCACTCCTCTTTGTCTGCGGGTCCGTCGCTGAGGCAGCGGATGTCGCGCCCCGGGACGTGGTGGACGGGACGAGCTGGGAGAAGGCCCGAGAGCTGCTGCCCGAGCCCATGTTGAGCTGGGTGAAGAAAGGGGACTTTGTATTGGACATCGGGCAGCTGAAGTACGACCCCAACCACTACTGGCCCGAGGCGGCCGCGCGATCCTTTGAATTGAACAAGGGGAAGTATGGGCTCGACGAGAAGGGACTGATCGTGGATGCGGCAACGGGGGAGACGCCCGAGCACATCGAGGGGATTCCTTTTCCGGAGATCGATCTGAATGAGCCGAGGGCAGGGTACAGGGTGATGTACAACCGAATGTCTTACGGGTACACCATGGGCAACCTCCATTTCCCCATGAGGGCGCTCTGGGTGGGCCGTTCCGGGTACGAGCGGGAGGTGGAGGCGGCGTTCTGGGTTTATCCCATGATCGGGCATTCACAGGCGGGCCAAGAAGACAACTCGGATCGGGTCGAGAAATTCTCCATCGTCCAGGTGGTGGCCCCGTATGACATCGCAGGGACCAATGTCTTGACCTGGCGCTACCTGGATGACCGGCAGGACATGACCTACACCTTCGTTCCTGCGATCCGCAGGGTGCGGCGGATGAGCCCGGCGAATCGGTCGGATGCCTACCTCGGGACCGACATGTGCGTCGATGATGCAGCCGGCTATGATGGGAAAATCAGCGCGGTCGACTGGATGCCCGTGAAGAAGAGGGAGGCCCTAGTGCCTTTCCTGGATGAGAATCCGCAGCCTCTGGTGCAGAACAAGAAGGGCGAGTGGATGTCGGCGCCGACGATCAAGGAGATCACCTACGGATACGAGGCAAAAGACTGGAAGGGGGCACCCTGGGCGCCGACCAACCTGGCCTGGGTGAAGCGGGATGTGCTGCTCCTGGAGTTCAAGCCCAGAGATCCTTACTACAACTACGGGAGGCAGACCCTGTGGGTGGATGCGGAGGTCCCGTACCTGGTGTATTACAAGGTCATCACCGACCGGGCGGATGTCTACTGGAAGGCCATCGTCCTGTCCTGGACGGCTGCTGAAAGCACGGACAAGAAGATCCGCTACTTTCTGAGCCCGATGATGGTCACGGTGGATGACCGGGCCGACCACGGAACGATCCTGAGCTGCGTCACGCCCGATCTCATCAACATATGTTACGCCATCCAGGACAGGAACACGTACTCCTTGGCAGGATTCCAGAAACTCTGCAAATAGCGACCCCCGGCCGTTTTCTCCTTTTGTGCAAGAGCAGCTCGATGCCATTGTCGGAAAACATGGAACCGGTCACACTCATGCACGACGGAAAAGGGAGGACGTTTCACCATGATGCTGAAGAAGGCCCCGCAACCACAGGGATTTGAGCTGTACGGTCCGCAGCCCTCATTTCCGGATGTCCCTCACGCCGAGTGGAGGGTGCGGATAGACAAAGCAAGAAGGTTGATGAAGGAGAACCAGGTGGACCTTCTGATGCTTTGGAGTCCGAATAACTGTAAGTATTTCACGGCGTACAGGTCCATGCACTGGGTCATCCCCAGCATCCAGCCCATGGTGGCCCTGATACCCGCAGAGGGAGAGCCCGTTGCCGTTGCCGGGGAGCTCTTCCGCTGGACGATCGAGGGGATGAGCTGGGTGCGGGATATCCGGGGTCAGGAAGATGTGCATCAATTGAGCTCGGAAAGGGGGTTCCCGAAAGAGGTGGCCGAGACCGTGAAGGATATGGGCCACGAAAAGAGCAGGATTGCCATCGAGAACGGCCGGCTTGGGCATATGTATATTCCGAGGCCTTTATGTGACATCCAGACCCTGATGAACGCCTTGCCGAAGGCGCAATTCGTGGACGGCGACAGGGTGATCTGGGGATGCCGGATGACGAAATCGCCCCTGGAGATCGAGAGGCTGACAAGGGCGGCCGCCATTCACAAGCAGGCGATGACCGCGGTGGCGGAAAAGTACCGGCCGGGCATGACGGAATATGACGTTGGCAGGATATTTCTTTTGACTGCATACGAGAACGGAGCGGACCACGTGGAGCGCGGCCATATCTGCTGCGGTCCCGAGAGAGAGGGAATGTGGGACACGCCATACGTACGGGCGGCGATCCACAAAGGCGACCTTCTGTATATAGACATGATCCTGAATTATGAGGGCTATTGGGCCGACATGGGAAGAGTATTCAACGTGGGTCCTGCCACGGAAAGCTGGAAGAAGAGCCACAGGGTGATACATGAAGGTTTCGATGCTGCCGTGGCGGTGATGAAGCCCGGCGTCACGGGCAGAGAAGTCTGGCAGGCCGTCAACCGTGTTGTCGAGCCTGCTGGACTGGGCAGCTTCGAGATGTTCGGGCATGGCATCGGGTTGGATGTCCATGAGCCGCCGGTCCTCGGACGTACGGAGGAAGAAATCATCCTGCAGCCCGGAATGACCTTCGAAGTGGAATCTCTCGGAATCGGGGAGGGCGGGCTGAGAAATATGGGCGGCATGGGTGGATTCCAGCATGAAAACCTGGTGGTGATCACTGAGACGGGTGCCTATGCGGTTCATGGATGCCCGAGGGACATCATGGAGACTTCCTACTGTTGACGGAGCGCCGTGAATGGATCGAGCGCAGTCGCGCAAGGGCGCCGCGGGATCCAAGGATCGATAGGAGGACCGACCATGAATGAGAAAGACCTTCAGTTCCTGAAGCAAGCCACGAATTTTACCGACAAGGAAGTGGAGAAACTCTCTCCCGGTATGAAAAAGTTGTTCACCAATATCGACGAGAAGATGGGGAAGTGGACGATCGTCGCCGAGGTCACGGACGCGAAGAACTGCTTCGCAGGGCACAAGAAAGGCGACAAGATCGTCATCGATTATCCCTTTCTGAATATCGAAAAGAGCACTACCCCTCGTCCCTGCCTCTGCGCCGTCGCGCCTCTGATCATGTACGTACGAGTCATGCTTGCTCTGTTGAGCGAGGGCATCGATCCCAACAAGTCCATTTATGCCGATCTCGAGCACGACTGCATGGACCCGGGGCTGGAACACGGAGGGATGGGCAAGGTTCATCTCAAGCTGCGTGCAGTGAGGGCTGACTGACCCCACGGCAGATCCGCCAAAGGAGCATGGAAATGAAGGACCCGGTGCTGCGATCCATGGCCAAGGATGTGCTCGGAATGACCGAAGAGGACCTCGCCAAGGTAACTCCCGAGCAGGAGCGAGGCTTCAAGAATGCGATGACGAACATGGGCAAATACCGGCTCGTGGCCGAGGTGGCGAAGTCCAAATGCTGTGCGGCCGGCTGCAGGATCGGTCAGAAAATCGTCGTCAACGTCGACGCCTCCCAGATCGACAAGGATGCCTCGGATTGCCCTCTGTGCCCGGGCGCCATCGCCTCTCTGTCGCGCTCGTGTTCCATCCTTTTCGACCGCTACGTGCAGAACCGGGAGGTCGCGGCTCCCATGGAGAACGTCGACTGCATCGACCCAGGATTCGAGAACGGCGGTCTGGGCAGCGTCGTGTTCAAGGTGCGCGTCGAGCCCATATCCTGAGGGCCGCAAGGGTGGGGGAGCCGGGGGGAACGTCCAGGCCCCGACGCTCACGGGAAACGGAGGGGCCGCAATGCATCCGAACAGGATCGTGGTCCTGGGAGGGTACGGGCAGGCTGGCAGATCGGTCGTGCGCGCTGTTCTCGAACGCACCGATGCATCGGTTGTGATCGCCGGCCGAAGCTTGGAAAAGGCACAAGGACTGGCGAACCGCCTGCGCGAGACAGGTGCGGGGGAGAGGGTCGGGGCTTGCCGTGCCGACGCGGCGAGCCCGTCCAGCCTGGGCGATGCCTTTCAAGCCGCCGATCTCGTGATCGTCACCTCGACGACGGCGAGGCACACGGCCGGCGTCGTCAGGGCCTGCCTGGACAATCGCTGCGACTACTTCGATATCCTCGATGCCCCGGACGTGGTGGAGACCGTGAACCGGTTCGGGCAAGAGGCGGAAGGGGCCGGACGGCTGCTCGTGACCCAGGGCGGGCTCGCCCCGGGGATGGTGGCCACGGTCGTTCGTTTCGCCCGCGGCTCCTGCGACCGCCTGCGCGGTGCCCGGGTGGGGATTGCCCTGAGCCTGAAGACAGCGGAGCGATTCGAGCAGGTCTACGACGCTTTCGATTTCATCGTCAAGAGCCGACCCATGGTCTTCGAGCAGGGGGCGTGGCGGAAGAGGTCCATCCGGGACACGGTGACCATGAATTTTGGAGACCGCTTCGGCACCCGGAAGGCCTTTTCGATCGACATGCCGGAACTGTATGCGCTGCCGGAGCAGCTGGGGCTGGAGGAGCTCAGCCTCTGGGGAGCCAGCCCCAACTGGATGGTCGACTATGTGGTGAAGCGTCTGATCGTCGGGCTGTACAAGATCAGGCCGCGCCTGGGGTGGCCGACCCTGGGCCGGCTCATCTTCTGGCTGTCCAAACGAATGGCGCATGAGCCCAGCGGATGCAGCATCGCGCTGGAGGCGTGGGGCGAGCGGGAGGGCCGGCTCAGGAGGCTGCGGCTCGTGATCGAGCACGAGGACAATTATCATGCCACCGGCGCAGCGGTGGCCGCCTTCCTGCGCCAGTATGGCTCCGGTTCCTTCCAGGGGATTGGAGGTGTTCGGATGATGGGGCATTTGATCGAGCCGGAGCCTTCGCTCCGGGTCCTCCGGGAGCTGGGCGTGACCGTACGGGAACAGCCGGATGCGTGAGCCCAAGAGGGATGTCTGCGAGAGATCTTCACACAAGGGGGAAAGAGAGATGGCGGACCTGAGGCGGCTTTCAGAGGCCCTGCAGAGAGGGGATGTGGAGCAGGTGAAGAAGCTCACCAGGGAGGCCCTGACCGATGGCTTGAGCCCCGGAGAGATCCTCGCGAACGGCCTCATCGCGGGCATGGACGTGGTGGGCGTCAGATTCAAGAGCGGCGACATGTTCTTTCCCGAGGTGCTGGTTGCGGCCAAGGCGATGCACGGAGGGCTCGAGGTGTTGAAGCCCAAGCTGGTGGAGACCGGAGTCAAGCCCGTGGGCAAGATGGTGCTCGGCACGGTGAAGGGAGACCTGCACGACATAGGGAAGAACATGGTCGGAATGATGTTCGAGGGAGCCGGCTTCGAGGTCATGGACATCGGGATCGACTGTCCGCCCGAGAAATTCGTGGAGGCTGCCAGAGGGGAAGGGGTCCAGATCGTGGGGATGTCCGCGCTCCTTTCGACCACCATGCAGAGCATGAAGGCCACGATGGACGGCCTGCGCGCGGCCGGTCTGACCCGGAAAGTCCGGACGATCATCGGCGGCGCGGTGGTCTCGCAGAAATTCGCCGACGAGATCGGCGCCGACGGCTACGCCCCCGACGCCGCCTCAGCCGTTGACAAAGCTCGCAAGCTGATCGGGCTGTGAAGGCGCGAACGCGACCCGCGGGATGGACGATCCACGACCAGGCGGAGAGGGAGAATCAACCGCCTCGGTAGGAAGGAGTGACTTACATGGTTCACGAGAAAACTCATCGAGCCAACACGAACCCGCATGCTCCCCTGTCCGATGCGGAGCTGCAAAAGATGATCGACGCCATTTTCCGGCTGATGCGCGAGACCGGCGTGAAGTTCGATACGGTGCCTGAAGTCATGGACATTCTCTCCGACGCCAAGTGCGACATCTCATCGAACGGAATCGTGAAGTTCCCGACCGACCTGGTTCGCGGCTGCATCGATTCGACGGCCAAGAGCGTCAAGGTCTGGGACCGGAACTGCACCGGCTACATCGAGTTCAGCCTCGCTCATTCGGTCTTCATGACGGACATCGGCGGCGTTCCCAACGTCATGGATATCGACACCGGCGAGCGCAGGCCCACGACCAGGGAAGACCTTGCCATGATCGCACGCGTGGCCGACGCGCTCCCGGACGTCGACGGGCTGGACGTCTGGTGCAGGATCAGCGAGATCGACCGATTCGCGCTCATCGCCGCGAACTCGATGAAGCCCCAGCACGTGGCATTCGAGGATGCCCGTGCCCTGCAGGCGGCAATCGAAATGGCCGTCGCCATCCGGGGCGGCAAGGCCCGGCTCAAGGAAAAACCCTTTTTCGTCGTCAGTGTCAGCGGAATGCCGATGTATTACTGCAAGAACGACCTCGACCAGTTGCGGATCCTGGCAGAAAACGACATTCCGTCGGCGGTGGGAACCCTGGGCATCGGCGGCGCCTCCGCGCCCATGACCATTGCGGGCAACCTCGTCAACTGCTTCGCCTCGGATCTTGCAGGGCTTGTGCTCACGCAACTGTTCAGGCAAGGCCTCTTCTGCATGATCGGCTCCACCATCACGTTCATGGATCCCAGGTCAGGCAATATCGGGGCGATGAACGAGTGCACCTTGGCGGAGATGGCCAAGCATCAGATTGGTCAGCATCTTGGCTTGCCGCAGCATTATTCCAACGCCGGGGTCACCTTGAGCAAGGCGTTCGACCAGAGAGCCGCTCTCGATATCGCCCATACGATGACGGCCGGCATCTACAGCCAGTCGGCCTGCTGCGTATACCTGGGCGGAATCGACGGGCTCCAGGCCTATTCGCTGCATGCGCTGCTGCTCTGCAACGAGCTGGTGGGAACGGCGCGCCGCATGTGGAAGGGCATCCGCGTGGACGATGAGACCCTGGCGCTGGATCTCACGCACAAGCTGGGCCCGCACGGTGACTACCTTGCCGAGATGCACACCGCCATCCACTGCCGGAAAGAACTGTCTCCTATCAAGTACCTTCTGTCCCAATCGTTCGAGACATGGCAGGCGGAGGGAAGCAAAGATCTGAAGCAAATGATCGACGAGGACCTGCGGAAGATTCTTGCCACGCACCAGCCCGAGCCTTTTTCCCCTTCCGTTCAGAAGCAGCTCGATGCCATTGTTGAAAAATACAGGATGGTTTGAGAGGCCGGAGGGAGTCCGACCGAACCTTCATGCCTGACAGTTTCTCCGAGGAGCAAGCGATGGAAAACAGGAAGGTCATCATCATCGGGGCGGGGTTGGGCGGGCTGTCGGCGGGCTACTGGCTCGGGAAGCGAGGATGCGAGGTCGAAGTGCTGGAGGCCTCGGCCCGCCCGGGCGGGCGGACGATCCTGCTGGAGCACCGGGGCGACAAGGTGGATATCGGGGCGCAGTTCTATCACTCCAATTTCCGCTACGCCTTCGAGCTCATGGATGCCGTGAACCTGACCTCGACCCGGAGAATCTTCTCGGGAAAGATCAAGATGGGGTTCGAAGACGGCTCCACGCGCCTGTATGACCCCCATGTCCCATACTGGAAGAATCTCGGTCTGCGCGGCAATTTGAGGATGTATGGATTCTTCCTGAGGCATGTCCTGTTCCGGGGCCGCGCCGCTAAGTATTCGATCACGGAATACATACCGGAGCACGACGAGATGGGGGCGCTGGATGCATTTTCCTCCCGCTTCGATGGGCCGATGAGGGATTACTTCGTGGCCATGTCGACCAAGGCCATTGGCTTGGTGGTGCCGGAGCTCATGAGCTTCTGTCACTTCGTCAACATGTTCAGCCATGTCACCCTCGCGAAGTACATTTCCCTGACGGGAGGCGTCGCTTCACTCGCCTATGCGCTGGCCAGGCATGTCCCGGTGCGATACGAGTCTCCCGTTCGCAAGCTCGTGATGGAGAAGGGCCGCGTGGCCGGTGTGCAGATGGAAGGCGACGGCTCGATCCGCAAGGCCGGCCACGTGATCGTTGCCGCCACCCCTGATGCCGCCGCTCGGCTGATGCCCGAGGAGCTCGAGGAGCAGCGCCGATTTCTCGAGTCGGTGCAGTACGTTCAATATCCCATGCCGATTCTCTTTCTCGACCGGCCTCTGGACAAGAGGGTCTGGTGTTATTTCAACGATCCCAAGCTCAGGCAGAGGTATTCGTATGCAATCGACCAGCTGGTCAAGGCTCCTGAGACGGTGCGGAGCGGGAAGAGCGTGCTGGTCGCTTTCGGCATTCACCCCACGGTGCTGGACCTGCTCGCAGAGCCCGACGATGTAGTGCTGAAGCAGGCCCTGAAAGACTTCGAGCTGACGGTGCCCGGTCTTTCGAACTGGGTGGAGGATGCAAAGGTCCATCGGCACAAGTTCGTGAATGCGATCTACCCCCCGGGATCCTATCGCAGCATCCTGGACTTCGTTGACGGGGCGAAGAAGCTGAGAGGGGTTTCTTTTGTCAGCAGCGTCCTAGGCGGAGAATGCATGGAGGCCGCGATGTGCAGCGGCCGAGAGGCCGTGAAGAGAGTCTGCGGATGGGGAGGGATGCCGCCGAGCTGATACCGGCTGTCCTTTTCACGTGCGTGTCCAGCAGGAGAAGCAGAGATGCTGAACGAAAGGGCCTATCGAAGCAACACAAATCCCCATGCGCCTCTGAGCGATCCCGAGCTTCAAAAGATCACCGATGCCATCTTTCAATTGCTGCGCGAGACCGGAGTGAAATTCGACCCCGTGCCCAGAGTCATGGATACTCTCTCCGATGCCGGGTGCGAGGTCTCTGCGCAGGCGATCGTCAAGTTCCCCACGGAGCTGGTGCGCAGTTGCATGGACTCGGTGGCAAGAAGCGCCAGAGTCTGGAACCGGCCCGGCAACGATTCCATTGAACTCAGCCTTCCTCATGCCTTGTTTGCGACCAATCTCTCCGCTCCCAACGTCGTGGACATCGACACCGGCGAGCGCAGGCCTTGCACAAGCGAAGACCTTGCGATGATCAGCCGCGTGGCCGATGCGCTTCCGGACATCGACCTGCTGCTCGTGTGGCTCAAGGCAAGCGAGATCGACCGATTTGCGGCCATCGCCGGGAGCTCGACGAAGCCATGGGAAGCGGTGTTCGAGGACCCGCTTGCCCTGGCGGCGGCCATCGAGATGGCCGCCGCCATCCGGGGCGGCCTGGCTCAGCTCAAGGAAAAGCCCTATTTCATCACGGCTGTCAGTGGAATGCCCCTGTGGTATACGAAGAACGACCTGGAACAACTGCTGATGGTGGTCGAAAACGGACTTCCACTGGCCGTGGGAACGGCGACCATCGGCGGCGCCAACGCGCCCATAACCATCGCCGGCAATGTGGTCCATTGCTTTGCCTCCGATCTGGCCGGCCTGGTCCTCAGCCAATTGCTCAACAAAGGCTCCTTCTGCATGGTCGGGTCCACCGTCGGCTTCATGGATCCCACGACCGGCAATCTGGGATCCCTCAACGAATTCACCCTTGCGGAAATGGTCAAGTGTCAGCTCGGGCGCCATCTTGGATTGCCGGTGAGCTTTGCCAATGCCGGAATCAATGCGGGCAAAGAGTTCAACCAGGAAGCCGTCCTCGGTATCACCGTTACGATGATGGCGAGCATCTTCAGCCAGCCAACCTGCAGCTCGTACGCCGGCGCCGTCGATGCGCTTCAAGCTTACTCGCTGCACGCGCTCCTGCTCTGCCATGAGCTCATCGGAACAGCGCGCCGCATGTGGAAAGGGGTGAAGGTCGACGAGGAGACTCTGGCCCTGGACGTTACGCACAAGGTCGGCCCTGGGGGCGACTTCCTGGGTGAGATGCACACGGCCGTCCATTGCCGGAAGGAGATCTCGCCCATCAAGTATTTTGCGTCCAGGACCTTCGAGTCGTGGGACCAGGAGGGCAGGAAGGACCTGAAGGACGTGATCGACCGGGACCTGCGGAACATCTTGGCGACCCACAAGCCCGAACCGCTTCCGGCCTCGGTTCAGGAGCAAATGAACGCTGTCCTGCAGAGATATGCGCGCGTTTGAATCGCCCTGGGAACCATCGCTGCGCTTGAGCATCCTCGATCCGTTCGGACGGTGGCCGAAGAGCAGCCCGACAGCATCCTGATGGAGCCCAAGGGTCGCCTTCGGGCTCCGGCCAATGCCCTAAGGGGCGCCGCCAACACTACAAAATACATTGACACTGCAACTGTATTTCGGCACAATATTGGCCAAGTGGCCGAGATGCTTAGGTCTGCCTGATGCAAAGAGGAGAGATGAGATTTTAAAAGAGGTGGCAAAATATCCAAGTCTGCTGCACGGCTAGCGGTCTTTAAGGAAGGTTCTGGAAGGTTACAAGCGAATACTCTTAGTCACCGCACTGCAAGTGATCTTCGCTCACGCACACGGCCATCCCAAATCTTGGAGGAAGGCTCGTCATGAAGACCGGTCTGCAGCACATGGGCTTGGGAACTTCGAACGTCGCGGCGAGTTATGGCTTCTACAGAGATTTGCTTGGATACAATATCAAGATTGCCGATAAAGAGAAGGTCTGGCATGAGCTCGAGTCTACCCTAGGCGAACTCTTGGACATGCGGATCATCATGGCCATCAATAGCAGAGGCGGAGGCGTGATAGAGCTTGTCCAGATAAACTCGAGGTCGCCGATAAAGGCGAGCACACGCTGGGGGGACATCGGATTTCTCTGCAACGGCTTCGGCGTGGACAATCTTCCGGCCGTGATTCGGCGGCTCGAAGAACTAGGTGCTCAATTTATGGTGCGCTCCTATCCCATAAGGCTCGCTTCCGGCGAAAGGTGGGAATCCGCTTTTTTGACCGACCCCGACGGGAACGTCGTTGAGCTCATTGACACTTCTCCCGGAACTTCCCGGAGGCCGGCCGTCAGGGGGCTCGAGCAAGTAACCGTGGGGGTCCGAAACATAGAGAAAAGTATGAAATTTTATCACGGGATCCTAGGCTTTGATGAGGTGATTCTGGATGCTGAAGGGCGGGAGCCGTGCTTGGATACTGTTTTCGAGGGGGAGCTTAAACAGAGACAGGTGTTTTTGGCCACGAGCCAACCGGCACGGAGCCCCCTTGTCGCTCGGGGCGGGGGCAGGGTGCGTCTGGTGCAGACGCTTGATTACCAAGGCAAGAAAACCTTCGAGGGCCGCCTCTGGGGGGATATCGGACAGATGGAGATATGCTTCGAGTCGGACGATATTAAAGCCACAGTAGGGGAACTTGAAGCAAAGAAGATGAAGATAGCCCATTACCCAACCTATACGGACATGGGGTCAGGCTCCAAAGGCTATTTTGCTTATGTTGAGGACCCCGACGGCAATAACATCGAATTTGTGGAGGCCAAACAAATACTGTGGATGCCCCGACGAATTGCGTTATATGTTTTGAAAGCCCTCTCTCCAGTCGTCACTATGCTGGTTCGCTAAGCGGCCAACAAGCAAGGGGCGAATGCGATCCGGGCTGAAATAGTCGATATCCACTGACTGGCAGCCGGGATCATTGGGATGGGGAGGTCGGCTTCGGGCTGAGCGCGATCATTACGTATTTGTACAGGAGATCTTTGACCGCCTGCTTATCGAAAAGCGTGGGGGCCAGGATTGTCTGAAGAGCCATTCCTTCAATCAGGCTTACGAACATGAGCGCAAAGCTCGCAGGGGAGGCTGCATGATCGAATTCGCCGCGTGAAATCCCCTCCTCGACAATTTTCTGAATCAGCCCTCGAAAACGTTTGAAGGACGACTTGTAGGCATTCCAGATATCTCTGTCGTTAAGCGCCATATGGTACAGATTGAGAAAAACCCTCTGACTCTTCTTCTCGAAGATAATGAGCTCTGTAAGAAACGAGACAAGTTTATGGAGGCGTTCTGGTGAGGAGTCATGCTGCGCAGCCTGACTTTTCACGAGAGTCAATCGATGGTTGACATAATCCTTTGCAAGGGCTGTGATAATGTCCTTTTTGCAGGTAAAGAAATAGTGAATCACCCCATAGCTGACGTTTGCCCTCTTGGCGATATCCCGCAGGGTAACTTGCTCGTGCCCAGTAACCGCGAGACAGTCGTAGAGACCGGCGATGATCTCTTCTCTCCTGGTATGAGCAATCTTTTTTCTTGCCATAGGTGGCTCTTGTATTCTTGGATTCTTGGCCAACATGGAGATATTGGCAAGAATGTAAGCATGCTGCAAGCTCACATGATTCTGCATTGCAGCGTTACCCCGAGACCAGGTTACCTCCAATCAAGAAGAAAAGGGATAGGTCTTGCCTTCCCTTCTTGCAGAATACATGGAAATCGACAAAAGATAAAGCGCTACGACATCAATTCTAATTTAGCGAGAAGGAGAATCCCACACCCTACGGGTGTGGTCATGGGGACTGGCTAAGCCAGTCCCGAATGGGGAATGGCCGAAAAGGCTGCTCCCCGCTATCCTTGCGTCGAGTTGTTGCCGCAACTTCGAACACAGGGAGGAAGCCGTGAGCCGGTTCCGGAAGTTATCTCACACGATATCCTCTCATACCGTATGAACTCGACGCGGTCGTTCAAACGTACAGCATGTTCATGCATAGCAGGACACCTCTATAATATCGCGGGGGAGTCCAAAGACCGGATAGGAGCCGGTCTCTGTTATTATGACCAGATTCTCATACTGGAACGGCCCTACGCCGCCCATTTTTCTCAAGCCCCCCGGCCCGAGTCCAAGAGACTCAATTTCGAATGTCATCCCGGGCCGCAGAACCGCTTCCTCTTCCGTATACCCGATGACGGGCGGCTCATGAACATCCAACCCCACGGCGTGCCCATACAGCTCAAGGCCCGCCACTCCACCCTTTCCTAATACCTCGTTAATAACTTCCCACACCTCTTTGCAGGTCGCGCCGGGCTTCATCGCAGCTACGCCCGCATCGAAGCCCTCGCATATCACTTCATAACATTTCTTCCACTCTTCTCTGGCGGGACCGACGTTAAGCATTCTCCCCATGTCGGCCCAGTATCCTTCATAATTCAATACCATATCGATCGACAAATAGTCGCCCTTGCTTATTGCGGCTGGGACATATCCGGTGTCCCACATTCCTTCCCTGTCCTTGCCGCAGGAGATATGGCCGCGCAATACCCACTCCGCGTCATTCTCATATGCAGTCAACAGGAATATCTTGCCGACATCCTTCTCCGTCATGCCAGGCCTGTACTTCTCCGCCACGGCGGTCATCGCCTTGCGGTGTATGTCGGCGGCCTTCGTCAGCCTCTCGATTTCCAGGGGCGATTTGATCATCCGGCATTCCCAGATAACCTTGTCGCCGTCCACGAATTTGGCGCCCGGCAAGGCGCCCATCAGAGTCTGGATATCGTTTTGGGGTCGCGGAATCCACATGTGCCCAAGCTGGCCCATCTCCAAGGCTATCCTGCCTTTGCCGTAGCCCATATCCTTGGCAACTGTAGCTACGGCCTTCGGGAAATCTCTTTCCGAGTTTATCTGATGCATGTCCATCTGGGTTCTTATGTCCCGCACCCAGCTCATTCCCTCAATCGTCCACCGGAAAAGATCTCCGGCGACGGCCACGGGTTCGCCTGCGACGGGGATCAAAGCCACCATAGGCTGCAGGCTAGGTATGTGCCAATGAATAGATCTATAGGCCGTGAAATATCGACAATTATTTGGACTCCAAAGCATAAGAAGATCTATGTGGTTCTCCATCATGAGTCTTTGTGCTTTGTCGATTCTCGCCTTCCACTCGGCGTGTGGAACATCAGGGAACAAGGGATTCGGACCGTAGAGCTCATAACCAGGAGGCTGCATCGTCTTCTTCAGATCCATGACTCATTCCTCCAAGGATCGAAAATGGTGGTGTGAGTGAACAAAACCACTTGATCAAGAGTACTCGGTTGTAAGCCTCCGACCTTCCTTTCCTGTTTGAATTAAACGGGATCTAGGAAACTAGGCCAGCTAGCCGAGATTGTAGTGAGATACAAATGGGCCGTCAAGCAAAAAGTGAAAATTGAGCATCAATTTCCCATTGAATTACTGAAAGGGAAAAATATGGAGGCATTTTTGTTGATTGCCGCAAATACGGAGGCATTTTGTGTTGACTGCCGCAATTGGCTGCGGTATAAGGAGGCCATTCGACGCGCCTTTGATTGGATGCCAGGAGCCGGCGGACGGAAGATGAAGAAAGACCATGACGAACTGGACGAGCTGGACCTGAAGATCATTCGCGAGCTGCAGAGAGACGGAAGAGCTTCGAGCAAGGAAATCGCCGGGAAACTTGGTGTGTCGGACGGCACCATCCGCTTTCGCGCCAACCGCTTGCAGGAGCGGAACATCCTCAGAATCACCGGGGCGGTCAACCCCTTCGCCAGCGGCACGGACGGCATCATCGCCATGGTCGGCATGGAGCTGGAAAAGCGCACCCATACGGCCACGATGAAGAAGATCTCCCGGCTCAAGGGGGTCCTGTCCGTGTGCAACGTCACCGGAAGGTACGACCTTCTCGTGGAAATCTATCTGGAGTCCCGCCAGGAGCTCAACCGATTTCTGCTCGAGGGTCTCTCCAAGGTCGGCGGAATCAACCGGACCGAGACCTTCATCGTTCTCGATGCAATCTCCAAGTGGGTGGAGCTTCCTTAGCATCCGGACGGAGCCGTCATGGAAACCATGAAAGCGCTGGTCAAGGCGAGGCCCGAGGCCGGACTCTGGCTGAAGGAGGTCCCGGTCCCCGAGATCGGAGTCAACGACGTCCTGATCCGGGTTCACAAGAGCGCCATCTGCGGGACGGACGTCCACATTTACCATTGGGACGAGTGGGCCAGAAGGACCATACCCGTACCGATGCACGTCGGCCACGAGTTCGTGGGCCGAATCGAGGAGGTCGGAAGCAACGTCCATGACTTCAAGCGCGGAGACCTGGTGTCCGGGGAAGGCCACCTGGTCTGCGGTCGCTGCCGCAACTGCCTCGCGGGAAGACGTCATCTGTGCATGAAGACCAGCGGGGTCGGCGTCAACCGGCCCGGCGCTTTTGCCGAGTACCTGGTCCTCCCGGTCACCAACGTCTGGTTTTGCGATCCGGCCATCGATACGGACATCCTCGCCTGCTTCGATCCGCTGGGCAACGCGACGCACACGGCGCTCTCCTTCGATGTCCTGGGCGAGGACGTGCTCATCACCGGCGCCGGCCCCATCGGCTGCATGGCGGCCGCCATCGTCAAGCACGCGGGCGCCCGCTACGTGGTCGTCGCCGACGTGATCCCCTACCGGCTCGAGCTCGCCCGGAAGATGGGCGCGACGCTCGCTCTGGACGTCCGTCACGAAACCATCCGCGAGTCCCAGCAGAAGCTGGGGATGAAGGAGGGGTTCGACGTGGGCCTGGAAATGTCGGGCAGCCCGGACGCACTGCGCTCCATGATCGACAACATGTGTCACGGGGGCAAACTGGCCCTGCTCGGCATACTCCCCCGGGACACGGCCATCGACTGGGACGAGGTCGTCTTCAACGGGCTCACCTTGAAGGGTATTTACGGCCGCGAAATGTACGAGACCTGGTACAAGATGACCACCATGATCCAGAGCGGGCTCGATGTCGCCCCCGTCATCACGCACCGGTTCGACTATACGGAATATGAGAAGGGCTTCGAGGTCATGCGGTCGGGACAGTCCGGCAAGGTCATTCTGAAGTGGTCCCAGGAGTGAAGGAGGGTCCCCCATGCCGCTCGACGCCTTGGATCGTTCGCTGAGGCTGGAGCTGGACCGGCTCGGAGCAGAGGGCCGGGCCAAGGCTCCGGAGCGGATCATCGAGGAATACCTGCCTCCGCAGGAGGACAGGGGCCCCCGCTACAGACTGCGAGGGTACGACCGGGAATTCCTCCGCATGAGCTCCAACAGCTATCTCTCCTTGTCCCACCACCCGGCGCTGATCGAGGCTGCGGAGGAAGCGGCCCGGAAGCTGGGCGTCGGGCCGGGAGCCGTCCGCTTCATCGACGGCACCTTTTCTCATCACGTGGCGCTGGAAGAAAGGGTCGCGAGGTTCGTCGGCAAGCCTGCGGCCAAGATCTTCAACTCCGCGTATACGTCCAATTGCGGCCTGGCCCTGGCGATCGCAAGCGAGAAGACCTACTGGATCGGCGACCGTCTCAATCACAACAGCATCATCCGCGCCATGCGCATCGCCCATGTGCCGGCTGCGAACCGGGCCATCTACGATCACAACGCCATGGGCGCTCTCGAGCGAGCGCTGGAGGAAGCTCCCCGAGGGATGGAACGGGTGGTGATCCTGTTCGACGGGATCTTCAGCATGCGCGGCGACCCGGCTCCGGTCGATGAGATCGTGAAGATCGCCGAGCGGTACCAGGGCCGGTTCCGGGACGGCGTGATCACGGTCATGGACGACTCCCATGGCATCGGCGCATACGGCAAGACCGGGCGGGGCACGGCGGAGCACGCCGGCGCGCAGCCCGATGTGATCGTCGGGACCTTCGGCAAGGCGTTCGGCGTCAACGGCGGCTTCGTCGCCGCCAGCCCGGACCTGGTCGAGGCCCTGCGCCAGAAAGCGGACACGTACATCTACACGAATCCTCTGAGCGTCGCCGATTGCGCCGCGGCGCTCCGGGCCCTCGACCTCTGCGACAGCCCCGAGGGCCTGGCACGGCTCGAAAGCCTGAGGCAAAACACGGGGCGATTCCGGCAGGGAATGGCCGCCCTGGGGCTGGAGTCGGTGCCCGGCCCTCACCCCATCGTTCCCCTGCTGGTGCGCGACACGGCCCGGACCCACGGGCTCGTACGATTCCTGTTTGAAAAAGCCATCCTGGTCGTGGGGCTCACCTTTCCGGTCGTCCCCAGGGGCGACGAGACGGTCCGCTTTCAGGTCAACGCGGCTCATACCCCGGCGGACCTGGACGCGGTCCTGGCGAATTTGTCCTCCTTTAAGGGGTGAAAATTCGAGGAGCCGCGATTTTCCTTGACATCGGCCGGGTCTCTTGTGTAGATGGAAAGTGAGCGCTCTCTTTCTACGATAGCCAGCGTCCGCTGCTTGCGAGAGGCTGAAGCCCGAAAGCATGGGGAAGATCCTGAGCGCGGCCCGGGGGTTGTGGATCCCCTCAGATGGAAGGAGGTTTGCAATGAAGGCGCAGAGAGTCGTCAGCGTCGTGGGGATGGTCCTGGTCCTCCTCTGCTGGGTGGTCGGGGCTGGCGCAGAGGTTGCGCCCGGGGACATCGTGGACAGCACGAACGCGGAGAAGGTGGAGGGGCTGCTCCCCGATTCCGTGTTGAACTGGGTGAAGAAGGGGGACTTCATCCTGACGATCGGGAAATTGAACTATGATCCCAATGAATTCTGGCCGGAGGCTGCGGTCCGTTCTTTTGAGCTGAACAAGGGCAAGTATCAGCTGAGCGAGGCAGGGCTGATCGTGGAGGGGTCGACCGGGAAGACCCCAGAACACATCGTCGGGATCCCTTTTCCGCAGGTGGATCTGGACGATCCGCGCGCGGCGTACCGGCTGATGTACAACCGCATGTGCTATGCGTACACCCTCGGCAACAACTATTATCCCATGAGGGCGATCTGGGTGGGCCGCTCCGGGTACGAGCGCGAGGTGCAGGCGGCGTTCTGGACCTATCCGATGGTGGGCTATCCAGGGAGGAGCGAAGAAGACAATTCGGACCGGATCGAGAAATTCTCGATCGTCCAGGTGACGGCCCCTTATGACATTGCGGGGACCAACGTCCTGACCTGGCGCTATCTCGACGACCGGCAGGACATGACGTACACCTTCGTCCCTGCCATCCGCAGGGTGCGGCGCATGAGCCCCGCGAACCGTTCGGATGCGTATCTCGGCACCGACATGTGCGTGGATGACGGGTACGGCTATGACGGGAAGACCAATGCCGTGGACTGGATGCCGGTGAAGAAAAGACAGGCCCTGGTGCCCTTCCTGGACGAGAACCCGCAGACCCTGGTGCAGAACAAGAAGGGCGAGTGGCTGTCGACCACGACGATCAAGGACATCACATACGGATACGAAGCGAAAGAGTGGAAGGGTGCGCCCTGGGCGCCGACCAACGTGCCCTGGGTGCAGCGCGACGTGCTGGTGCTGGAGATGAAGCCCAAGGATCCTTACTACAACTACGGGACGCAATACCTGTGGGTGGACGCCGTGGTCCCGTACCTCGTCTATTACAAGATCATCACCGATCGGGCCAACGCCTACTGGAAGACGATCGTGCTGTGCTTGTCGGGTTTCGAAGGCGCGGACAACAAGAAGGTGCGTTTGCTCCAGGGCCAGATGTATTGCACGGTGGATGATCGGGCCGACCACGCGACCATCCTGAGCGGGCTCACGCCCGATCTCATCAGCGTGTACGACGCCATCCAGGACCGCAACACCTACTCCCTGGCCGGCTTCCAGAAACTCTGCAAGTAGGCTGAAGGTCGATCGCGTATCGCAGCCGTTCTGCTCTCTGCCTGGCCGGGGGGGAGCCCTCGTCGGTCGAGGCGAACATGGAAGACAGGAAAGTCATCGTCGTAGGGGCCGGAATCGGGGGGCTCACCGCGGGCTACCGGCTGCGGCAGAGAGGGTTCGAGGTCGAGGTCCTGGAAGCCGCCGACCGCCCCGGGGGCCGTATGGTCGGGCTCGAGCGCAAAGGAGACCGGGTGGACCTGGGGGCGCACTTCATCCACTCGAACGGCCGCGGCGCCCTCGAGCTCATCGACGAGATGGGCCTGAGCGGCCTCAAGCGCAAGGTGAAAGGCAAGGTACAGTACGCGCTGCGCAACGGCGGCTCCTGCGTCCACGACCCGGGCGCGCCCTACACCAAGCTGTTCGGGCTCAAAGGCAACCTCAAGCTTTACGGGTTCATCCTGAAGCACGTGGTGTTCGGTCCGCCGCTGCCCTCTTGCGGGATCGGCAAGGACATTCCCGAGTACGACCAAGCCGAAATCCTGGATCTGTTCCGTTCTCCTGCGGACCAGGGACTGCTGGACTATTGCGTGACCCCCCTGACCATGGGCTCCATGCTGGCCCGCCCCGAATGGACGAACGTCTACCATTTCATCCGCATGCTGCGTTCCTCCCTGCTGTCGAGCCTGGCGGGCCTGACCTGCGGCGTGTCCGCCCTGGCCCGGGAGGTCGCCAAGCGGCTGCCCGTGCGGTACGAGGCGCCGGTTCGCAAGCTCGTCATGGAGCGGGGCCGGGTCGTGGGGGTCGAGATGGCCGGAGACGGATCGGTGCGGAAGGCCGGTCACGTGATCGTGGCCACCACGCCCGCTGCGGCTGCCCCCCTCATGCCCGACAAGCTCGACGAGCAGCGCCGGTTTCTTGAGTCCGTGCTCTACACGGCCATCCCCGCGGTGGTCTTCTTTCTGGACCGACCTCTGTCCCCGGACGTCCTGTTCTATTTCAACGATCCCGGCCGCCCGTGCGCCTACACGCTGGCCATCAACGAGCTGGCGAAAGTGCCCGAGATGCTGCCCAGCGGAAAGGGCGCCCTGACGGCATGGCCCGCCTACCCCGGAAGCCCGGGCTTGCTGGCCCTCGCGGACGACGCAATCCTCTCCACGGCAAGGGAGGACCTGGAGGTGATGATTCCGGGGTTTTCCGCCTGGATCGAGGATGCCGTGGTCTACCGCCATCCGTTCGTGAACGCGCTGTTCACTCCGGGCAGCTACCGGGCGGTCCTGGGTTTCCTGGATCAGGCGCAGCACCTGAGAGGGGTTTCCTTCGTGAGCTGCGTGCTGAACGGGAGCGGCATGGAGGCGGCCATCCAGAGCGGTAAGGCTGCCGTCCAGCGAATTTGCGGTTGGGGAGGGATGGCGTGATGGGCCGCTGTGCGTACGCCCACGCTTCGGCTTTCATCGGACGGTGGGTCCTGAATTTTCCTTGACAGCATCGTCGCTTTTGTGTATGTGGAAAGCGAGCGCTCACTTTCTATCTTGCACTCGGAGACGGGGCACATGCTCGCCACCTTCAAGAGACTGGCACCTGAGAGACAGGAAAATATCCTGGATGCAGCCTCCAGGGTGTTCGCCAAGGACGGGTATGACAAGGCCAACGTCGCAGATATCTGCCTGGAGGCGGGCATCTCGATGGGCGCCTTGTACAAGTATTTCAAGAACAAGGAGGCGGTCCTCATGGCCGTGCTGGACCACGGCTTGCACCTGATGGTCCAGGAGCTCTTCGGTCGATACACCCGGGACTCCGGTTCCCTTTTCGAGGCCGTCGAGGGGCTGTTCCGCGGCGTGGGGAGCTTTACCCGGCGGTACCGTTCGTACGTGGAGATCTGGGTCAATATGAGCTCATGCTCCATGAACCGATTCGCGAGCATTGTATCGCCCAAGGTGGAAAGCGCTGCCCGCGAGTTTTATTTTGAGCTGCTGGAGAAGGCGAAGGAGAGGGGCGAGATCGCCAGAGACCTTCGCAGCGACCTCGCCGCGCAGTTCCTGGACAATCATCTGTGCCTCTACACGTACTCGCTGGTGTCCGAGTATCACCGCAGGCGGTTCGACGCGTACTTCCCGCAAGGTCAAAAGCAACTCAGCCAGAGGCAGAAGGTCGAGCTGATCCTGGAATCGGCCAGGGCATTCCTGGCCGTTCGGATGCCCGGCGTCGCCCCGGGTCGAGAGGGAGTCGAAAAAGACCTGCCCAGACGGGCGGAAGGAAACCGATAGGCGAACGCGGAGAGCTGGCGACAGGGAGTCCGATTGCGGGCTCCGGCGCGTCTCCGCCTCCTCTCTGTTCGCGCGAAACGAGGGTCCGGTCGGTTCTCCTGAGAGCGGAAGCCGGCACCGTGGGAAGGACCATCCGCAAGGGCTGCCATGTTCAAACGGAGGGCCGCCATCCGGGTCACGGTAAGGCTGTCCGGCGGCCTGGATCGTGAGGTCAAGGTGGAAGATTACGAATTCTCCAGGGGCATTCCTCTGGTCCTGCGCGAAGGCGCTCGGGTCAAGGCCGTGGTGAAGAAACTCGGGCTGCGCAACGTGAGCCGGATCCTCGTCGTGGTGAATGGACAGAAGGTGGGGCTGGATCATCGGCTCGCGGAAGCGGATGAGGTTCTGTGCCTGCGCCCGTCGGTCGGTGGATGAGGGGCTTTTGCGGATCGCCTTGAAGATCCTGTCGCCCGGGCTCGGAATTCGGCGGACCTGCAAGGAGGTTCCATCATGCCGGGATTCATGGGCAAATACCTGGTGGTCCACCTGGGCGACGGATCGACAGAGAAGATAGAGCCGGGCGACGCGTTTTACAGGCAATACCTCGGGGGATACGGACTCGCTGCAGGCGTCATTGCCCGGCGCCAGCCGGCCGGCCTGGAGCCCATG
Source organism: bacterium (assembly GCA_040756235.1). Taxonomy (GTDB): domain Bacteria; phylum Desulfobacterota; class DSWW01; order DSWW01; family DSWW01; genus JBFLZG01. The sequence continues at coordinate 15,343 of JBFLZG010000015.1, read as the reverse complement.
GATCCCCGCGGCCACCTGGCCTTCTGCCCGGGCCTCCTGACCGGCTCCGGGGCTCTTTTCACCGGCCGCTACATGGTGGCCGGAAAATCCCCTCTCACCGGCACCTGGGGAGACGCCAATTCCGGCGGTTTCCTCTCCGTCAAGATCAAGCAAGCCGGCTACGATGCCGTGTTTTTCACCGGCCGGGCTCCCCACCCCACGTTCGTCGAGATATGCGAAGACAAGGTCTCCCTCCGTGACGCGAGAAAGCTCTGGGGCATGGATGCGATCGAAAGCGAAGGAGCCATCAAGCAAGCCCTTGGCGATCCGAAGGCCCAGGTGGCAACCATCGGACCCTCCGGCGAAAAGCTGTCCCTGATCTCGGGCGTGGTCACGGGCGGGGGCCGGATCGCTGCCCGCTCGGGCCTGGGCGCGTTGATGGGGTCGAAAAATTTGAAGGCCGTCTCGTTCCAGGGCAGCAAGGCGATCCCCGTAGCCCGGCCGGACAAGGTGAAAGCCGTCAACAAGAAGCTCCTCGAGGCGTACAGACAGAAGGTCAGGCTCGCCGACAAGATCGCCTTCAAGTTCGGAGAAGCCATCCCCCTGCTCCTCGCCAAGCTGCGCGTTTCCTTCCCGGCCCAGACCGCGACCGTGCGCGAGCTGTGGCGCACGTGGGGCACGGCTGGGGCGGTCGTCTATTCGGCCGTCATCGGCGACATGCCGATCCGCAACTGGACGGGCGTCGGCTACCTGGACTACACCGTGCAAAGCGCGGCCAAGTGCTCCGGTGAGATGGTGCTCGAGCGGCAGAGGCGCCGCTACGCCTGCCAGTCCTGCCCCTTGGGCTGCGGCGGCATGGTCGAGATTCGCAAGGGACGGTATGCCGGCGGCGAGGGGCACAAGCCGGAATACGAGTCGATCGGAGCCTTCGGGGGCCTCCTCCTCCAGGACGACCTGGATGCCGTCATCGAGATGAACGAGATGTGCAACCGGGCGGGCATGGACACCATATCCGCCGGTGCGGCCATCGCCTTCGCTATCGAATGTTTCGAAAAGGGCATCCTGTGTCCCGAAGCCTTGGGCGGTCTCGAGCTGGGCTGGGGCCGGACCGAGAGCATCGTCAAGCTGCTGGAGATGATGATCGCGCGGGAAGGGTTCGGCGACCTCCTGGCCGACGGCGTCAGGAAGGCGGCGGAACGGATCGGCAGCGGCGCCGAGCTGTGCGCCATGCATGCGGGCGGTCAGGAGCTGCCGATGCACGACAGCCGCTTCGACCACGGCTTTGCGATCGCTTACAAGTGGGATCCCACACCGGGAAGGCATACGACCTCCAGTTTTGCCGTCAACGATCTGTACGCTCCGGAGAAGAGGTTCCCCCTGGCGAGGCGGATGATCCGGGAGGGCCGGGACAAGGTCGCGCGCAAGGTCAAACGATACACGGCGGGGAGTTACTACGCCCAGCTGATCCACTGCGGAGGGTGCTGTATTTTCGGAGCGGAGTCGAGCACGTATCCCGTCGTGGAGTACTACAATGCCGTGACCGGCTGGGACCTGTCGCCGGACGATTATCTGCTGGCCGGAAGACGCATTCTGTGCCTGCGCAGGGCGTTCAACGCGCGGGAGGGGGTACGGCCGGAAGATACCGAGCTTCCCCCTCGGGCGCTCGGCCGGCCGGCCATGACCCGGGGGCCGCTGCAGCATGTGAGCGTCGACCAGGCGGGTCTGGAGAAGGTCTTCCTGGAGACGGTGGGCTGGGACCCGGTGACCGGTGCGCCCACCCCGGAGACCATGCGGGAGGTGGGGCTGGAGCCGCTCGCGTGACGGTTGCCGCCTCCGGGCAGATCCGCCGCTTCGCGGGGTAGGGGAATCGGCAGTCTCGGGCTGCAGGTTCTTCGTGCAAGGGCAGCCCGGATCCGGCTTTACGAGAGCAAGGAGATGCGTGATGAAAGCACAAAGAGTCGTCAGCATCGTGGGGGTGGTCCTGGCCCTTTTCTGCTGGGCGGCTGGGGCCGGCGCAGACGTTTCGCCCGGAGACGTGGTGGACAAGACGAACTGGGAGAAGGTGGAGGGGCTGCTTCCGGATTCGGTCCTGAACTGGGTGAAGCGGGGCGACTTCACCATGCCGATCAAGACGTTGAACTATGATCCCAGCGAGTACTGGCCGGAGGCTGCGGTCCGATCTTTCGGGCCGAACAAGGGGAAGTTCCAGGTGAGCGAGGAAGGGCTGATCGTGGAGGCGGCCACGGGAAAGACGCCCGAACACGTCGATGGCATCCCTTTTCCGGAGGTGGCCCTGAATGATCCGCGAGCGCCGCACATGCTGATGTACAATCGCATGTGTTATGCGTACACCCTTGGCAACGGTTTCTATCCCATGACCGCGATCTGGGTGGGCCGTTCCGGGTATGAGAGGGAGGTGCAGGCGGCGTTCTTGTGGTATCCGATGATCGGATACTCGGAAGCGGCCAAGGAGAGCAATTCGGACCTGGTCGAGAAGTTCTCCATCATCCAGGTGCTGGCCCCCTATGACATCGCCGGGACCAATATTCTGACCTGGCGCTACCTGGACGACAGGCAGGACATGACCTACGGCTTTGTTCCCGCCATCCGCAGGGTGCGGCGGATGAGCCCCGCCAACCGGTCGGACGCCTTCATCGGCACGGACATGTGCGTAGACGACGGTTACGGCTTTGACGGAAAGATCTCTTCCGTCGACTGGATGCCGGTGAAAAAGGCCCAGGCCGTCGTGCCCTGGCTGGATGAGAATCCCCAACCTCTGGTGCAGAACAAGAAAGGCGAGTGGCTGTCGACGCCGACCATCAAGAACGTCGTGTACGGTTACCAGAAGGAAGGCTGGGAAGGCGCCCCCTGGGCTCCGACGAACCTTCCGTGGGTCAAGCGCGACGTCCTGATCCTGGAGTTCAAGCCCAAGGACCCCTACTACAACTATGGGACGCAATATCTGTGGGTGGATGAGGCGGTTCCGTACGTGGTGTATTACAAGATCATTACGGATCGGGCTGCCGCCTACTGGAAGACGATCATGTTGTGCCTGTCAGGCTTCGAGAGCCCGGACAAGAAGCTGCGCTATCTGCAAGGCGGGTTCTATATGGCCGTGGACGACCGCTACGACCATGCGACCATCCTGAGGGCCCTCAGTCCGGAGGGGATCGGAGTGTGGTACGCGATCCAGGACCGGAACATGTACTCCCTGGCCGGATTCCAGAAACTCTGCAAGTAGTGCACGCCTGCAAGCCCGAATGGCTGATCTCTCGGGGAGCTCCGGAATGCAGGACAGGAAAGTCGTGATCGTGGGGGCGGGCATCGGCGGGCTCGCAGCCGGCTATCGGCTGCAGCAGAGAGGGTTCGAGGTCGAGGTTCTGGAGGCCTCCGATCGGCCCGGAGGCCGCATGATGACGCTCGAGCGCAAGGGGGACCGGGTGGACGTAGGGGCCCAGTTCTATCATACGAACGGCCGCTATGGCCTCGAGCTCATCGACGCCATGGGCATGGGCGGCTCGAAGCGCCGCACGGCCGGCAACAAGGCTCAGTACGCGCTCAAGAACGGCTCTGCCTACGTGCACGACCCGCACGCTCCCTATGCGAAACTGTTCGGGCTCAAAGGCAACCTGAATCTGTACGCGTTCATCCTCCGGTACGTGATCTTCGGCCGTCGGTTTCCCGATTATGGGATCACCGTAGATATCCCCGAGTATGACAATACGAGCATTGTCGACCTGTACCGGTCTCCCTCGGATCGCGCCTTCCTGGATTACCTGGTGACTCCCCTGGCCATGGGCTCCATGATCGCCCGTCCGGAATGGATGAGCCTCTACCACTACATCCGCATGTTCCGTTCCACGCTCGCAGCGAGCCTCCTCAGTCTGACCCGGGGGATCTCCTCCCTGGCAGAGGAGGTGGCCAGGCGCCTGCCTGTCCGGTATGAGGCGCCTGTTCAGAGGCTCGTCATGGAGAAGGGCCGGGTGGTCGGCGTGGAGATGGCTGGAGACGGATCCGTGCGGAAGGCCGGCCACGTGATCGTGGCCACCACGCCGGCCGCGGCCGCCCCCCTGTTGCCGGACGAGCTCGAGGAGCAGCGCCGCTTTCTCGCTTCGGTGCTTTACACGCCCATTCCCATGGCCGTCTTCTTTCTCGACCGGCCCCTGCGCAAGGACGTCCTCTTTTACTTTACCGATCCGGGCCTGCGCACGAATTACACGTTTGCGATCAATGAGCAGGCGAAGGCGCCCGAGATGTTTCCCAGCGGAAAGAGTGCGGTGACGGGGTGGGCCGTCTACCCCACGAGCTCGGGTCTGATGAAAGAGAGCGACGCCGAGATTCTGAACAAGGCCAAGGAGGACATGGAGCTGATGATCCCCGGGATTTCCGGTTGGACGGAAGAGGCCCGGGTCGTGCGGCATCCCTTCGTGAATGCGCTGTTCACTCCGGGCGCTCACCGGGCGATCCTGGACTTCATCGAACAGGCGAAGCGTCTGAGAGGTGTTTCGTTCGTAAGCTGCGTCTTGAGCGGAAGTGGGATGGAGGCTGCGGTGAGGAGTGCCGAAGCGGCTGTCCAGAGGATATGCGGTTGGGGAGGAGGCTGTCCATAAATGCCCATCTGCTGCGCCTGTTGCGAGCGGAGCGAAGCAATCCCCCGTGCACAATCGTGCGGCGGTCAGCTGCTGCCGGGGATTTTCTCGCCGCTCTCGCTCCTCGGAACAGGCCTCAGGACTTCGTGCGCCTTGCATCTGGACATTTCTGAACAGCCTCCAGGAGCCGAATTCTGAGGTCTGAGGGAAGCTCAGAGCCCAACGGTTTGGAGAAGGTGGCTCTGAACGGAGAAAGGAGCTGGGCGATGGAGAAAGTGAAGGTCCTCGGCATCGTGGGCAGTCCGCGAAAGAACGGCAATACGTCCAAGCTGGTGGCGAAAGCCCTGGAGGCGGCCGGCGCATTTCCGTGGGTGGAGACCGATCTGTTCGAGGTCGCTGGCAAGAAGATCAGCCACTGCCTGAGTTGTTACAAGTGCATGGAAAAGGGCCAGTGCGTCATCAAGGATGGGCTTTACGAATTCTGCGAGAAGTGGGTGGCCGCGGACGGCATCCTCTGGGGAGTTCCGGTCTTCCATATGGGCGTCCCTTCTCAGGTGAAGGCCCTGCTGGACCGGTTCGGGAATGCGTGCATCTGGCAGTACTTGAAGCAGGGCCGAGAGGTGCCGCGATTCTGCAAGGCGGTCGGAGTGCTGACCAACGGCGGAAGCCGCTACGGCGGACAGGACCTGACGCTGAGCTATCTGGTCAACAGCGCCGTGCTGATGAAGGGCATCGTCGTCTCCGGGGACACGTTTTCCGACAGCTACCTCGGGGCGGCTGCCTGGACGGGGCAGGACATGAATTTTCTGGCCGAGGACAACATCCTCAAGGACGAGCACGGGATCGCTTGCGCTCAGAACGTGGCCCGGCGCGTCGCGGAAATGGCCCGCATCGTCAAGGCGGGGAAGGCGGCGCTGGGGTCGGAGCTGCCGGCCGAATACTCCTACACGTGGAAATCGGAATAGGCGTCACCCCGAATCATTAAGGACGATCGCAAAAGGAGGGAACAGACATGTTGATCAAACAGCCGCAGCGGGTGTGGCCGAGCCCCCTTTACGCGGACTTTCCGCGGAGCGAATACGACAGCCGGTTCGCCCGGGCGAGAAAGTACATGGCGGAGCAGAAGATCGACGTGCTCGTCCTCTGGGACCCGGTCAACATCCGCTACTTCAGCGGGTTCCAGTCGCTCCACTGGACCGCCATGAGCATTCAGCCCGCGGTGGTCCTGCTCCCCCTGGAGAAGGACCCGGTGATCGTGGTGCCGGACTTCTTCAGCCAGGTGGCGGAGGGCTATACCTACATCAAGGATATCCGGCTGCTTGCCAAGCCGCACGTCACCAAGAACATCCGGCAGATCCCGGTCGATGTCGCCGAAACCGTGAAGGAGCTGGGCTGCGGCCGCGGGAGGGTCGGAATCGAGGCCGGGGCGCTGGGCGGCATGGCGATCCCCCGGCCGGTCAACGACATCGACCGCTTCCGCGGAGCCCTCGACGGCGCCACCTTCGTGGAGGCGGCCGACCTCATCTGGAAGTGCCGCATGATCAAGTCCCCGAGCGAGGTGGAGGCGCTCCGCAAGGCCTCGCAGGCCGTGGCCCGCGCTTACGGCGAGGTCGTGGCCAACTTCGAGCTCGGCATGAGCGAGCGCGACGCGGGAAACCTGATCCGGCACGCCATCCTGGAGTACACGGAAGATTGCGCTCCGCCGATCGCGACCTCCTCCTCCCGGCGCGTGGTCATGCCGGACACGCCCTCTTTCTACGATGAAGTAAACCTTTCCATCGGCGATCGCCTGGTGTTCGAGCCTTTGCCGACCTACAAGGGCTACTACGGAAGCTGTTGCCGCTGCTTCCAGATCGGCCCCCTGCCGGACGTGGCCCTCAAGAAGGCCGAAGCGGTCGACCGGGCCCAGGCAGCGGCGATTGCCGCCATCAAGCCGGGGCTCCAGACCAAGGTGATCATGGATGTCGTCGCCGAGTCGCTCCGGGCGGACGGGATCGAGCCGACGATCGAGGTGGCGGGACACGGGGTGGGCCTGAGCCCTCACGAGCCGCCGATGATCGCCGAGGAAGAGGAGGCGGTCTTTCAGGAGGGGATGGTCATGGCGGTGGAGGTCTGGGTGGTGGACTGGAAAGGGGATTTCAGCAAGCTCACCGGCATCGTGCCGGAGGTCTTCGGCAACGAAGACTACGTGGTCGTGACCAAGGACGGCTGTGACCAGTTGGCCGACTTCCGCAAGGATATCCGAAACTTGCCGTACGAAGGCACGCTGGTCTAGCAAGCCTCTCAAAGGGGGGGAGAGAAATGAGCAGACGAGCATGGAGCGTTGTGACTGTTGTGTGTGGGCTCTTGATCCTGGGGATCGCGACCGGCGGCCATGCCTTTTACGTCGACACGGCCAAGACGCTGGAGATCTCCGGCAAGGTTTCGACCCGCGCCACGATCCGTCTGCAGGAATCGGAAGGCTTTACCTTCCCGGAGACGGACGTCGGCGACCTGGTGCAGCACCGCAATCTGGGCCTGATCGAGATCGATCACGACCTGGCGAATCTGACCGAGGACCTGGACATCCTGTACCCCTTCCGGGCTCTGGATGTCGCGGTCAAGTATCACATTCTGGGCCGCTTCATGTATGAGGGGATCTACGACTACGGGCCCGAGGTCTTCCAGGACGTAGCCGACAACGATCCGGACAACTTCGACCGCTTCAAGCAGAGCTACGACCTCTGGGAAGCGTACGCGGATTTCTCCCGGGGGCCGGTGTTCGTGCGCATCGGCCGGCAGATCCTGGCCTGGGGCGAGACCGATGTCTTCCGGCTCCTGGACGGCATCAACCCTCTGGACAACACCTTCGGCGGTTTCTTCGAAGACCTGGACGACCGCAGGATTCCCCTCTGGATGCTGCGCTCCAGTGTGAACTTCGGGGACCTCGGGGCGCTGCACACGATCACGCTGGAAGGATTCCTGGTTCCGGGTCCGATCGATGCGCACGTCTCTCCCTTTGCCCCGTACGGGTCGCCGTACGCGGCGCCACTTCCGGAGTTCATCGCTCCTTCCATCCGCATCAAGACGCCGAACCGGGCCTGGTCCGAGAGCCGCTGGGGCGCGCGGGTCCAGGCGCTCATCGGCTCCAACCTGAACCTGTCGATCGCGCACTACCAGACCTTCATGGATATGCCCAGTCTGCGCAGCGTCATCCTCGGGAACCCGGCGGTCCTGGCGGATCTCAACGCCCTGCAGCTCTGGGGGGAGTTTCCCGAGGTGCGGATCACGGGCGCGAGCTTCAACTACTGGGAATCGTTCACCGATTTGGTCTTCCGGGGGGAGGTGGCCTGGTTCTGGGGCGCTCCGGTCTTCATTCCGGAGCTGACGAGCGCGCCGTTCTACGGGCCCACGCTCCCGCTGCCGGACGCGGTTCTGGACGGGCTGGAGGAGATTCTCGGTCTGGACATCCGGGACCTCGGGCTGGACGGGCTGCCGCTGAACCCGCAGAGCGGCACGATTCCGCGCAAGGACATGCTGAAGTACATGATCGGGTTCGACAAGAACATCTGGATCCGCCCGCTGAACAAGAAGAGCACCTTCTTCGTCTCGGGCCAGTACTTCGGCCGCTACGTGCCGAAGTTCGACCACCGGATGCGCCAGGGAGCCCTGATCTATCCGAGCCTGAGTGCCTACCCGTACGAGGACAAGTTCGAGCACACCTTCACGCTTCTGTTGAGCTCGACCTACATGAAGGGGAACCTGCTGCCGCAGGTCTCGGCGGCCTATGACCCGCAGGGGGCCATCATGGTGCAGCCTCAGGCCACGTACATCTGGGACCCTTTGCGGTTCACGGTCCAGTACACCAACATCATGGGGAGCTGGAACAGCATGGCGTTCTTCCGTGACCGGGACCAGATCTCGTTCATCTTTTCGTACCTGCTGAACTGACCGCGGAGACCGGGAGCCGGGTCCCCCCCAGGTTTTGCTTGTCATCCGGCTCCCGGGTCTCTCTTTGCCCCGTGTCGCGCCGTGCTCCCGGTCCTCTACCGAGCTGGGGCGGCCCGCACGGCCCGGCCCGGGACGTCAAAGGCGCGGTGCGCAAGGGCGACGGGAAGCCGGCAGGTCTTCCGCCTTCCCTCATTGGCCGCGGATCTTTCAACTTTGACCAGGATCGGCAAGACGGTCCCTCAATGCCGGCTGGGAGGAGAGGAATGGAAAATCGGAAAGTCATCGTGGTGGGGGCCGGCATCGGAGGGCTTGCGGCAGCCTACTGGCTGCTTCGCAGAGGCTACGAGGTGGAGGTTCTGGAGGCCACGGAGCGCCCCGGCGGCCGCATGGTGACCCTGGAGCGCAAAGGCGACCGGGTGGACGTGGGGGCGCAGTTCTACCATTCCAGCTTCCGCTACGGGATGGAGATGATCGAACAAGCCGGCATGGAGTCCTCCAGGAGAGGGATCAAAGGGAAAGTCCAGTACCGGCTGATGGACGGGTCCACCTACCTGTACGATCATCGTATGCCCTATCTGAAGCTTCTCGGGCCGCGGGGCAATCTCCAGCTTCACAAGTTCATCCTGCGCTACGTCGTCTTCGGCAAGCGCTTCCCGCCCTTCGGCATCGTCCGGGACATCCCCGAGTACGACAACGCCGGCGTCCTGGACCTCTACCGGTCCGCGTCGCACCGGCGGCTGAGAGACTACCTGGTATCGCTCGTCTGCATCGGTGAGACCGGGGCCCTGCCCGAGTGGACGAGTCTCTACCACTACATCCGGATGTTCCGATCCGTCATGTTCGCCGATTTCTTCAGTCTGCCCCGTGGTGTGTCCTCGCTCGCGGATAAGCTGGCCAAGGACCTGCCCGTTGCCTATGGTTCCCCGGTGCGCCGTCTGGTCATGGAAAAAGGCCAGGTGGTCGGGGTCGAGATGGACGGCGACGGCTCGGTCCGCCGCGCGGGCCACGTGATCGTGGCGACGACGCCGCCGGCTGCCGCGCGCATCCTTCCGGACGAGCTCGAGAGCGAGCGCCGGTTCATGGATTCGGTCATGTACGTCTCGATGCCCATGCCGATCTTCTATCTCGATCGCCCCCTGAACAAGGACGTCTGGTGCTACTTCAACGACCCGGGGAAGAAATGGAACTTCTTGTTTGCCATCGATGCCTGGGCGAAAGTTCCGGACATGTGCCCGAGCGGGAAGAGCGCCCTGACCGCATGGGCTCATCATCCCACGACCCTGGAGCTGCTCAAGCTTCCTGACGAGCAGATCCTGAAGAAGGCTCAGGAGGACCTGGAGGTGATGATCCCGGGCTTTTCCCGATGGATCGAGGACGCCCGGGTTTTCCGGCACGCTTTCGTCAACGCCATCTATCCGCCGGGCGCCTACCGAAAGGTGCTCGACTTCAAGGCCGGCGCCGGTCGGCTCGCAGGGGTGTCGTTTGTCAGCAGCGCCCTCGAAGGCACCAGCATGGAGGCGGCCATGACGAGCGCCGCCGGCGCGGTGCGCAGGGTCTGCGGCTGGGGCGGCATGACCTCGTGAGGTGCCCCGGGCCCGGGCGTCGCAACAGACGCTCCGCTCGCCTGCGCGAAGGGCGGGCGGCCGTTGCGCCGACATGTTCCGGAAGCGGTGTAATAGAGGTAATATGAGGTAATATTAGGGTAGAGGAGAAAACGCACATGATCAATGCCATGCAGCACATCGGCCAGGGGGTCCGGGACGTCGATACGACCTACGCTTTCTACAAGCGGTTCTTCGGCTTCAAGGTCAAGCTGAACGATCTCACCGTCGCTTCGAAGGAGATGGCTGCCGTGATCGGCAGCGTGGAAACCATGCGCATGATGATGGCCGCCAATGCCAAGGGCGGCGGCATCATCGAGCTGATCGAGCACAAGTCCAAGCCGATCACGCCCCTTCCCGAGCTGTACGGAAACTACGGGGTGCTCGAGGTCGGCTACCGCGTGCGCAGCATCGACCGGGTGGTCGCGGACTTCCAGGCGAAGGGCCTGAGGTTCCTCACCCCCGTCTGCGAGCTCGCGCTGAACGACGGCCGCCGGTGGCGCTATGCCTACCTCAAGGACCCGGACGGGCTGCCGCTGCAGTTGACGGAGGAGCTGGGGCCCGGATCCCCGGCCGCCGCGAGGCCGGAGGTGCACGGGGCGGTCCACGTCGGGATCGGGGTGTCCGACATCGACCGTTCCAAGGAGTTCTACCGGTCTGCCCTCGGGTTCGATCGGGTGCTCCATGAAAGCGACGGGTTCATACCGGAGATGGATCCGCTCACCGGAGGACCGGTGCGCATGAAGATGGCGATCCTGGAGCGGTCCGCCCCTCCCGTCGGCCCTCTGGCCGGTCTCCTGGTGCGCGGCACCCTCAAGCTCTTCCAGGTGCAGGGCGGAAAGGGAAAACACATTTACGACGGCCGCGTCTGGGGCGAGCCGGGCTGCATGGAGTTCTGCTTCGACGTGAGCGACCTGCTGACCACGGTGGAGACGATGAAGAAGAAAGGGATCAAAATCTATCTTCAACCGGTCGAAATCAGCATGGGCAGCGGCTCCAAGGGGTTCGCGGCCTACATCCAGGATCCGGACGGGACCACGGTCGAGTTCGTAGAGGTGATGAGCATCGCCTGGATGTCGGCGGCTTCTTTCATGCGGCTGGCCATGCCGGTCTTGCGCCTCTACGATCGCATCGCTTGAGACAGGAGCACAGCGGGCACTGCATGAGTCGATCCATGCCTGGCAAGCCTTCACCCGGCGTCACGATCCAGCCGGGCGGCGGGGCGCCTCGAAAAGAGCGGCCCCGCAAGAAAGCGGTCTCGAAGGGAACGAAACTCAAAGAACCCGGTCCTCGCAGGGCGCGGGACAAGGCACACATTGGGGCCGCCCCGGCGACCGCCGGATCCGGGAAGAGCCCTGCGCCGCCCGTGCGGAAGCGGGACCTGCAGGTCTTTCTGAGCTGGTGCAAGCGATGCGGCATCTGCATCGCCTTCTGTCCGGCCAAGGCCCTCGAGGCGGGAGAGGCGGGGGCGCCGCGCTGGGCGGCGCCGGAGCGCTGCGTGGGATGCAGGCTGTGCGAGCTGCGGTGCCCGGACTTTGCCATCGAGGTCCTGGAAGAAGCGGAGGAGCCGGGCGATGCAGCCGGCGAATGAGCGGCCTCCGGTGCGGGTCCTGCAGGGCAACGAGGCGTGCGCCGAGGGCGCGCTGGCGGCCGGCTGCCGCTTCTATGGCGGCTATCCCATCACGCCTTCCTCGGAGATCGCCGAAATCCTCTCCCACCGCCTGCCCGCCGTGGACGGCACCTTCATCCAGATGGAAGACGAGATCGCCAGCCTGGGGGCGGTGATCGGCGCCGCGCTGGCCGGCGCCAAGGCCATGACGGCGACGAGCGGACCCGGCTTCTCCCTCATGCAGGAGCACATCGGCTTCGCCTGCATGGCCGAGGTGCCCTGCGTCATCGTCAATGTCATGCGAGGCGGACCCTCGACCGGGCTGCCGACCCTGCCTTCGCAGGGAGACGTGCAGCAGGCCCGGTGGGGGACGCACGGCGACCATCCGATCATCGCCTTGACCCCGTGGAGCATCGAGGAGTGCTTCCGTCTGACGGTGCGGGCCTTCAACCTGTCCGAGAAGTACCGCACCCCGGTCATCCTGCTCATGGACGAAGTGATCGGCCACATGCGGGAGAACGTCGTCCTGCCCGGGCCGGGCGAGGTCGAGATCGCGGACCGCCTGAAGCCCACGGTGCCGCCGGAATGGTATGTCCCCTACGAGGATACGCCGTTCGGCGTGCCTCCCATGGCCATTTTCGGCGAGGGCTACCGGTATCACGTGACGGGGCTCCTGCACGACGTGAGAGGCTTCCCCACGCTGAGGGAAGACGAGATCGAGCCCCTCATGCGCCGGCTCTGCCGCAAGATCTGGTCCCATCTGGATGACATCCAGACCTGGGACACCTTCCGGATGGAGGACGCCGAAGCGGCCATCGTCGCCTACGGCTCCACGGCACGGGCCGCCAAGCGGGCGGTGGTCGAGGCGCGCGCGGCCGGCCGCAAGGTGGGCCTCCTCCGCCTCGTGACCCTCTGGCCGTTCTGTCGCAAGGCGATCGAGCAGGCGCTGGAGCGCTGCCGCCTGCTGGTGGTGCCGGAGATGAACCTGGGCCAGATCTCCCGGGAGGTGAAGCGCGTGTGCCGGGGCCGGGCCGAGGTCCGCACCGTGAGCCGCTCCCTGGGCCGCCTCATCAAGCCTGCGGAGATCCTGGAGGGTCTCGAGAATTGGACAACGTGAAGGGCGGCGGACGCCTGATCTACGAGTATCTGCGCCACGACAAGAAGTTTCCCCACGTCTGGTGCCCCGGATGCGGCAACGGCATTCTGCTGGGCTCGCTGATCCGCACGATCCATCGGCTGGGGTACTCGAAGGACGACGTCGCCCTCGTCTCCGGCATCGGCTGCGCGGGCCGGCTGCCCGTCTACGTGGACTTCAACACGCTCCACACCACGCACGGCCGCGCCCTGACCTTCGCCACCGGGATCAAGCTCGTCAAGCCGCATCTCAAAGTGATCGTGGTCATGGGAGACGGCGACGCGACCGCGATCGGAGGCAACCATCTCATCCACGCGGCCCGGCGCAACGTGGATCTCACGGCCGTCATCATGAACAACCAGATCTACGGCATGACCGGAGGCCAGTACTCGCCGACCACACCCCACGGATTGCGGGCGGCTACGGCCCCCTTCGGCCACGTCGAACATGCCTTCAACATCGCGGAGCTGGTCGAGGCCGCCGGGGCCGCCTTCGTGGCCAGAGGGACCATCTACCACGTGCAGCTCCTGGACCGATTGCTCGAGGCCTGCCTGCGCAAGAAAGGGTTCGCGGTCCTCGAGACGATCACGCACTGCCCCACTCATTTCAACAAGCTCAACCTCATGGGCGGCCCGGTGAACACCATGCGCTGGATGAAGGAGCATGCGGTCCCGGTGGAGAAGAGCCGCGGCATGAGCGCCGAGGATCTGCACGGCAAGTTCCGCATCGGCGTCCTGGCGGACCGGGACCTCCCGGATTACCAGTCCGACTACGACGAGGTGCGCCGCAGGGCCAAGGAGGCGGTCCCCTACAGGCTCGACCCGCAGGAAGTCTCCAAGATGCTGGAGTCGTACCAGATCTACTGAAGTGTCGGCTGGCCCGCCCGCGGCGGGGGCTTTGCAGGGGCACTGCTTGCTGCGCCCGCGATGGGGCCGCTGGACCATCTCTTGTAGGGGCGACGCATGCTGGCGCCCTTTCCGGAGGCTGCTGGAATCACGGGGAGAGAGGACTGGATTCCGGCCTGCGCCGGAATGACGGAAAAGAACGCGGGCGCTGCTTGCTGCGCCGGTCCGGGGTCTCGAGGCGCAGGGAGCTTCCCGCTTGCGCGGGAATGACCGGCCCACTGGAAACGGGGCGAGCTGCAAGGAGACAGGGCTTCGATGTCGGAACGCTACGAGATCCGCCTGAGCGGAACGGGAGGGCAGGGGGTCGTGCTGGCGGGCATCCTGCTGGCCGAGGCCGCTGGACTCCGGCCGGGCCAGCACGTGGTGCAGACCGTGAGCTACGGGCCCCAGGTCCGCGGAGGGATGAGCAGCGCGGAGCTGGTCGTGAGCAGCAGCGAGATCGACCATCCCAAACCGCTGCTTCTGGACCTTCTGGTTCCCTTCGCCGAGGAGGCCTGCAGCGAAGCGGCCGGGATGATGAAACCCCGAGGCGTGATCCTCATCGACCCGGAGCTGATCCGGCAGGCCCCGGAAGGCTGGGTCGCCCCGGTCCCGTTGCGCCGCCTGGCGCGGGAGGCCACGGGGCGCGAACAGATGATGAACATCGTGGCCGTGGGTGCGGTCGTGGCGCTGAGCTCCATTGCCGACTGGCTGGCGGTGGAGACGGCGATCCGGGAGCGGATCGCGCGCGGCCAGGCGGAGGCTTTTCTCAAGGCTTTGCAGGCGGGCCGGCAGGCCGGCGCGGAGGTGCGAGAGCGGCTCCGGTTCGAGGCCGCGCCGTCCCCCGAAGACTGACCCGCATCGGACCCGCGCAGCTCCCGGACCTCGAAGCGTTCCAACGGCGGACCACATGCGCGAGCTCATGACTCATGCCCTCTATCTCCTAGCGCTGATCAACCCCGTCAGCAAGATCTCGGTTCTCGCCGTGCTGCCGTCGGGAAAGCCGTCCCAGGACTTCAGGCAGGTCGCGGCCAAGTCGAGCGCCGTCGCCGCAATCCTCCTTCTGGCCGCCATGACCGCCGGCGACTTCCTCCTGCGGAGCGTATTTCACGCTCAGGTCCATTCCCTGCGGGTGGCCGGCGGCATCGTGCTGTTCTGGGTGGGGTTCAATGCCCTGCGCAGGGGGCTCTTCTTCGAAGAGGAGATCAAAGCACGCTTCGAGGACGTCGCCATCGTCCCGCTGGCGTGCCCGATGATCGCAGGCCCGGGCACGATTGCCGCATCCATTACGCTCAGCGCCCAGCAGGGCGTCCTGGCGGCGGCCGCCGCCATGGTGATCGCCGTCGCCGCCAATCATGTGATCATGCTCTGCGCCAGGCCCCTGGCCGCGCTGCTGAGGCGCTTCAACGTCCTGGGCGCGATGATCCGGATCACCGGGCTGATCGTCATGACCATCGGAACGCAGATGGTCCTGGACGGGCTGGGGGAATGGTTTGCCGCAGCCGCGCGCCCTTAGATTAGAGCCTGTCCCAACAGGCTCGATTTCAGAGGCTGTTCAAAAATGCCCAGATGCAAGGCGCACGAAGTCCTGAGGAACGAGGCGTACATGGAAGTAC
>JBFLZG010000014.1:0-41565 GCA_040756235.1 bacterium | reverse complement strand
CGCCCCGACTTCCCGGCCAACAAGGGCTCAGTGCCGGCCGACGCGCTCCTTCACGTCCACCACGGTCCAGGAGTCCCGGTCCCGGTCGTGCCGGAGCAGGTACACCAGGCTGTCGTCGGCGAGCACCTTGAAGTAGGCGTGGTCCTCCCCGTGCCATTGGTCGACGATGTTCTCCACGACCCTCTTCTCGTCCCCGATCCGGAAAGACACGGGCCTCTCGTCGGCCTTGTAGCCGGAATAGCACTGGACCTCGACAGGTCTCTGATCCGCAGGTTTGCCCGGTTTCAACGATCATGGCTCCTTGGCAGGCCCTGCTATTGAACCAGAAATCGCAGGCACAATCAAAGAGGCAGACAGGTGTCAGGTATCAGGTTTCAGGTGACGGTCTCGCGTATCACAGGCCCGGCTGCCAAAGATACATGAAGACCGGCCCGCCCCCGAAGAGCTGCCCCTCCAAGTCGAGCTTGATGAGGTTGATCTCCGTCCCGGAAGCCAGGCCCAGCTCCCCCTGAGCATAGATGTTGGGGCGGTGCGCGCCCTCCCTCTTGTAAACGACGACCTGCGCTTCGGCGATCCCCATCTCCTGCCGGATCCAGTCGACGGCATCGGGAAAATATCCGATCTGGTCCACCAGGCCCGCCTCCAGGGCCTGGTCCGCCGTGAAGACCCTGCCGTCGGCCAGCTCGGGGTGGCGGGTCAGATCCAGCCCCTTGCGGTTCTGCTCAACGACGAGGCGGAACCGGTGGTAGAGGTCGTCCACGACCGCCTGAAGGATCTGCCGCTCCCCCGGCTCCGGAGGTCTCAACGGGGAGCCCAGGTCTTTGTAGGGGCCGGACTTGATGGTCTGATTGCTGACGCCGATCTTCTCCATGAGCCCGTACAGGTTGACGTTGAGCAGGACCACGCCGATGCTGCCCGTAACCGAGGTCGGCAGCGCGATGACCCGGTCCGCAGCCATCGCGGCGTAGTAGGCGCCGGAGGCGGCCGTGTCCATGAACAGAGCCACGACCTTGACCTTCCGCTTCTCCCGGAACTTGCGGATCTCGTGATAGAGGACGTCGCTGGCCGTGACGGTACCGCCCGGGCTGTCGATCTTGAGCACCAGCCCCTTGATCCTGTCGTCGCGCGAGGCCTCGTCCAACTGCTCTTTCACGGATGCGACGAGGCTCGGCTCGGTCTTCAGGCTGAAGACGCCCTGTCTCTTCTGGTCCGAGATCAGGCCGTTCACGTCCACCAGAAGGATCTTGTCCTTGCCCCTTCCGTAGAGCACGGATTCTTCCAGCGGGCGTGTCCGGCTCTCGAACAGCCCCCTGCCGGATACGTAGACGCATCCGCCGGAAGCCGCCAGGCAGGCCAACAGGCACAGGAGAACCGCCCCCCTGGGGAACAGCCTCGGTCGCTTTGCGTTCATATCGCTCCTCCCTCTCGCTTTCGATCCGTGCGCAGGCTCCGCTCCGTCCAAGGGTAGCCGCTCGCCGGTGCGGGATCAAGCACAGATCCTTTCCTGCCGCCACAGACCCTTTGCAAATCCCGCCTTCGAGTGCTAGCTTCCTCGCACCTTCTCCTCACTCTCGCGCCGGACGGAGCTGCGCATGCAAGAAATGCAAGAGCAGATCCTCTCACTCCTCCAAGCGGCCAATGGGGTCCTCTGGGGCCCGGCCATGCTCGTCCTGCTCGTGGGCACCGGCATCTACCTGACGCTGCGGCTCCGGGGGGTTCAATTCCGCCTCCTGCCGCACGCGCTGTACCTGGGCCTCGTCCAACGCAAAGAGGGCGCCTCGGAAGAAGGAGACATCACCCATTTCCAGGCCCTCATGACCGCCTTGTCGGCAACGGTCGGAACGGGCAACATCGCGGGCGTGGCGACCGCCCTGGCCGCGGGCGGCCCCGGCGCCCTGTTCTGGATGTGGATGACCGGGCTGTTCGGCATGGCCACCAAGTACGCCGAGGCGGTGCTGGCCGTCCGGTACCGCCGGAAGGACCACAAGGGCTTCATGTGCGGGGGCCCGATGTACTATCTGTCAGAGGGGATGAGATCCAGGGTGTTGGGCATCCTTTTCGCCTTCTTCGCCAGCGTTGCGGCCTTCGGCATCGGCAACATGGTCCAGTCCAACTCCGTGGCCGACTCCCTGGACGCAGTCTTCCACGTCCCCCATGCGTGGACCGGCGTGTTTCTGGCCCTGCTCACGGCTGCGGTCGTGCTCGGCGGCATCCGCTCCATCGCCCGCGTCACTTCGTTCCTCGTGCCGTTCATGATCCTCTTTTACGTGTCGGCCGCGATCGCAGTCCTGTTCGTGACCCGCGGCATGCTGGCCGAGGCTTTCCGCCTGATCTTCCAGCACGCGTTCACGCCGACTGCCGCGGCCGGAGGCTTTGCCGGCGCCACGGTCCAGATGTCCATCCGCTGGGGGGTCGCCCGGGGAGTCTTCTCCAACGAATCCGGGCTGGGCTCTTCTCCGATCGCGGCAGCGGCCGCCCGAACCCGGGATCCTGCGACCCAGGCGCTCGTCTCGATGACCCAGACCTTCATCGACACGATCGTGGTCTGCTCGATGACCGGCCTCGTGATCCTGACAACCGGTGTCTGGGAGTCCGGGCAAACCGGGGCCCAGCTCACCACCACCGCCTTCGACCGGGTCCTGCCCGGCGGCGCGGGCGGGATCACGGTGGCCTTGAGCCTCGCCCTGTTCGCCTATTCCACCGTGCTCGGCTGGTGCTATTACGGAGAGAAGTCCATCGAGTTTCTCTTGGGCGAAGGGGCGGTGTTTCCGTACCGGGTCGCCTACTGCATCTTCGTGGCCGTCGGCGCCGTGGTGAAGTTGGACCTGGTCTGGCTGCTGGCCGATGCGATGAACGCGCTCATGGCCATTCCGAACCTGATCGGTCTGCTGGGCCTTTCCGGGAAGATCCTGGAAGAGACCGTTCGGTACGAGGCACGTCTGAAAATGCGAAGAACAGGAGCCGATTGAGACGCTTCGAGCCAGCCGGGCGCCAGCGGGGCAGAGGACGTTGACTCGCCCCGGTGCTCTCCCTAATATTCCCCCCATGCGCCGGCCTCTGGTGCCGAGTGCCACACCACATCCATCCAGGGGACCTCAGCCATGGCCGTCATGGATCTGTTCAGGTTGGACGAAAAGATCGCCGTCGTGACCGGCGGATATCGCGGGCTCGGTCTCATGATGGCCGAGGGGCTGGCCGAGGCCGGCGCCCACGTGGTCTTGTGCGCGAGGAACCTGGACGCCTGCGAACGCGCGGCCCTGGCGATCGCCGAGACCGGGGTGCAGGCCCTGGCCGTGC
Organism: bacterium; assembly: GCA_040756235.1. Taxonomy (GTDB): domain Bacteria; phylum Desulfobacterota; class DSWW01; order DSWW01; family DSWW01; genus JBFLZG01. The sequence goes on along the minus strand of JBFLZG010000014.1, from coordinate 38,268 downwards.
GCTGCGACGTGTCGAGCCCGAACGACGTGAGGGTCCTGGTGGAGCGAACCCTCTCCCGCTTCGGCCGCCTCGACATCCTCGTCAACAGCGCCGGTTACATCTGGGAAGAGCCTTTCGAAAAGGTCTCGCTGGAAAAATGGAACCGCACCTTTTCCGCCAACGCCACCGGCGTCTTTCTCTGCTGCCAGGCGGCAGGAAGGCAGATGATCCTCCAGGGCGCAGGCAGGATCATCAACATCGCCTCGGCCGCCGGCCTGGCTTCCGTGGACCCGGAGCTTTCCGATTCCGTCCCGCACAGCGCCAGCAAGGGGGCGGTGATCGCGCTTACCCGGGATCTCGCCAGGAAGTGGAGCCGCCACGGCATCCAGGTCAACGCGATCGCCCCGGGCTGGTTCGGCCCGCGCACCTCCGCGGATCCCACCGAACGCCGCTCGCAGCGGACGATCGACGCGATCCCCATGAAGAGGCTGGGTGAAAAGGACGACATCAAGGGAGTGGCGGTGTTCCTGGCGTCGCCGGCCTCCAGGTACGTCAGCGGCCAGGTGCTGGCCGTGGACGGAGGGATTCTGGCATAGTCCGGGGGCCGCATGACGGCCATCTGCGGCGTTGCGCTCACGGGCAGGGAGGTTGGGGGAGCCTGCCCCGGCACGGGCCGGGGTCCACTGTGACTCCGACTGCGTCTCACTCCTCGGATTTGTCCTCCCAGGGGTCGGACACCCCATCCTTCGTATGGGTCCCCATTCGCGCGCGCCTTGCATCTGGCCATCCTTCGACCCCCGGAAGATTTGCTCCATCAGATTCAGCGCTGGCGTATCGTGGAGGCAGCATGGCTCTCGATCGACTCTTCCATCCGCGAAGCATCGCGGTCGTGGGCGCTTCTCTGAGCCTGGGAGAAGGAAAGCTCCCTTTCTATCAGATCCTGCGCATGGCCGGGTTCAAGGGACCGCTCTATGCGGTCAATCCGGCGCACAAGGAGCTCCTCGGAGAGAAGGTCTATCCCTCCCTCGAGGCGGTCCCCGAGACCGTGGATCTGGCGATCTGCACCATACCGGCCCGCCATGCCCTGGGGACCGTCGAGGTCGCGGCCCGAAGGCAGATCCCGTTCATCCACTTCTTCACCTCGGGGTTCTCCGAACAGGGAGACCGGCAGCTCGAGCAGGATCTGATCCGGGCCGCCCGCCAGGGGCCGACCCGGATCGTGGGCCCGAACTGCCTGGGCGTTCACTGCACGGCCTCACGGGTGAGCTTCGACCCCACCATTCTCGACGAGCAGCCGGGCCCCTTTGCCCTGCTGTCCCAGTCGGGAGGGGTGGCGAACAACTGCACCCGCCTGGCCAGGGCCCGCCGGGTAGGGCTGAACAAGGCGGTCTCCTACGGCAACCAGATCGACCTGAGGGTCGAGGACTTCCTGGAGTACTTCGCCGACGACGACGGCATCCGGGCGATCGGCGCCTACATCGAGGACATCAAGGACGGCAGGGCCTTCCTGCGGGCCCTCGGCCGCGTCACGCCCGCCAAGCCGGTCATCGTGCTCAAGGGCGGCGCCACGGAGGAAGGGGCGGCGGCCGCGGCCAGCCACACGGGAGCCCTGGCCGGCAGCCAGCCGGTCTGGTCGGGGCTCATGCGCCAGCACCGCTGCATCGAGGTGGAGACCCAGGAGCAGCTGGTGGACGCCCTGCTTCTGGCCACTTCCGAGAAGCTCCCGCGCGGCAATCGGCTCGGCTTCCTGGCGGCCGGCGGCGGGACCTCGGTGCTCTTCACCGATTGCGCCGTCAAGGCGGGGCTCGCGATCCCTGAGCTGGCGGCGGAGACGCAGGAGAAGATCGCCGCCAGGATTCCTCAGGTCAACACGAGCACCCGCAATCCGGTGGACCTCGGCGCCTTCGGCTTCGATCACCGCATCATGAGCCTCGGCATGCGGGCCCTCGACCTGGACCCGAACATCGACGTGATCGTGATCTACCTCTGCCTGGACTTCCTGCAGATGTTCCGGGAGGAAGCCCTGGAGGCCGGGTTCCGGGCCATGGCCGCGGAGGGCGCATCACGGGCCAGGCCGGTCGTCGTGGTGATCAGCCGATGGATGGAGGACGACCCGCGCATCGAGCAGATGCGGCTCAGGGCGCTGTCGGCGTTCCGGGACGCGGGCCTGCCCCTGTACGCGAACATCCAGGACGCCGTCCATGCTCTGCGCGCCATCCTCCGCTGGACCGCCCGCCCGCCCCATCGTGTCAGTCGGTAGGGTGGACAAAGCCGAAGGCGTGTCCGCCAGCCCAGTCGGTAGAGTTGAGCAAGTACCGCTGTTCGCAAGTTCGGTGATGTATCTTCAGCGCGTGGCGACCGGCGGCAAAGATGCCGGAGATTGCGAGGCCCAGAGGGCCGTGGCAACCTCCAGGTCACAGAGGGGTCGCCACGCTCGCGGAATGCCATTCCGCCTGGGCAGCCTGAGCATGCAAGGCTCGCTTGCGAGATTCAGCTTTTTGATGTATCCGTTGCCACGGCCTGTGGATGGCGTGGCTGTGTAGGCAGAAACTACGTCGCTCTACTTGTGAAATCATGTACCTAGAGGCTGTCCCAAAACGCCCATCTGCGGCGTTGCACTCATCCTTCGTCCCTGCGGCGTACTTCTATGTACGCCTCGTTCCTCAGGATTTCGTGCGCCTTGCATCTGGGCATTTTTGAACAGCCTCTGAAATCGAGCCTGTTGGGACAGGCTCTACCTAGCGCAGCGTGTCCACCAGCCCCGCAGGCAATCGGGGGTCGGGGTGAGGTGCCTCATGCCGCGCCGCTTCCGGGAGCTTCGTGGGGGCGGCGCGTGCGCCGCCCACTCTCAGGCGGCGCTGGTGAAGGCCCTTCCTGAAGGGGCCAGGACGCGTGAACGACCGTGCCCCCTCCTGGGTCGGACCGAATCGTGCACGAGCCGCCGGAAAGCTCGGCTCGTTCCCTCATGCTCGTCAGGCCGAATCCCCGTCCCGCGCCGTCAGAAGGGGCAACTGTTGCCAGGGAGAGTCCATGCCCGTTGTCCCGGATCGTCAGCTCGACCGCATCGCCGTTTTTCCGCAGCAGGAGGCTCACGGCGTCCGCCCGGCTGTGCTTGGCCACGTTGGTGAGGGCTTCCTGCGTGATGCGATAGATGACCGGCTTCAGCGGATCGGGTACCTCGTCCTCCCGTACGCTCACCTCCTGCTCCACCCCGATGGCCGAGTACGTCTCCTGAAATCCCCGGCAGAGCCAGGAGAGAGTGGCCAGGATACCCACATCGTCGATGATCGAAGGCCTCAAGTGCAGTTGAATCCTCCTGACTTCTTCCATGGCTTCCTTGATTGCAGTAACAAGGTCCTGCAACCCCTCGACCAGGGCCTTGTCCTGCAGCGGATGCAGGCTCCGGAGTACCTTCTCTGACTTGAAGTTGATCACGGTCAATTGCTGCCCGATTCCATCGTGGATTTCCCCGGCGACTCTCTTTCTTTCCTCCTCCTGGGCCGTCACGAGTCGTGAGGAGAAATATCGAAGCCTTGCCTCGGCGCGCTCTCGGACTTCGATCTCGCTCCGGAGAGAGGCGCTGTACTTGTCCAGCTCCGCAATCATTACGTTGAAGGCCCGTGTCAGCCGCCCGATCTCGTCATCGGATTCGGGCTCGATTCGATGGCTCAGGTCCCCGCCCGCGATCCGTTTCGTCCCTTCGATCAGTTTTGCGACCGGTCTCAGGATCCCCCTGCTCATCCAGACGTGGTAGGCCACGATCAGGGTCCCGAACGCCAGGACCGACAGGGCAACATGGAGGGCTGCCCGACGCCGGATGGCGTCCGCCTGCCTGCCGGTGACCCGATTCAGATTCAGAGCGAGCGAGACGATCTCCCTGGAGTTGGCCAGGGTCAAGCTCACCAGCATGGTCCGGAAGGCCGTCTCCGTCTCTCCGTGCAGCGGGGCGCCGGAACCTTCTTGCGATCCGACGAGCAGACGGAAGAACGACTCGATCGACCCGAGTCTGTCCCGGACATCTTCGAGGATCTGCCCTTCCTGCGGAGTGTCGGGCCGATATTCATCGAGCGATCTTGTCAGAAAAGCGCAAATGCTATCGAACTGGGCCATGGGACGCTCGTGGCCGTATAGAAGATACTGATTGATGACAAAGCTGAGCTCGAGCACGCCTCGGATGATCTGATCCGTGGCATTCATGTTCCTGTCCGCTCTGGCGAGCCCGGTCCCGGCGGTCCAGAGCGCCAGGCCCACGACAGCGACCAGCAGGAGAGGGAGCATCCCGCCGACCAGGAGCTTGGTCCGGAGCTTCATGGGATTCCTGTCAATAGAGGATGGTGACCACCTCAGGGCAGATCGATCTCAGCCCTTCCAGCCAGATGCGATCCAGGAAGTTCGCCACATTCTTTCGATTCGTGAGCCCTTGCCGAATGGCCCAGCGTGCCTGATCTTCCATGTTGAGCACGAGAATCGGATCCAGCGAAAGATTGAAGCGTACTCTATGCCAGGACTTTCTGAGGAAAGGCTCTTCGACTCTGAGGTATTGGGCTGCGATCCGAAGGGCCTCCTCGGGCTCTTCCCGAATGAAGGCTTCCGACTCGAGCAGAGCCCGAAGGACCTTCCGGACCGTCTCCGGCTTCTTCCGGACGAGATCCTGCATGGCGACGAGGTTCCACATGAACCCGTACAGCCCCTCGCCCCTGCTGCTGAGGCCGTTCGCGCCCAGGGCTTCCTCCAGCTCCGGCGCGTAAGGGTCCCAGGAAACGACCGCGTCGACCTCGCCCCTCGCGAGCGCCGCAGCCATGTCCGGGACCTGCATGCCGATCATCTCGATTTCATTTCGCGAGATTCGGTTCAAATTCAGGAAGGTGTCCAGGAAGTACTCTCCGGTGGTGCCCGGCGCGACGCCGATCTTCTTGCCCCTGAGGTCGCTCGGGCTCGACACGCCCCGGTCTCTCCTGGCGATCAGCGCGTTGTTGTTCGTGGAGCTGGAAATCGTTGCCAAGACTTGGATTCTCACTCCCCTCATGGCTGCGAACATGACCGGGACGTCGGCGACCGTGGCAAGATCCGCCTTTCCCTCTTCGACCGAGTGCAAGGCGTCCTTGCCCGAGGGGAGGAGCCGGCAGGACACCTGCAGTCCCTCGCGCTCGAAGAAGCCCTTTTCGAGGGCCACGTAAAGAAGCGCGGAGTTCGAAATCGACCCGTCCGCGATCCTGAGCCTGTCGAGCCCGGAAGGCGCTTGCTCGGGGCTGCGGCTGAGCCACAGATAGCTGGCGATGCCCAGCGAGGCGACGATCAGGGCAGCCAGGGCCCGGCCAAGGGGTTTCCTTTTCTGCGGGTCTTCCATCGCAGCCTTCTCTTCTTTATTCGAACACAAAATTCTAACAAGGTCCGCAAGAAAAGAACAAATTCATTGCGCTGCCTGGAGGCGCCGCGGCTGTCTCACGGCACCTGCGACCGGCCCGTCGGACGGAGATCGGCGGGCGGAAATGGGGAACCGCCGAAGATCGAAGCCCGGGCCGTGACGGAGGCCGATCGCAGCGCACTCCGGAGCGCGTCCGCGGGAGCACCCGGGCAAGGTGGACAAGCGCAGCGTATCCGCCCGCCCCTTTAGGTGGATCACGCTCGGGCAGGTCGGAAACCTGCCCCTACTCCATCGCGTGCAGCAGCATTTCGAAGCAGTCGAGAACGCCCACGATCCTGCCTTCCTCGACCACCGGGAGGTCTTCCAGCCCGCTCCGGGCAGCCTTGCGGAGGGCCTCCTCGATCGTGTCGTCGAGGCCCACGGACTCCGCCGGCACCATGAAATGCTCGGCACGGTTCCCCAGGATCTCCACCGACCTGGGGATTTCGAAGTCCGAGGAGCCGCTCTCCGCAAAGGCCCGGATCAACTCTCGGGCGGTGACGATCCCGCAGAATCTGCCCTTCTCGTCCACGATGAACACGGCGCGGCTGGACTTGGTGCGCGCCATGGCCTCGATCACTCGAGGCAGAGAGGCGCTCGGTTCCAGGATATCGGGCATGAGCGAGAACTCCTGGTAGCGGTCTCTGACTTTGGGTTTGGCCTTGCTTTTATCCATCTCCTTCATCTCCTGCGTACCACTTGCTTCTCGACCCGTCCCGGCCTTCCCCGGTGGCGCTCACTCCTCGACCTGCGCCCCGCCGTAATCCTTTGCCGCAAGTTTCAGAACGGGGGGGATGACCAGAACGGTCAGAATGCACATGGCCACGGAACCCGCGTAGACCGGTTGACTGAGCAGGCCCGCCGCGAGCCCTACGTTGGCGACGATCAGGCCGACCTCGCCTCTCGGGATCATGCCGAGCCCCACGAGCAGCGCCTCCCGGTTCGATGACCCGGCGAGCCGGGCGGGCAAGCCGGTCCCCAGCCCCTTGCTGAGCACGGCTGCCGCGGTCAGCACGAGGGCGAACTCCCACGCGCTGAACAGGTGTCCGATCTCGAAGGTGATCCCGATCGACACGAAGAACACCGGAGCCAGCAGCAGGAAGATCGCCTCCGTCTGTTCCTCGATGGTCCGCGAAACCTGAGAGGAGCCCACGATCATCCCGAGGAGAAAGGCGCCCACGATCGGGGCCAGACCGCACAGGTCGGCCAGATAGGAGACCAGGAGCATCAACGAGGACGCGACGACCTGAAGCGAGCCCTTGGATTCGAGCTTCCTCATGGACTCGAGCAGCCTGGGAACCGCGCGCCAGAGGAGCGGCACCAGCACCACGAGGAACAGGGCCATGGCCGCCGCGGTCGACAGGACGTTGCTCTCGATTCCGAGCCAGCTTTTCAGCACGGCGGCCGCGCCGGGGAGCTGATCTCCTTCCGCACCATGCCCGGAAGAAGTGCCTCCGACCGCCAGCACGATCGAGAGGATCACCAGGCCGAGGATATCATCCAGGATGGCGGCCGCGAGGATGATGCGGGAGGCCCTGGAGCGGCCGATCCCCAGGTCTCGAAGCACCCGTGCCGTGATCGCCACGCTCGTGGCGGTGGTGATCGCGCCGATGAACAGATGGACCCGCCATCCCTCCTCAGGAACCATCCAGACACCTACGGCATAGCCGAGCACAAGGGGCAGAACCACTCCGCCGACCGCCACCGCGGTCGCCAGGAGCCCGACTTGAGCGATCTGGCCGAGCCTCGTCTCCAGGCCGATGGTAAACATCAGGAACAGGATCCCGACCTCCGCAAGGCCGAGCACGATGGCGCCCGACTCGCCGCCGGTGGCCAGATCCACGATCCCCAGGCATGAGGGCCCCAGCAGAAAGCCTGCGAAGATTTCCCCCAGCACCGGGCTGATGCCGAACCGGGAGAACCCCTCGGCGGCCAGCTTTCCGCCGAGCAGGATCAGGGCAAGGTACTGGAGGAACAGGAAGCCTTCATGCATGACGGGGCCTCCGAGCGTGGGACGGCGGCCGGTGGGGACGCCCTCGGGCATCAGATGGTGCAACGTGGCGGCAGGGATCTGATTCGAAGCCCGGCCGTCATGACCTGGTAAATTCTGCCTCAGTCAGGCCCACTCTGACAACGGGAATTTGCTTGTGCCCGTGTCTTTCGGATAGTGCGAACCAGCGGACCGGCTTCCAATCCTGGATGGCGATCCGTCGGCTCCTGGCTACTTGCGCTTCTTGTCATTCAGGAATTGCGAGTCGAAAGCGCGTCAGCCGCTTTGTTGACACCTCGTTTACGCTTGGATAAAACTCCTCTGGGCCCAATCTCTAATTCTCAGGCAGTCGTGAATCCAGTATGAAATCCAGCCGCATCAAGAACTGGCCAAAGGAGGAGCGCCCACGGGAACGCCTCCTCGCCGAAGGTCCGGATAAGCTCACCGATTCTGAACTGCTTGCCATTGTGCTCCGCATAGGTCTGGGAACTTTCAGGGCGGGCACTCCCGGGCAGAATGCGTCCGATGTCGCAAGGTTGCTTCTCAAAGATTTCCGCGGGCTCCGAGGCCTCCATCGCGCCCACATCCAAGATCTGCTGAAGGTGCCCGGCCTCGGGCCTGCGAAAGTCGCTCAAATCAAGGCTGCCTTTGAACTCGGAAAACGTCTCTGTGCCGGAAAGCTCACCGCACCCGCTTTCGAGTCCTCAAAGGCGGTAGCCGACCACTTTCGCCCGCTCTTCACCGGCAAGCGTGAGGAGACTGTCATTGGCGTCTTTCTGAACGGACAAAACCAGCGCCTTGGCGAGAAGGATATCACGGAGGGCACTCCCACGCAGGCGACCGTTTATGCTCGCCGCGTTCTTGAGGAGGCGCTTCGACTCTCGGCTGCGGCCGTGGTTCTCATCCACAATCATCCCTCAGGGAATCCGGAACCTTCCGCCGGCGATGATGAAACCACTCGGCAGCTGCTGAAAGCGTGCAGGCTGGTCCAACTGGTTCTGCTTGACCACGTGATCGTCGGCGAATCCGATCACTACAGTTATTCCGACACCGGTCGGCTCGAGGATTTACAGGAGGGATAGCAGACCGATGCCAGCACAAGCCAAGCCCTATATCAAACCCGATCGCATCCGCATCGAGGGAAACAAGATCTTCAGTCCGGTTCGGCAGAAATTCGTGCAACTTACGCCTGAGGAGCGCGTACGGCAGGAATTTTTGCTCGTCCTTGGGGACGAGTATGGGTATTCGCTGGAGCAAATCGAGGAGGAAGTCTCCGTCACAGGTCGCGGCAGCGGCGACGCCCGCGCCGACTTCCTCGTCTGGCGCAACCCGGAGGCAAAAGCCCGACAGGAGCATGCGTTGATCGTGGTCGAGTGTAAGGCCGACAACGTTGCCATATCGCTCAAGGACTACCACCAGGGCGCCAACTACGCCCAGTACGAGCACGCCCGGTTTTTCGTCACCCACAACCACCGCGAGACGAAGTTCTGGAAGGTGGACGATACGCGGCGCATGCCGAACTACGACGAAATCTCCGGCATCCCCCATGCCGATGACACCGACGCGCAGATCGAAAAGCTGCTGACAGAACTCAAGGTCTTCAAGGGCGACGAGTTCGCAAACCTGCTGCACCAGTGCCACAACGTCATTCGCAACCGGGAGAAGAAGGACCCCGTCGCCGCCTTCGATGAGATCGCGAAAATCCTGTTCGTAAAAGTCTTCGTCGAGCGGGAACTGAGGAAACGACGCCAGAGGAAGAACGTCTTCACGGTGGAGTTTCTCAAAGAGCAATTCAGCGATACACCGCTCCAGGATCTCTTCCAGAAAACCAAACAGCACTATGCAGAGGACCGCATCTTCGACAAGGCCGAAACCATCAATCTCAAGCCAGCCACCGGGTTGGAGATCGTTCGCCTTCTGGAGAGCTATAATCTCTCCGATACCAGTGAGGATATCAAGGGGATCGCCTTTGAACGATTTCTGGGTAAGACCTTCCGCGGCGAGATCGGCCAGTTTTTCACCCCACGCTGCATCGTCGAGTTCATGGTGCGCATGGTGGAGCCGAAAGAGGGGGACGTCATTTGCGATCCGGCCAGCGGTTCCGGCGGCTTCCTCATTCGCTTCTTCGAGATCGTCCGGGAGCAAATCTTGGCAGACGCCGATCGGCAATACCGGAAGTTCAAGGCCGAAGTCGAAGCCCAGAAAAACATCTCGAGAACAAGAAGAGCAGAGCTCCTGAGTGCCAAGTTCGACGAAATCCAAGCCACACTCGACCCGAAACGGAATGGCTCCCGCCTCTGGACTCTTGCCAACCGTTGCATATACGGTGCCGATGCCAACGACCGCATGGCTCGCACAAGTAAGATGAACATGATCATGCACGGCGACGGTCATGGCGGCGTGCACCACCACGACGGCTTTCTCAACGTCAACGGCATCTTCGAGGGACGGTTCGAAATCGTTCTCACCAATCCCCCTTTCGGCGCCAACGTAGAGCCGTCCGATGTTGTGCTTGATGAACAGACCGCATTGCCAGACGAACTGGAGCGCAAATACACAGCCGAGTTCGGCGACCTTTACCGGCAGGGCCAGGCTCGCATCCGCGCGGCTGTTGGCAAGCCCATCGCCACGCTCTTCGAGCTTCCCAAAGGGAACGGTACCGAGAAGGACCGTGAGAAGCGGGCCAGGTCGGCCAAGATCAAGACGGAGATCCTCTTCATCGAACGCTGTCTCGAGCTCCTGAAGCCGGGCGGCCGGCTGGGCATCGTGTTGCCGGAAGGCGTATTCAACAACCCTTCGCTCGCCTATATCCGCGAGTTTTGCGAGGACCGTGCTCTTATTCGAGCCGTCGTGAGCCTGCCGCAGGAGACCTTCTTCTCTTCCGGAGCGAGCGTCAAAGCGTCACTCCTCTTCCTGCAGAAATTCACCGAGAAGGAAAAGACTCGCTTCGAAGCAGAGCGACAGAAGGCCATTGCTGAGACGGACGCCAAGTATACTTCCGAGATAAGCGCGGAGACCGCCCGCCTGCGAGCCGAGATCGATGCAGCCAGACTGACCCGAGACGCTGAGAGGCGCAGGGCCTCTCAGAAGGCGCTCGCCGACTACGAGAAGAGCATGGCCGAGAAGAAGGCGGCCGAGGCCCGCGCGCTGCTCAAGACCCGGTTCAATTACCTCATCTTCATGTATGCTGCCGAGAAAGTCGGCATCACCGCCACGGGCGAGCAGGATCAGAACGAGCTCTACCCAAACCCCGACATGCCACCGCAGGTCGAGAAGAGTTGCGTCGAGTTCTACCAGGAGTTCCTCAAGAATCCGGAATCGCTCCTGCCGAAAGCGATCCCATGAGCGCCGAAGTCGAAAGAGTATTTGCGGTGTGGTTCGACAACCTCGACCGCTGGGTCGTTCGATCCAGCATTATCGACGCCAAGGCCTTGCCGACCGGTTGGCGGATTGTCCGCGTCGGGAATCTCGTCCGTCGATTTTCCGACAGAATACGGGTCGAGCCGGGCGCCAGGTACAAGATGCTCGGGGTCAAATGGTACGGCGACGGCACATTCCATCGCGAGACCGTGCCTGGCGCTTCGCTGAGCGCCGCGTACGTGACTCCGGTGCTACCAGGTGCGTTTATTTACAATCGCCTGTTCGCGTGGAAGGGGGCCTTCGCCGTCGTCCCGCCGAAACACAAGGAGTGCTTCGTGTCGGGCGAGTTCCCGCAGTTCACTGTAGATGAGGAGCAGATCCTTACTGAACACCTCTACCTTTATTTCACGTGCCCTGCGACACTGAAGGCCGTCAGTACCGCTTCAGTGGGCTCGGCGGCCGTGAGCCGGAACCGCTTCAAGGAAGAAGCGTTCCTCGCGTTTGAGATCCCAGTTCCGCCGCTTGCCACGCAGCGAGTGATCCTATCTGAGTGGCGGAAGGCCCGCCAGGCGATCGCTGCCTCGGAGAACGAATCCGCAGGATCGAAGCTGAGATAAAGGCTGGCTTCTTGGCCGCTCTGGGTCTGAAACTGGCATCAGTGGCCAAAGCTCCAAGATGCTTCTCCACGTCATTTGAGGACTTTTCACGCTGGAGTGTCAGTTACAACCAAGCGGCGTTGACCGGCACGGATGTTAAAAAAGGGAAGTACCCAGTCGTCCAACTCGGCTCCGTCTTGTCGCTCACCCAGTACGGCACCAGCGAGAAAGCCAATACGCGCGGGGTGGGTGTCCCGGTTTTGCGGATGAACAACCTCGTCGACGGGCTGCTCCACCTATCCGCCATAAAGCATGTCGAGCTGCCCGAGATGGAGCATACCAGACTGCTCCTTGAGGACGGTGATATTCTGATCAACCGCACAAACAGCAAGGAACTGGTGGGCAAATGCGCGGTGTTTCATGAGACCGGACCATATATATTTGCCTCGTACCTCATAAGAGTGCGAACTAAAGCCGAGAGCGCGCATCCTGACTACGTCGTTTTCGTGTTGAACTCGCGCATCGGGCGTCAGCAGATCGATGGCATGAGCCGCCAGATTATTGGGCAGGCCAACATCAACAGCAAGGAACTCGAGAGCCTGGTAATCCCCCTGCCACCCCTTGCCGTCCAGCGCCGGATGGTGGCAGATGTGGAAGCTGGCCGGGCGCAGGTTGCCCGCGAGCGCGAGACAGCCCACGCGCTCTCCCGCCAGATCGAGTCAGACCTCGAGGGGTACTTGTTGGGCACCAAGAAGATGGGTTGAGCAGGAGCGAGACATGGCAGGCCCCACGAGCATCTACGATTTTGAGTGGGATCCGCTAAAGGCGAGGATGAATCATCGCAAGCACGGGGTCGGATTCGAGGAAGCGGCTACGGTCTTCCTCGACTCAGGTGCCTTGTCCGTATATGATTCCGAACATAGCGAAGTGGAGGACCGATGGATAACAATGGGGTTCTCATCCGGCGGTCGTCTTCTTGTGGTCTGTCATACTTTTGAAGAGATCGACCGCAGACGATACCGTGTTCGCATCATCTCGAGCCGCCGGACGACAAGAAAAGAAAGACAGTTCTATGCCAAATGAAAACATGAAAAAGGAATATGATTTCTCCAGCGCCACTCGAGGCAAGTTCTTTCGTCCCGGACTCCGCCTCAGGCTTCCCGTCTATCTCGACGAGGAGGCTTTGGCTTTCGTTCAGCGCATTGCTCGGAAAAAGAAGACAGACGTCTCGTCGGTTGTAAATCAGTTGATCATCTCCAACAAGCACCTGGCGGAAGTGATCGACTGAGGAAGATCCCCTGACCCCGTCCTTACAATGCCCATCTCCGTGCCGAAGGTCTTGCCGAAGAGCATACGCTCGTAGGCCTACCCATCTTCCACGAGCCCCCGCCAGGATGATCGTGGCGTCTTCAGCCCTTTAGATCTTTCACGTCCGGCTGGCCAGCCGCTCCGCCAGACGCGCCATGGCCGGAGACTTGTCATAGGGGTCGAGGCGCACGTCCACCACGGTGAACGTGCCCCGCTCTTCCTGGGCGGCCTTCAGGGCGCGGCGCAGCTCCGACGGCGTGCGCACCACGAAACCCCGCCCGGCGCCCAGGAGATCCGGCACGCGGGCGTAATCCCAGCGGCGGATGTCGTTGAAAGGGCCGTCGGTGATCTGGCGCTCCGTGCTGTAGCCGCAGTTGTTCAGTACCACGACGATCGGGTCGAGGTCGAGCCGCGCGGCCGTCGACAGCTCCAGCCCGGTCATCTGGAAGGCCCCATCCCCCACGAGGACCAGGGGCCTGAGTCTGGGGTCGGCCAGCTGGGCTCCGATGGAGCCCGGTACCCCGAAGCCCATGGAGGCGTAATAGGCCGGACAGAGAAACTCGGTCTTGCGGTGAATGGTAAGGTCCACGGAACCGAACAGGCAGTCGCCGACGTCCGATACGACGATGGTGTCATCCCGCAGCATTTCGTCGACCACCTGGAAGAGCGAGCGGATCCGGATCGGGGCGTCGGGGTCCGTTGCGCTGTCCGCGGACCCGGGCGGGACGGGCAATCGGGGCGCGGGCCGCCTCCCGATCCGCGCCTGGAGCAAGGCGGACATGAAGGAGCGGAACGGGACCCCCTGGAACGAACGATCCTTGACGGAGACCCGTTCGGACGTGGCATAGATCGCCTGACCGGGATCCAGCCGGGCGGTGTAGATGCCCAGGTTGATGTCGGTCATGAAGGCGCCCAGAAGGATCACGCAGTCCGAAGACTCCACGAACTCCTGCACTTCCGACCTGCCCATGGCCCCTTCATAGACGCCGACGTAGAGGGGGTGCTCCTCGCTGACGACGGACTTGCCCAGAATTGTGGACGCGATGGGAATGTTCTTCTTTTCGGCGAACGCGATCAGCGCGTCCTGATAACCGAAGCGGTGGACTTCGACCCCGGCGAGGATCACCGGCCTCTCGGCCGACTCGATCATGGCGCAGGCCTCCTCGATGCACGCCTCGAGCGAGCGCGGGTCGGTCAGCTCGGCCAGGTCCATGGGCCGCCGCCGGTGAGGGCGCACCGACTCCACCAGGTCCCAGGGGATCTCGATGTAGCCGGGTCTCTTGTAGCGCTCGACCGCGTCCAGGACCCGGTCGATTTCACCATAGGCGCTGTCGGGGTCTTCCAGGGCCGTGTGGGCCACGGTGATGTGGGAAAAAATGTCCAGCTGGGTCGAAAAGTCGCGCACCCGGTGGTGCAGCAGAGGGCTGCGAACGCGCTCTTTCAGCCCCGGTGCGCCGCTGATCACGACGACCGGCGACTTCTCCGCGTAGGCGCCGGCCACCGGATTGACCGTGTTCAGCCCGCCCACGCAGTAGGTGATGCAGACCGCGCCGAGGCCGTTGACCCGCGCGTACGCGTCCGCCGCAAAACCCGCGCCGTCCTCCCTGCAGGTGCCCACGTGCCGGATCGGCCCGGCCTGAAGGATCGTGTAAAGCTTGAGAACGTAATCTCCGGGGATTCCGAAAACGTGCCGGACCCCACGCTCATAGAGCTGCTGGAGCAGGTACTGCCCGATGGAAGGATGGTCGGCCATGGACGAGATCCCCTCCTTGTTCGATGCGGCTCGGAGCTGCAGTCGGCTGACTTGGGGCGTAAGATCGGCCGGGAGCCGGAGCCTGCCCTTTCGATGCACGGCCCGGACCGACAGGTTCTGCAGCGGCAGTGTCAGAGACGATGTTTTGATTCATGCCCAGGCGAGTGCCGCTGCCTGCCTTCCGCTCCCTGCGGAGGGCCCAAAACGGCCTGTTTCAGGCCAGGCTCGAAGAGGTCCGATCAGGGAGAGAGGCCTTGCATGCACCGGAGGCGAATATTCGAGGAGTGCAGCCGGTCCCGAACCGAACACTCGGGGCCGGATTCATGAATTCCGAGGGCGCCGGCCGGGAATCGGTCCTGGGAGGTTTTCGGCCGGTTTCAAGTTTTTGGCTGCTGCGCCCGAACAAGTACAAGGAGGCCGCAGGCGCACCATCGCTGCCGGGAGGCGCACATGGGAGACGTGATCGGGATCGTCGGAAAGCACGTATCGGAGCTGTCCTCGGACGCTGCCAGCTATTATGCGGGCTACTGGGGAGAAGGGGGCAGCGTTTCGCAAGAGACCCGGCGGCGCAACGGGGCGGTCCTCGACCTCTTCTTCCCCGGCGGCCTGAAGGGCCGCCGCGTGCTCGAGCTGGGGGTCGGGGGCGAGGGCGGGATCCTGCTTCCGCTCGCGGACCGCAACGAGGTCCACGGGATCGACGTCTCGGCCTCGGCCCGGCGCAACTGCAGGAAGCTCGGCCTCGAGATCCGCCTGGGCAACCTGGACCGGGACGGAATTCCGTTTCCTGACGCTCGCTTCGACCTCGTGTTTGCCTTCGAAGTCTTCGAGCACTTTGCCAATCCGCAGTCTGTGCTCGAGGAAGTGCGGCGCGTTCTCGAGCCGGGCGGGCGGTTCGTCCTGAGCACCCCCAATCCCCTCATCCACCACTGGCCCCGCCTCTTCTACCCCGAGCTGTTCGAGGAGAAGCCGTTCCGGGAATTCCTGATGGTGAACCGGTTTCAGGTCGTCCAACGTGCGGGCTGGGGGGAGAACCGTTACGCCGCGCTCGTGCCCGACGCCCGCGGGAAAGCGTGGAGCTGGCTGTGGCTGTGCGGGAACATGGCCGAAGCCAGGCCGGACGTTCTCATGGAATACGGGCGATACTTCCTCGAGCAGCGCAGCGCACTCGGAGTACGCACCAAGCCGGTCGAGGCCGCGGACCTGCTGCGGGCCGCCTGCGCAGCGGATCCGCACCTCTGGGAAGCCAGAGGCCTTCTCACCCTGGCCCTGGTCTACCGGTACGTGAACGGGGAGAGGGAGGAATTCTTCGAAAACCTGGAGAGCCTGATGGAGGGACTCCGCAGCCCGGATCCGGCCCGGGCCCTGCACAGCGCCTGCTATCTGGCGCTCGCCTCGATCGAGCTCGAGCGATTCCGCGTGAAGCTGCTCACGGATGACCGGCTGGCCGAGCTGGTGGCGCATCTGTCGAGCTTGCCCGGCTCCGGCCCCTGCCTGCAGGAAGTCCAGAAGGCCATGGCCCACCACGGGTAGCACACCGTCGTTCGGGCGCAATCATCATGCTCGAGGGAGCACCCTCGAAGGACGGAAATAGAGGCCGTCATCCGCGCGAACCCCGGTCGAGTCCTCTTTCCGCCATTCCGGCGGAGGAGGGTGTGTCATAAATCCGGTCAGACCCTCGTGCGGCCACTCATTCCGGAGGACTCGGAGGCGCGGCCGCATGATTTCCGTCATTCCGGCGAAGGCCGGAATCCAGTCCTGCGCCCAGTTACCACAGCTGGTCTTGGTGCACCCTTCCGGATCCCGGCTCGCACGCGCTCCGCACATGGGCCGGGATGACGAATTGTGACACAGCCTCGGAGGCCGGAATCCAGTCCCTGCTCTCCTCAGTCAGCGCAGGAGCACGGTGCACCCGGGTAGGGTGGACCAAGCGAAGCGTGTCCACCGACAACGGCTGCACGGCTGCACCCTGCTGACGAGGCTGCCCGTGGGACATGGAGTCGCCCGCTCGGACGACGTTTCAGCTTGGCGGCTCCGCGCTGCGCCCCGGTCACAGCCCCTTCAGGAACTCGATCAGGATCCGGTTCACCTCCTCAGGCCGCTCCTGTTGGACCCAGTGGCCCGCGCCGGGGAGGAGCACCTTCTTCTTCAGTGCCGGTGCGTTCTCCTCGAGGGTGTCGAAGGCCTGGCGGTACATCGTGATAACCGAGTCCTCTTCGCCCGCCACGAAGAGGGAAGGCTGCCGGAGCCTGGCGCCGTTCAGAAAAGGCGTGAGCTCCCACATGCGGTCGATGTTCCGGTACCAGTTGAGTCCCCCTCGAAAGCCCGTTCGCTCGAACTCCCGCGTGAAGACTCCGAGGTCCTCCTCGGTCAGCCACGGAGGAAGGGTGTGCGGATCGGTCGCAGTAGCCAGGAAGTTCTGGGTCTTCGGGAAGATGAAGCGCCAGCGCTTCTCCGGCGGAGGATTTCCCGAGAGGGAGTAAAGGACCAGCCGCATCGTCCGGCCCACGTCCGCCTCCAGCTCGGCCTCGGCCTTGCCCGGCTCCTGGAAATAGAGCTGATAGAACTCGTTCTCGTCTCCGGCCATCAACTTCATGAGGTCGGTGGGCCGCAGGTCGCCGGGAATCCTGGGAAGAAAGGGGACGCTGAGCAGGACCACGGCCCGAAAGATGTCCGGCCTGAGCAGGGCGCAGTGCCAGGCGACCGGGGCGCCCCAGTCGTGGCCGGCGATGACGGCCTTCTGCTCGCCCAGGGCCTGAACGAGTCCCACCATGTCTCCGGTGAGCCGGAAGATGTCGTACGCCTCGATCGGCTCGGGCCGGTCCGTCTGACCGTAGCCTCGCTGGTCCGGCGCCACGGCCCGGTAACCGGCTGCGGCGAGCGCCGGCAGCTGGTGCCGCCAGGAGTACCAGAGCTCCGGAAAACCGTGACACAGGATGACGAGCGGGCCCCTCCCCTGCTCGGCCGCGTGCATCCGAATGCCGTTCGTCTCCACGAAAAGATGGCGGATCTCTCCCATGTTCCCTCCTTCCGTCGGCCGTCACGATCTCCGTGCACCGGCTGCGACCGCCGTGCACGAGAACGAGAGGTGAGTCAGAGGCGAGCGCCTGCTTCCGAGTATTGTGCTGCCGCCGGTTTCGAGAAGGCAAATGACGGAACAGAGGACGTCTTTCCCGCGAAAGAGGCTGTGTCATATTTCGTCATCCCGGCCCCGCTGCGGAGCGCATGGGAGCCGGGATCCAGAAGGGTGCACCCAGACCAGCTGTAGCAACCGGGTGCAGGGACTGGATTCCGGCCGTCGCCGCATGACGGAAAGCATGTGGCCGCACCGCTGCGTGCGAGGACACGAATCGTTGCGGACATTGCGAGGGAGCCACAGGCGACCGAAGCAACCCCCTAGGCCCAGGAGGTTGCTTCGCTGCGCTCGCAATCTCCCATTACCTTCAAGCCGCCAGGGCAGCTGCGAGCCGCGATCCCGAAGGGGCGACCGCCGGTCGCCCCTACAAGACGAGGAGCAGGAACTGGATTCCGATATCGCTCGCTTCGCAGGGGCCTCCGAATCCCGGACGGCCTGCCTGTAGCCCGGGCGCCTCCTTACGACACCGGCAGGCACACAGCCTTCTTCTCCGTGTACAGCTCCAGTGCGTCGTGGCCCATCTCGCGGCCCCACCCGGACTGCTTGTAGCCGCCGAAGGGCAGCGCCGCGTCGAAGATGTTGTAGCAGTTGATCCAGACCGTTCCGGCGCGCAGCTTCGCGGCCAGGCTGTGGGCGGTCTGCACGTCCCGGGTCCAGATGCCCGCCGCCAGGCCGTAGATCGTGTCGTTGGCCGCCCTGGCGAGCTCGTCCAGGTCCTTGAACGGCGTGGCCGACACCACCGGCCCGAAGATCTCTTCCTGCTCGACCTTCATGTCCCTGCGCGTGTTGATGAGCACGGTCGGCTCGAAGAAGAACCCCTTGTCGCCGATCCGATGTCCGCCGACGACCGCTTTCACGCCTTCCTGGAAGCCCGATTCGACGTAGCGGCACACCCGGTTCAACTGCTCTCGTGAGACCAGAGGCCCCATCTCGGTCGCCGGGTCCATGCCGGGCCCCACCTTGATCTGGCTCGCGTAGTGGGCGATCCCCTCCACCACCTTGTCGAAGGCCTTCTGCTCGATGAAGAGCCGCGAGCCGGCGCAGCAGCACTGCCCGTGATTGAAGAAGATGGCGTTGGCGGCGCCCTGGGTCGCGATCTCGAGGTCGGCATCGGCGAAGACGATGTTCGGCGACTTCCCGCCGAGCTCCAGGCTGACCTTTTTCAAGTTGCCGGCGGCCGCCTGCAGGATGAGCCTGCCGACCTCGGTCGATCCGGTGAAGGCCACCTTGTCCACGTCCGGATGGGCCGCGAGCGCGGCGCCGGCCGTCTCGCCGTACCCGGGTACGATGTTCACCACGCCTTCCGGGAACCCGGCTTCCAAGATGAGCTCGCCCAGTCTCAGCGAGGTGAGAGGGGTCTGCTCGGCAGGCTTGAGTACCACGGTGCAGCCGGCAGCAAGCGCCGGGCCCAGCTTCCACGCAGCCATGAGGAGCGAGAAATTCCACGGGATGATCGCGCCGACCACCCCCACCGGCTCCCGCAGGGTATAGGCGAAGAACCGCGCGCCCGGCGCATAGGGCACCGAGATCGGGATCGTGTTCCCCTCGACCTTGGTGGCCCAGCCGGCCATGTAGCGGAACAGGTCCGCGGCGAGCGGGACGTCGGCAATGCGGGAGATGGTGATCGGTTTCCCGTTGTCCAGCGTTTCCAGCTCGGCGAGCTCCTCCAGATGCGCCTCGAGCAGGTCCGCGAGCTTCCAGATCAGACGGCTACGCTCGGAGGGGGTCATCTTGGGCCAGGGGCCGCTCTCGAAAGCTCTGCGGGCCGCCTTGACCGCCTCGTCGATGTCCTCCTTGACGCCTTCGGCCACCTGCGTGATCTCCTCCTCGGTGGCCGGGTTGAAGGTGGGGAAGGTCATGCCGGAGACCGAGTCCATCCACTTGCCTCCGATGAGCATCTTGATCGGCTTTGACATGAACCCTTTTACAGGTTCCACGATTTCCAGCTTTCTTACGACAGCCATGACAGACCTCCGTCCTATGTGAACGCGCCCGTGCCCGGGCGCGGTTTGAACAGAAGATTCCGCTCATTTTTTCGATGCCTGGGGCGAACAAGCCGGTTCCGGGGAGCGGGGTTTCCGAACCGGACAGCCCGCGACCTTCTGGAGGAGGTGAAGCTCACCCGGGAGGACCGGAGATGGCTGCGGCTGAAGCCCGGAGCAATGCTGGGGGCACCGGCGGATCCCCTGCCTCCGCAAGACAAGTACAACGCGGGCCAGAAGCTCTTCGCTCTTCTCGTACTCGCCGCCACGGCGATCATCGTCCTCACCGGGTCGGTGATGTCCTTCCACCTGGGGCCGCCGGGGCTTGTCGCCTCGGCCATGCTCCTTCACAAGCTCGCGGCAGCCCTGGTGCTCGTCGGTCTTTCGGTTCACGTCACCATGGCGGCCGTCCTCAGCGAAGAGCGGCCGGCCCTGAAGTCCATGATCACAGGGAGGATCGACCGCACGTTTGCACAAGGCCGCAACGCCAAGTGGGTCGCGCGCCGCGCCCGCCCCGCAAGCAAGGAGAAGTGACCATGCAAGCAGAGAAGCCCTTCTGGAACCCTTACGTTGCCGGCTTCGCGCTCGGCCTGGTGCTGCTGGCGAGCTTCGTCGCCACCGGCAAGGGACTCGGGGCGAGCGGCGCCTTCAAGCACCCGCAGGCCGCCGCCATCCATCGGGTGAATCCCACCTATGCCGAAGAGCACCCGCACATCGCCCCGTATTTCCAGCCGGGGCGGAGCGCGCTCGACGCCTGGATCGTCTTCCTTGCAGCCGGCGTCGTGGCAGGGGGCGCGATCGGCACCCTGACCGGCCGGCGCTTTCAGGTCGAGACGATCCATGGGCCGAGGTTCGACCGCGAGAGCCGCTGGGTGCTGGCGTTTGCCGGGGGCGCCTTGAGCGGCTTTGCTGCCCAGCTCGCCCGCGGCTGCACCAGCGGCCAGGCCGTCACCGGAGGCGCTCAGCTCGCCCTGGGCAGCTGGGGTGTTCATGCTGAGCGTGTTCGCCGGCGCTTACGGGCTCGCGTATTTTCTCAGAAAGCAATGGATCTAGGGCATGCCGCCCCCTCACCCTGGCCCTCTCCCCCTGCGGGGGCGAGGGTATGACTCGGTCGGCCCTCTCCTCTCCCCTCACTGAGGGGAGAGGATCAAGGTGAGGGGTGACAGCCTCCCCGACACGCTCGCAACCATCGTGGAGGGAATCGAGATGGAAGGACCGCTCAGTCTCGTCTTGAACCTGGGGCACGCGACTGAGATGTCGATTGCGGTGCTGGTAGGCGCAGGCTTCGGCTTCGTGCTGGAGCGGGCCGGCTTCGGCCGCGCCGACAACCTGGCCGCGATCTTTTACGGCCGGGATTTCCGCGTCCTGCGCGTCATGTTCACCGCCATCGTGACCGGCATGATCGGCCTCTACTGGCTGGACCTGGCCGGGGTCATGCCGCTCAGCAGTATCGGCATCCTCGACACGTTTCTTCTTCCCCAACTGGTGGGCGGGCTCCTGCTGGGGGCGGGCTTCATCGGGTACTGTCCGGGCACCTCGATCGTGGCCGCGGTGAGCGGCAAGATCGACGGGCTGCTGTTCGTTTTCGGCATCCTTGCGGGCTCGGCCCTGTTCACCCTCAACTATGCGAGTCTGGAGAAGCTTTACAGCAGCGGCGCGATGGGACGCATCCTCCTGGGACAGTACTTGCACATCCCGTCGGGGATCATGGTGTTTGCGGTCGCCGTGATGGCGATCGGCGCATTCTACGCGGCCAGCAAAGTCGAGAACATGGTGGCAAGGAGCGCAAGCGAGTAGAGAACCGCGCTAAGGAGGGGTCTCTTGACCCCCTGGAGAAGAGAAATGAACCGTCTGAACACCCGCATGGCGGCACTGCTCCTGTTCGCGGCAGCTAGCCTGTACATGATCCTGGCGCTCCTCGCCGGACACTCGGCCGTGGGCGAAGCCCCCGTGAACCTTGCGGTACGGCCCGACGAGCGGGGCCTGGATGTCTGGAAGACAGCCTCGCTCCTGGCAGCGCAGGGGGGGAAGGCCGGAGTGGTCGATCTGCGCAGCCGCGAGGCGTTCGATCGGTTTCACGTTCCGGGTTCGCGGAACGTGCCGAACGGAGACATGAAGGGAATTGCTGCCGCGGCCGCCGGCCTCGATCAAGTGGTCCTCATTGCGGACCGGGACGAAGAGGCTCTCCGAAAACTGCAGGGGGACCTCTCCGGGATGGAGGGCAAGTCCTTCTACTATCTGAAAGACGGCATTCGCCCCTGGTACCTCCACTTCGTGCTGCCCGTGCCCCTGTTCAGCGAAGCCGCGCCTCCCTTCGGCTATGACGAAGCGCTGGAGAGCGTCCGGGGCTACTTCAGCGGAGCGGCGGGCGCAGTCCCGAAGGAAAGGGCGCTGTCGGCACTTTCCACACTCGCCGGCCTCGATTACGAGCCCACGCTGCTCAAGTCCGGCGGCCCGAAGCCGAAAGCAGGCGGCGCCCCGAAGCGGATCACAGGCGGCTGCAGCTGAACCCGGTGCCGGCATGCCTGGCCGGGAAGTCCGCCGCCGGACGCCTGCAGCGGGGACACCGCTGGCCCGAGCCGAGCCAGCACAGGAATGGCGGACGAATAACCCGCTCCCTTGGGCTGCCCGAAAGAGCCTCACGAGCCCTGCCGACCTGAAGAATCGGCCTCGCCGGTGGCGGGATCGGATTCCGCTTGCTTCCGTTTCCGCTCAGCCTTCCGCAAGCAGTCCGCTGCAAAATCAGCACGGGCAGCGCCGTCCACCCGTAAGCCTCGATCCCGGCACCAGGCGACCAGTTCATTCACATCCACGGGGACCTTCACCGCCGAAATCCCTTTCTCGGTCAAAGCGGCAAATAGTTCTTCAGCAAAGGCCAGCCATTCGGAATGGGTCTCCTCGAGCACGTCCCGGTCCACGGACACGTCGCGCAACAGAGGCCACTGCTCGGCAGAATACCAGGCCATGCCGAAGTGATTCTTTACGCGGGACATGCGTCTGGGGGCCTTACGGGCCTTCTTCTTGAGTCGCTTCGCCATGGCTCAGCCCCTTTCCGGCAGTGCCGGTACGCATGACCTCCACAGCCACTCCCATTTATTCCCGCGCAGCAGGGGAAGTCAATCACAGCGGATGAAGCGTCTCATGCGGGAGCTTGAAGGACTACCTGTATCCGGCAGACTCGTTTCTGCCGCCGGAGCTTCCCAAGGAGGTCGAGGCGTCGCTGCTGAAGGCCTCGCGAGGCCGCCTGGGCGATACTGAACCGAGGTTTCCTCGGGGCAGTACTCCATCCGCCCGGATCCGCGTCCTTCCGCTGAGGGGGGGCATGGGCTCGATTCTGGATGGGCGATCTTACTCTTTCGCCTCCGGCGCTGGCGGGACGAGAGGCTCGAGGTGGGCGATAAGCTCCGGGACGTGAACCGTAGCAGTCTTCCAGATCAGTTCCTGTCGAATTTCCCCGTATGCATGAATAAGGACGTTACGCTGGCCGATGATGCTGCGCCACGGAATCTCTGGGTGGGCTTCCCTGAATTCCGCGGAGACCCGGTTGGCTGCCTCCCCTATGATCTCCAGGTGGCGCTCTACCGCCCCGCGAAGCATCCGGTCTCTCCGGTACTCCTCAAAGGTACGCCCGCCAACGAACTCCTGGATTGCCTTCGCTGCATCCAGCATGTCCCAAAGGTAAGCAAGGTTGGCTCTGTCAGATTGCATAGAGGATCTGCCGGTTATTCAGGATCCCATCGCGGCGGAAAGGGTTCCTCAGGCCGGACTTCTCCACGAGGTCTACCTCCCGCCCGAACATGGCCTCCAGTTCATCTTTCATTTCCACCCAGTCGAGCAAGCTCCAGGGGACATCCGGCTCGAAGCTCACAAGGATGTCGATGTCGCTCTCAGCCCGGAAATCGGTGCGGAGGGCGGAACCAAACAGGGAGAGCTCGATGATTCTCCAGCGCCGGCAGAACTCGCCTATCTTGGCCGTGTCGAACTGCATGGCATGGATCCACCACTATTACACTTAGAAAGTATAGGAAGCCCTGGGGAGCAGTCAAACGCTATCGCAGGACGAGGGCTCGGCGACCGGGCTTGAGCACATACCGCTCATGGGGGGAAGGCAGCGCACCCGGAAGTACGGTCAGGGTTCGCCAGTCACAGGACGGAGCCACGGCCGCAAGTCACAGGAATGCCTGGTATTCGCCCGCGAGCAGCGCTTTCGCAGCCCCGGGCACGGATCACCCTCACCTCAGTCCTCTCCCTCAAGGGAGAGGAAGAAGAGGGGGGGATGCCTGCTCAGAAATCCGTGGGCATCTGGGCGATCTGGGCGGCGGTGAAGACCGGCCCTTCCTTGCACACGTAGACCTTGCCCACGTTGCAGCGGCCGCACTTGCCCAGGCCGCACTTCATGCGGTTCTCGAGGGTGGTCCAGACGTCTTCCTCTTTGAAGCCCAGCTCTTTCAACACCGGCAGGGTGAACTTGATCATGATGGGCGGACCGCACAGCACGGCCACGCTGTTCTCCGCCTTGGGAGCCACTTCTTTCAGCACGTTGGGGACGAACCCGATCTTCCCCTTCCAGTCCGGAGTCTCGCCGCCCGGGTCCACGGTGGTGACGATGTCGACGTCGCCGCGCGCTTCCCACTCTTTCAGCTCGTGCTTGTAGACGAGGTCGGCCACGGAGCGCGCGCCGTAGACGATCGTGACCTGGCCGAACTTGTCCCTCAGGTCGAGCACGTTCCAGATGACCGAGCGCACCGGCGGCAGGGCGATGCCGCCCGCGACGAAGACCACGTTCTTGCCGAAGAAGTCCTCGATCGGGAAGTAGTTGCCGTACGGGCCGCGGAAGCCGATGAGGTCGCCGACTTCCTTTTCCGCCAGCGATTTGGTCAGCCGGCCCACCGCGCGGAAGCAGCACTCGATGTAGTCCTTGCGCGTGGGAGAGCTGGCGATGCAGAAGGTGGACTCCCCTTCGCCGAGCACGGAGTACTCGCCGAAGTTGCCGGCGCGGAAGGTGAACTTCTCTCGCACCCCGTCCTCCACGAAGACCAGCTTCAAGCTCGTCGTATCGTAGGTCTCCTTTCGCTTCTCCTCGATACGAGCCAGGTAGGGCTTGTAGATGTTTTCCACCTTCAATCTCCTTTTTCCGCTCGTTCCTGCGCGCTGGCGACCACATCGTAGAGCGAAAGGTTGACCGGGCACCAGGCCACGCAGCGGCCGCAGCCGGTGCACAGGATCTTGCCGAACTTCTCCGGGTAGATGGCGTACTTGTGGTAGATTCGCTGCCGGTAGCGCTTGGGCTGGGTGTCGCGCGGGTTGTGCCCGGAGGTGTGCAGCGTGAAGAGCGAGAACTGGCAGGCGTCCCAGTTCTTCAGACGGTAGCCCGCATCGAAGCAGCTCTCGTCCTGGATGTCGAAGCAGTGGCAGGTGGGGCAGACGAAGGTGCAGGTGCCGCAGCCCAGACAGCGGAACGCCTTCTCTTCCCAGAGCCTGTCCTCGAAGTGGGTTTCGAGCCACGGCCGCACCTTGTCGAGCTTCTTGCGGTGCGCGAGCGAGTCGACCCCGCTCTTGCGGAACGCCTCGACCGCGGCGTCCTCGACCTCGCCCTTGCGCAAGCCGGCGAAGACCGGCTCGAGCTCTTTCCCGGCATCCGAAACGAAGCGGACCGCCACGGCGCCGCCTTCCAGCGCGTAGAGGAGCACGTCCGAGCCCTCTTCCGCGGCGGGGGTGAGCCCCACCGAGACGCAGAAGCACGCCTCGTTCGGGGCGGTGCGACAGGCGTACGTGACCAGGATCGTTCCGGCCCTGCGCTCGTTGAAGAACTTGTCCTTGTAGTCCCAGTTCCAGAGCGGCTCCACGATCGGCAGGCTGGCCGCATCGCACGGCCGGGCGCCGAAGATGACGGTGCGGCGGCCGCCGGCCGGCTCCACGTCCTCGACCGCGACCTCCGCCCCTTTGTACTGGTAGCGCAGGATCTTCTCGCACTTGGGAAACAGGAATTCTTTCACGGAGTTCCTGGGGATCGTGGCAAGGTCCAGCCCGGCCGCGTCCGCCCTCTCGCGGTAGAAGATCTCGCTCCCCTCGCGCACCGGGAGCACGAGCCTCGTGCCCGCGGCCGCGAGCTTCTCGGCCAGCTTGGGCAGGTCGGCACTGTCGATTCTCATGTACGGCATTGCGACACCCTCTTTACAGGATGAAGGAATTGTCGTCATCCAGGCGGAAGGTCCTGAGCGGCGGCTGGACCTCCGGGCTCTTGCCCGCCTCGTACTGGAAGCTCTGCTCCACGACCTTGGCCATGTAGCGGTTGAGCAGCATGAGCGGGATGTTGACCGGGCACGCCGACTCGCAGGCCTCGCATTCCACGCAGCGCCCCGCCAGGTGATAGGCCCGGATCAGGTTCCAGGCGAAGTTGCCGCGCGGGTGCGGGCTGGTCTCGACCCACTGGGGCTGGTTCTTCTCGGCGATGCAGCGGTTGCAGATGCACAGCGGACAGGCCTGCCGGCAGGCATAGCAGCGGATGCACTTGTCGAACTCCTGACGCCAGAAGCGGTGGCGCTCGGCCGGGCTCATCGCTTCCAGCTTCTCCAGCTCCTTGAAGCGCGCCGACCGGTCCGGGCCGGAGGCGATCTTGTCGCCCACGATCTCGTCGAAGAAGGTGGGCGTGTTCACGTCGCAGGCCTGGCACTTGAGCGGCACGGTCCCGTTTGCGGTCTTCACCCCGGGGCAGGTGACCGCCAAAATCTTGATCTTCTCGCGCGGCACCTGGGACTCCTGGATGAGGCCGATCGCGGCCTTGATATCGCATCCCTTGGCCACGATGCCCACGGTCTTCAGGCCCTTGGCCGGCTCCCGCTTGAGATAGGTCATCAGGTTGTTCGTGCAGCGCTCGTTGAACAGGAGCCGGTCCGCTTCCTCGGCCTTGCGCACCAGGACCGGCGCGGTCTTGTCCCGGTAGGTGCCCTGCTCCCAGCCCACGATCGCCTCCACGGTCCCGTCGGCGAGCCACTTCCTGGCGATTTCGCGAAGGTCGGCCGTCCTATCTGACATCGATCATCTCCCTGTACTCGCGGAAGGGGCCCTTCTGGCGGATGTTCTCCGTGAAGCTCTTGACCGTCTCCACCCACTTGCCGCCTTCGGCCGCCGAGATCCAGCTGAACCAGACCCGCTCCAGGTCGATCCCGGAGAACTCGAGCAGCTTGCGGAACGTGGTGAACTTCCGGCGCGCGTTGTAGTTGCCCGCCGTGTAGTGGCAGTCGCCGGGATGGCAGCCGGAGACGAGCACCCCGTCCGCCCCTTTCTCGAAGGCCTTCAGCATGAAGAGCGGATCGAACCGGCCCGTGCAGGGGATCTTGATCACCCGCACGTTGGGCGGGTATTTCATGCGGCTCGTGCCCGCAAGGTCGGCGCCCGTGTAGGTGCACCAGTTGCAGATGAAGGCCACGATCCTGGGTTCCCAGGGAGCGGCCCCCTCCTGCTGCTCGGCGCCTTTCGCAACGCTTGCCTCTGCTATGCTCATCTCTTGCGTCCTCATGTGAGGAAGATTTCAGACGAATCGAAAGAGGTCTGCCCTCTCTCTTGTAATTCGAACGCATGAACAAATGCCGTATCCGGCTGCGGCCCCCTCACCCTGGCCCTCTCCCCCTAAGGGGGGCGAGGGTATGGCTCGGTCGCCTCTTTCCTTCCCCTTCGAGGGGAGAGGATCAAGGTGAGGGGTGACCATTTGTCTCGCCACCAAATGCGCTTGCATCAGCTCGCCGCCTCGGCCGCCACCTCGGGTTGGCCAGCTTCCGAAGGCTTTCCCTCTGCGAACAGATCCTGGCCGATGGCCATGAGGGAGTTGATCTCGGAGTAAAGCTGCTCGTCCGTGAAGCCGTCCAGGTCCACCGAGTTGGAGAAGCAAGTGGCCGCGCAGGTGCCGCAGCCGGTGCAGATGGAGGGGTTGACCTCGGCCACGCGCTTGATGAGGTTGCCCTTGCGGTCGCGGATTTCCTTCTTGGTGATCGCCTTGTACGGGCAGACCTCCAGGCAGTACCAGCAGGCCACGCAGGTGTTCTCGTTCACCTTGGCCACCACCGGCTCCCGCAGCATCTCGTCCCGGGAGAACATGATGAGGGCCTTGGAAGCCGCGCCGGAAGCCTGGGCCACGGTCTCGGGAATGTCCTTGGGCCCCTGGCAGGCGCCGGCCAGGAAAATTCCCGGAGTGGCGCACTCGACCGGCCGGAGCTTGGGGTGCGCTTCGCTCGCCCACTTGTACTCGTCGTAGCTGATCCCGAGCTTCTGGAACAGCTTCTCGATCCCCGGCTGGGGCATCATGGCCGTGGCCAGCACGACCATGTCGGCCTCGATCTCCACGGCGGCACCCGAAAGCGTGTCCGCGCCCTTGACGATCAGCCGGTCGCCGGAGCGGTAGATCCGGGAGACCCGGCCTCTCAGGTAAATGGC
Source organism: bacterium (assembly GCA_040756235.1). Classification (GTDB taxonomy): domain Bacteria; phylum Desulfobacterota; class DSWW01; order DSWW01; family DSWW01; genus JBFLZG01. The sequence continues at coordinate 10,333 of JBFLZG010000014.1, read as the reverse complement.
CCCTTCTTCCTGGATCGCCCTGCGCACGAACTCGTCATAGCTCTTGCCCGGGGCGCGGATGTCCATGTAGAACACGTAGGCCTGGCCGTCGTGCACCTTGTGCTTGTAAAGCATCGTGTGCTTGGCCGTGTACATGCAGCAGGTCTTGGAGCAGAACTGGATGCCCTTGGACGGGTGGCGGCTGCCGATGCACTTCAGGAAGACGATCGACTTCGGCTCCTTGCCGTCCGAAGGCTTGAGGATCTTCCCTCCGGTCGGCCCGGAGGCCGAGGCGAGGCGCTCGAACTGGAGCCCGTCCAGGATGTCCGGGTCCTTGCCGTAGCCGTACTCGCCGTACCCGAGATACTCGGGGTAAGGGCCCTGCTTCTCCACGGTGTACAGATCGTAGCCGGTCGCGACCACCACGGCGCCCACCGGCTCTTCCACGAACTCGTCGGTCTGTTCGTAGTCGATCGCCTTGGCCGGGCAGGCCTTTTCGCAGGCCTTGCACTTGCCCTTGGTGAAGTAGATGCAGTGCTCGCGGTCGATCACCGGCCGGGCGGGCACGGCCTGAGGGAACGGGATGTAGATGGCCGTCCGGTTCTTGAGCCCCCGGTCGAACTCCGAAGGGATCTTCTTGGAGGGGCACTTGAGCTGGCACTCGCCGCAGCCGGTGCACTTGTCGATGTCCACGGAGCGGGCCTTCTTCTTGATCGTGACCCGGAAGTTGCCGACGAACCCTTCGATCTTCTCGACTTCGGAGTACGTGTAGAGCTTGATCAGCGGGTGGCTGCCCACGTCCACCATCTTGGGCGTGAGGATGCACTGGGAGCAGTCCAGGGTCGGGAAGGTCTCGGAGAGCTGCGCCATGTGGCCGCCGACCGAAGGCTCCCGCTCCACGAGCACGACCTCGTGGCCGCCGTCGGCGATGTCGAGGGCCGCCTGGATGCCGGCCACCCCGCCGCCGATGACGAGAGCGCGCTTGGTCACCTTCACCCGGACCGGCTTCAAGGCCATGTTGCGTTTGACCTTCTCCACCATGATCCGGACCAGCTCGATCGCCTTGCGGGTCGTGGCCTCGTCGCGCTCGTGCACCCAGGAGCAGTGCTCGCGGATGTTGGCCATCTCGCACAGGAACGGGTTCACCCCGGCTTCCTCGACCGCCTTGCGGAAGGTCTTCTCGTGCATGTGCGGCGAGCAGGCGGCCACGATCACGCCGGTGAGGCCGTACTCCGCGACGGCCTTCTTGATCTTGGCCTGGCCCGGGTCCGAGCACATGTACTTGTAGTCGGTGGCAAAGGCGACGCCGCGGATCGAGGCCGCGGCCCGGGCGACCCGCTCGCTGTCCACGGTCCGGGCGATGTTCTCACCGCAGTGGCATATGAAGACGCCGATCTTGCTCATGTACCTGTTCTCTCTCTCGTCTCGGTTGGGTCTGGCAGATCCGCACGCACTCGGTTCTAAAGGAGGTTCTTGAAGCGCAAAAGCGGCTCCGCGCTCACGATCCCCTTGCCGATCATGGTCTCCTGGCCCGAAGCCCCGCAGGCGATGCCGAGGAGCTGGGTGAAGTAGACCGCCGGCAGGTCGTGCACCACGCCGTACTTGCGGGTGACCTCGGCCTGGCGCATGTCCAGGTTGGCCTGGCACAGAGGACAGGCGCAGGCCAGGATCTCCGCCCCGGCGTCGCGCGCCGAAGTGAGGATGTCGTTCACCAGGCGGAGCACCGAGTCGGTGAGCGGGACCGCGTGGCTCGCGCCGCAGCACTCCTGCCGGTGGGTCCAGGACACCGTTTCCGCGCCGGCCGCCGCGAGCACGCGCTCCATCACGCTCGGGACCTCGGGGTCGTCGAAGGCGACGATCGGCGGCCGCGTCAGCAGGCAGCCGTAGTAGCAGGCGACCCTGAGCCCTTCCAGGGGCCGCACCACCTTCTCCTTCAGGGTCGCGGCGCCGAGGTCCCGGTCCAGGATGTCCAGGAAGTGCCGGGTCCGCACCTCCGGATCGAAGCGGATCCCGGTCAGCTTTTCGATCTCGTTGCGGTGGGCGCCGTCGCGGCGCATCTCCTCCTCGGCCTTCTTCATGTTGTGGTAGCAGGCCGCGCACAGGACCGCGATCTGATTGCTGATCCCCGAGGAGAGCGAGAGCAGGAGATTGGACACGCCGGCCGCCATGACCGGGTTTCTCTGGTGGATGGGCGAAGCGCCGCAGCAGACCCAGTCTTCCATCTCGGCCAGCTCGATCCCCAGGCGTCCTGCCAGGGCCATGGTGGAGGCGTGATAGTCGAGCGCGGTGCCTTTGAGCGAACATCCCGGGTAGTACGCGTATCTCATTGGGTTTTCCATCCTTGCGGTGGGCCGATCTGTTGCCCCCTTTTCCTCCCTTCTCCCCTCCGAGGAGAGAAGGTCAGGTTGAGGGGTGACAGGGTGTCCCTCTCACCCTACCCTGTCCCCGGCGGGGAGTGGGTCAATGGACTCAGTGTCCCTCATGACCGTGACCGCCGTGGGAGGCCTCCCGGGCCGCCTTCACGCCCTGCTCCTGCTCGTGGGCCCGGGCCCTTTCCATGATCTCCCGGAGCTTGTCCCGGTTCCTGGAGCGGTGCGGCAGCAAGGGAAGCTTGCCCTTGAGGAGCATCTTGGGCCCGAGGGCCACGTCCTTCAGGGGGTGGAAGCTCTTCAGGTTGTAGGAGGCGATGAGCCCGGGCTCGTAGAGCCTGCCGAAGTCCTCGATCGACTTGAGGAAGGCGTCCTGGAACACCTTGGGCTCCCGGACCGGGATCGGCCCGCCTCTGAGCCTGGCCATCTGGCGCACCACGTCCATGACCAGGGCGATGTCGATGTCGTTGGGACAGCGGGAGGTGCAGGTCTCGCACGAAGCGCAGAGCCACGGGGTGTTCAGCCTGAACAGCTCCTGCTCCATGCCGAGCTGGATGAAGCGCAGGGTCTTGGTCGGCCCGGCGTCCATATCCGGCGTCATGGGGCAGCCTGCCGTGCACTCCCCGCACTGGTAGCACTTGGCAAGATCCACTCCGCACCGAACCTGGATCTCCCGGGCAAGTCGGCCTTGGCCGCCGGACAGCCGGATTTGGTACTTCATGAGGGCTCCTTAGTAGGCCGTTGAAAAAAGCCCATCTGCTGCGTTGCGCTCGTTTATCGTCACTGCGGCGTACGGTGAGTACGCCTCGTTCCTCAAACTTCGCGCGCCTTGCATCTGGACCTTTTTGAACGGCCTGCACATTCTGGAATGTTCCAAAGCCGGTGAAAGCATATCTTTCGGCTGTAAGTTCTCGAGGCGCACGACTGGCTTCATGTTGCCGCAAGCGGGAAGGACTATTTTACCCGCGGCAGGCGTGATTATCAATACGGTCGAATTGCGGAACTTCGCGTCCACCCCGGCTCCGAAGCACGTCATTCCCGCGAAAGAGGCTGTGTCACAATTCGTCATCCCGGCCCATGTGCGAAGCGCGTGGGAGCCGGGATCCAGAAGGGTGCACCAAGACCAGGTGTGGTAACTGGGCGCAGGGGCTGGATTCCGGCCTTCGCCGGAATGACGGAAATCATGCGGCCGCGCCTCCGAGTCCTCCGGAATGAGTGGTCGCACGAGGGTTTGACCGGCTTATGACACAGCCGCGAAAGCGGGGATCCCGCTGCTTCGGGGGATCCCGGCTCGCGGCCGCTACACGGCCTTGGCCGGGGATGACGGCCCGGCCTTGCAGGTGAGCTGGTGCAGGTACTCCGATATCCCATACCCTTCGCGGCCCCCCCAGCGGTACAGGGTGAACGCCTCGTTCACCCGGGTGCGGTGGGACCCTTCCGTCAGAGTCAGGGGCACCACGTTCCGGGGGCTGCCCTCGATCTCGGCTTCCCAGCCGCTCGTGTCCTGGAGCCGGATCCGGATCGACTTCTGTGTCTGGCCATCGGCCTCGAACGCGGTCTCGAGACGGGCCCTGCGGAGGCGGTAGTTGCGGCCGTTGCGGCTCACGTAGCCGTTGAAGAGATCCAGGCTCCGGATCATGACTCGGCTCAGGTTGAACCCCAGATCCTTGCCGAACTGGGCCGTGAGCCAGGTCCAGCCACGCGGGGCCTTCCAGTCCCGCTCGCCCCAGCTGTGGTCCCGCTGTCCGCTGCCCTGGAAGGAGATCGTGCGGCCGCCGATGGTGATGCTCCCCGCCACCTCGCCGACCTGCTCGTAGTGCTCGGAGGCGACCTTACCCATGGCCCTGAGGTCCTCCAGCCGCGAGCGCCCGGACACGAACCGCTCCGCGATGAAATGCGGGTCCACGTCCTTGAAGTCGTGGCAGGGAGACCAGCCGATGAATGAAAGCTCCAGGTCGACCTCCTCCGCGCAGAACCCCTGCGGAGACGAAACCGCGCTGGGCTCGTCCTGGCCGAGCCGGGCAAGATCGCGCGGGTCGGACAGGCGGAGCATGCTTCCTTTGAAAAGGATTCTCCATTCCCAGAGCGCCCGGGCCCGCTCGTAGCGCAGAGCCCCCACAGACACGTCGTCGCGGCTCGCCTCGATCGGCTCGGTCTGGCTCGTCATCAGGATCCCGCCGTCTTCGAGGAACAGGAAGAGGATCGCAATGGCCGTCTTCTGGTTGGGCACCATGCCGATCCGTGTGAACCCGCCGATGCGCCCGGCAAGGTCCGTGAAGTTGAAATAGTAGCTCTCGTTCCAGTAGGGGCTCGCGTTGTGTTCGTGGTGGAGCTCGGACGGGGCGGTCAGACATCCTCCCTGCCCCTTGAGCCTCCTGGCCGCGGCCAGGGCCAGTCCGAGCAGCTCTGCACGGGCCCGCTGAGCGGCCGTGAGATTCCAGCCCGGGTAGCGTTCCATCTGAATCCTCCTTTCCTCAGAGACACCGCTGCAGGGCATTGGCCGGGAGGCTGCACTCGGAATCCATTCCCCGGTCCCCGGGGTTTGTAGGGGCGACCGGCCGGTCGCCCCGGCTGGATCCCAAGACGGGCGCAGCAGGCAGCGCCCCTACAAGCCCCATATGCCAGCATGGGTCGGGATGACGAAAACCCCGGAACCTTTCAGGTGCTGCAATCCCCTTCCAGGGCCCGGACTTCGCCTGAATTTCCGTCCACCTCTATTCTCTGGCCCGTGCGCAAGCATGCCGTAGCCTTCTTCACGTTCACGACCGCCGGCAGGCCGTATTCCCGCGCCACGATGGACCCGTGTGAGAGGAGCCCGCCCATCTCCACTACCAGTCCGGCGGCCAGGAGGAACAGCTGCGCCCACGCTGCGTCCGCAACGGGCACCACCAGGATCTCCCCGGGCTCGATGATCAGATCGCTTCCGAGGTCCGTGACCACCCGGGCCGGGCCGCAGGCCCGGCCGGGAGAGGCCGGGATGCCTCGAAGCACGAGCCCGGCCCCTCGAGGCTTCGGCTCCGGCTCCGAGCGCAGAGGGCTGGGCCGGCCTTCGAACCTCTCGGGCAGATCGACCCTTTGGTTCCAGTGATATTCGCGCTTGCGCCGCTCCAGGCGCTCCCTCAGCCCGGGGTCCGGTGCACGGCCCCCGAGGAGATCGAGCATCTCGTCCTCCCGGAGGAAGTAGACATCATGGCAGTCCTCGAGCGCTCCTGCGGCAAACAGCCGGGAGCCCGCCGTGCGGAAGAGGAGCTTGCTCACCGCCAGCCCTCTAACCAGCGTCTCCTTCATGGCCTCCCGCAAAACGATGAACCGCCTTGCCCGTGCGAGGACGTGGCCGAACAGCGGACGCCGCCAGGGCCGCAAGCCGGCCCGGGCCGCGCTTTCGGCCTGCTTTCCTTCCCGAGCCTGTCTGCCCTCGAGGGCTTCCGGGCACTCCAGGTCCGTACGGGCCAGAAAGCTCCGGATCGCGCCGTACACGAACCCCGGATCCTCTGCCCAGGAAGGCGCCATGAGCTCGGCCTCATGCGCGCCGCGGTGTCCGTACCGGTCCATGAAGGCGGCCAGCTCGGCCTTGAAGGAAGCCTCCTCGGGGCCCCCGGCCCGCTCCAGCACAGGTCCTATCTCGCCCGGCCGATGGGCGGCGAAGATCTCGCGCAGAACGGGGGACCGGGCAGCCCGGTCGGCCAGCCTCCGGAGCTCCCATCCCGGCCGGGCGCTCTCGAGCGTGCCGAGCCCGGCCACGAGCCGCGCGGCCAGGCTGCCGTCGCGATCACCCAGCCAGCGCGCGGTCAGCCTCCGGAGCGCCTCGTAAAAGAAGACGGCGAACTGGGAAACCTCCAGGTGAAGCGTCATGGCTTCCTGGGCTTGCCCCCTGCCGGCCTCAAGCAGGGAGCGAAGCTCGGTGTTCGAGACTTCGCGGCTCCGGATCGAATCCCTGTCGGCCCTGGCCTTCTGCTCCACCCGGGCCCGGCACTCCCGCGCCTCCCGGGGGAGGCGGTGAAGGCGGGCCAGGGCCCGGACCCCCACTCTGCCCAGAAAGAAGGGATGTGCAAGGATTCCCCGCTTGCCCACCGCGGCCGCACCCGGGTCGGCGTCGGCCTCTTCCCGTTCGAGCTCCCAGGCGGACGCTCCCGGAACCCGCGACGTGATTTCCCGGAAAGCGCTCAGGTTGAGAAAGGCCCTTCCGTAGAATGAGCCCACGAAAAAGAAATCCTTGCCCGCCAGCTCCCGTCCGGAGAGAATGCCCAGGCGCCGGTTGGCCTCGCGGAAGCCGTTCTCGAGGAACCGAAGTCCCTCCAGGCTCAGGGGCGTGAGAACGCCCGGAACGGCCTCTCGGATGTTGGCAGCCGTGTAGCAGGAGCGGGCCGGGTCGACCGGCGTATCGGAAGCCGACGTCCACTCTGATGGCGGCGCTTCCCGATCACCGCCGCCGCTCGCCGGGCCGACACAGCGGGACCCACTCACGGCCGGGCTCAGGATCCGGGCGGGCCGGGACTGAAGGATGTGGAGAGATCCTTCGGCATAGGCCCACTCGATGTCCTGAGGCGCCCCGAAATGCCTCTCGATCGCCTTGCCCGTCTCGGCGAGCTCCAGGATCTGCTCCTTGCGGAGGCAGGGCCTGACGGCCTCTTCCTCCGGGACCGCAAGCTCTCTCGTACCCTGCCCCCTGCCCGCATCGGCAGCGATCCTCCTGGCCTTCCGGCCGATCCGCTCACTCAAGACCTGCGTGGAGTTGCGCCCGACCACGAACCGGTCCTGCTCGAACCGGCCGCTGACGACCGCCTCGCCCAGACCGAAACAGGCGTCGATCACCATCTCCGGGGCCGAAGCATCCAGAGGATTCACGGTGAAGAGCACCCCGGCCGCGTCCGCGGGGAGAAAACGCTGCACCACCGGAGCGATCCTGATGAAGAAGGGATCAAGTCCGATTGCGATCCGGTGGGCCACGGCCCCGAAGCTCCAGACCGAGGCCCAGCATCTCTTCACGAAAACAGGGAGGGCGTCCGCATCCCGAATGTTGTGGTAAGTATCCATCTGTCCGGGGAAGGAGGTCCGGGCCAGGTCCGGAGTCGTGACGCTGGAGCGGACCGAGACCGGCAGGAGATCAGACCCCTCCTGCGCGCTCAACACCCCATAGGCCGCACGGATCACGCGCTCGATCGGTTCAGGGAGGATCGCTTCGAGGAAAACATGCCGCAAGGACTCGCATCGATCTCGCAGGCCGCCGAGATCTTTCAGATCCGCGGGCCCGAGGAGGGCTGAAGCCCGGGCCCGTAATCGGTTCTCCTCCATGAACAGGTCGAAGGCCGCGGCCAGGATCGAAAACCCGCGCGGCACCGGGAAGCCGGCCCGAGTCAGGGATCCCAGGTGAGCCGCCTTGCCGCCGACCTCGCCCACGTCCTCGAGCCCGATTTCGCAAAGCCATCTGATGTATGCCCGCATGACGTGATCTTATACCTGCTTTCCCCTCCCAAGAGAACCATCTCGACCCGTACGGCATGCTGCAGCGTGCCCGCTACCTTGACTCGCTTCCGAGTCGCTGACTATCATGTTGTCTAGGTGTGACTCGAGGCTGGTTAAGGTTCTTCATGGAACGAAATCGCTCCAAAGAGTTCGTCGTCATCCTGAACGAGAACGCCCGCAAGGTGACCCGGCGGGTCCACGGCTCGGCCGAGAAGATCGTCCCCCGCATCTCCCTTTACTCCAGCCGCACCAAGGAAGAGGCCCAACACATCATCCGGGAAGCTCTGGACCGCGGTTATCACCGGATCATCAGTGGAGGGGGGGACGGCACTTTTTCCCATCTGCTGAGCTCGGCCAAGCACTGCCTGGAGGAAAAGAACGCGCAACTCCACAAGATGGGCCGCCAAGCCAGAGACGGCCTCTCGCGGCTCACCATGCCGGAGTTCGGGGTGCTCAGGCTGGGCACCGGGAACAGCCTGGCGCCGGTGCTGGGCATCGGTCCCGGGCTGAAGCCGGTCCAGCTTCTGGCGAGGGGCCGCGATTTCGCCACGCGGCGGTTCAACATGATCGAAGCCGAAGGAAAGTGCTTCACCTTTTGCGGTCTCGGGTGGGACGCGCAGATCCTCAACGATTACGCGTGGCTCAAGGAGAAGTTTCAGGCCCCCTGGCTGACCCGGTTCACCCAGAACCTGGTCGGCTACCTGGCGGCCATCCTGCTGCGCACGATTCCCACGGTGGCGCTCACGCATAAACCGACCCAGGCCATTGCCAGGTGCGTCGGCACCCGCCTCTACCGCATCCGGGATGACCGCTCCATCCAGCCGCTGGAGTGCCCTCCCGGCGAAGCTTTCTACGCCGGCTCCTGCAACATGGTCGGCGTGGCCACCACCCCCTATTACGGCTACCACCTCAAGGCCTTTCCCTACGCCATGGCAAGGCCCGGGCTGATGCACGTGCGGATCATCAAGGCGGGCGTCCCCGAGCTTCTGGCCCACGCCGCCTCGATCTGGCAGGGGACCTACAGGAGCTCGAACGTGGTGGACTATCTCGCCGAAGGAGTGGATCTCACCTTCTCGGCTGCGCTCCCCTTCCAGATAGGCGGAGACGCGGAAGGATATCGGAAGCGGATCTCGCTGCAGGTCTCCCAGCTGACCGTCAATCTGCTGGATTTCGCCCGCCCCTTGCTGCCCTCGGCCTGAGAAGAGGCCCCTTACCTGAAAGCTGATACCTGACACCTACTCCTGGTGCTGGCTGCCGTGCTGGAAATAGACGTGGCTCCTGGGCTTGAACCCCAGCACTTTCTGCGCCTTGCTCGTATCCAGCAGCACACTGTACTTCAAACGGTCCGCATCGACGGAGTAGTAGTAGCGGGTCATGCCCAGCCTGCGCATCACGGCGTTCACGGGCTTGAGCAGCGGGGAAGGCAGGGAAAGCATGCGGGAGCGGTTGATCTCTCCGAACGTCGAGATCGGGGCCGTATCGGCGCCCGCGATGTTGAAGACGCCTGCCACGTTCTTCTGGATGGAGAGCTGGATCGCCTGGATCACGTCGTCCATGTGGATCAGGTTGATGAGCGGGTTGAAGCCCATGGCCTTGAAGGTGATGGGCGAGTCGAAGTAAGCGTTCATCTGGCTCGAGACCATGCGGCCGATGATGTTGGAGCAGCGCAGGATCACGATCTTGACCTTGCCGTTGTCCTTCCTGGACTGACAGATCATGTCCGCGTCCACCCGGTCCTTGATCCACGGATCCACGTCCGGATCGAAGTTGAGGTCCGCGTTCTCGTCCAGGTAGATCGGATTGTGAGGCCGGATCTTGTATACGACGTCGCTCGACTTGAAAATGAACTTCGTCACGGACGGGCTCTCGATGCACTTGTCCAGGAGGTCGCGCGTCCCTTCCACGTTCAGGCTGTGATGGGACTCCTTGGAGCCGGGCCGGTACATGCGGTTGAAGAAGGCGAGGTGGACGACCGTGTCGATCCTGGCATCCTTGAACTGCCCGGAGAGGAAGAGGTTGGTCAGGTCCCGGGGCCTCAGGATGTTGAGGTTCTTGTAGATGAACCTCTTCGCGTCGAACTGGTTGAAGAAGTACGGCTTGTCCCCCTTGGCAACGCCGAAGATGGCGCCGACGTTCTTGTCGTAGTAGAGAGCCTCGGCCAGACGGCTGCCGATCGTTCCGGTCACCCCGGTGACGAGCACGTTTCTCTTGCGGCTGCCGGCGGTCCGGCTGCCCGGGGAGCGGCTCGGACTTTTCTTGGCGCTCATATGGTGCTCTCCTCCCCGGGAACCGTCCGCGGGGTCAGCCCGTCTACCATGGACGCAGGTTAGTACCCTCTCCGAGAATTCGGCTCCGGGAGGCTGTTCAGAAATGTCCAGATGCAAGGCGCACGAAATCCTGAGGAATGAGGCGTACATGGCTTTACGCCGCAATTACGAAGGATGAGTGCAACGCAGCAGATGGGCATTTATGGACAGCCTCCCAGACCCGCCTTCTCCTGAATCTGCTTCCCCACCTCGACC
>JBFLZG010000013.1:0-15747 GCA_040756235.1 bacterium | reverse complement strand
CCGAGGCGCCGGGGCTCGCTCGCGACATCTGGCTCTTGCAGGCCGTCCGTTGCCACGTCTCCTCTCGCAGACCGGCCGCGCCGGTCGGCGGAGTATGTTACCGAACTTATGAACCAGTGTACTAAGGTGCATGATGTGAGCCGGGTCCTGCGGCAGAAGACAGATCTTCTTCTGCAGCTCCTGCGGGACAATCTGGATGAGGTGAGCCGCATTTCGAGGGAGCTTCGGAAGGAAAGAGAGCGCCTCTGACTACACGATCAGGATCGGGTACACTCCTGCCAGGCAAGGCCAGTCGATGCGCCCGGCCCGCACCGGCGGAGGAGGCGACAACCGGTCCTCCCAGCCGACCGCCCTGGCCGTGGCATAGATGTCGATGCCGACCGCCCTGGCCGCGGGCCGGCAGTGGTGGTAGTGGGCGCAGAAAGGCAACTCTCGCGCGAGCACCGGACAAGCGATCACACGCGTGCCGGCTTTCCGTGCCTTCATCCATGCGGGGCTGAACACCCCGCACAGCCCGCACGGCCCTCCGGTGAATCCCATGGCATTGACGTAGCCCGCGTACTGTGCCTCGACCTCGGTCCTGCCCACGATCTCCTTCATCCTGTTCATGTAGTCGAAGATCGCTTCGTAGGAAGGGGAGGGATCATCAGGAAGCGGAACGCCGACGAGCAAGGCCCATTCGTACTCGCGGATCACGGCCTGCATGTGTGCGGCATCGGCCGCATGCGGGGGGCACGAGAAGCTGGAGCCGTAGCCCAGGCAGGTAGGGATGCGGCACTTCATCCGCATCACTTCGCTGGTGACGATTTGCCGCGCCGGGATCGCGACGCCGCCCCCGGCGCCCAATCCGGCGGCGAAGGCGGCGAGCCGCTCGAGGTCGGCAGGATCCGCGGCTGTCCGGATCTTCGCCGTCTTCCGGTCCTGCCTTTCCGGCAGGATCGCTCGCCACGTCGGCTGAAAGCCGGCCGCATCGGCGGTCCCCGGCTTGCCGGATTCGTCCTCTTCCGCTTTTCGACCCATGAGCGTCCCCTGTCTCTTGCCCGGGATTTTCTAGCCGACGAGAACGAGCGCATAGAAAGGGCACTCGGCCGCGCACTCGAACGAGATTTCCGGGAAGATCAGCTCGTCGGTGATCAGGCCCCTTTCCCGCAACCACGCCGCGATGTCGATGCCGAGAGGCTCGGCGGACGGCCTCGACCTGCGGTGTTTGCGGCACAGGCCGCTCCGGATCAGAGCGCAGGCGGCGACATCCTTGCCGGTCGCAAAGCCATCGAACCAGCGGCGGGTCCACATGCCGCACCACGTGCACGGACCGCAGTTGAATCCCATGGCCTTGTAGTAGCCGAGCTCGTGAGCCCTGGACTCGACCTTGCTCACGATGCTGCTGATACGGGCCGACCAGCTGCCGGCCCTCTCCATCATCTTCATCACGTTGCCGTCTCGCGGCACGGCCATCTCTGCGGGAGGGCTATACATGACGCCGATGACCCCGTATTCGTAGGCTCCCGGCAGACACGCTGCCGCTTCCTCCCTGGAGGGCGTGTACGGCGGACACTGAAAGGTGTTGCCATAGGAGCCGCAGTTCGGGACTTCACACTTCCGGCGCGTGGACTCCCGAAAGCGAAGGTCCTCCATGCGGACGGTCGTTGCCTCCCGGCACCCCAGCTCCTTCAGGCGGTGCGTCAGGATGTCCAGGTCCTGCGGAACGACCTCGAACTTGATTCTCGCGCCCGTGTTCACGTCCGTCCTCCTCCGGCGTAGGCCCTCAGTGCCTATAGCACTGGTCGCGCGGGTACACAAGCAAATTCTTCGGTCTCTTCATTCGGCTCGGGAAGGCAGACCGGACAGTAGGCTTCCCCCTGCTCCAGGGGGCAGTCGTGGCCTCACTCGGGGCAGCAGACGCACGCGTCCTGCGGATACCCGCAGACGGGACATTTCGTGCATCCTCTCACCTTGTACTCATCCGTTTCAGCTGACATGAGTCGATGCCTCATGAATACCCTCTCCCCCGCGACACGGGGGAGAGGGCCAGGGGGAGGGGGAAACAGGAGCAAATGCACCCTCATCCTGGCCTTCTCCCCTCGGCGAGGGGAGAAGGGATCAAGCCCTCGCAATGCGTCGTAGAAGCGGTCAATCATTCAGGGCGGTCTGCGGTAAGCAGGCGCAACATCTGCTCCGGATCGGTGGTCGGCGCCTCGCAATAGTAGTGGCGGCAGACGTAGGCCGTGGCCCTTCCATCGAAACCGGTCTGGGCCTCCGTGTACTTGGCCAGCCGGGTGATCTCAGGACGGCTCTCGTCCGCGGGCCGGAAGACCACCACCTTGTTGGGCAGGTAGTGGCGTCTCAGGCAGTGTAACAGCTCCCGGGTGTCCCCTGCCCCGGCACGACCCGTGATGACCACTTCGCAGGAAGGACCGATCGCGAAGTCGACGCCGGCCAGAAACTGCGTGAAGGCCGAAGGGGATTGGCACACGACGCCCGAGAAGGCCTGGATGAGCCTGTTCGCGTGCTCCTCGAGCGCAGGGTCGGCCGTGATTCTGGCCAGCCTGAGCAGATCCAGCAGTGCCACCGAGTTCCCGGACGGGAGCGCCCCGTCGTAGATCTCTTTCTTGCGGGCCAGCAGCCTCTCTCCCCGGTCCGAGGTGAAGTGGAACCCCCCGCCCTGCGGGTCCCAGAAGTGCTCCAGGAGATAGCGGCCGAGCTCGGCGGCCGCATCGAGGTGACGCACGCCGAAGTCGGCCTCGTACAGCTCCAGGAGGCCCCAGATGAGGAACGCATAGTCATCGATGAACCCCTCCAGGTCGGTGGCGCCGCCCTCGCGCCAGCAGTGGAGAAGGCCTCCGTCGGGAGCCCGCATCTTCTCCAGGATGAAACCGGCTGCGTTGCCGGCGGCGCGCGCGTAAGCGGGCTCCTCGAAGGCCTGGGCGGCCTTGGCCAGGGCCGCGATCATGAGGCCGTTCCAATCGGTCAGGATCTTGTCGTCTTTGAAAGGAGGGATCCGGGTTTCCCTCCTCTCGAACAGCTTGACCGTGTCCACCGCCAGCCTGCCCTTCAACTCCTCCTCGGAGAGGTGCCATTCGGCGGCGACCTGATCGAGCGGCCCGGACAGGTGAAGAATGTTGGCGCCGGCCCTTCTGCCCGTCGATTCGTCAGCGAAGTTCCCGCCCTCCTGGACGTTGAAGACACGGATGACGAACTCCGCCTCCTCGTTCCCGAGGACCTCCCGGATCTCCTGATCGGTCCAGACGTAGAACTTGCCCTCTTCGCCCTCGCTGTCCGCGTCCTCGCCCGAGTAGAACCCGCCCTCCGGGGCGGTCATGTCCCGCAACACGTACGTGAGGATCTCCCGCGCCGTCTCCCGGTACAGGGCGGTGCCGGTCGCCTGCCAGGCTTCGGTATAGGCCATGGCCAGCATGGCCTGATCGTAGAGCATCTTCTCGAAATGGGGGACGAGCCAGCCCGCATCGGTGGCGTAGCGATGGAAACCGAGGCCCACATGGTCGTAGATCCCTCCGAGCCGCATGGCTCTCAGGCTCTTCTCGACCATCTCCAGGGCAAAGGTCTCGCCGGTCCGCCTCCAGTAGCGGAGCAGGAAAAGATGGTTGTGAGCGGTCGGGAACTTGGGCGCCGTCCCGAAACCTGCCCGCTCCGCGTCGAAGCGCCTGCTGAGCTCCGCATATCCTTTCCCGAGAACCGATGTGCCGAGCGGATCTCCGGGCGCGTCCTGGGAGAGCTCCTGAAGGACGGCAGCCACCCTGGAGGCCGACCGAACCGCTTCATCCCGCCGCGTCTCCCACAAGTCCCGGATCCGGGGAATCAGCTCGAGCAGGCCGATCCGGCCGTGCCGCGTTTCCTTGGGAAAATAGGTGCCCGCAAAGAAGGGCTGCTTGTCCGGCGTGAGAATCACCGTCAGAGGCCAGCCTCCTGCCCCGGTCAGGGCCTGGCAAACGGTCATGTACACGTTGTCGATGTCGGGCCTCTCTTCCCGGTCGACCTTGACCGGAACGAACACCTCGTTCATCCGGCGGGCCACCTCCGGGTCTTCGAAGGACTCGCGCTCCATGACGTGGCACCAGTGGCAGGTCGAATAACCGATGGACAGGAAGACCGGCTTGTCTTCTCTCGTGGCTTTTTCGAACGCCTCATCGCCCCAGGGATACCAGTCCACCGGATTGTGAGCATGCTGGAGCAGGTACGGGCTCTTCTCGCCCGCGAGCCTGTTGCAATGCCGGCTATCCCGGCCGGGCTCGGAAATGTTCATGTCTTCAGGGTTTGCCACGCCGATGCCTCCTGCGAATGAAGACTGGGCTGGAGCACGCAACGAGGCACTTGGCGCCCGCGCGCGTGCTCAGGCCGGATTCGGAATTTCGACTTCAGAATTTAGATAGGATCCCGGCGGGCGAAGGTGCAGGGCGAGTGAGCCCCTGCACCTGGAAGCGGATTTCGGCACATCACGAGAAGGTCGGCTTCTTCTTTTGAAAAAAGGCTGCCACGGCGTTGATGAAGTCCGGCTTCGTCATGAGCCGTCCCTGCCTGTGCGCCTCCATGTCGAGGGCCTGATCGTACGTCATGAGCTGCGCCTCATAAAACATCCGCTTGGCGACGCCCATGGTCTTGACCGGCCCCTGCGCCAGCCTCCTGGCCCACTTCATGGTCTGCTCCATCAGCTCCTCGGCAGGGTAGACGCGGTTGACCATGTTCATGCGGAGCGCTTCCTCGGCCGAAACCGGGTCCCCGGTGAACGCCATCTCCATGGCCTTCTTCATGCCGATCAGCTTCGGCAGGATGAATGTGGAGCCGCCGTCCGGTACGAGGGCGATGTTGATGAAGACCTGGATGAACCGGGCACGGGTCGATGCGAGGGTAATGTCCGCGTTGACCGCGAGGGCGCACCCGAAACCGGCGGCCACTCCGTCCACGGCGGCGATGACCGGCCGCGGCAGGGTGTACACGGCACGGGAGAGTCGATGGTAGGTGGTGTTGGTCATCTCATCGAGATCCTCCTCCACCAGACCCCCTGACTCCTGAAGACGCCCTGCGATCCCGTCGCGCTGGGCGAGGTCGGCCCCTGCGCAGAAGGCGCCGCCGGCTCCGGTGATGACCACCACCCGGGTTCCGTCCTCGGGTCCCTTCTCGATCTCCTTGGCCATCCACAGGGCGTTGGTGCTGCTCAGGGCATTGCGCTTCTCCGGCGCGTTCAGGGTGATCACCTTGATCCCGTCCTGCATGGTCAGAAGGATTTCCTTTGGCGTATCCATGTTTGGTGTCCTCTCCGGCGGCCGGCTGCAACTCGGGCCTGAAGCGGCCGTTGCACTCGGAGCGGTTGCGGGAGCTTCACGCGAGATCCCGGACCCGTCCCAGCAGGTGTCCTTTCTTCTACCCTTTCCGCTGCACGGAATCAACGCTGGTGCGAATCGGCGGGGTGTGCCGTTCTGAGCCCGAGACGATCGAGGGCGGGATACCATCACCCGGGCAAACGCTCCGTCAACCCGATGGTGGGCGCAGCAAGCAGCGCCCCTACAAAGGCCCTCGTAAATGCGGAGGGTGCCCCCCGCACGAGGAGGCGAGGGCGAGTCGCGCAGGCCGTCTCGAGTTCCGACAGGCCGGTGGAACGCAGGCTTGTTTCCCGATTACCGCCCCCGTCAGGCGGTGTGCACCGATACACCCGGCCCGGAACGAGGGACGAAAAGGGTGACCCCGCCCGAAGGGCTGCAGTCTCCGACCCTCGGGAGGAGAATCGGCCGGAGCGTTCTGAGCCCGAGACGATCGAGGGCGGGGGGCACCCACCGCATTACCGCTCCGTCGCCTCTTCGGGGGACGCGGCGAAAGGCTCGAAGTCGACCTGCGCCAGGGCCGGGTCGTCGCCGGCGTCGTGGATCGACGCCGCGATCTCCGCGGGCCGGGAGCTTCCCCAGTAGCAGTGGGGCGCCGCCAGGGGGTTGTGGTCGGAAGGATTGGCATTGAAGAGCTGACACCCGTCGTTCCCGTAGATCCGGTTGAACTCGAAGATCATGGCGCCGTTGAGGTAGACGCCGCCGTTGCCGCTTGCAGCGCCGGCGGTCCCGTTGCGGCTCACCAGGTTCTTCCGGAACTCCTCGTTTTCGACGCTCACTCCCCAGAAGTTGAGGTAGGCCCCGCCGCCGACGCCTTCGAGCGCCCGGTTCTCGAGGATGCGGTTGTCCACGACAGAGCTGTTGGTTTCCGCGTACACGCCTCCGCCTCGAAGGGCCGTGTTCGCCCGGATCTCGTTGTCTTCCACGAGGGCAAAGGTGGCAAAGAGCCCGCCCCCGGAGTTTGCGGCCTGGTTGGAGACGATCCGGTTGTGCAGGACCGAGGAGCGCGACGCCCAGACGCCGGCGCCGTCTCCCCCGGCCCGGTTTCCTTCGATCCGGTTCCCCTCCAGGTGGATCGCGGTCGTCGAGTGATAGCCGTAGGAGAAGACGCCCCCTCCATCCTCCGCGGCGCGGTTGTTCAGGATCTGGTTGTCCCGGAGGAGGACGGGCTGACTGCCGTAGGCGTAGATGCCGCCGCCGTTGGTGGGGCTTTCGTTCTCCACGATCCGGTTGCCTACGACACGCGCTGCCGCGTCCCGGATGGAGATCCCGCTGCCCCTGTTCCGCCGGACGGTGCAGCCCTGGATCAAGGCCCCGGAGCCCTCCATCAGGATCCCGTGGCCGTGTTCGACGATGCTGTATCGGAGAGAGCCGCCCGCGGCTCCGTCGGGAGGCGCGGACGAAGCGGTCTCAGGATCCTCGCCTTTCCTCCCTTCGAAAAAGAGCTGGCCCCAGGGGGCGCCCGGCTGACCGCTGAACAGGACGGGCCGTTCCTCTTCTCCCCGGGCCACGAGTCGTCCCCGGACGCGCAGTGTCTTGCCGGGCGATATGCGGAGTCTGGTGCCGGGCAGGATCTCGAGGGAGGCGGCCTCCGGGACGAGGAGATTCCCCTTTACGGAGACTTCCTCGTGTCCCTCGCCCCCCACGGTGAGGCTCCCGTCCAGCGGTCCCGCCAGCACGTCGGGCGCCGCCGGAGGCGTGGCGAAGCGCGTGGGCGGCGTCCAATCGCTCCAATTGCCGCTGCTGTCCTGGAACGCGGAGCGCCAGAAGTACTCCCGCCCCGGCTGCAGCGCCTTCTCCGGAATGCAGACCGCCCCACTGCCGGTTACCGGCCCGCTGTCGAAGGCCGGCAGGAAGAAGTCGCCTGCGTATTCGCTCACCACCCACCAGCCCCGCCTCGGCTGTTTCGAGTCCGGCACGGCGGTCGAAGCGCCGAGGCGGACGAACCCTCGGGATCCGGGCTCGCAGGCGGGAGCGACGTCGGTTGCGATTTCCGCCGGAACCGAGGCCGGGTTGCCGTCCGTCGTTGGGGGTACGCGCGTGGCCGCCGAGGAAGGCCCCTCCAGAATCCTGCCGTCGGGAGCCCTCTCCAGGGCGCACAGGCGCACGAACAGCGCGCCCGGGCCGGGTCGCGGGACGTCCGCCCTGCGGCTTTCCGCCGGGACTTCGGCGCTGCCCGGGTCGGAGAAGTCCGGCGACGGGCTCCAGGTCAGCCGAAACCCCTGCTGCGCGAGCCCGGGAGGATATTCCCAGGAAAGCAGGAGTCTTTCTCCTCGGGTCTGGTGGAGCAGGAAGGCGGGGGGCGGCAGAGGGGTGCCGGTCACCCAATTGCGCTCGAAACCCTTCCAGTCGACGAGGCCGAACCGGCCGTCGTCGAACCAGTCGTGGATGCGGGCCAGGATCATGCGCTCGTCGGAGGTGCCCCAGTAATTGCCGGCTGCGTCCAGATCCTGGGCCAGGCTGTGGGTCTCGGCGCGGAGAGCCAGGCCGCGGCTCGCGACGATGTTGTTCCGATGGAGGAACGTGTTGCCCGAGACCGCGATCGCCTCGCCGGCGCCAGCGCTCGAGGAGCCGTTTCCGAAAAAGCAATTGCCCAGGACCTTGCCGTCGCCGCAAGCGTAGAGACCGCCGCCCGCCTCGGGAGGCGCCGTGTTGTTCACGATGGCGTTCCGCTCGACGAGCGAGCTCTCGGAGTAGATGCCTCCTCCCCTTGCGGCGCCGTTGCGCTCGATCCGGTTGTTCCGGATTCGGGCGTCGATCGCGTAGACGCCGCCGCCTGAGCAGGCGGCATGGTTATCGGCGATCCAGTTCTCCTCCACGTCGCAGCTGTAGGCCACGATCCCGCCGCCGTGGCGGTCGCTGCGGTTGCGAAAGATGCGGTTCCGGGCGACCCTCACCCGCCCGGTATCGTAGGCGTAAGCGTAGAGGGCGCCGCCGCCGTCCCTGCCGCCGCTGGAGAAGTTGTCGTGGATCGTGTTGTCCGCGATCACGACTTGCTTGTCCGTGTAGGCCACGATTCCGCCGCCGTTCCCTCCCGCGGCGTCGAGCTCGGTGGAGTTGTCGTAGATCTCGTTCTCCGCGATCCTTCCGGAAGAGAACTCCATGCGGATCGGAGTCGAGGCGTTGTTTCGGAACACGCAGGACTCCACCGTCAGGGCGCTGGCGCGGGCGACGATCCCCCGGCCGTGCTCCACGATGCAGTGTCTGAGCACGTTTCGTTCTTCGGCCTCCCTGCCCGGAGGGTTGGTGCCGAAGCAGTCGATCTTGGCCCAGGGTTCGCCCTGCCGGCCATGGATCCGGATGGGCCGCTCGGCAGATCCGGCGGCAACCAGACGGCCCTGACAGAAGATCGTCACATCCGGCCCCAGCACCAGCTCGGCTCCCGGCTGCACGGTAAGGGTGGCCTCGGGCAGGACGAGCACGGAGCGGTCGATGACGCGGGGACCGGAGCTTCGCTTCCAGGTCGTATCGCGGCTGATGACGTCATAGCCCAGCTGACTGGCCGGGCTGAATGCGCCCGTGAAGGGCATGCAGGATGCGCCCAGAAGAGCCAAGGTGAAAGCGGCCAGCGCGACCGCCCCGGGCCGCGCTTTCCTGCGCGATATTGCTTGCTCATGCAAACCATGGCGATTCATCTGTCCAAGCTCCCCGGGAGGCCTGGCGCCTGCCTCAGCGCCCCCTCTCTTGCCCGGCGCCTCGCCGGGAGAGGATTCGACGCACATCCCCCATGTCGAAACCGTACGTCCTGCCGAGTCGGCCCAGCCGCTCGTCCACGGGCACGTCGGGCGGAAGGCCCAGCTCGCCGAGGATCGCGGCGGCCGGGACTCCGGTCCGCTCCTCCACCTCTCGCAGGGTCATCGAGCCGGTTACGTCGTGACCGCCGCCCGGCTGCGTCCCGGCCGGACCCTGCCTTTGCGGGGGTACCCCGGTCTTCTCGACCGGGACCAGGAATGGGGCGGCTGCGATCGCCAGGAGCGCAACCAGCCCGATCAGGGCCAGTGCGACCCGGAATCCGCTCCCCTGGCGCGGGCGGCCCTGCACCATGCACACGATCCAGCGCCAGTGGAGAAAGAAGTGAAAAGACAGGGCGGCCAGCATGAGGACGGCGATCCAGAAGTGGATCTCTCCCCAGTCGTGGCGGTCCAACCCCCACACGCTGGCGAAGCGTCCGGAGCCGGGAGGGAGCACGTAGCGGACCAGGACGCCGGAGGCCGTGAGCAGGAGGAAGGCCGTAAAGGCCAGAGCGTCGACAGCCAGATTGACGGTCGAACGTTTCATGAACCGCCTCGCTCGGACGAAACCCCGGCGGCCGCGGCCGACGGCAGCAGGGCCTGCCGCCCGGGCCGCGTAAGCACCCTCGCGGGCGGACGGCTCCGGTGACAGTCTCTCTCCATCAGTACTGCGTCCAGTCGACGTCCGTGCCTGGCCGGATGTCTTCGATCTTATCCTCTTTGGGCGCTTCCGGTGCCTGCTCCATGAACATGAGATACAGGGCCGAGTATTCGATCCACTTCTCGGGTTCCGGGATGCGCGGCACGCCGTCCGGGGTGTAGTAAACGAACGGCATCTTGGTCCCGGCGCCGGCGTAACGGTCCGGGTTGCGCAGGAAATTCTTGATCCACTCGTAGCGCAGCCGGCCCTTGGAGAGCATGAGGTTGATGGAGAGGTCCTCCAGCTTGATGCCTTCCGGAAGCTGGCCGTCGAGCGAGATCGGATGACACTGCACGCACTTGTCGGTGCGGACCCGGTACTCGCCCATGGCGACGCTCTCGTCGGAAACGTCCTCCCGGACGGGCAGCAGCACGTAGGGGACTGCGGCCGCCGGGCGGGACTCTGCCGGCAGGCGTTCCGTGAAATAGGCGACCAGGCCCTTGCGCTCTTCATAGGTCCAGTCGAACTGGGGCATGCGGATCTCGAGCCAGGGCCTGAGCACCACGGGCCGGCTCAGGTACTGGAAGAACCACTGCGGCTGGACCCGCTCTCCCTCACCCACGAGCCGCGGAGGAACGAGCGACTTGAGCTCGAAGAAGCGGTCGATCCGCGGCAGGAGGCCTTCGTCGAGCTGGTGACAGGCACCGCAGTTGTGCCGGTCGATCAGCCACTGGCCGCGTGCCAAGATTCCCGTGCGGTCGGGGTCCCTGTAGAGCATGCCGTCCGGCAGGTCGTAGGCGCGGTTCTGCAGATAGAAGATCGTCAGGCTCTCGACCTCGTCATCCGCGAGCCTGTAATCGGGCATCTTCAGTCGCATGTCCTCGGTCTGATAGACGGCCGGCTGGCGGATCTTGTTGGAAAGCCAGTCCCACTTGGTCTGGGCAACGGTCGAGTTGCCGAAGGGCAGCTCTTCCAGGCGCTTCTTGGCCACTTCGGCGACCTCGAGGCCGGGCCGCGCCAGCCCCTCGGTCCCGCGCAGCTTGTGGCACCCGTAGCAGCCCATGATCTGGACAACGCGCGCCCCTTGCTCCGCGTCTCCCTGTCCTCCTTTCCCTCCTCCGCTGCTTGCGGCCGCGCCGGCCGCCGCAAGCAGGGCGGCCACCTCCGGGTTCTGCTGCGACTTCAGGTAGGCAGTGAGGTCTCGCCGCTCCTCGGCCGTCAGCGTGAGCTTGGGCATGGGCGTCTCGGGGTTCATGGCGGAAGGCTCTTCCAGCCAGGCCCGGATCCACGCGCCCGAGAGCTTCAAACCGGCGTCCGCCAGGTTCGGGACGAGCCTCGAGGCGGTGGCGTCACCGCGTTCGACGCCGTGGCAGCCGATGCACCCTTTCTTGGTGAACAGCTCTTTTCCGATATCGGCAGAGGCCGCCTCCGCCGCATACGGAGGCAGCGGCTGCGGCAGCTCCTTGCGGGCAGAGACGAAGGCAATGAGGTCCCGAAGCTCCTGCTCCTCCAGGCGAAAGGACGGCATGGTCGTGCCGGGCCGGATCCCGGGCGGATCCCGGATCCACTGCGCGAGCCAGGCTTCGCTCTCGAGCTTGAGGCCGGCCCCGTCCAGGGGGTGCGCTTTGGAAGGGAGCCCGCTCAGCGCGCGGGCATCGTGACAGCCGTAGCAGCCGTTGTCCAGGAACAGGCGCCTGCCCTGTTCGGCTTTTTCCGCCCCTGCGAGCTGGAAGGGCGTCTCGTGGCAGCCGAGGCACAGGGCCTGCATGTAGCGGCGCGGCACGCGCGGCTGAGGCCAGTTGGGCTCGTCGCCGTGGGCCTTGCGGGGGGTGAGCCCCACCCCCTGTCCGTGATGGCACAGGGTGCAGCCGAAGCGGCCGGGTTTGTGCTGCTTCAAGATCTCGACCGGGTGGTTGGTCAGCGGGTTGGCCGCGAACTGAAAGAGCGGGTTCTCCATTGCCTGATGGCAGGTCTGGCACAGATCGTGGATCCCGGCCTCGGGCAGATAGATCTGCCGGATGCCCTGCCCGTCCCCGTCTTTCGCCTCCTCGATGAGATGAGACCACTTCTTCAAGTCGGTCTCGTCCCGGCTGGCGGCCGCCTCCGCTCTCTTCTCCAGCAGTTTCTGGCGATGGGCCTCTCTGTACTCCCGCTGATATCTTTTCCAGATCTGCCTCTCGTCCGACCGGAAGACGAAGAACGTGGCTGCCGTGAGACCCAGCCCCAGGAGCAGGAACCAGACGCGCAGGTGGAATCTTGCCCGGATGTTCGCCATGAGACCTGTCCCAGGGTCAGATCGAGAAATACGGGGTGGTGACCAGATACTTCACGTGGAAGAAGAGCCTTAGAACGATCTTCGCGAAGACGCCGAACATGGCGAGCGCCAGGGTCCAGGCGACCAGGTAGCGGAGAATACCCATCCTCCTGAAGAGCTTTCTGCCGGCCAGGGCCGGGAGCATCAAGCCCAGGGCGAAGTAGGCGCCGATGGCGAGCCAGCCGGTGGAGTTGGGCAGACTGACCAGGGGCGGTTCGGCCGGCTTCGGCACGGCCCAGCTCTCCCAGGGCCAGTAGAACTGCCAGTTCGGCCCCCTGAGGAACTGCCCGACCACGATGAGCCCGAACCAGAGCAGGTACCCGAACAGGAAGACCGGGATCACGAGCTTGCGCTCCCGGAAGGCGAAGCGACCGGCCCCTCCCGTGTTCGGATCGAGGTACGGCAGCGCGGCCAGCCCGAAGATGATCGTGAGCGGGATCCCAACGCCGGCGATCCAGGGGTCGAAGTAGACCAGCATCTCCTGCAGGCCGACGAAGTACCAGGGCGCCTTGGCCGGGTTCTCGGTCCAATTCGGGTCCGCGATGCCCTTGAGCGGCGCGTCCATGGCCAGGGACCACACGATCAGAATGATCGTGGCCGCGATCACGGCGAGCAGCTCCTTGAAGACGAGGTCCGGAAAGGCGAAGGCCTGAGCGCCGCCCGGCTCCCTGCCCGCCGCCGGCGACTCCGAATGTGTGCCTTTCGGTTTATCTTCTGCCATGGTGGATGGCTTTCATGGGTCCTCTGCATTACCCCAGTCTGCATGAGCCTGTCCATTCTTCTCCCTTCTCCCCGCACTGAGGGGAGAAGGTTAGGATGAGGGGTAAGTCCGTGACGGCCCCACAGGGTTTTCCCCCTCACCCGACCCTCTCCCCCGGCAGCCGGGGGAGAGGGGATCATCCCTACAGCGATCTCGAAATGCCGCCGTCTTTGCGCACCCGCCAGAAGTGGACGAACATCAGGAGGCCGCCCACGACCGGCAGGAGCACGCAGTGGAGCACGTAAAATCTCAGGAGCGCGTTCCCGCTCACGTCCACGTCGCCGAGCAGGAAGAAGCGCATGTCGTTGCCCGGGTGAATGTTCAGCCACTCGTGAAAGGGACCGTCCGCGCCCAGGAACGGCGTGGCCCCGGCCATCTTGGTCCCCACCGTGATGGCCCACAGGGCGATCTGATCCCACGGGAGCAGATATCCGGTGAAGCTGAGGAGCAGGGTCGTGACGAGCAGCATGACGCCCACCACCCAGTTGAGCTCCCGGGGCGGCTTGTAGGAGCCGGAGAGAAATACGCGCAGCATGTGCAGCATGACGAGGATCACCATGGCGTGGCCGGCCCATCGGTGCAGGTTCCTCAGAAACATGCCGAACCGCACCGTGTGCTCCAGGAGCTTCATGTCCAGATAGGCGTACTCCGGCACCGGCCGGTAGTAGAACATGAGCAGGATCCCGGTCACCGTCTCCAGCAGAAACATGAAGAACGTGAGCCCGCCCAGGCAGAAGGTGAACCGGACCCGCATGGCGGACTCGGACAGGGCGACCGGATGGAGGTGCAGGAACGAGTTGGAGAGCGTCGCCAGCGCCCGGTTCCGAGGGGTGTCCTCGAAGCGGTGCCGGAATATGGAACGCCAGACCTGAGTGTCCGTGATCTTCTTTGCAGGCGACATGGGCGATGTTCGCGATTCAGTGCTCGAGCCGTGCCTGGAGGTAGCGATGGTCGGCCTCGAGGAATCGATGGCTCAGCCGAAGCAGATGGTTGAAAAACAGGATGGCCGCGCGCGCGGCATTCTCCGGAACGTTTTCGGAGATCCGCCCCAGCTTGTCCGAGGCCTTTCCGATCCAGCTCAGGGGGTGCCGCGCGAGGAAGTCCCGCTGGGCACGGCGATAGGCGGCAGGGTCCTTGCCGCACTGCAGGGCGTGCACTTCCTTGAAGGTGAGGTAGTGGAGGAACTCCGTCTCCAGGCAGATGTGATCGGGCCTTTCGGCCTGGTCCCCCTCCGCGTAGCTCAGCCCGAAGTGATTGTAGAAAAGGATGAGCTCCTTCATGACCTCCTTGCGGTCGCGATCGTACATGCCCTCGACGAGGGCGCAGGGAGGGCCTCCGATCCCGGCCTCGAACAGCCGCACGAACTCGATCTGCACGTCCTCGGCCCTGGCCTGCCCGGCCGCCTCCTCGAGCCCGGCCAGCTCCCGCCCCGCCTCGGGAACGGTGTAGGGGAGGCTTCGCATCAGCTCGCGCGCCGCGGCCGCAAGCTCGCCTCCGGCCAGGCTCTCACAGAAGGAAGCGTCGGGATAGGCGAAGGAGCTGCAAAGGAGGAGATAGAGCCTGGAGCGGTTTCCCGCCCCGCGCTGTTCCTCGGTCTCCAGCGGGGCGCTTTCGAGTCGAATGTCCTTCTGCTGCTGCAATTGCTGCTGCGTGCTCATGTCTGTTTCGCCTTCTCAGGCACTCTCTGGAGGGTGGCGGGATCGGTCTTGAAGGGGCCGAACATGTTCAACCATTGCCTGGCGATGAGGGTGTCCATGAGCTCGGACTTTCCGCCTCCCCGCACCTTGGCGAGCTCGCCCTGGAGCGTCTCGAGCGCCTTCTCCACCTCGGGGCCGAACAGGAAGCGCAGGTAGGCGGTCGGGATCCTGGGTTTGGTCGGGTCGATCTTCCCCTGATCGTCCAGCCGCGGCGGCGCCAGCGGCGGGACGTAGAACACGTTGGGCTCCGTGCCGTATTCGGGATGAAGGGGCAGCGCGACCTTCCACACTTTGACGAGCTTGTGGATCGGTCCCTTCACGTCATCCAGGAACCCCAGGAACCGGACCCGTCCCGTGCACTGCCGGGAGCAGGCGGTGGCCACGTTCTGCTCGAGCCTGGGGTAGCAGAAGATGCACTTCATGCTGGTCTTCTGGACGAAATTGAAATAGATGACCTTGTAAGGGCACGACTCGAGGCAGAACCGGTAGCCCTTGCACCGATCCTGATCGACCACCACGGCCCCGTCCTCCTCGCGCTTGTAGATCGCGTTGCGCGGGCAGGCGTCCACGCAGGCCGGGTAGGTGCAGTGGTTGCACACCCTGGGCATGTAGAAGTAGAAGGCGTTCGGGTAGGTGCCGCCGCCCTGGTCCTCGTCCCAGTTCATGGCCCAGTCGGGCTCGCTCCCGTCCGGGTTCAGGGCCTTGAGCGTCTTTTCCCCCGCCTTGCCCGTGAAGACCTCGTCGAAGTTGAGCTTCCACATGTCGCCAAAGTCCTTGCGGGTCGGCAGCTCCCCCCGCACGGGGTCGCGGACCTTGCCGCCGAACAGCACGCGGTAGCCGCCCCCTTTCCGCTCCCAGTCCTTGGGCGAGCCCTTGCCCGGCAGCGTGTTCACCTTGTTCCACCACATGTACTCCCGGCCCTCGAGGCTGGTCCAGAGCGACTTGCAGGCCATGGAGCAAAGCTGGCAGCCGATGCACTTGTTCAGGTCCATGACCATCGCCACCTGGCGCTTGGTTTCGCGCAGCCGGTCCTTGGTCGCCTGGAACTGGAGGGCAAGCTCCTTTTCCCTGTCGGTCAGCGTCTTCTCATCGATCGGCATGGGTCCGTTCTCCTCTGCTGCTGTCGATAAACGGCCAAGAGCACTCCCGGCCAAGGCCGCTTGAGCGGCCGGCAATATCGGCGGACATTGCGAGGGAGCCAGGCGACCGAAGCAACCCCCTGGGTCCGGGAGGTGGCGTCGCTACGCGCGCAATCACCGCCTGGTCCCCCTC
>JBFLZG010000012.1:0-10272 GCA_040756235.1 bacterium | reverse complement strand
CGTTGCGCTCATCCCTCGTCACTGCGGCGTACTGAAATGTACGCCTCATTCCTCGGGATTTCGCGCGCCTTGCATCTGGGCATTTTTGAACAGGCTCTCGAGCCAGACCTTGTGGGACAAGCTCTAGCTAGATGCAACCTGCCGGATCCCGGCTCACACGCGCTTCGCAGATGGGCCGGGACGACGTCGGCGCTGAAACCCTGATAACCTAAAACCTGCAACCTTTCTTCCCATTCCACGTTTTGCTTCCTTCCCAGGCACTTCGCATCTAACAAACAGGGAAAAGGCACCGATCGGTGGTATGGTCGGGATCGGGTCGCCGCGTAAAAGGATGCGGCTCAAGGCCCACACATTTCTTGTTATGGGCTCTTCTTCATCCAAACTGCCCTCAATTGAGGTGAGGACGTAGGAGGTTCGCATCATGGAAACACCTCGCACCGAAGACGTGTGGGTCAGGGTCTCGCCGGCTGAAGCGCACAACATTCTCGGATTGTTCGCCTTGTCGGCCATTCTATTCCTCGTGTGCGCCCCGGCCGGCTGGTCCGGACCGTCCCTGCAGAGCCACGTGTACGTGCTCCCCATCGTGCTGTTCGGCGGGCTGATTCAGATGATATCGGGCATCTGGTCACTGCGGAGCCGAGATTCCCTGGCAGCGGTGGTGCACGGAATGTGGGGGTTCTTCTGGCTGAGCTATGGAATCCTGTCGGTCTTCTTTGCCACGAACATGCTTCCCATGAATCCTGGAGCGTACAGCACCTCGCTGGGATACTGGTCGATCCCGCTGGCGATCGCAACCTGGGCTGGCGCGGCAGCGGCAAGCCGGTCCAACATGGCGCTGTTCGCCTTCCTGACGATTCTGGGCCTGGGGGCAACCGTCTCGGTGGTCGGCTTTCTTGCGGGCTCGGGGATTATCGTTCAGGCGGCCGGGTGGATCTTGGTGGCCGCCTCCATCGCGGGCTGGTACACCGCGACGGCCATGCTCCTCGAGTGGGCCTTCGACTACTCGGTCCTTCCGATCGGGAGGAGAAGGGTGGTCCACGCCGAGGTGCACGCCGACACCGAGGCCCCGGTCATCGAGCGTCCGTAAGCTTTGCGGCGCGCGCCGAGCAGCGCCGAAAGCGATAGAATGCGGGAGGCCCCGTGAGGAGCGGGGCCTCTCTTCATTCCTGGAGACCCTGGAGAGTCACACCCGCCGCCGACGATCACGTCATAAACCGCTCGCAACGGGCCCGGCCCGCGGCCCGCGCATGCTTCCCTCCTCGGCCTCGACTCGACTCCTTCGATGCGGAGGGGAACCGGGCATTCCGGTACATTTCGTCGGAGATGGATGGCCGTCTTGGGATAGTTCCGCAAGGCCGTTCAAAAAGGTCCGGATGCAAGGCGCGCGAAGTTTGAGGAACGAGGCGCACCCGAGAGTCCGGCGGACCGGTGGGGAGCCTGCCCCGGCGAAGGCCGAGAACGAAGGACGAGCCGGACGCCGCTGACGGGCGGTTTTCAACAGGTTCTACTTAGGGCCGCCGCAGGAAGGACAAGTCTGGGCCACCGCGCGGGGCAGCTTGAGCGTCTTCTGCACGTGCTCGAGCTGTTCCCTGGGCAGGAACGGCCGTCCGCAGCTCGCGCAGGGCAGAAGATCGAACTCCTTGAGGACGTTGTTGCGGCGCTGCTTGTAGAGGATGCGCTTCCCGTCCCGATCCTCGAGGTGGAGGCACCGGGTGGGGCAGATGTAGGCGCAGGAGCCGCATCCGATGCACGTCAGCGATGCTTGCTCGAAGGGAATGGTCATGCGACGGGACGGACCGCGGTTGGCGAAACCGAGGGCCGAGACCCCGACCACCTGTTCACATACCCGGACGCACAGCCCGCACAAGATGCAGTCATCGTCCGCCTTGCCTGGATAGCTCGGCTCGTGGACTCCGTAGCGCGCGGCGAGCTCCCGGATGACCGCGGACCCGGGGTGGGCGGAAAGAACGAGATCGAGGATCTCCCGCCGCGTCCGGACCAGCGGCTCGGACTTGGTGGAGACCTCGAGCCCTTCCCAGACTTCGTAGTTGCAGGAGGTCACGACCTTGGACCATCGCTTGCCGTCCGAGGCCTCGACGATGCAGACCCGGCACGCCCCGTAAGGCTCGACCGCTTCGCTGTGGCAGAGCGTGGGGATCTCGATGCCCAGATCGCGCGCCGCCTGAAGGACGGTGGTCCCTTTGTCGACCGAGATCTTCCTGCCGTCTATGGTAACCGTAATCGCCATGATGAGGGTCCTCTTTTGACCTGTGCGCGCCGCGCCGGCCGGCGGTCAGCTTCTGGCAACGGCGCCGAACTTGCAGACATCGTAGCAGGTGCCGCACTGGGTGCAGCGAGCCCGGTCGATGAGGTGCACGCCTTTCTTCTTGCCTGTGATGCAGGACACCGGGCAGGCCCGGGCGCAGGCGCCGCACCCCGTGCACTTGTCCGGATCGATCGCGAACTCGACCAGAGCACGGCAGACGAAAGAGGGGCACTTCTTGTGCTCGATGTGCCGCTGGTACTCGTCCCGGAAGTAGCGGATCGTGGTGAGCACGGGGTTGGCCGCCGTCCGCCCCAGCTCGCACAGGCTCCCCGCCTTCATCGCGGCCGCCAGGCGCTCGAGCCGGCCGATGGAGGCTTCCTCGCCTCTGCCCTGCACGATATCGGTCAGGATCTCCTTCATGCGCCGGAGCCCCTCTCTGCAGGGCGTGCACTTGCCGCAAGACTCCTCCTCGAGGAACGTGACGAAGTAGCGGGCCACGTCCACCATGCAGTTGTCTTCGTCCATCACGATCATGCCGCCCGAGCCCATCATGGATCCGGCGTGGGTCAGCGCGTCGAAGTCCACCGGCAGATCGAGCATGCTCTCGGGCAGGCAGCCACCGGACGGCCCGCCGGTCTGAACCGCCTTGAACTTCTTGCCCTTGGGGATGCCGCCGCCGATCTCGAAGATGATCTTGCGAAGCTGGATGCCCATCGGCACTTCGACCAGGCCCGTGTTGTTGATCTTGCCGACCAGGGAGAAGATCTTGGTGCCCTTGCTGCCGTCGGTCCCGTAAGAGGCGAACTTGTCCGCCCCTTCCAGCACGATCCACGGCACGTTGGCCCAAGTCTCCACGTTGTTCAGGTTCGTGGGCTGGTTGAACAGGCCCTTTTCCACGGTGTGGACGTACTTGGCCCTCGGCTCGCCGGGCCTGCCCTCGAGAGAGGCCATCAGAGCGGTGGATTCACCGCACACGAAAGCGCCGCCGCCGCGGGTGATCTTCACATCAAAGGTGAACCCGTTCCCGAAGATGTGATCGCCCAGAAACCCGTGCCGCCGGGCATCCGCGATCGCCTTGGCCGCATGGGTCACGGCGAGCGGGTACTCGTTGCGCACGTAGATATAGCCGCGGGTGGCGCCGATGGCGTAGGCGCCGATGATCATCCCTTCGAGCACCTTGTGCGGGTTGCCCTCGAGCAGGGAGCGGTCCATGTAAGCGCCCGGGTCGCCTTCGTCCGCGTTGCAGATCACGTACTTGAGATCGCCTTCCGCCTTCCTGCACGACTCCCACTTGCGGCCCGTGGGGAATCCTCCGCCGCCGCGGCCGCGCAGCCCGGAGCGCTTGACCTCGGCGATGATCTCTTCCGGCTGCATCCGGGTCAGAGCCTTGGCGAGCGCCCGGTAGCCGCCCTGAGCGATGTAGTCGTCGATCGAGGTCGGATCGATCAGCAGGTTTTGCGCCAGGACCATTCTCGTCTGAAGGCGGTAGAACGGGATGTCGGCTTCCTTCTGGATCGCTTCACTCCGGACCGGGTCCTTGTAAAGGAGCCTTTCGATCACCTCGTTTCCGATCAGGGTCTTGTCCACGACCTCGGCCACGTCCTGCAGAGTCACCTGTTCATAGAAGAGCCCTCCCGGGCTTACGAGGACCATGGGCCCTCTCTCGCAGAAGCCGTGACACCCGGTGGTCCTGACCTGGATCTTCTTGGCCAGCCCTCGGGCCTTGAGCTCCTTACGGAACGCCTCGACCACGTCCATGGACCCGTAGGCCCGGCACCCGGTGCCCCCGCAGAAGGTCAGGCTTCTGGCTTCCTTCGGCCGTCCGGCCAGAATGTCTGCCCGAAGCGCCTCCAGCTGTTCCATCGAACGAATCTTATCCATGGCCTCTCTGGTTCCTTCCTCTGATAGGGAGCCTTCCGCGGACAAACTCTACTTTCCGGCTCGTCTCGGCGAGCGCGAGTCCGCAGCGGACTTTTTCGGGCGGCCGTCGCCAGCAGCCCGGGACCTGGCTGTTCCCGGCGCTTTGCGAGCGCTGAGCTTCGCGGCTTCCTGCACGACCTTCTTGGCAACCTTCTTCACCTTCGCCACGGGGGAGCGGGCCGGCCGCGCCGGTTTGGAGCCGGCCGGTTTCAGTCGGGCTGCCGTCTTTTCGGGCCGTGCCGGGCGCGGCTCGGACGCGCTCGGTTTCGCCGCCAGCGCCTTGGCAGCGCCGGCCGACGGCTTTTCCCCGCCGGCCCCGTCGCCTTCCAGCCCCGCCATCAGCCGCTCCGCCTTGGGTCCCGTCATCTTTCCCACCGATTTTCCGTCCACGACCACGAGGGGCCCCAGGGCGCAGGCGCCCACGCAGTTCACGGTCTCGAGCGAGCAGCTCAGGTCCGGTGCCGTCTGGCCGGCCGAGATCTTGAGCTTGCGCTCCACGGCGTCCAGGATCCTGGGGGCGCCCCGGACGTGACAGGCCGTGCCCAGGCAGACCTGGACGTGGTGCCGCCCCCGCGGCTCCAGGCTGAAGGCGCGGAAGAACGTGGAGAGATGATAGATCCTGGTGAGCGGTATGTTCAGTCTCTCGGACAGGTGGGCCATGACCTCCTGGGGAAGATAGCGGTAGGTCTGCTGCACGTCCTGCAGAATGGCGATGATGTCCGTCGGGTCGTAATGGTAGCGCTTGAGGATCCGGTTGACTTCCTGAGTCTGTTGATCGGCCATCCCTGTGCTCCCTGATCTTTCAGCCATTCGTCATCCGGACCTTGGCCCGGAGCTTTTCGAAGCCCTCGCGAACCCGTTGTTCGACGTAGCGCACGTCTTCTTCCTTCATGTGACGGAAGCGGCCCTGGAGGCGCAAATATTCTTTCATCGGGTGCAGCTCTCCCGGATCCACGTTGATCGTGTACCGGCCTCCCTCCACCTCGTAGAGCGGGAACACGCCGCATTCGGCGGCCAGCCGCCCCAGGCGGATCGTCTCCTCGGTGGGGGAACGCCAGCCGGTCGGGCAGACGGTCAGCACCTGAAGGTAGGCGGGGCCTCTCACCTCGGCGGCCTTCTGGACCTTTCGGACCAGGTCGAAGGGATAGCTCGGCGAGGCCGTGGCTACGTACGGGATCTCGTGCGCCGCCAGGATCTCGGGCACGTTCTTCTTCCAGGTCTTCTGGCCTTTGCTCATCCTGCCCGGAGGGGAGGTCGTGGTCATGGCGCCGAAGGGCGTCGACGAAGACCTCTGGATACCCGTGTTCATGTAGGCTTCGTTGTCCAGGCAGATATACGTGAAGTCGTGCCCTCTCTCCACGGCGCCCGACAGGGCCTGAAACCCGATGTCCGCGGTCCCGCCGTCGCCGGCCACCGCCAGGAGGAAGATCCTCCGGTCCGGGATCCTGCCCTTGCGCATGAGTGCCTTCAGCCCGGCCTCCACCCCTGAAGCGACCGCCGCGGCGTTCTCGAAAGCCACGTGCATCCAGGGGACGCGCCAGGCGGTCTGGGGGAAGGGCGAGGAGATGATCTCCGAGCAGCCCGTGGCGTTGACCACCACGACGTTGCGGCCCAAAGCCTTCAGGATCTGTCGGAGCGCAACCGTCTCCCCGCAACCCTGGCAGGCTCGGTGGCCCTCGGAAAAGTACTCCCGCGCATCCAGGAGCCTCGGTACGTAGACGTTCAGGTTTTCCATTATTCTCTCACCCCTATGAGGTCGTAAGCGCCCACGGGCGCGGGGCGGCCGTCTGCCTTGAGGGCACGCTCCAGGATCTCCTCCAGGTCCTTGGCGCGCACGTCCCGGCCTCCCAGTCCGACGACCGCATTGAAGACGCGCGGCCTGGGGTCCAGGTCGTAGAGCTGGGTGGTGATTTCGGCGGCCACCGGGTTCGTTCCCGCGCCGAAAGAGATGGCCCTGTCCACCACGACGAGCTTCCTGACCGGGCCCAGGATTCTGCGAAGATCCTCGGCCGGGAAGGGGCGCCAGAGCCTGAGCTTGACGAGCCCCACGGGCAGGCCGGCCTCCCGCATCCGATCGACCGCCACCGAGGCGGTCTCGCCCACGGAGCCCATGGTCAGCAGGAGGACCTCGGCGCCCTCGGCCTTGTAGGTCTCCACCGCCTTGTAGCGGCGCCCGGTGAGGTCCCCGAACTGCTGCCACACCCGGTCGATCACGGCCCTGGAATCTCGCAGCGCCACCTCCTGGGCGTTCTTGATCTCTGTGTAGATGTCCGGCATGGCGAAATCGCCCATGGTGAGCGGCTTGTCCGGGTCGAGCCGGTAACGAGGCTGGAAAGGAGGCAGGAACCGATCCGCCTCTTCCTGCTCCATGAGGACGTGCGGCTCGATCATGTGGCTCAGGATGAAGCCGTCCAGGTTCACGATCGCCGGCAGCAGCACCGCCGGATCCTCGGCGGCGCGGAAGGCGATCAGCACGTGGTCAAAAGCCTCCTGGCCGTTCTCCACGAAGTACTGGATCCAGCCGCAGTCGCGGGA
The DNA here is from genome assembly GCA_040756235.1 of bacterium. Taxonomy (GTDB): domain Bacteria; phylum Desulfobacterota; class DSWW01; order DSWW01; family DSWW01; genus JBFLZG01. The sequence goes on along the minus strand of JBFLZG010000012.1, from coordinate 3,551 downwards.
GGCCATCACGTCGCTGTGGTCGTTCCAGATGCTGAGCGGCCCGGACAGGGCGCGGTTGGCCACGGTCATCACGATCGGCAGGCGCATGGCCGGGGCGATGAACAGGATCTCGTGCATCAGGGCCAGGCCCTGGCTCGCCGTGGCGGTGAAGCTCCGGGCCCCGGCGGCCGAGCTTCCCAGGCACGCGCTCATCGCGGAGTGCTCGCTCTCCACGCACACGAACTCGGCATCCAGGTCCCCGTCGGCCACCAGCTCCGAGAGGTGCTCGACGATGTGCGTCTGCGGCGTGATGGGATAGGCCGCCACGACATCGACGTTGGCCAGCCGGACGGCCTCGGCCACGGCGATGCTGACTTCCATTCCGACTCTCTTGGACATCAACGGAACTCCTCTTCCTCGACCATCTTGAAACAGCCCAGCCCGAAGGTGCGCATGTAGCACTCGCGGGCGCAGATGCCGCAGCCTTTGCAGTACTCGAGGCGAATCGAGGGATAGCCCTCGGGGCTCATCACGATGGCCGCGTCCGGGCAGTAGATGTAGCAGACGCCGCACTTGACGCAGTTCGCCCGGTCGAAGACGGGTCGCTGGCTCCTCCAGCCGCCCGTCTCGTACTCGGAGGAGCTGCCGCACTCCTCCACGACGGCGCCGATGGGGATGTCCTTCCAGCCCAGGGGCTTGTGTCTCGTGGTCAAGACGTGATCTCCTTCAGCTGAACCTGTTCGTAAGCAGCCTTCATGGCCCCTTCATTCTTGGCTGCGATCAAGCCGAACCGGTGCCGGAGCGGCTCGGTCATGCTGGCCATGTCCACGACGCCGGTCGCCCGCAGAAGGGCGCCCAGCATGGTGGTGTTGGTGATGGGGCGGCCCAGGTGGGTGCGGGCGATCGCGGCTGCATCCACCACCGCGAGCCGCGCCCGAGCGCGAAAACGGGACGCCAGCTTCTCGAGCGCCAGCGGAGAGTTGACGATCAGGACCCCTCCCTGCTTCAGCCCCTCGGTCACGTCGAGGACGTCCAGAAGGGACGAATCGAGCACCATCACGACGTCCGGTTCATAGATCTGCGAGCGGATGCGAATCGGGTGTTCGTCCACTCGGGAAAAGGCCAGAACCGGCGCGCCCCTCCGCTCCGGGCCGAAGCTCGGGAACGCCTGGGCGAACTTTCCCTCATGAATGGCTGCCAGGGCCAGCAGCTCCGCCGACGTGACGGCGCCCTGTCCGCCCCGGCCATGGAAACGGATCTCGATCATGCGTGCTACTCCCTCCTCCGCAGCTCGAGACGATCGTTGGTCATCCTCAACGAGTCCTCGAGACGATGGGGTCGGGTCTTCTTTCGACCGACGGCGACGAAATGTGGGCACATCAGGATAAGGATTCGGGGGAAAAACCTGTAAGTAAGAAAGTAGAGTATGCCTTGGGAGGAGCCGTCCGTCAAGGGGTGGCACGCGGAATGACACGGAGGGTCCGTGCGCGCAATTCATCCCCCGACCCCGCCGTTTTCGCCGAGCGTTGTAGGGGCGCTGCTTGCTGCGCCCGCCGCTCGGGCAGGGCGAGCCCTGCCCCTACAGGAAGGACGCACGATGCAGGGGCCGGACCCCGGCTGGATGACGCTTGCGCGGGAATGACGGAAGAGTCCCCTCATCCCCGGCCAAGGCCACGTTGAGCGGGCGGAGCGAGGACGCGAAATGTTACGAACATTGCGAGGGAGCCACAGGCGACCGAAGCAAACCCCCAGGGCCAGGGAGGTTGCTTCGCTACGCTCGCAATCTCCCATTAGCTTCAAGCCGCCAGGGCGGCCGCGAGCCGCCGTCCCGAGCGCAGCGAGGGACCTCCCGAGGCAGGGAGAATCCAGCGGAAACGATCAAAGGGCCTGGCGGCCGCGCAACGCGTTGGTCAGGGTCGCTCCATCCGTGTACTCGAGATCGCCTCCGACCGGGATGCCGCGCGCGATGCGGGTCACCTTCACCCCCAGGGGCCGGATCCGGTCCGACAGGTACAAGGCCGTGGCGTCCCCTTCCACGACCGGATTCGTGGCCAGAATCACTTCCTGTGTCCTGCCGCCCTTCAGCCGTTCGAGCAGCTCCTCGATGTGGATCTCGTCCGGCCCGATCCCGTCCAGGGGAGAGATGACGCCGTGCAGGACGTGATACTTGCCACGGAAGGCGCCGGTCTTCTCGATAGCATAGAGATCGTTCGGCTCCTCCACCACGCAGAGGGTTTCATCCGTTCGTGCCGGATCCGAGCAGATCCGGCAAGGGTCCTGCTCGGTGATGTTCAGGCAGGTCGAGCAGAGGCGGATCTTCTGCTTGACATCCAGCACGGCCTGCGCGAGCTCGCGGCAGTAATCCTCGGGCGAGCCGAGGATGTGGAACGCGAGCCGCGAGGCGGTCTTCTCGCCGATGCCGGGCAGCTTGGTCAGAGCCTGGATGAGTCGGGAGATCGGATCCATCGTTCGCGCTTCTCTCCACCGGCCCGGTGGCAGGGATCACATGAGGCCCGGAATCTGCAACCCGCCGGTGATCTTGGACATCTCCTGGGAGACCATCTCCTGCGCCTTCTTCAGCGCCTCGTTGACCGCAGCGGTCACGAGGTCCTGCAACATCTCCACGTCGTTCGGGTCCACCACCTCGGGCTCGATGCGGACGGCCAGGATCTGCTGTTTCCCGTTCGCCGTGACGGTGACCATGCCCCCTCCCGCGGTTGCTTCGACCGTCCGGCTGCCCATCTCCTCCTGGATCCTGGCGAACTGCTGCTGCATCTTCTGGGCCTGCTTCATCAACTGTCCAAAATCTTTCTTCATGGTCTTCCTGCCTCCCTCTGGGTAAGCCCGGGCCGGCCTCACGGCTGACCGTCCTTGGAAGGCCCCAGGACTTTCAGCTCGGTGATCGTCCCCCGGAAAAGCTCGAGAGCGGTCTGCAAGCGCGGATTGTTTCTGACCTCTTCCTCGGGCGGGAGCGTTTTCGCGCAGGCGGTCGGCTCCTGTCCGCGAGCCCCCGGGGCCTCTTCCTTGGATGGGGTCGCAGGGCTGTGGGATGCCGGGCCCTGCTCCTGGGCCGAGGGGCGGATCTCGAAAGCGACGCATGGGCCGAAGCGCTCGCGGGCGGTCCGTGTGAGCAGAGCCTGCACGTCGGGCTGGCGCAGCTGGTCGAAAACAAAGGATCCGGCAGCGCACCGTGCCGTGATCGCAGAAGAGCTCAGCTCCCATCGTTCGACGAGCTCGATCAGCGCAGCCAGGCCGGGACGCTCCTTGCCGACCCCCTCGATGAGATCACGCACCCCTTCCGGAGCGAGCGCGCGCGGCGGTTCCCTCGCCGGCGGGTCGGGCCGGTCCGGGGCCCGGCTCGGTGTCTTCGCCTCGTCCGCGCCTTGCGGGCCAGGCCTTGCGGCCGGCGCAGAGGAGCGGGCTGCCCCCCCGGGATTCCCTTTTGGCCCTCCGGGCGGCGGGGTCCTGCCGGGTGGGGCCTTGCGGCCGGTCGCCGGCGCCGGAGCAGACGGCGGTCCTTCGCGAGGAGGCCTGTCCGGGGGAAAGCGGCCCGCCGCGGACGACTTCTCGAG
>JBFLZG010000011.1:0-18081 GCA_040756235.1 bacterium | reverse complement strand
GGCCGCGGCGCTTCCTGGGCGGCGGCCAGTATTCGGGGACGAAGCGCTCTCTGCCGACGTCCGGATTGACGGCGCAACGGGTGCGGAGGCCCTGAAACAGGGTCTGCAGACACCAGCAGCAGCGGATGCACTTCCGGATCTCGTCCAGCCGGCCCTCCCGGACCTTGTGCGGCCACTGGGGATCGGCCAGCAGCGGGCGGGCGGCCGACAGGATGTCGATCCTCCCTTCCTGCACGGCCCTCGCGGCCTTCTCCGGATCGTGAATGTTGGGACAGATCACCGGGACACGGGCCACCGCTTTGACCGCCTCGGCCTCGGGCAGGATGACGAGCTCCTTTTCCGGGAAGGTGTGCTTCCAGGACTCCATGCACCCGGAGGAAAGATGGATGTAGTCGATCCCGGCCTGCTCCAGGATCGGGACGATCTTCAGGGTGTCCTCGAGCGTGAGACCGCCGGGCACGTGTTCGTCCCCGCTGATGCGGAACCCCAGAATGAAATCGTTGCCGGCAGCCTCCCGGCTGCGCCGGATCAGGTCGAGCGCGAAAGCGAGGCGTTTCTCGAGGCTCCCCCCGTACCGATCGAGCCTGCGGTTCGACAGGGGGGAAATGAAATTGGCCAGCAGGTAGCCGTGCGCGCCGTGCACCTCGACCCCGTCGAAGCCGGCCTGTTTCAGCCTGCGCACGGCGGCGACGTACATTTCCTCGAGCTCCCGGATCTCCGCTTCGGTCAGCTCCCGCGGCACCGGCCCGGTCAGGCCTTCGAAGAACTTCACGGCCCTGGGCGCGCTGCCTTCGTGCACGTGGAACGGTACCGGCGAAGGGCCCACGGGTTCCAGATGGAGCGCGGCCTGCCTGCCCAGCCCCAGCCCGAGCTGGACGACCGCGGCCGCGCCGCACGCGTGGATCGCATCGGCCAGGTCCATCATTCCGGCCGTGTTCCGGTCCTGATGGATGCTCAGAGCGCCCGTTCCCGCCAGCCCGTACCTGTAAACGCACATCGTGTGCTCCACGATGACGAGCCCGACCCCGCTCTTTGCCCGTGCCACATAGTGGCAAAGGGTCTGGTCCGTCACGCAGCCGTCGGCGTCGGCGGAACACATGCCCATGGGCCCGAAGGCAAGGCGATTCTTCAGCTCCTTGCTTCCGACTACGATGGGATCGAACAGCGCTTCGAATGCCATGGGCACCCCCATTTTTGCGGGACGGGGAAGTCGGGCGCAGCATAGGAAAAGCCGGAAGGGCGTGTCAATCTTCCCGTGTCCTGCTTCGTCATCCCGGCCGAGGTGCGCAGCGCGTGTGAGCCGGGATCCAGGAGAGAGACCAGCAATGCGCTGGGATGACCGGGAGCAGGGACTGGATTCCGGCCTGCGCCGGAATGACGAAATCATACAGTCGCACCGCCGGGGGTCGCCGCGCTCGCGGTCAGGAATCGTGGTTGGTGGACACGCTTCGCTTTGTCCACCCGACCGAGCGCTCACACGAGTTCGCATTGGGGGACCCTAGAGGGGCGCTGCTTGCCGCGCCCGTGCCGGGGGCCGGCGGACAATCTCTTGCAGGGGCGACGCATGCCGGCGCCCTTTCCGGACGCCTGCGGACCATCTCCAGCGACGTGGCGATCTTCTGTACCTATCGGAAATTGCGAGGACCGAAGGTCCGTGGCAACCTCCGGGGACAGGGGGTGACGAAAAACGAATCCCCTCTCCCCCGTGCACGGGGGGAGAGGGTCAGGGTGAGGGGGGGACATGTGCAACTGCACCCCTCACCCGACCTTCTCCCCTCGGCGAGGGGAGAAGATAGAAGACCGACACCTTGTCCAGAATGGGCGCATTGCATATTCCGCTCGGTAATTTGCGGATAAAAGGCAGAGCTGGCAGCCCTCTTCCCCCCGGAGTATACTCTTCTCTTTCCATAATAACCCGGATTCCGAGGAGATCGGCCATGGCGACCGTACGGATCTCGGCAGCAGCGTTCCGGGCAGGTCCGGCGAGGAGCTTCGACGATTTTGCCGACCATTGTGCCCGTCTCGTGAGCCAGGCAGCCGCCGAACAACCGGACTTCCTCGTGTTCCCCGAGCTCTTCACGGCCGAGCTGCTGAATTTTTCCGAGGAGCCCGACCTCGTGCGAAAATTCACGGGGCTCGCGCGCCACACCGCCGACTACGTGAGCCTCTTCCGGGGCCTTGCCTCCAAGCACGGCTTCCACGTCGTGGCGGGCTCCCATCTCAAGGAGGCCGGGGGGAAGCTGTACAACACGGGTTACCTGTTCAGCCCGGACGGACAGGTCATGGAGCAGCGGAAATGCCACCTCTTTCCGGTCGAGACCGCCTGGACCAGCCCGGGCGATCGGCTCGAGGTGTTCGAGACCGGAAAGGCCAGAGTCAGCATCCTCATCTGCTACGATCTGGAATTCCCCGAGGCGTCCCGCCTGGTGACGCTGATGGGAGCCGAGATCCTCTTTTCCCCTTCCGCCACTCTGGACGAGCAGGGGTACTGGCGCGTCAGGCACTGCGGCCACGCGCGCTCGGTCGAGGATCAGGTCTACGTTGCCCACTGCAGCCTGCTTGGCGAGGTGGCCGGATTGCCTTTCTGGGGCATGTCCTCCATCCTGACTCCTTGCGACCTGGGCTTCCCGCTCAAAGGGATTGCGGTCGAGTCCCCTCCGAACGTGGAAACGATCGTTACCGCCGAGCTCGACACGGAGAGGCTCTACGAGGTGCGGCGGCAGGGCGCGGCGACAACGCTCGAGGACCGGCGGCCGGACATGATCGAAGGCCTGTACGCCATGGAGATGCGGCGGCAGGCCCCGGCAAAGGCCGAAAGGTGGAAGTGAAGAGAGGGCCGCCGAACGCAGCAGGCGGGCGTTTTCAACAGCCTCTGGCGCGGTCTTCTTCTCCTGTGTCCTGATCTCCTGAGCTCCCGAGAGACGCGAGGTTGCGGAACGAACAATGGCACAACCGATGCAAAAGCGAGTGGAACAGTTCCTGGAAGTCCGGGGGAAGAAGACCCTCGACTCCGTCTTTCATCTGACGACCGCATGGCCCAAGACCATCCTTGCGCTCTTCCTGGCCGTGACCGCACTGGCCACCATCTATACTCTCCGTCACATGGAGCTCCTGACCGGCCGCATGGAGATGATCTCGAGCGAGAAGCGCTATGTCCAGCTCGACGAGCAGTACTCCAACGAGTTCAGGAACCTCGATCCGCTGATCGTGGCGGTCGAGCCGCGCGACGTGGAGCAGGGAAAGCGGTTCGTCTCCGAGCTGGGAGAGACCCTGAAGCAGGATACGGCGCACGTGCAGGAAGTCTTCTACCGGATCGACACCTCTTCGCTGGAGGGAAAGAAGCTCCTGTACCTCTCCCCTGAGGACATCGAAACGCTCAACGACAATCTGGAGGACAACAGCGACCTGGTCCGGGAGCTCGTCGAGTCCCCGGGGCTCAATACGATGTTCGACGCCATCAACCGGCAGGTGAGCTCCGGCATGGTGTCCTACATCGTCAGCGGCCTGCTCGGCGACGACGCGGATGAGGGAGAGGAGAAGAAGCCCATCCGGATGGAATTCCTCAACTCGCTGCTGCTCGAGATGAGCCGTGCCCTCGCCAGCCCGGACTACGGGTACCGATCCCCCTGGGCCGACTTTTTCGGCGGGGACGAGAAGTTCTCGGACGAGGGCTACCTGATCTCCGAGAACCGCCAGCTCCTCTTCCTCATGGTCGAGCCTCAGGAATCGGGCGAGAGCGGCTTCACCTCGCGCCGGGACTCGATCGCTGCGGTGCGCGGAGCGGTCGCCGCCCGGATGCCGCAGTTTCCCGGGCTCACAGCGGGTGTGACGGGCCAGAAGGCGCTCAACAACGACGAGATGCTGAGCGCCGAGAGCGACACCAACGTCGCCACGGTCGTGTCTTTCGTGGGCGTCACACTCCTTTATCTGCTGTTCTTCAGGAACCTGCGCCAGCCGCTGGTCATCGCCTTCGCCCTGCTGCTCGGCCTGGCCTGGACCATGGGGTTCGCCGCCCTCACGGTCGGGCACCTGACGATCATGACCGTATTCGTGGCGCCGATGCTGCTCGGGCTGGCGGACGACTTTGCCGTGCATTTCGTCGCGCGCTTCCAGGAGGAGCGGGCCGGCGGCAGGACCGTGCGAGAGTCGCTGCGCCTGGTTTTCGAGCACACCGTGCCGGGCATCGTGGCCGGCGCGTTCACGACCTCGATCGCGTTCTTCGCCGTGATGCTCACCGATTTCCGGGGCGTCCAGGAGCTGGGCTGGATCAGCGGCGCAGGGCTGATTCTCTACTTCATCACGACCGTGACCTGTCTGCCGGCCCTGCTGGTCTGGGTCGAGGGGTGGTGGCCCTGGAAGCCCGCAAGAGAGGACAAGGGGGGAGATGGGCCGACGCTGGTGGCCGCGGCGTTCGGCCGCTTCGGCGATCTCATCGTCCGGGCGCGCTGGCCGATCCTGGCCGCGGCGCTGCTCGCGACCGCGGCGTCGCTCTGGGCGGCGCCGAAGATCGCCTTCGATTACAACCTGCTCAACCTGCAGGCGCGGGGCGTCGAGTCCGTGAAGTGGGAGAAACGCATCCTCAAGGATTCGGAGCGCTCTTCCTGGAGGGCCCTGGCCGCGGCCGCGAGCCTGGACGAAACGACGCGCAAAGCGGCCGCCTTCGAAGCCCGGCCCTCGGTGGAGGACGTGGAAAGCATCGCCATGATGATTCCCAAGGAGCAGGAAAGGCGCATCGAGCTGGTCCGGTCCCTGAAGCCCCTCCTGCAGGATTTCCCGCAGGAGATCGGGTCGGTCACGAGCGCGGATGTCGGGAGCCTGAAGACCACGCTGGGGAAGCTCAGGTTCAAGATCCGCTCCGGGAACGAGCAGTGGGACCCCAAGAAGAAGCCGCCGGAGACCGAGCTCGAGCTGGCGCGCACGAGGCTCGGCGAGGTCGTCGACCGGCTAAAGGCCATGCCGGAGGAAGAAGCCGGGAAGGCGCTGGCCTCCTTTCAGGCGTCACTGTTTGCGGATTTCGAGGACAAGTGGGCCCTGCTCAGGAACAACCTGGACCCGCAGGGGCCGATCACGCTGGCGGACGTCCCGGAGCAACTCAAGGAGCGCTGGATCAGCCGCGACGGCAGCAAGTTTCTGCTCCAGATCTATCCCAGGAAGAGCATCTGGGACCGGGAGCCGATGGAGGAGTTCGTCGGCGAGCTGCGCCAGGTGGATCCGGACGTGGTCGGCTCGCCGATCATCGGCCTCGAGACCATCCGCGCCATGAAAGACGGATACGCGGAAGCCGGGATCTACGCGTTCGTGGCCGTGCTGATCGTCACCTTCCTGACCTTGCGGCGCGTGGGGGACACCCTGCTGGCCTTCGTCCCGCTCGGGCTGGGCATGGCCTGGACCCTGGGCGCCATGCGGCTGTTCGGGCTGCAGTTCAACCTGGCCAACCTGATCGTGGTCCCCCTGATCATCGGCATCGGCCTGGAGAACGGGATCCATATGGTGCACCGCTTCCGGGAGGAGGGGGAAGGCGGCGCCCGGCTGGCGGCGAGCGGGACGGGCCAGTCGGTGGCGCTCTTCAACCTGACGACGATCGTGGGCTTCGGCAGCCTGATGGTGGCCAAGTATTACGGGATCTTCAGCATCGGGCTGCTGCTCACGCTCTCGGTGGGCAGCGTGCTCGTGGCTTCCCTGACGATCCTGCCGCTGCTGGCCTATCGCCCGGTCAGGAGAGGCTGTCGATAAACGGCCATCTGCGGCGTTGCGCTCATGATGGCATGGAGGTAGGGGGAGCCTGCCCCGGCGAAGGCCGGGGTCCCGCTGCCATTCTTCTGTACGCCTCGTTCCTCAGGACTTCGCCTGCCTTGCATCTGGCCATTTCTCAACAGCCTCTCAAGAGGGTCTTGCGGAACCCTCAGGACGGGGGAGCCTGGCCCGGATCCCGGCTGACCGCAGTTCGGGCCGCCCCGCCTGCCATGCGGCTGTGCTGGATCCCGTACAGGAAGTAGATGCCGAAGCCGGTGAGCAGCCAGACCACGAACCGGACCCAGGTGAGCTTCGGCAGCGAGAGCATGAGCGTCATGCAGAAGCCCATGCCGAGCAGAGGGATCCACGGGACCAGGGGGCAGCGGAAGGACCGCGGCAGGTCGGGACGGGTCCGCCGCAGGATGACCACCCCGCCGCACACGATCGTGAAGGCGAACAGGGTCCCGATGTTGCACAGCTCGGCAGCCGTGCCGATATTGATGAAGCCGGCAAAGGCCGCCACCGTACATCCGGTCAGGATCTGCGACACGTAGGGCGTCCGGAAGCGCGGGTGCACCTTGGAGACCCAGGGCCACAGGAGCCCGTCCCGCGCCATGGAGAAGAAGATCCGCGGCTGGCCGATCAGCATCACGAGCAGGACGCTGGTGATGCCGGCCACGGCCCCGGCCGCGACCAGCGCCGAACCCCACCGGAACCCCGCCAGCGTCAGCGCATGGGCGACCGGCGCCGGATGGTCGAGCTCCTTGTAGGAGACCATCCCGGTGAGGATGGCCGACACGGCCAGGTACAGGACCGTGCAGATGGCCAGGGACAGGATGATGCCGATCGGCATGTTCCGCTGTGGGTTCTTCGTCTCTTCTGCGGCCGTCGAGATCGCGTCGAACCCGATGTAGGCAAAAAAGACGATGGCGGCGCCGCTCAGCACGCCGCTGAAGCCGAAAGGCATGAAGGGGATCCAGTTGGCGGGCGAGACGTGGGAAAACCCCACCGCCATGAAGGCCGCCACCGTGCTCAGCTTGATCACGACCATGAGGCTCGTGAAGCGGGCGCTCTCCTTGATCCCGATGACCAGCAGCACGGTGAGCAGCAGCACGACCATCACGGCCGGAAGGTTGATCACCGCGCCGGGCACGGTCCCCGGGGCGGCCGAGCACCAGACCGGAATGGAAATGCCGACCACCTTCAGGATGCTCACGAAGTAACCGGACCATCCGATGGCGACCGCGATGCAGGCGACCACGTACTCCAGGATCAAGTCCCAGCCGATGATCCAGGCCACGATCTCGCCCATGCTCGCATAGGCGTAGTTGTAGGCGCTGCCCGCCACCGGAATGGAAGAGGCGAGCTCGGCATAGCAGAGCGCGGCAAAGGCGCAGGCGGTCCCGGCGATGGCGAACGAAAGGACCACGCCCGGGCCGGCAAAGCGGGCGGCCGCCGCCCCGGTCAGGACGAAGATCCCGACCCCGATGATGGCTCCCACGCCGAGCACGGTGAGGTCCAGGGCGTTCAACGTGCGCTGCAGCCGGTGGCTCTCGATGTCGATCTCCTCGACGATGTGCTCCAGGAACTTTCTGCGGAAGAGCGTCTTCACCATGCTGCGTCGATCTCCTGTGTGTGCGTGCTCGAGCGCCTGATCGTCCCCGGTGACCCGTATTGCTGAGAGATTCTTCGCGCCGCTTTGTCCAGAGGCGGCGCGGCGACTGGATGTATTCGTGGGACATTGCGAGGACCGAAGGTCCGTGGCAACCCCCGGGTGGCCGGGGGATCGCCACGCTCGCATTTCCTTGGCCGGCTCGGCATTCGGGTGCTCACCGCTCGCTCGCGAGCTTCGGGGGGTCACTCGTACGGATTGGTCGACTTACCCGAGACGATCCTGATCGAACGCACAAGCGTGTGCCACAGCTCCCGGGCGTGCCGCGGCCGGAGCTTCCGGATCCTGCGCGCGAGGCGGCCGGGCGACAGGCGCTCTCCGACGCGCAGCTTCCACTCTCTGCGCAGCGCATAGGCCCGCCACCATGGAGCATAGAGCGGATGTCCCAGGCGCTTGCAGAGCCGGTCCTCGAACAGGGCCGCGCGGCTCGCCGACTCGTCCAGGGCCACGGCCCCGGTCTCGTCGATGCGCGTGAAGACCGGCACGCACCGGACGGTGCGCGCCGCAGGCCCTTCCAGGACGATCCGGAGCACCATGGAGAGCCGGTTCTCGGGCGCCAGCCGCGAGACCATCCTGCGTTCGCCGCCCCCGGCTCGCGGCAGAGTCCACTCGAAATCATCAAACACGAAGTTGCCCAGGCTGTAAGCGACCAGCGCGCCATGCAGGGGTTCGACTCCCTGCAGGACGTGGGGGTGGTGCCCGATCACCAGGTCGGCTCCGGCGGCGATCAGCTTCGCCGCAAGGCGACGCTGGACGACCGACGGGTACTGATACTCCTCGATTCCCCAGTGCAGGAGGACGGCGACCGCATCGGCTCCGGTCCTGCACCTCCGGACTTGCTCCAGGGTTTCCCCCTCGTGCAGAAAGGCGACGCCCCCGCGCGCTTCGGTGGCATGGCTCGGGGAGGAGACGATGACCGAGGTCCTGGCGAGAACGGCGAGGCGCGCGCTTCCGACTTCCAGGAAGACCGGGGCGCAAGCCTCCACCCGGTTTTTGCCCGCACCGACGTGCCGCACGCCCGCCGCCGCGAGCGCGGCAAGCGTGGCGGAAAGGCCCTCCTCACCGTAATCCATCACGTGGTTGTTGGCCAGGGTGACCAGCCGTATCCCCGCCTCGCGGAGGACCGCGGCCCAGCCCGGGCTCCCCCGGAGCGTGCACTTTCCCGGGATCGGCTTTCCGTTCTCCAGCAGAGGACTCTCGAGATTGGCCACGGCCAGGTCCGCACCGGTGAGACAGGGCAGGACCGCACGAAAGAGTTCCGGCGACGGCCGATCGGCACGCGGGCCCGCGAAGGCGACGTCGCCGACCGCTGCGATCGTGATGGGAAAGGCCATGGAAGCGGGTCCTCCCGGCTGACAGCCCGCGCGCAGCTCGTGCGCCGGCCGCCGAGCACCGAGTTGAGCCCCTTCAAGATACGGGCCTGGAGCCGTCTGTCAAGGGGATGAAGAAGCAGGCGTGCCTGCGGGAGGGCCTGTCGCTGTAACTCCGATAGCGGCCGAGGACCTCTCCGGTATAGATGTTCCCGACCGGCTCGTACCCGAGCCTGTAGCAGGACCGAAGAGAGCTCAGGTTGTGCGCTTCCACCAGGCTCAGGAATCCCTGGTAGCCTCTGCGGGTGTACTCTTCACAGGCCTTGGCCATGCCGATCGCGTGCAGCCGCCGGCCCCTGTATGCGGGGTGGGTGAATCCCTTGTGCATGTACCGGTAGGACCGGTCGAAGGTGAAATAGATGTTCTTCCGGACGTGCGCGATCTCTTCGGTGTACCAGCCGTAGGCGGCCAGCCGGTCTCCGTCCGTCACGGCGTAGCACTCCTCCCCGTGTCCGAGGGCGTCGTCCACGAAGGTCTCGGACATGTCGTTCTCCGGGTCTGCCGCGAAGCGCCGGATCTCCTCCGCGCACAGAAAGCCGTACCGATAAGGAGGGGGGCCGACGAGGTAGGCCCGGTCCAGCCGGGGGAGCCGCAGCTTGACGACCTTGTACGTCGAAAAAGGGAGGACGCGGTTGACCGCGTCGTAGAACAGGCAGTAGAGGGCAGGGCCGTAACCGTCCCTGCGGCCGATGGCGAGCGTTCGGTCTGCGGTGCGAAGGATCTTTGCCTCCAAAGGGATCATGGACACCTCAATCTACTCTCGGGTGGCGGGAGGTTTCACTTTGCTCACGACCTCCTGCAGCTTGCCCGATCCGGTGCTCCTGGGGATCTCGGGGACCAGCTCGACCCGGATCCGGATCTCATCCCCGAGCAGGCGGCGCAGCCCTCCCACGACCGCCCGCTGGACCTCTTCATTGAACCCGGGTGCCGGAACGAGATGGAGGTCCACGTCGTTCAGGGTCTCCTGCACCACCCGGAGAGAGCGGATCTCGGGCACGTCCATGGCCGTGTCGACGAGCAGCAGCCCGGGCACGACCGCCCCGTCGGGCCTGTAGATCATGTCCGAGACCCTTCCCTCGAGCTCGCTCAGCAGCGGCATCGGGGAGCCGCACGGGCAGCGCGCGGCGCACAGGCGGCCGCGGTCTCCGATGCGGTTTCGGATCATCGGCATGCCGCGGTTCCTCAGGTCCGTGACCACGATCTCGCCGGCCGCTGCCGCGGCGGGATCGGCAGCGGCAGCGGCGCCGGCGGCGGGCACGGTCTCCAGGAACACGCTGCCCGTGTCGACGTGGAACCCGCGGTGCCTGCGGCATTCGAAGCCGATGCAGCCGTGCTCGCGCGTGCAGTAGAGATTGAAGACCTCGCCGCCGAACGTCTCATGGAGCCGTTGCCGGTGAGCGTCGCTCAGGCGCTCGGCCGTGCAGATGACCGACTCGACCCGGATCGGTTTCAGGCCCCGCCCCTCGATGAAGTCCGCGAGCTCCACCATGGCTCTCGGATATCCGTAAAGGGCGGTCGGCCGAAAACTTCTGAGCCTGCGATAGTAGGCGCTCAGGGCTTCCGCATCCATCCTGTTGCAGCAGAAGGTCTCCTTGCCGGAAGCGAACTTTCGCAGGCGGCGGCCGAGCGAGGGTGAAGCTTGCTCCTCGGTGCCCTCCAGGTCCTGATGTGCCCCCCAGACGAGGCCTACGCGGTCACCGGCCGACTGGCCGCAAAGCTCGAGGATGCCCAGCTGTCGGCCGACCCGCACCGCCTGGCACGTCCGGTCCATGAAGAAGGATGTCGGGTTCCCGCTGCTCCCTCCGGTGTGGCTCAGGACGAGGTCTTCCTTCCGGTGGTCGCCGGAGACCATCCGATCCTTGTGCGCTTCCAGGACCTCCTTCGTGATCAGGGGGAGGCCGGCAAGGGAGTCGCCGAAACGCAGTCCGGAAGGGTGGAACCCGAGGCCGTCCCACTGGCTGCGGTAATGAGGAGAACGTTCGTAGGCGTACCGGAGCATGGCGCTCAGGCGCCGCCACGAGTCTTGCGCGAGCTTCTCGGGACTCTTGCGCAGGTCCCGGCGGAAGCCCCATTTGAAGAGCAGGGCCTGGTGTCGGCCGTCCCGAATCATGAAGAGGTAGTTGGCCAGGCCTCGCAGGCTCGTTTCCAGCGTGTGGTCGATATCCAAAGGAGTCCCCCGGCACGGGTGGGCCGACACCGCCTTCGATGCTCGACCGGGCGGTTCAGATTCCTCGAGCGGGTCTCTTTCCCATCATTCCGGCGCGGGCCGGAATCCAGTAGCGGGGCGTCATTCCCGCGAGAGGCTGTGTCATCACGCGGTCAGAGCCATTCCGGGTCATTCCGGAGGAGCCTGCGAAGCGGGCGACATCCGGAATCCGGTCCCTCCCGCGCAGCTCGGGATCCATTCCCTACCACGCTTCTGGATCCCGGCTCGCACGCGCTCCGCACATCGGCCGGGATGACGAAATATGACGCAGCCGCGCAAGCGGGAATCCTTCTGCGCCGCGGGATCCCGGGACGGGCGACGCATGCGTCGCCCCTATAATGCCGCGCCAACTTGACACGAGGACTCCATCTGGGCTCTGCTTGGGAAACGACGGGCACACGGCTGCCGGCCACACGACCAGGCCCCCTTCGGAGCCTCGGCAGCAGAAGGGCTCTTCCGGTTGCAGGGAGGGACGGCTCATGCGGCGCGAGATCTGCACGCTCGGTTTGGTTTCCCTGTTGGTCGGCTGCGGCGGAGACGATTCGAACGAGAAAGCGGCCCCGGAGAGCGGCTCCTTCGTGAGCAATCAGCGGATCGTCTACGCGGACGGACTCCACAACGAGAACACGGAGATGATCCGGCTGGGCGAGCGGATCCTGCTGGCCTTTCGCGGCGGGGAGGAGGGGCAGACGGGGTCGGCCCGTGCCAGGATCAAGATCTACGAATCCGAGGACGAGGGCCGCAACTTCGCCCCGATCAGCGAGGTCGCCATGCCCGACGACCCGGCGGACCCGAGCGACGACCGCGACATCCGGGACCCCAAGTTCGTGAGCATGGGGGACAAGCTCTATCTGTACTGCATCAGCCGGGTCCCGGGGTTCAAGTACCGGGACCTCTTCGGCGAGGCCTGGACCGTCCGGGCCGAGTCGGCCGACGGCGGCCGGACCTGGACGACGCCGGTGAAGACCTTCGAGGACCACTGGCTCTTCGGCATCGAGATCTACTGGGGTTTCTGGCGGTTCACCCAGCGGTCCTTCACGGCGCTGGGTCTGCTGCCCATGCACACTCTGTTTGCCACGGCTTATGACGACGGCGACGTGGACGCGGGCCTGTTCTCATCCGAGGACGGCGTGAACTGGCGGAAGCACGCGACGATCCTTCACGGGTACAACGACGTGCCGAGCGAGGCGGAGCTCCGGTTCTTCGGCGAGAACAAAGAAGTGGCGGTCTCCCTGGTCCGCCTGGATAACGAGGGCGTCCTCCACGACGGGCAGACCGCCATCTGCACCTCGAGAGAGCCGTTCTTCGAATGGGAGTGCGGCCGCCGCATCGAACAGCGGATCGACGGACCTTCGTGGGTGGTCGTGGAGGACGGCGGCCGGATCCGCAACTTCGTCTTCGCCCGCAAGCACCTGCCCTGCACCTTCAAGAGGACGGCCGTGTACGAGCTCAGGGGCGACCTCACCGACCCCGGCGCGGAGATCCAGGTCTGCGAAATCATGGAGCTCGAAAGCTCGGGAGATACGGCGTACACGTCGCTCGTCCCGCTCTCCGGCACGCGCTGGCTGCTCGCCTGGTACAGCAGCCCGGTCGACCAGGAGCTCGCCTGGCTCGAAGGGCAGTTCTCTCCGAGCGACATCTGGCTCGCCGACGTGGATTTCCGCTATGCGCCAAGCGACTGCACGCCTCCGCCGCCCAAGCGGCCCTGCGAGCCGCCGCCGCTGCCGCCGGGCAATGAGGTTTTCGACGTGAGCGGCAGCCATCTGCTGTCCCTGGCGCCGGTCATCTGGCCCTCGGAGCCCGTCTACTTCACGGCCACCCTGTCGCTGGCAGGCTCGTCCCTGGATTTCACGCTCCAGCCGCTCGACAATGCGTCCCGGGAACCGGTCGGCACGGCATCGACCCTGGAGGGTGTGCCGGTTGCGGCAGACGGCGGCTTCACCCTGGATTTCGGGACCCTGGAGGTGCCGGCTGCGGCCTACCCCGTGATCGACGAGACGATTCCCCTGACCCTCAAGGAATTCGTGCTCACGGGCAAGACCGCGTCGGCGGACGGCTTCTGCGGGTACGCATCCGGCTATGTGGAGATCCTGCCGACCCCTTCGGACATCATCCCGCTCGAAGGTTCGACGTTCGGTGCGGTGCGCATCACCGGCCCCACTCTGCCCGAGCCGATCAGCGGGTGCGACCCTGACTAAGCGCGCCCGGCTCCCAAATATCGAATCTTGCGAGGACCGAAGGTCCGCGGCAATCTCCCGGGAATCTGGAGATCGCCACGCTCGCGCCGTTCGAGCCGGGGTTGGCGGACACGCCTGCGGCTTTGTCCGCCCTGCCGAGCGTCCTCCCTGCTCGCTCGCGACCTTCGGGACGTGAAGGAGGCGTCACACCCTCGGGCGACGCATGCGTCGCCCCTACAAGAGGCGCTGGAGCGTTGCGACCAGCTCCCCGAGCCGGCCCTGCGGGATGGTGAGCTTCTCGGTGCCGTGCCGGATCTCGATCGCGGGCCCCTCCCGGCTAACCACGTGCCGGACCTCGACGGCCTCGGGCCGGTCCCGGGCCTCCCCGGCCGGCGCGAACTCGCGATAGCAGGCGGGCACGTACCCGGGATTCACCCAGTCGAGGGGGTTGAACTCGGCAAACTGCAGCAGCGTCCCGAAAGCGTTCTTGGGATGGACGAAGAATTCCTTCCAGCCGGGGAGCGACTCCGAATAGTCGAAGGTCGGGACCCCGCACTCCTCCAGACGCCGGTGCGCCGCCTGGATGTCCGGCACCTGGATGGTGACGTGATGGGGGCCCTCTCCCCGCTTGTCCAGGAAGCGCCGGACGAAGCTCTGGTCGTCGAGCGAGGCGATGAGCTCGATGCAGCAGGAGGAGCCGAGCTCGATGAGGGTCCAGCTGTAATGCTGGAACGGATGGGGGCAGGAGAAGAGCTCGCGGCCGCCGAGAGCGCCGATGAAGAATGCCTTGGCGCGCTCGAGGTTGCGGACGGCGATGGCCACGTGATCGATGCGTCGAATCATCATGGATCTCTCCTTACCCCCAGTTGAGCCTTGTTGGCGACGGGCCTACTTCGTCAGAAGGAGGCGTGGCAACCGATCGTCCCAAAAGGCGCATATCGCGAGCGCAAGCGTGGCGACCCACCTGTAACCGGGAGGTTGCCACGGCCCTCCGGGTCTCGCAATCTCCGGTTTCATGGAGATCGCCGCGCTCGCAAACAGGCTCGTAGGGGCGTATGGCCATACGCCCCTACACACTCACACAGAGCCGCCGTTGACGTAGATGACCTGCCCGTGGATGTAGCTCCCCTCCGGGGAGACCAGATAGAGCACCATGTTTGCGATGTCCTCCGGCTGGCACACGCGGCCGAAGGGAGAGGACTCGTACATCGTCTTCATGTCGTCGACGCGCACCAGCTTGCGGCCCATGTCCGTCTCCACGATGCCGGGAGCGATCGCGTTGACGTGGATGTTGTTCGCCACCTCTTCCTTTGCCAGGACCTGGGTCAAGGCCTCGAGGCCGGCCTTGGCCACCGCGTAAGGACCGCCGGTGACGGGGTACATCCGGGTGATCGAGGAGGAGATGTTCACGATGTGGCCCGACTTCTGCTCCCGCATGATCGGCAGCACTTCCCGGACGCAGTAGTAGGGGCCGTAAACGTTGGCCTTCATGATCCGGTCCCACTCTTCCGGGGTCGTATCGTGGATGTAGTTGCCCCAGCTGGCCAGGCCCGCGTTGTTGACGAGGATGTCGATCCGGCCGAATCTCTTCCGGATCTCGTCGAAGGTCGTCCTGACTCTCGCCTCATCCGACACATCGCATGCATAGGCCTCCACACGGCGCCCCATGCGCGCGATCGTTGCCCGCACTTCCTCCGCAGGCTCCGGTTTCTTGCGGAACAGGATCGCGACGTCCGCACCCGCTCCCGCGAGCCTCAGGGCGATGCCCCGTCCCACGCCCCGGCCTGCGCCGGTCACGACCGCCACTTTTCCGTTAGCATCCATAACCGCCCCCCTCTCTTGCTCGAGTCAGTTGAGTCAAAGGTGATCGTAAGCACCGTCTCAGTTGATCCGGTTGGAAGGAGGGGCGGCGACCGTTCTCCCGGGCTCATCTGCCGAGCCGGGCTCCAGAAACCGCTCGCAGGAGGAGATCTCCTCGAATGGCGCCTTGTCCTCGGCGCCGCTCTGGATGCTGACCTTCACGACCGACACGGCCTTCTTCTCGCTCCAGCCCTCATCCGGAAGTCTTCCGGGCTCCTCCCGGAACGGTTCGTCTTGCAGGGCCTGCATCACCTTTGCCAGAAGCTGGTGGGCCGGATCTGCCTCGAAGGCGCCCTTCACGTTCTCGAAAATGCCTTGGCAGGCCGAGTCCGCCGACAGCTCTCTGAGGCTGTCGTTCTTCTGGTAGGCCACGATCTCGAAGACCAGTTGCTTGTCTCGCCAGTTGTAAATGAGGGAACAGAGGATGGAGGGCCCTTGTCCCATGGGCGAGGGCACCATGCTGGCGACCCAGTCTCCTTTCCACTGGATATCGTCGACCGTCTCGATGAGCCTGGTCAGGTTCCACTCGGGCTTGGCGGCCTGCTTCAGGATATCTTGAGGATCCGGCTGAGGCTTGTCCTTGCAGCCTGCGCTGCCCAGGAACAGGGCGAGCAGGGCGGCGAGAACGACGGTGCGTGTCATGCTTTCTTCCTTTCTCTTACATCTTTGTCCTTATTCCCTTTTACCTTTCAGCCGCGGCAGGGGTCAACTTGGCAAGCTGACCGGGCGCTTCCCTCCGGCCTGTCCGGCGGGTATGATCGGGGGGCAAGGGGGTATCGAGCTCATGGCCAGGCAGAGTGCGGGTCTGCTCCTGTACCGCCGCCGCGAAGGCCGGATCGAGGTCCTGCTCGTCCACCCGGGCGGCCCGTTCGGGAGAAAGAGGGACGCGGGGGCCTGGTCCGTCCCCAAAGGGGAATTCACTTCGGAAGAGGACCCCCTCGATGCGGCCAGACGGGAATTTCAGGAAGAAACGGGCCTCTGCGCGGCGGGGGCGTTCAAGCCCCTGGAACCGGTCAGGCAGGCCGGAGGAAAGATCGTGTACGCCTGGGCGGTCGAAGGGGATTGCGATCCGGAGGCCATCCGCAGCAATCTCTTCTCCATGGAGTGGCCCCCGGGGTCCGGGAAGATCAAGGAGTTCCCGGAAGTCGACCGGGCGGAGTGGTTTGCGCTCGAGCGCGCCGTGGAGAAGATCATCGGCGGGCAGCGCCCGCTGCTCGAGGAGCTGGGCCGCCTGCTCGGGCAGTAGCGGAGCTGCCCGACAGGCTCCCTGGGCGGCGCACACGGGTGATCCGAAATGGAAGAAAAATCGCGGCATGCGGAAATGAATCACCAGGGCCTCGAGCACCTCGATCATCTGAAGGCTTCGCTCGAGGAGCTGCATCGATTCAAAGCGCTGCTTTTCGAGCTGTCGGCCAAGTTCGCCTCCTTGGCCCTGGACGAGATCGACGGGGAAATAGAGAACGGGCTCGAGCTGATTGCCCGGTTCCTGGACATCGATCGTGCCCACCTGCTGGAGCTGACAGAGGACGGACCGGAGGCCTATGTCACGCATGCGTATGCCCGCGGAGGGATCCCCACTTACGTCGGCTTGCAGGGCAGCTCTCAATTTCCCTGGGCCTTTCAGAGGATCCGCCAGGGTAACGTCGTGAGGTTCTCGCGCGCCGAGGAGGAGATCAAGAAGCCGACCAAGGATCGGGAGTTCGTTGCCAGAGAAGGAATCAAATCGCTGCTGGCCATTCCGTTGAAGGTCAGCGGATCGATCGTGGGCGCGCTCTCGTTCACCACGTTCAGCTCCTACCGCTCCTGGCCGGATGAGCTGGTAAAGGACCTGAACCTGGTGGGAGAGGTCTTCGCGAATGCGATATTGCGCAAGCGCGACCAGGAACGTCTGCAGAAAGCATTCGCCGAGATCAAGGGGCTGAAGGAACAGATCGAGGCCGACTGCAAGTATCTGCGGCAAGAGATCGAAGTGCAGCACGACTTTCACAACATGATCGGGCAAAGCGAGCCGTTGCTGGACACCCTCGCCCAGATCCGAACGGTCGCGCCGACGGATGTCACCGTCCTGGTGCTCGGGGAAACGGGAACCGGGAAGGAGCTCGTCGCACGAGCCATCCATGAGGCGAGTCGCCGCAGGAAACGGCCTCTGGTCAAAGTCGACTGTGCCGCTCTGCCGGCGAGCCTCATTGAGAGCGAGTTGTTCGGCCACGAGAGAGGCGCCTTCACCGGTGCTCATGCGCGGCGCACGGGCCGTTTCGAGCTGGCCAAGGGGACCACGATCTTTCTCGATGAGATCGGCGAGCTTTCCCTGGAAGTCCAGACCAAGCTGTTGAGACTGCTGCAGGAAGGATCGTTCGAGCGGTTGGGCAGCTCGACCACCCTCCAGGCGGACGTCCGCATCATTGCAGCCACCAACAAGGATCTCGACTTGGAGGTTCGGGAGGGCCGCTTCCGCAAAGACCTGTGGTATCGCCTGAACGTGTTCCCCATCCGGGTCCCCGCGCTTCGTGAACGGAGGCAAGACATCCCTCTCCTGGTCCGCTGGTTCGTCGACAAGTACGGCAAGAAGCTCGGGAAGAAGATCCGGCTGATCCAGGAAAGCGACATGCGAAGACTGCAGGCCTATCCCTGGCCTGGAAACGTGCGAGAGTTGGAGAACCTCATGCAGCGGGCGGTCGTCAACACCCAGGGTCCCCAGCTCCAGCTGGTGGAGAAACTCGGGTATCTTGCAGGCGCTGAGTTTCCGCTCGAGCCGAAAGGGAGCCTCGAAGCGGTCGAGCGGGCCTACATGATCCGGGTGCTGGAGCAGACCGATTGGATCGTGCACGGGCCGCGGGGGGCGGCGCGGATCCTCGGGCTCAACCCGTCCACCCTGCGCTCCCGCATGAAGAAGCTCAGGATCCGCAGGCCGACCCCGTGACAGGTTTCGAACAACGCATACCTCAATGTGCCGGGAGGTTGCCACGGACCTTCGGTCCTCGCAATGTCCGATACTGCTTCCCGGGTCGCCGCTTCCCTGCCGACAGACCGGTCCGCAAAGGATGCGTTATCCGGGTGCTGGAG
>JBFLZG010000010.1:0-45010 GCA_040756235.1 bacterium | reverse complement strand
GGCCACTCATTCCGGAGGACTCAGCGGTGCGGCCACATGCTTTCCGTCATTCCGGCGCAGGCCGGAATCCAGTCCCTGCACCCGGTTCCTGCAGCTGGTCTGGGTGCACCCTTCTGGATCCCGGCTCACACGCGCTCCGCAAGTGGGCCGGGATGACCGAATAGGACACAGCCGCGTCGCGGGAATGACCGGCTAGCGGGTCCACTTCCAGTCGGCAAACTCCGGTTTGTCGACCCCGTGCTCCTCGGCGTACTCGATGTTCTCCAGGATCTGATCCTTCAGCCACTCCTTGACGTGGGCTCCGGCAACCTGGAGCTTCGGGACGCGGTCGATCACGTCGATCGCCAGGTCGAAGCGGTCGATCTGGTTCCGTATGGCCAGGTCCAGGGGCGTGTTGATGTTGCCGTATTCCTTGTAGCCGCGCACGTGGAGGTTCTTGTGGTTGGTGCGGCGGTAGGCGAGCTTGTGGATCAGCCAGGGGTAGCCGTGGAAGTTGAAGATGATCGGACGGTCACGGGTGAACAGGCTGTCGAAGTCACGGTCCGCGAGCCCGTGGAGGTGCTCGGACTCGGGCTCGAGCTTGAACAGATCGACGACGTTGATGAAGCGCAGCTTCAGGTCCGGGAAGCTCGCCCGGAGCATGGCCGTCGCAGCCAGGGCTTCCATGGTGGGAACGTCGCCCGCACAGGCCAGCACCACGTCGGGCTCGCACCCGTGATCGCTGCTGGCCCACTCCCAGATGCCGATTCCTTTGGAGCAATGCCGGATGGCTTCGTCCATGCTCAGGTACTGGAGATGCAGCTGCTTGTCCGCAACGATGACGTTGACGTAGTTCGTGCTGCGCAGACAGTGGTCGGCGACCGACAGGAGGCAGTTGGCGTCCGGCGGCAGGTAGATGCGCGTCACCCTGGCACTCTTGTTCAGGACCACGTCCAGGAACCCGGGGTCCTGGTGACTGAAGCCGTTGTGGTCCTGGCGCCAGACCGTGGAGGTGATGAGCAGGTTCAGAGAGGAGACCGGGGCCCTCCACGGGATCTCCTGGCATTTCGCCAGCCACTTGGCATGCTGATTGAACATGGAGTCGAT
The DNA here is from genome assembly GCA_040756235.1 of bacterium. GTDB lineage: Bacteria > Desulfobacterota > DSWW01 > DSWW01 > DSWW01 > JBFLZG01. The sequence continues at coordinate 43,924 of JBFLZG010000010.1, read as the reverse complement.
GACGTGGATGAAGGCTTCGTAGGAAGCGAACAGGCCGTGCCGCCCGGTCAGCAGGTACCCCTCCAGCCAGCCCTCCAGAGTGTGCTCGCTCAGCATCTCCATGACGCGCCCGTCGCGGGCGAGCTCGCTCCCGTCCGCGTCCTCGGGCTTGATCTCGGCCATCCAGGTCTTCTTGGTGGCCTCGTAGAGGGCCTGGAGACGGTTGGAGGCCGTCTCGTCCGGACCGAAGACGCGGAAGTTCGTCGGGTTGCCGCGCATCACGTCCCGCAGGAAGGTGCCCAGCACGCGCGTGTTCTCGGCCCGGGTGCTGGCGCGTTCCGCGATCTCGACCGCATAGGAGCGGAAGTCGGGCAGACGCAGCGCCTTGCGCACCAGGCCGCCGTTCGTCACCGGGTTCGCGCTCATGCGGCGTGAGCCCGAGGGCGCCGTCTCCCTGAGCTCGGCTCTGAGCTTCCCTCTCTCATCGAACAGCTCCTCGGGCCTGTAGCCGCGCATCCACTCTTCGAGCATCTTCAGGTGAGCCGGATTTCCGTGGATGTCCAGCGGCACCTGGTGGGACCGCCAGAAGCCCTCCACCTTGTGCCCGTCCACTTCCCGGGGGCCGGTCCAACCCTTGGGGGTGCAAAGCACGATCATCGGCCACTGGGGCCGCTCGGCCAGACCGTGGCTGCGTGCTTCCTTCCGGATCTTGCGGATGCCGCACACGGCGGCCTCCAGGGTCCGGGCCATGAGCGGGTGCATGACTTTGGGATCGGAGCCGCCGACGAAGAGCGGCTTGTATCCGTAACCGACCAGCAGGCTCTCGAGCTCGCCATGGCCGATCCTCGCCAGCAGCGCGGGATTGGCGATCTTGTAGCCGTTCAGGTGGAGGATGGGGAGCACGGCCCCGTCGCGCACCGGGTCGAGGAACTTGTTCGAGTGCCAGGAAGTCGCCAGGGGGCCGGTCTCCGCTTCGCCGTCGCCGATCACGCAGGCAACGATGAGCTCGGGGTTGTCGAAGGCGGCTCCGAAGGCGTGGGAGAGGCTGTAGCCCAGCTCGCCGCCTTCGTGGATCGAGCCGGGAGTCTCCGGCGTGCAGTGGCTGCCGATCCCGCCGGGAAAGGAGAACTGCTTGAAGAACTCCCGCATGCCCGCCTCGTCCTCGCTCTTGTCCGGATAGATCTCGGAGTAGGTCCCCTCCAGGTAGGCGTTGGAGAGGACGGCCGGGGCGCCGTGGCCGGGGCCGGAAATGTAGATCATGTCGAGATCGTATTTGCGGATGAGCCGGTTCAGGTGCACCCAGATGAACGTCTGTCCGGGATCGGATCCCCAGTGGCCCAGGAGCCGCTTCTTGACGTGATCGATGGTCAAGGGCTTGCGCAGCAGCGGGTTGTCCTTGAGGAAGATCATGCCGGCGCATAGATAAAGGGTCGCGCGCCAGTAGGCGTCGATCTTCGCGAGCTCCTCCTGGCTCAGGGGCTCTGCCGGCCCTGCGGGCTGCTGGGAAGCCGCTGATCTGCTCATGGGGTTTCTCTCCTTACGGTTCTGCGTCTCCCTGGTCGAGAGCGTGGAATACTTCATCCCGCGGGTCGTGCCAGCCGCCTCGACCCCCGAACAGGCGGTCGGCCTCCGCGGGTCCCCAGGTGCCCGGCTCGTACTCGTGTACCTGCACCGCGTCGCCCAGAATCGGATCCACGACGCGCCAGGCGGCTTCCACGCTGTCCTGACGCGCGAAGAGCGAAGGGTCCCCTCGCAGGGCGTCCAGGAGAAGGCGCTCGTACTCCGACATCTGCTCGCCGGACACGGGACAGGCGAGCAGCTCCACCTCCCTGCCGAGCATCGGCTCTCCGGGAAACTTGGCCCGCACCCCCAGGGAGATGCAGACCTTCGGGCTGAGGTGGAAGTGGAAGTGATTCGGCTGGCCCGGGTCGACCTCGTCGAACACCCGCTGCGGCGGGCGCTTGAGCTCGACGAAAACCTCGGTGGCGCTCAACGGCAGCTTCTTTCCCGCGCGCAGGTAAAAGGGGACGCCCGCCCAACGCCAATTGTCGATGTAGAGCCGCACCGCCCCGAAGGTCTCGACACTCGAATCGGGGGCCACCCCGTCCTCCCCGCGGTATCCGCGGAACTGTCCTTTCACGACGTCCCCGGGAGTCAACGGCCGCATCGCGCGGAACACCCGCATCTTCTCGTCCCGCAGCGCTTCCGGCTCGCTGTCGGCCGGGGCATCCATGGCGAGCAGCGCGACCACCTGAAAGAGATGGTTCTGGATCACATCGCGGATGGCGCCCACTTCTTCGTAGAAGCGGCCGCGTCCCTCTACGCCGGAGCTCTCGCACAGGACGATCTGCAGGCGTTCGATATAGTGGCGGTTCCAGATCGGCTCCAGGAAAGAGTTGGCAAAGCGGAAATAGAGCAGGTTCAAGACCGCCTCTTTACCGAGGTAGTGATCGATCCGGAAGATGGCCGATTCGGGAAAGGCCAGCCGGAGCGTCCGATTGAGCCCGCGGGCCGAGGAGAGATCGCGGCCGAAAGGCTTTTCCACGACGACCCGGGCGCCTTTCACACAGCCGGAAGCGGCAAGCCCTCGGGCCACGCGGTCGAACTCGCCGGGCGGGATGGCCAGATAGTAGAGCGGCTTCTCGGCGGAGCCCAGCGCCTGGCGCAGCCGTTCGAACGCCGCCGCGTCGTGGTAGTCGCCGGATACGTAGCGGAGCCTGGCGCAGAGCCTGGCAAACGCGTCCGGATTCAGCCCGCCGTTCTTCTCCACGCTCTCCCGGGCGCGGGCGCGAAGCTGTTCGGTCGACCCGTCGCGCCTGGCCACGCCGATGATCGGCATGTCGAAGCGGCCGCTTGCGATCAGCGCCTGGAGCGCGGGAAAAATCTTCCGATAGGCCAGATCTCCGGTAGCGCCGAAGAAGACGAATGCATCCGCGTGCGGAGCCGGCACGATCCCACCTCGCTTTCGTCCGCCGGCGGCCGGGCTCGCGTCGAGGCTCTGTCGGGGAAGGATCAGGCCGCCACCTTGGAAGCCTTCTCGTCCGGGCACAAAGGCTCTGGACCGGCTGCCGGACGAGCTCGATCGTCGTCGGATCGGTCGCGTAGTCTTGCACGTCGATCCCTTTCCGGTCCAAGGGATCATCATTTGATAGATGCGCAGAGGTCCGCAGAGGGTTGTGGAAGGAACGCGCCGCTTCAACGCTGCCACAGGATCAGGGGGGCCTCCAGAGGGATGGCAACGCCGGGGTTGCGGGGGATCACCCTGGCCGTGTAGTCCGCGGCCGGACGCGTCGCCGGCACCTTGGCAACGTAGAGGAAGCCGTCGGCAGCGCCAGCCAGCGGATCGCTGCGGCCCATCGCCTGGCGCACCGGCTCGCCGCCGTCGGCACCGTCGGCGTAGAGCTCGACTTCCACGCAGGCCGGGTCCAGTCCTCGCAGCAACAGTTCGACCTCGAACAGGTGCGACTCGCGCTCCGTTCTCACCCTGACTCGGCCGAATTGCAGGCGCGCCCACCCCTGCTCCAGGGCCCGGAGCCATCTGCACAGGCGCTCCCCTCCGGCCCCCTGCCCGGCGGCGCGCTCCCGGTAGATGCGAGCCGCAGGGAGGTAGTACCTCTCCGTGTATTCGCGCAGGGTGCGGTCCGCGGAGAAACGCGGCGTCAGCCGCGCCATGCTGTGCCGCATGCGGGCTACCCATGCAGCAGGGAGCCCGTTCTCGTCGCGCGAGTAGAACTCGGGGACGACGTGATCTTCCAGCAGCCGGTAGAGAGCCTCGGCCTCGGCCGCGTCCCAGGCCGGGTCGTCGCCGTACTCCCGGCCGTCGCCCAGGGCCCAGCCCACCTCGGGCGAGTAGGCTTCCGCCCACCACCCGTCCAGCTCGGACAGATTGAGGCCTCCGTTGACGAGGACCTTCATCCCGCTCGTCCCGCATGCCTCCCAGGGCCGCCGGGGCGTGTTGATCCAGACATCCACGCCCTGCACCAGGCGCTCGGTCACGAGCATGTCGTAATCCTGCAGGAAGGCCGCGTGCCTGCGGATCTCGGGCCTGCGGATGAAGCGCGTCCACTCCCGGATCATGGCCTGCCCCGGCGGATCGGCCGGGTGGGCTTTTCCGGCGATCAGCAGCTGAACGGGCCGTTCCCGGTTGGTGAGGATGGCCGTGAGCCGCTCGGGGTCATGGAGGAGCAGGGTCGGCCTCTTGTAGGTGGCGAAGCGGCGCGCGAAGCCGAGCGTCAGCGCGTGCGGATCGAGGACGTCGCGCATGCTTTCGGCCCCTTCCAGGGACAGGCCGGAGGCGGCCGCCTGGCGTTCCAGCCACTCGCGCACGGTGTCGACCAGCGAGGCGCGGGCGGCGGTCCTCAATTGCCAGAGCTTCGAGTCCGGGACTTCCCGAATGTCTTCCTCCAGCGTAGCGGCCGTTCCCACCCAGCGGTCCTGGCCGCAGGACCTCGTCCAGAGCTCGTCCGCTTCCGCCGAATCCCAGGTCGGCATGTGAACGCCGTTGGTCACATGTCCGACCGGCACCTCGGCCTCGGGCCAGCGCGGGAACAAGGGCTGAAAGATGCGGCGGCTCACTTTCCCGTGCAGCCGGCTCACGCCGTTGACCGCGCCGCTCCCGCGCAGCGCGAGATACGCCATGTTGAAGTCCTCGGCCGCATCTTCCGGGTTCCGGCGGCCGAGAGCCAGGATGCGCCGGATCGGCACCCCGAGCCTCTGCTCCGCGTACGAGCCCAGATAGCGCTCGACCAGGGAAGGGTGGAACCGATCGAAGCCTGCGTCCACGGGCGTGTGGGTCGTGAAGAGATTGCCTGCGCGGGTGACGGCCAGGGCGGTATCGAACGACACCCCGGTTTCCTCCATGTAGCTCCGAGCCCTTGCCAACACGACGAACGCAGCGTGCCCTTCGTTGAGATGGCAGACCTCGGGTCTCAAGCCGAGCGTTTCGAGCAGCCGCCAGCCTCCGATCCCGAGCACGAGCTCCTGCCTCATCCGGACCTCGGGCCCGCCGCCGTAAAGCTCGCTCGTGATCCCCCGGTGGGCCGGAAGGTTGGCCAGATCGTTGCTGTCCAGGAGATAGAGCTTGACCCGGCCGGCCTGGACCTGCCAGGCCCGCAGCCAGACCGAGTAGCCGGGCAGCGCGACCCTCAGGCGCAGCCACTCCCCGTTCGGCTCGCGCAGCGGGGTGATCGGCAGCTGCCCGGGGGCGTTGTAAGGGAACAAGGCCTCCTGAGCACCGTCCTTGTTGATCACCTGGCGGAAATAACCCTGCTGGTAGAGCAGTCCCACGCCGGTCACCGGTACGCCCAGGTCGCTCGCCGCCTTGAGCTGATCGCCGGCCACGTTGCCGAGCCCGCCCGAATAGATCGGAAGCGCTTCGCTCAGCATGAATTCCATGCTGAAGTACGCGACGTTCGTAAGGGGGGACTGCGCATGGTTGCGCTGAAACCAGGCCGGCTCGTCGCAGGCGCGGCTCTTGTCGCCCAGGAGCGCCTCGACCTTCCTGCGAAATCCCCGGTCGGTCAGAGCCTCCCCGAGGCGCTCCCGAGACGCGGCCTGGAGGACGGCCCAGGGATTGTGCGTGAGATCCCACAGCACGGGATCGAGATGCCTCCACAGCTCGTCGGCGGAATGGTTCCACGACCAGCGGATGTCCAGGGCGAGCTCGGCGAGGGAGTCGAAACCTTCGATCTCGACCGGCAGAAAGAGGTAGATCGGGCTGCGGGCCGTTTGCGGGGTGCTCATGGTTTCAACCTCCATCCCGCCCATCCCGGTTGCTCGGGCGGTGTTCGAGGCGGTTGCCGGGATCCGCCCGTGCGCGGGCGCGACGCTCGGCGCCGAGCCCTCCGCAGGAGGATCTCCGAACTTCCCCACCAACTCTGCGGTACGTAGAAAGGATTGTAGAAACGACGTGCCGGTGTCAAATCGGTCGCCCCGACACGTATTCTGCGGGGTGGCCTCGCCCGGGCGTCGCTACCACGCAGGTCAGCGCGTGGTGAATCGACGAGACGATGAACGGGCTCAGGTCGCGCACTCGCAAGGGCGGCGTGCCTCAAGTCAGCCGAGTGGCGGGACCCCTCTAAGTCGGTCCCGGACCGGCCTGTCCCATTCCCCGCGTTGTCGATTTCAGCCAGGGCCGAACGACCATAGGATGGATGGGCCCGGAGCTGGCCCGCCTCAGACAAGAAACACATGTACGCGCGCAGCCCGAGAAGCATGCGGCTCGGGACGCCGCAATCAGGGGAAGACCATGAAGTACATCTGCCTGGGATATTACGACGAGAAGAAGTGGGAAGAAATGCCCGAGAGCGAGCAGAACGCCCTGATGGACGAGTGTTTCGCCTATGACGACGTGCTGCGGAAGAACGGTCACTTCGTCGGCGGGGAAGCGCTCCGGAGCGCTCGCAGCGCCACCACCCTGCGGTGGAAGAACGGCAAGGTGCTCACCACCGACGGCCCGTATGCCGAGACCAAGGAGCAGTTGGGAGGAATCCTGGTGCTCGAGGCCAGGGACCTGAACCACGCCATCCGGTTGATGTCGCAGCATCCCGGTGTGAAGGCAGGACCTTTCGAGATCCGCCCGGCCGAGGACTTGACCGAAAAGATCCGCGAAAGTGATCGGCGGCGCTCGAAATCGACGAACGGCGAGTAACCCATTCACATTCTCGCCCGCCTCAGGAGCCTTCGTTGAAGATCCGGGACGGCATTCACCTCGCCCTGCTCGAGCGCTCTGAAACCAAGCGTGCGCGGCTGCATCTGACCTATGACATTGCTCCCCCGAGGTCGTGCATCCCTCCCCCCCGGATGCACGGCTTCGGGGCCTCTTTTTTCATCATTCTCAGATTCAATGCCCATGCGCTCATCGTGTGTCATGCAGCCGCCCCGTCTCACGCCGCCGGCTCTGCTGCCCGTACGCCCGCGCCTCGCCCCGCGGCTCGCCACGAGCACGGGAGCTCATACGAACTAACGGCCATCCTTGAACATCGGAATTGAGTCGAGGACTTTCATGCTAAAATACCTATCTGCACGCAAATCGCCCGTTCCCTGCGCTTCGCCCGGCAAGCGCGGGTGGCACGATCCGGTATGTCTGGTGAGGGGCCACACCTGAGGTGCCTCATGCATGATGATCCGGAACGGGAGGAACGACTCGAGGAGACCCGGCGCCTGCGCGAAGAGCTGCCGGAGGCCGGTGACGGTGCTCGGCACGACTCCGGGGAAGCCGAGCCGTGGTTCCGCTCGGCCCTGGACCATTACCCCTACGCCTCCGTGCTCTATGATCCCGACCTGCGCATTCGTTTCATCAACCGGGCCGGGGTCGTCAAGTCCGGTCTGAGCCGCGAGCAGATCGTCGGGCGGTGCGATGATGAGCTCTTGCCGCCGGAGGTGACGGGCACGTATCTGCCGTATCTTCATCTCTGCCTCGAAACGAGGACGCCACAGACGTTCGAGTCCACGCATACGCTGCCTTCCGGTACCACGACCGTGGTCGTCAGCTACGTCCCGCTGATGGATGACCGGGGGCAGATTCAGCGGATCCTGGGGATCACGCACGACGTCACGGAGCGCAAACGCGCGGAAGAGGCGCTGGAGTTGGTGGCGCGGAAATACTCGACCCTGATCGACACGACCTCCGACGGCGTCTGGGTCCAGAATCTGCAAGGCGAGATTCTCGAGGTCAACGACGCCTACTGCCGCATGTCCGGTTACAGCCGGGCCGAGCTCACGCGCATGCCGATCAGCACGCTGGAAGCGAGCGAGTCCCCCGAAGAGGTCGCCCGGCACATCCGGAAGGTGCTCGAAGGCGGCGGGCACGACCGATTCGAATCGCGCCATCGCCGTAAAGACGGGACGCTCTTCGACGTCGAGATCACCGCGCTCTATCTGCACATCGAAGAGGGACGCATCGGGGTCTTCGTGCGCGACATGACCGAGCGCAAGCGCGTTGAAGAGGCGCTGCGGGAGAGTGAAGAGCGATTCCGCGTCATGGCCGACGGCTCCCCCATGATTCTCTGGGTGAGCGATGCCGAGGGCGGCAACCAGTTCGTCAACCGCACGTACTGCGAGTTTCTCGGCGTGACCAGGGAACAGGCACTGGGCGGCCAATGGCAGCCGTTCGTTCACCCGAGCGACCTTCCCGAGTACGTGGGGACCTTCCTGCGTTCGATGCAGGAACGCAAGCCTTTCGAGGCCGAGGCGCGCATGCGACGGGCCGACGGCCAATGGCGTTGGATCGCGTCGCACGGGGAACCGCGTTTTTCTCCGGGCGGCGAGTTCCTGGGGTACGTCGGCATCAGCCCGGACATCACCGAGCAGAAACGGGCGGAGGAGGAGCTCTGCAGGTCGCGGGACGAGCTCGAGGTGCGCGTCCGGGAGCGCACGGCGGAGCTGGGGAAAGTCAATGAAGAGCTGCGGCACCTTTCTGCTCAGCTCCTGACGTCGCTGGAGAACGAGAGGAGATTTCTGGCCAAGGAGATCCACGACAGCATCGGGCAGATCCTGGCCGCGGTCAAATTCAGGGTCGAGCTGGCCCTGTTCCAGGCGGGCAAGGGGAGGAACAGGACGCGGCTCAAATCGCTGGAGGACGTCATCCCGACGATTCAGAAGAGCATGGAAGAGGTGCGAAGGGTTCAGATGTCCTTGCGCCCTTCGGTCCTGGACGACTTTGGACTGGTTGCGGCGATCCGATGGTTCTGCCGGGAGTACAGGGTGACGTTCCCGCGGCTGCAGCTGGAAACGGAGCTGCAGATCATGGAGGGCGACGTGTCAGAGCCTCTGAAGATCGCGATTTACAGAATCATGCAGGAGGCGATGAACAACGTGGGCAAGCACAGCACGGCGAGCCGGGTGCGGCTGAGGCTTGCAAAGGCGGACGGCGGGATCGAGCTGATCATCCAGGATGACGGCGAAGGCTTCGATGTGCCGAAGGCCATGACCGTGGGTCCTTTCGGCAGGGGCCTGGGTCTGACCAGCATGCGCGAGCGGGCGGAGCTCACCGACGGCCGCCTGACCGTGGAGTCTGCCGTGGGCCGGGGCACTACGATCCGAGCCGTCTGGCCCTTGAAGTGAAACGATTCACGGCGGACAGCACGGATGAGAAGGCATTACCATGAGTCATAGCAGTCTTCATCTTCTATCCAGAAATCCCCGTGACAATCGTCTTCCCACGTCTCCTCGCAGTAGGCAAAGTCTCCTTCGTAGTACCAGCAGGCTCCCTCGTCACCACATCCCAGCAAAGGAGAGCACAGCAGAGCAAAGAGCCCGAGGATCGGGCATTGCCTGTTCATTTCATGTGCTCCATGAGATGGCGGCTTTCTATACACGAGTCTAACGCAAAATGATGGTCAATGGCCAGGATGTTCCGCCGCCGATCCCGGCCTCGGATTTGCAGTGCCATGGGATAACGGCGGCGGGATACATCCCGAAGGGGGCGCGCAACAGGGGTTCGGATTCCCACTTTGGATGCCGAAAAGCAAGGGGTTGACCTGAGACAACCCGCCGAGACGTTCCTATGAGAAGCCCGAGCGCAGGGCACTTCTCTTGCATCTATCCGAGGACAGGATGAAGCTCAATGCTAACAGGAGAGGCGGGGAAGGTGGGCAAGAGAGCGATTCTCGGTTGCGGCATTCTTGGAAGTCTTCTTTGCGGCGAGGTCCTTTTGGCGATCCTTTTCGGCTTCATCATGTTCGTCGGGAGTCTGGCCGAAGCGGTTAGGGCCTACTGGCGCAACAGGAAGCACTCCGGCCCGTCTCGCTGGCGGCGTCCTCCGGTCGCCAGTCGCTTCTTCAGAACCGGCTCCGAGGCCGCGGTGTCCCCGCCTTCACTCAAGTAGAGGTCGTCTCACGCCGATCTGGTGCGTTGTGCTCGTCCCAAGCCGAAATTTGGCAGGAACTGCCTGAGAATTGTCATCCCTGCGACCACTGCGTCACTTCCCGCCCGAGTGCGAACCAGGCAGGATCTTCTCTCTTTTGGTCAACGTCAACTATTCTGCACGATCGTCGACATACGTCGTCACGATGATGCGAAAGGCGGGGGCGGATAAGGGCGTGACCATGGAGATCACGGGCCACATGACCGATGAGATGCATCGTCGCTACGACACTGTGGATACTGTGGATATGGAGGACGAGCAGGTCGCAGTCGCTTGTCTCCGAGAGAAAATTCTCGGAAGTGTTCCCAAAGTGTTCCCCAACCCTCCCGTTCCGGTCAACGGATTCAGCCCGACTGGGCAAAGAAAGACCCCACAAGGCTCTGACCTTGTGGGGTCTTTCTGGTGCCGAAGAGGGGATTCGAACCCCTACAGGCGGATGCCCACTGGACCCTGAACCCAGCGTGTCTACCAATTCCACCACTTCGGCGCAACACGGATGATCGAAAGCGCGGCGCGCCTGCGTGTGTCCGCCGCCCCCCCCGAGAGGCTTTCCTCGCAGTGCTGGGGAAATTGAAATAACGAAGACAGTTCAATATACTTCTTGTTATTTTTGCTGTCAACAAATCCCCGGAAACCGCACCCGGAAGAGGAAGGGAGGCGTGTTGGAAAAGGCGTACGACCCCAAACCCATTGAAGAGAAATGGTACCGCCTCGCGCTGGAGAAGGGCCTGTTCCGGGCCGATCCGGAGGCCGGAGGCGAGCCTTTCTGTATCGTCATCCCCCCGCCCAACGTGACCGGGTCCCTGCACATGGGCCATGCCCTGAACTCGACCCTCCAGGACATCCTGATCCGGTACAAGCGCATGGACGGCTTCAACGCGCTCTGGGTGCCGGGCACGGACCATGCCGGGATCGCCACGCAGAACGTGGTGGAGAAGCAGCTCGCCCAGGAAGGCAAGTCTCGGACCGACCTCGGCCGGGAGAAGTTCGTCGAGCGGGTGTGGCAGTGGAAGGAGCAGTACGGCGGGATCATCATCGATCAGCTCAAGCGCATGGGCGCCTCCTGCGACTGGTCGCGCCTCCGCTTCACCATGGACGAGGGGCTCTCCAAGGCCGTGCGCGAGGTGTTCGTCCGCCTGTACGAGGACGGCCTGATCTACCGCGGCCATTACATCATCAACTGGTGCCCGCGCTGCCAGACGGCGTTGAGCGACCTCGAGGTGGACCTGACCGAGACCGAGGGCCACCTCTGGCACATCCGCTACCCCATGGCCGGGGCGCAGGCCGGCGCCGGCGCCGCGGCGGGCGGCATTTCGGTGGCGACCACGCGGCCGGAGACCATGCTGGGCGACACGGCCGTGGCCGTCCACCCCGATGACGCGCGCTACGCCGCGCTGCGGGGCCGCAAGGTTCTGCTGCCTCTCCTGGAGCGCGAGATCCCGGTCATCGCCGACCTCTACGTGGATCCCGAGTTCGGCAGCGGCGCCGTGAAGATCACGCCGGCCCACGACTTCAACGACTTCGAGGTCGGCCGCCGGCACGGCCTGGAGGTCCTCCAGGTCATGGACGGCAGGGCCGTCATGAACGAGCGCGCCGGCCGCTACCAGGGACTCACGCGCGAGGAGTGCCGCAAGCGGGTGGTCGAGGACCTGGAAAGGCAGGGGCTCCTGGAGTCGATCGAGCCGTACAAGCACAACATCGGGCACTGCTATCGATGCCGCACGATCGTGGAGCCGTATCTCTCTCTGCAGTGGTTCGTGCGCATGAAGCCCCTGGCCGAGCCGGCCATCGAGGCGGTCCGGGACGGTCGCGTGCGCATCCACCCGTGCACCTGGGAGAGCACGTACTTCGAATGGATGAACAACATCCGGGACTGGTGCATCTCGCGTCAGATCTGGTGGGGCCACCGCATTCCGGCCTGGACCTGCAAGGACTGCGGCGAGGTCACGGTCTCCCGCACCGACCCGGACCGCTGCCGCGCCTGCGGCGGCGCCGCGATCGAGCAGGAGAGCGACGTCCTCGACACCTGGTTCAGCTCCGGCCTCTGGCCCTTCTCCACGCTCGGCTGGCCGGACCGGACGAGGGACCTCGAGGTGTACTACCCGACCTCGGTCATGGTCACCGGCTTCGACATCCTCTTCTTCTGGGTCGCGCGCATGATCATGATGGGCCTGCGCTGCATGGGTGACGTGCCGTTCCGCGACGTCTACATCCACGCCCTCGTGCGCGACGCCGAGGGGCAGAAGATGAGCAAGTCCAAGGGCAACGTCATCGACCCGCTGGTCATCGTCGACCGTTACGGGGCCGACAGCTTCCGGTACACGCTGGCCGCGCTGGCGGCCCAGGGCCGGGACATCCGCATGAGCGAGGACCGCATCAAGGGCTACCGGTTCTTCATGAACAAGATCTGGAACGCGGTGCGCTTCATCCGCATGAACCTGGAAGGCTGGGACCCGCCGCCTGCCGCCGCAGAGGCTCCCGAGCCTTCGCTCCTCGACCGCTGGATTCTATCCCGCCTGGCCGACACGATCCGCAGGGTGCGGGAGGCGCTGGACGCCTGCAAGTTCAACGAGGCGGCGCATTATCTTTATCAGTTCATCTGGCATGAGTTCTGCGACTGGTACCTCGAGCTCACCAAGGTGGACCTGGCCGGCGGCGACCCGCGCAGCGCCTTGCGGGTGCGTTTTTATCTCCATCGGGCCATGACGGTCCTGCTCAAGCTCCTGCACCCCTTTGCGCCGTTCGTGAGCGACGAGCTCTGGTCCCATCTGCCCGCTACTGCCGGCACCCTGCCGCGCGCCCCGTTTCCCAGGCCCGAAGACGGGACGCCCGACCCGCAGGCAGAGCAGGAGGCCGGCCTGGTGCTGCAGGTCATCACCGGGATCCGCAACGTGCGGGGCGAGCTGAACGTGCCTCCGGCCGAGCAGCTCTCGGTGAGTATCGTCTGCCCGGATGCCGGCAAGCGGGCGCTGATCGAGGCCCTCTCTCCCTATGTCCGGTTCCTGGCCCGGTTGCGGGAGCTGGAGGTTGCGGCCGCCGGCAGCCGGCCGCCGCAGTCGGCGGTCTCGGTCCTGGAGGACGTGGAGATCTACGTCCGGCTCGGAGGCATTCTCAATTTCGAGGAGGAAATGAAGCGGCTCGACAAGACCCGGGACAAGCTCGGGGGCGAGCTCGACAAGATCGCCCGGAAACTCGCGAGCGCGCAGTTCGTCGAGAGGGCGCCCCGGGAGATCGTGGACAAGGAGAGGGAGAGGCAGCAGGCACTGCTCGAGGAGGAGCGCCGCCTCCTGAGGAACATGGAGCAGCTCAGGGAGATCGCCGGAGAGGGCAGCGCAACCTGATGCCGGGCGCGCGGCAAGCGGCGCCCTGAGAACGGCCCCGCCGAAACGGGTGATGCGGCTGATTGTATAGCGCCGGCCTCGGTACGCGGATTGACAAGCACGGCGGCGTATACTTGCCCGATACGGTCACGAGGGGGGACGGCAACCGATGGCCGAAAGGGTGAATGTCGCGAGCGAGCCTTGCGCACCCGGGCTGTCCATGCTGGAGGAAGCTGCGAGCGCGGCGATCCCCCTGTAACCGCTGTAACCGGGAGGTTGCCGCGGACCTCCGGTCCTCGCAATCTCCGATCATTACGGCCGGTTGCCGCGACGCTACCGGGCAAGGGGAACCCGCACAGAGGGAAAACAGCACATGCTACCGCTCGGACTGCTCGATGACTGGATCCGGACGGCCCTGCGCGAGGACCTGGGCAGCGGCGACCTCACGACCGAGCTGCTGATCCCGCCGGGCCGCACGGGCAGGGCCCGCTTCATCGCGAAGGAGTCTCTCATCGTGGCAGGTCTGGGGGTCTCGGTCCGGGTCTTCGAGCTCCTCTCCCCGGAGTGCGTGTGCACGCCCGCGGTAGCGGACGGCGACGCGGTCGAGCGCGGACGGGTCCTGCTGGAGCTCGAGGGCCCTCTGAGCGCCCTTCTGGCCGGGGAGCGCGTGTCACTGAACATCCTCCAGCACCTGTCGGGCGTGGCCACGCTGACGCGCCAGTTCGCGGACGCGGTCCGCGGGACCGGGGTGCGGATCCTCGACACGCGCAAGACGCTGCCAGGCTTGCGGGCCCTGGAGAAGTACGCGGTCCGCGCCGGCGGCGGGCACAACCACCGATCGAGCCTCGCGGACGGGATCCTGATCAAGGAGAACCACATCGTGGCCTGCGGGGGCGTGGCGGAAGCGGTCCGGCGCGCCCGCGAGGCGGCGCCGCACGGCCTGCGGGCCGAGGTCGAGGCGACCACCCTGGACGAAGTCCGGGAAGCGCTGGAAGCGGGCGCCGAGGCGATCCTTCTCGACAACATGCCGCTCGAGACGATCCGGGCCGCGGTGCGCCTGGTCGCAGGGGCGGCGCTCCTGGAGGTGTCCGGCGGCGTGACCCTGGAGAACGTCCGGGCCGTGGCCGAGACCGGCGTCGACATGATCTCCGTGGGCCGGCTCACGCACTCCGCGCCCGGGGTGGACATCTCGATGCTCGTGAGGGACGATGGCTAAGCCGGGCTCCCGGGCGGAAAAGGTCCTGCGCCTCCTGCGTCGATCCGGGGACTTCGTCTCGAGCCACGACATCTGCAGCGAGCTCGGGATCAGCCGGGCCGCGGTCTGGAAGCAGATCGAGGGGCTGCGCAGCGACGGCTACGACATCGAAGGGGTTTCTTCGATGGGGTATCGGCTGCTGCGCGTGCCGGATGCGCTGCGCGTCCTGGAGGCCGATCGAGGCTTCGATCCTTTGCGCATCGGCCGCAGGATCGTGGCCCTTGACGAGACGGGTTCGACCAACGAAGATGCCTGGCAGCTCGGCCTCGAGGGGGCGGAAGAGGGAACGGTGGTGCTCGCCGAGATGCAGCGGGCGGGCAGGGGCCGCAGAGGCAGACGCTGGGTGAGCCCGGCCGGCACGAACCTCTATGCCTCCGTTCTGTTGCGGCCGGCCGTTCTGCCCGCCGAAGCGGCGCTGCTGACCCTGCTGGCGGCCGTGGAGCTGTGCGAGACCCTGAGGGAGACCCTTCCGGTAGCGCCCGGCATCAAGTGGCCCAACGACGTGCTGCTTGAAGGCGCGAAAGTGGCCGGGATCCTGGCCGAGATGCATGCCGAGCAGGAGACGATCCACTTCCTCGTTCTCGGCATCGGCGTGAACCTCAACATGACCCGGGAGATGTTTCCGGGCGAGCTGACCTATCCCGCGACTTCGGTCCGTTGCGTCCTGGGCAGGCCCGTGGAGCGGGTCCCGTTCACCCGGAGGCTGCTCGAGAATCTGGACAGGGGGTACGAGCGGTTCCTCCGGGAGGGGGCTCGACCCCTGCGGAAGAGATGGCTCTCCTTCTGCGTCCATCTCGGCGGCAGTCTCGAGGTCGACACGCCCAAGGGGATCCTGAGGGGGAGGTTCGAGGACATCGACGACGAGGGGGCGCTCGTGCTGGAGGTTGCCCCGGGCGCCACGGAACGGATCCGGGCAGGGGACGTGATCCGGGTTTCGCCTCCTGTCCCCTCGGCCTGGCCCTCTCCCGGGGGGGAGAAGGAATAAGATGATTGCCGTGGTTCCTCGCTTGTGGTGGACAGTCAGGTGCTTGGTCCACCCTACCGAGGGCTCCGGTCTTGGTGGACACGCCTGCGGCTTTGTCCACCCTACCGGGTGCTGCCATGAGTACGGCGGGTGTCCGCACGAGGAGGCGAGGGCGAGTCGCGGAGGCCGTCCCGAGCTCCGACAGGCCGGTGGAACGCAGCGCTGTTTCTCGAATACCGTGCCCGCCAGGCTCGTGTGCCTCGATACACCCGGCCCGGAGCGAGGGACGAAAAGGGCGAGCCGCCCGAAGGGCCGTGGTCTCCGACCCTCGGGAGGAGAACCGGCCGGAGCGTTCTGAGCCCGAGACGAGCGAGGGCGGTGCACCCACCGCACTCGATGCCCTGGTTGGTGGACACGCCTGCGACTTTGTCCACCCTACCAGCTGAGCTTGGGAGGTCTTTACATGCTTTTTGCCCTGGACATCGGGAACACGCACAGCTGCATCGGGGTCTTCGAGGGGGAGAAGCTCCGCAACCACTGGCGCATCGCCTCGGACAAGGCCAAGACCGCGGACGAGTACGCGGTGCTCATTCACAGCCTCCTCGCCCTGTGCGGCTTGTCGTTCCGGACCTTCGAGGCGGTCGCGATCTCCTGCGTGGTGCCGCCGCTGCTGCAGACCTTCGAGGAGCTCTGCGCGCGGCACCTGTCCGTGACGCCCCTCGTGGTGGGCCCCGGCACGCGCACCGGCATGCCGATCCTGATGGACAATCCCAGGGAAGTGGGGGCCGACAGGATCGTGAACGCCGTCGCCGCCTACCACCGGGTGCGCAGGGCCTGTATCGTGGTCGACTTCGGCACGGCCACCACCTTCGACTGCATCTCGGCCAAGGGGGACTACCTGGGCGGTGTGATCGTCCCGGGGATCAGCATCTCCCTCGAGGCGCTCGTGCAGATGGCGTCCAAACTGCCGCGCGTCGAGATCGCGCGGCCCCGGACCGTGATCGGCAAGAACACGGTCCACAGCATGCAGTCGGGCATCCTCTACGGATACGTCGGGCTCGTGGACGGCATGGCGGAGCGGATCCGCAAGGAGATGGGCGAGGACGCCTACGTGATCGCCACCGGCGGGCTGGCCGCCCGGGTCGCCCCGGAGTCCCGTGCGATCCAGGAAGTGGATGAGCTCCTCACGCTGAAGGGGCTGCAGATCCTCTATCACTTGAACCGAAAAGAGGCCTGAACCGGCTCTGCGGCCGCAAGCCTCCGGCAGGAACCTCTCCGGCCATGATTCAGCTCTTCCATGTTTCCAAGATCTACTCCGGGAGCACGCCGGCGCTCAGCGACCTGACCCTGCAGATTCCGAAAGGGGAGTTCGTCTTCGTCACCGGCCCGTCCGGGGCCGGCAAGTCCACCCTGCTCAAGCTGGTCCTGGGCGTGGAGCGGACCACGCAGGGGCAGATTCTGGTGGACGGCAAGAACCTGACGCGCATGAGCTCCCGGGAGATGGCGCTGCTGCGCCGCAGGATCGGGTTCGTCTTCCAGGATTTCAAGCTCCTGCCGCGCAGAACGGTCCTGGAAAACGTCTCCCTGGCCCTTCACGTCCAGGGCGTGCCGCCCAGGAAGGCGCAGCAGAGGGCCTTCCAGGCCCTGCGCTCGGTCGGCCTTTCGGACAAGAGGGACCAGAAGCCGCTCCGGCTCTCCGGCGGGGAGCAGCAGCGCGTGGCCATCGCCAGGGCCCTGGTCAGCGATCCCATTCTGGTCCTGGCCGACGAACCGACCGGGAACCTGGACTGGAGCCTGAGCCGCGAGATCATGGACCAGTTCGTGAACATGCAGGAGCAGGGCACCACGGTGATGGTGGCGACCCACAACGAGGAGCTCGTCAACCACTACGGAAAGCGGCGCATCATGCTGGAAAGGGGATCCCTGGCAGGCCCATGATTCTCTACGAGTGCTATTACATCTTCAAGAGCGTCAAGGAAAACATCCGGTCGCACTGGGTGACGCATCTGGTGACCTCAGCCGCCGTGGGGTTCAGCCTGCTGCTGTTCGCGACCTTCCTGCTCCTGTTGACCAACCTGCAGGTCATCGCCAACCGCTGGGGCAGCGAGCTGCAGGTGACGGTGTACCTGCAGAAGTCGATCTCCGAAGACGAGCGCCAGGCCTTGCAGAAGACCATCGCCGCGTGGCGGGAAGTGGGCTCCGTCCGCAACGTGACCCCGGAGGGCGCGCTGCGCGAGCTGGAGAAGACCCTCGGAGAGGCGGCGTCCGTGCTCGAAGGGATCCCGGAGAACCCGTTGCCCGCCTCCCTCGAGGTCCGCCTGAAGAAGGAGGCGCAGGAGCTGGACGCGATCCGCACGGTGGCGGAGCGCTGCCGGCCTCTGGCGGGCGTTGCGCAGGTGGAATACGGAGGGGCCTGGATCGGCCGCTTCTTCGCTCTCCTCAAGATGTTGCGGTGGGCCGGACTGTTTCTCGGGGTGCTGCTGCTCTCCGGCACCCTGATCGTCATCTCCAGCACCCTGACGCTCCAGTTCTTTGCCAGAAAGGATGAGATCGAGATCCAGAGGCTGGTCGGCGCGACCGAAGCGTACGTGCGCCTCCCTTTCCTGCTGGAGGCCCTGCTGCAGGGGGTCGGAGGCGCCGGCATCGCGGTTTTGTTCTGCTGGAGCGTCTACGCGGCCTTCCGGCTGCACCTCGGGGAATCCTGGACGCAGTTCGTCGGCTGGACCCAGCCGGCCTTCCTGTCCCCCACGTCCATCCTGGCTTTGTTCCTGCTGGGCACGGTGCTTGGAATCATCAGCAGTGTGGTGAGCTTTTCACGATTTTCCCGTTCTGTGACATGAAGCGACCGCTCCTCATCCTACTGATAACGGTCGGGTGCGCGGCTTGGAGCTGGTCCCCGCGGGCGCGGTGGGCCCCTGAGGCCGCTGCGGAGCCCCGGCCCGAGGCCTCGGGGGAGGAGAGCCAGCTAAAGGAAATCCGGCAGAAGATCCGAAAAGAAAAGGAGACGCTGCAGCAGATCGCGGGGAAGAAGAAGGGTCTGCTCGATGCCCTGCAGAAGCTCGATCAGGCCATCAGTCTGGCGCGCGAGGACTGCCGGCGTACCGAGGAGCAGATCGGGAAGCTTCAGGCCGAGGCGCTGAAGCTGGGAGAAGAGTTGAGGGACATCGAGGAACAGCTCCGGCAGCAGCGCAAGCGGTTCGACGAGCGCCTGGTGGCCTACTATCGCGTGGGCAGGGCCGGCGTGCTGCCGGTCGTCTTTTCCGACGGCTCGTTCGGTGAAAAGGTGCGCAGCCTGGAGTCCATGAAGCGCATCCTCTCCTCGGACCGGACCGTCGTCTGTGCCTTTCAGTCCGTCCTGCAGGAGAAGGAGTCCAAGGCCAGGAGCCTCGAGGCGAGCCTCGAACAGAAGAGGGTCCTGCAGCGCCGCATGCAGGAACGGGAAAAGGAGTTCCTGGCCAGGAAAAGGGAGAAGGACAGCCTCCTCTCCGATCTGGAACAAGACAAGCGTCTCCACGATGCGGCGTTGAAGGAATCCCGGGACGCCGCGCACGAGCTGGAGCGGCTGATCCGGGCCAAGCAGGAGCAGGAAAGAAAGAGGGAGGCGGAGCAGAAGAGGAGAAAGAAGGAGCAGGAGGAGCGGGTCCTGGCCAGCAAGCCTCCGGTGCGCATGGTGGTGCCGGATTTCCCCGTGCCGCAGGGCGACTCCTTCGTTGCGTGCAAGGGCAAGCTGTCCTGGCCGGTCCGGGGCGAGCTGGTGCGGAAATTCGGCAAGCACTACGACCCTCAGTTCGGCTCCGAGACCATCAACAAGGGGATCGACATCAAGACCCGGCCGGAAAGCCCGGTCCGCTCCGTGTGGAGCGGTGAGGTGGTCTATGCGGACTGGTTCCGCGGCTACGGAAAGCTCATGATCATCGATCACGGCGGCAAGAGCTACTCGGTCCTCTCCCACATGAGCCGGTTGGCCAAGAGCGAGGGAGAACGGGTCGAGGCCGGAGAAATCGTCGGTTACGCGGGAGACACCGGCTCCCTGCTCGGGTGCGTGGTCCATTTCGAGATCTGGCACCGGGGCAGCGCCCAGGACCCCCTCGATTGGGTTCGAGTCCGGTAGACCGGGCCCTTGCCGCAAGATTTGCGCTTTCAACTGTTGAATGTGTACAAGGTCAAGGATTACTATAGAGCCTGTCCCAACAGGCTCGACTGAGAGGCTGTTCAAAAATGCCCAGATGCAAGGCGCGCGAAATCCCGAGGAATGAGGCGTACATGGCAGTACGCCGCAATGACGAGGGATGAGCGCAACGCCGCAGATGGGCGTTTTGGGACAGCCTCTACTATAAGGGCGTCCGGCCCGGAGGCGGGACCCGGTCCGACCGGCCCTGCCGCAGGCATTCGGCCGGACGCAATGATGAAATGAGCCGCATGCGCAATAGGAGGAGAGCACCTTGCAGCGCCCATGGAGAAAGACCCACCTGATCGCCCTCGTCAGCCTTTTCCTTTGCCTGGGCCTCTTGGGCCTTCAGGACAATAACGAGGTCAGGGCCGTCCCGGACCAGACGTACGAGAACCTCCGGATCTTCACCGACGTGCTGGAGAAAGTGCAGCAGAACTACGTGGAGCCGGTGGAATCGAAGAAGCTCATGTACGGCGCCATCAAGGGCATGCTGGAGACCCTGGACCCTCACTCCGCATTCCTGGACCCGGAAATCTACAAGGAGCTGCAGGTCGAGACCAAAGGGACCTTCGGCGGCCTCGGGATCGAGATCACCGTCCGGGACGGTCTGCTCACCATCGTCTCGCCGATCGAGGACACGCCGGCTTTCCGGGGAGGGCTCAAGGCAGGCGACAAGATCCTGAAAATCGACGGGGAGTCCACCAAGGAAATGACCCTGTTCGAAGCGGTCAAGCGCATGCGCGGCAAGAAGGGCTCGGAAATCGTGCTCACGATCGCTCGTGAAGGTCTTGCCGAACCGATGGACGTGAGCCTGGTCAGGGACATCATCAAGATCAGGAGCGTCAAGTCCAGAATGGTGGACAAGGAGTACGCGTACGTGCGGGTCGCCCAGTTCCAGGAGGACACGGCCAAGGAGCTCAAGAAGACCCTCGAGGAACTGGAAGCGCAGGCGCCCTCCGGCGTGAAGGGGCTCGTCCTCGATCTGCGGAACAATCCGGGAGGGTTGCTGGACCAGGCGGTGCAGGTTTCCGACGAGTTCCTGGAGTCCGGCAAGATCGTGTACACCAACGGGCGCATCGAAGCCCAGCAGATGGAGTTCTTCGCGCATCCGCAGAAGGAAAAGCATGCCTATTCGATGATCGTCCTGGTGAACGGCGGAAGCGCCAGCGCTTCGGAGATCGTGGCGGGCGCTCTGCAGGACCATCACAGGGCGGTCATCCTGGGAACGACGACCTTCGGAAAGGGCTCGGTCCAGACCATCATCCCGCTGGACGACGGCTCGGGCCTCAAGCTGACCACGGCCCAGTACTTCACTCCGAACGGACGCTCGATCCAGGCCAAGGGGATCGACCCGGACATCATCGTGCCGGAGAAGGTCAAGGCCGGGGAGGACGAAAAGCCGGTTCAGTTCCTCAGGGAACGGGATCTCGAACGCCACCTCGGCAACGGGGGGTTGCCTGAGAGCAAACCCGAGAGCAAACCGGAAGAGAAGATCCTGAAGCAGGAAGTGGCGCCGCCGGCCGACCCGACCTCCGCGGCCCCGACCGAGGAAGACGTGCAGCTGAGCCGTGCCATCGAGATTCTGAAGAGTTGGGGAATCTTCCAGGCCTACAGGAACGACCATCGGACCGTTGCGATGGAAGCCGCCCAGCCTTCCTCCCCCACGCCGTGATCTCGGCTCCCGGGCGCTCGGCTGCGCTGCGGCGCCCGCCCGAGCCTGACCTCTGCCGACCCGAGGGTGTCGAAAGGCGCCCGCGGGCTCGGTGATCAACCCCTCTCCCGGACCGCTGTGCCCGGAGGTGACGGATTGCAGATCGTTCCGCTTGCCGGGGAGGAAGTCCTCACCATTTCCCGGCTGACCCAGCAGATCCGGAAATGCCTCGAAGGTTCCTTCGAGCTCCTCTGGATCGAAGGAGAGATCTCCAATTTCCGGGTCCCCTCTTCGGGCCACTTCTACTTCACCCTGAAGGACGAGCTCGCCCAGATCCGGGCGGTCATGTTCCGCATGCGCAACAGCGCCCTGCGGTTCATCCCGGAAGACGGCCTTCAGGTCATTTGCCGGGCCGAGCTGGCCGTGTATCCGCCCAAGGGCGAGTACCAGCTCGTGATCCAGTGGATGGAGCCGAAGGGGCAGGGAGCTCTGCAGCTCGCCTTCGAGGCGCTGAAGCGGAAGCTGGCCGATGAAGGCCTGTTCGATGCCTCCCGCAAGAGGCCGATACCCTATCTGCCCAGGTCCGTGGGGCTCGTGACC
The DNA here is from genome assembly GCA_040756235.1 of bacterium. Lineage (GTDB taxonomy): Bacteria > Desulfobacterota > DSWW01 > DSWW01 > DSWW01 > JBFLZG01. The sequence goes on along the minus strand of JBFLZG010000010.1, from coordinate 22,119 downwards.
TCTCCGACCGGCGCTGCCATCCGCGACTTCCTGAAGATCCTCTGGGGGCGGTTCCCGAACATGGAGGTCCGTTTCTGCCCGGTGCGGGTCCAGGGAGAGTGGGCCAGGGAGGAGATCGCCGGTGCGATCCAAATGTTGAACGAAGAGGGTCGGGCAGAGGTGCTCGTTGTGGCGCGCGGAGGAGGGTGCCTCGAGGATCTCTGGGCTTTCAACGAGGAGAAGGTGGCCCGGGCCATTGCTTCCTCCGCGATCCCGGTCATTTCTGCCGTGGGACACGAGATCGACTTCACCATCGCCGACTTCGTGGCCGATCTCAGGGCGCCGACGCCGTCGGCCGCCGCGGAGCTGGTCGTTCCCGAGAAGGCCGCGCTCTCCGAGTGCCTCGCGAGCCTCCGGGATCGTCTGCTCAAGGCAGAGGCAAAGGATGTGCGAAGAAGGCGGGAGACCCTGTCCCACCTTGCGCGAAGGCTCGTACATCCGGGCAGGAGGCTGCGCGAGCACCTGCAGCGGCTCGACGAGTTGGAGGAGCGTCTGCGGTCCGCCACGGCCAGGGCGCTCAACCAGGCCGCGGGCCGCCTTGCAGGATGGAGAGCCCGGCTGATCGCGAACAGCCCTTCCCGCAAGGTTCGTGACGGCCGACTGCAGACGGCGGCGCTGCGGCGCGATCTCGTGCGTCTGACCCTCCATCGCATGGATGCCGGGAGACAGGCCTGCAGGGAGCTGGCGGGGCGGCTGCAGTCGCTCAGCCCGCTCGCGGTCCTCTCCCGGGGCTACAGCATCACGCGGCTCGTGCCGGACGGGAGGGTCCTGAAAGGAGTGGAGGGGGTGGGCGAAGGGAGCCGCGTCGAGGTGACCCTGGCACGCGGCAAACTGGCCTGCTCGGTGAGATCGGTCGAGCCCGGAGAGAGGGCGACAGCGGACAAGTTGAAAGGAGAAAGGTGAAAGGTCAAGGGAAGCGACGTCCCCAAGTTGCGGCATTGGCTCTTGACTCATGGAAGTGGTTACCCGGAATGCACACGGGGAAAGGGACGATGGAGACGGCCTTCCTCATCCTGGCGATCTGGCTGCTGGCGTGGGCGGCCCCCGCGGGCGCCGCCGACGGCGAGCCGCCGGCGCAGGCCGTGCTGACATGGAGCCCCGAGGGGCCGCTCCAGGGCCAGGTCGTCCATTTCATGGTGACGGCGCCGGATGGGTGGTCGGTGACCGGAATGCGCTTTCGCTCGAAACCGGTCCCGGTCTTCCGCCTCGAGGGCGAGACCGGGAAGTGGCACGCCTTGTGCGGTCTGGACGCCCAGTTGGAGCCCGGAAGGTACGAGTGGTCGGCCGAGCTGAAGAGCTCGGAAGGATCCGGAGCGGTCCGGACCGCCGGCCTGGAAGTCCTGCCCGCTCATTTTGCCGAGCAGCATCTGAAGCTGCCCAGCTCCATGGTGGACTTGAGCGCCAAGGACCTGGAGCGCGTGCGAAGGGAGAGAAGCCGCGTCGATTCGCTGTGGCGCCTGGAGAGCCCGGAGGTCTTCTGGAAGGGTCCGTTCATCGAACCGGTGAAAGGCGAAAGGGGGACGGGCTTCGGGTTGCGCCGCTGGATCAACGGCGAGCCGCGCAGCATGCACAGCGGCCTGGACGTCAGCGCTGCGGAAGGAACGCCGGTGGAGGCGGCCAACGCGGGGAGAGTGGCCCTCGTGGGAGACCACTTCTTCGAGGGGAAATGCGTTTTCCTGGACCACGGCGGCGGTCTGTACACGATGTACTTTCACCTTTCCCGGGTGGGCGTCCAGGAAGGGTCAACGGTGTCGCAGGGCGACGTGCTGGGCTGGGTAGGCCACACGGGAAGAGGCACGGGTGCGCACCTTCACTGGGGGGTGCGCCTGGGCGGAGCGCGGGTCGATCCGCAGGACCTGCTGGAGAGGACGGGTGAGCTCATGTCATCCATGGCCAAGGCCGCCGGAGGCGGCCGCGAGCGGTGATCCCGCGGTACAGAGGGATCCCCGCTTTCGCGGGAATGACGGCCTGATTGGATCATGACACAGCCTTGGGAAGCGTCGAGCCATGCTTTTACAGGAGGTCGGAGTGGGAAAAGAAGGAGAGGGAGAGCCCCGGAGCCGGGAAGGCGGCAAGGAGCCGTTCGAGCGGTCCCTGAAGAGCCTGGAAGAGATCGTCCAGCGCCTGGAGAGCGGTGAGCTGGACCTGGAGGAGTCGCTTCAGCTCTTTGAGGAAGGGGTCCGCCTCATCCGGGTCTGCACCGGAGGCCTCGAAGAAGCGGAAAAGAGGATCGAGGTCCTGATGCGGTCCGCGGAAGGCGGCATCGTGACGCAGCCTGGAGAGCCGGAGCTGTTCGAACAGAAGACGGATGATGCCGAAGGAGAAGGTGAGACTGGATAGGCGGCTGGTCGATTCGGGTTTGGCCGGGAGCCGGGAGCGGGCCAGATCGCTTATCCTCGCCGGCCGGGTTCAGGTGGCGGGCCGTCGCCTCGACAAACCGGGTTCTCTGATCGACCCGGGTGCGCCCGTTACCCTGGACCGGCCCGATCACCCTTACGTGAGCCGCGGCGGGGTGAAGCTCGAGGGGGCCCTGCGCGCCTTCGGGGTCCGGCCCGCGGGCAAGATCGCCATGGACGTGGGCGCCTCCACCGGAGGGTTCACGCACTGCCTGCTCTTGAACGGAGCGATCAAGGTCTACGCGATCGACGTCGGCTACGGCCAGCTCGCCTGGGAGCTGCGGCAAGACCCTCGCGTGACGCTGTTCGAGCGGACCAACGTCCGCCATCTCGCGCCCGAGAGCATTCGGGAGCCCATCGATCTGGCCACGGTCGACGTCTCGTTCATCTCCCTGAAGAAGGTGATTCCCTGCGTCCGGCCCTTCCTGGCGGCCCGGGCGGAGCTGCTCTGTCTGATCAAGCCGCAATTCGAGGTGGGGAAGGGCAGGGTCGGCAAGGGAGGCGTGGTCAGGGATGCGCAGCTGCTCGAGGCCGTGCTGGCGGACATGGAGTCCTATGCAAAGGCACAAGGCCTCGTCTTTTGCGGAATTGAAGAGTCCTGCCTCCGGGGACCCGAAGGCAATCGCGAGTTCTTCCTCTACCTCAGGGGAGACTGTCGATAAACGGCCATCTGCGGCGTTGCGCTCATGGCGCGGCATGGAGGCGGGGGAGCCTGCCCCGGCGAAGGCCGGGGTCCACTCTGACTCCTCATGCACGCCTCATTCCTCAGGATTTCGCGCGCCTTGCATCTGGCCATTTCTCACCAGCCTCCCAGGAGGATTTTTCGAAGCCTCAAGAGCCGCCGGGAAGTTTCGGCGGAGCCTGGAGGCCTGGGGAGAGGGCCGAGGAGGACCTTTGCGCGCGCGTCCTCGTGGGGAGCGAGGACAAGCTCGTGGTCAGCGCCTTGACCCTTGGCTGCAAGGGTATCAGGATAGATCGAGACGTGGAGCGTCAAACCGACCGTTGGATACGCTCCTGTTCCGGCTGACGACCGGAACGGACAACCGAGAGGCCGCACCTCCCTCGAGGGCGAAGCCGCAGCATCAGGAGTTTTTCTTTTTCGAAAGCCTCTGAGCGGGGAAGGATTTTTTCATGGAGCAAAAGTGGCACACGGTGACCGTCGTACCCGCGCTGCCGGAACGCCTCAAGCCTCTGGAACGGCTTGCGCGGAACCTCTGGTTCACATGGAACCAGAAGGCCATCGAGCTCTGGCGCAGACTGGATCGGGATCTCTGGGAAGAAGCCTACCACAACCCGGTCCGCATGCTCGGGATGCTCTCGCAGGAGAGACTGCAGGAGCTGAGCCAGAACGAGAGCTTCCTCGTTCAGATGGAAGACGTGGTCGAGTCCCTCGACCACTACCTGCAAAGAAAGGCGCCCTATGCCTTCAATCTCGAGAACCATCTCGACCCCTCCTTCCGCGTGGCCTACCTGAGCGCCGAGTACGGGTTGACCGAATGCCTGCCCTTCTACTCGGGAGGCCTCGGCGTGCTTTCGGGGGATCACCTCAAGTCCGCGAGCAATCTGAACGTCCCGCTCGTGGGGGTCGGCATCCTGTACCAGAAGGGATACTTCGGGCAGTACCTGAACGTGGAAGGCTGGCAGCAGGAGTACTACACCGTCAACGATTATCAGAACATGCCCCTGAGTGTGGAACGGGACGGAGAGGGCAAGCCCGTCGGGTTCACGCTCGAGATGGGAGATCGCAACATCCAGGTGGAGATCTGGAGGGTGCAGGTGGGACGGGTGCCGCTCTATCTGCTCACGAGCAACGTCGACTCCAACGGGCCTGAAGACCGCGAGGTGAGCAGCCTGCTCTACGGGGGCGACCGCGAGATGCGCATCCGTCAGGAGGTGCTGCTCGGCATGGGCGGGGTCGCGGCCCTGGAGACCCTCGGGATCGAGCCTACGGTCTTCCACATGAACGAGGGCCATTCGGCTTTTGCCGGCCTGGCCAGGATCCGCAGCATCATGCGCAAGGAAGGGTTGCCTTTCGACGCGGCCCTGGAGGTGGTCAAGTCCAACGCCGTCTTCACGACCCACACCCCCGTCCCTGCCGGCAACGACTACTTCGACCCGGGGCTGGTCGCCAAGTTCTTCAGGAGATACGCGGAAAGCGTCGGCATATCGCTTTCGCAGCTGCTCGGCCTGGGCAGGAAGGACCCCCACAACGAGCAGGAACCTTTCTGTATGACCATCCTGGCCATCCGGCTCTCGAACTATCGAAACGGCGTGAGCAAGCTCCACAGGGCCGTCTCGCGCGATCTCTGGCAGGGGATCTGGCCGGGCTTCTCGAATCAGGACGTGCCGATCACTTCCGTGACCAACGGCGTGCACGTGCCCAGCTATCTCTCCAAGGAAATGTCCGACCTGTACACGCGCTATATGGGCCCGCGCTGGATCGAGGAGGCAGACAACCAGAAGGTGTGGGAGAGGATCGAGCGCATTCCCGACACGGAGCTCTGGAGAACGCACGAGCGCCGAAGAGAGAGGCTGATCAACTTCGCCAGGAGAAGGCTCCGGGAACAGCTGGTGCGGCGCGGGGCGTTGCCTTCCGAGATCCGGGACGCGGAGGACGTGCTGGACCCCGAGGCCCTGACCATCTGCTGCTCGCGTCGATTCGCGAGCTACAAGAGAGCCGATCTGGTCCTCAGGGACCCCGACCGCCTGGCGAAGATCCTCAACACTCCGGGGAGGCCGGTACAGCTCATATTCGCCGGCAAGGCCCACCCGCAGGACATGGAAGGCAAGGCAATCATCAAGAACATCGTCCACTATGCACGGCAGGACCGGTTCCGGTACCGCATCGTCTTCATCGAGGACTACGACATCAACGTGGCCCGCTACATGGTCCAGGGAGCCGACGTGTGGCTGAACATGCCGCGGCGGCCGCTCGAGGCTTGCGGGACGAGCGGCATGAAGGCGGTGGCCAACGGCGCTCTCCACATGAGCATTCTGGACGGCTGGTGGGTGGAGGGCTATGCGCCCAGCCGCGGGTGGGCGATCGGCTCGGGCGAGCAGTATCTGGACCCGCACTATCAGGACGAGGTGGAGAGCCGGACGATCTACGAGCTCCTCGAGAAGGAGGTCGTCCCGCTGTTCTACGAACGGGCTCGGGACGGGACGCCGCGGAAGTGGATCGAGATGATGAAGGCCTCCATGCGTCAGCTCTGTCCGGCTTTCAACACGCACCGGATGCTGGAAGACTACGTCGAGAAGTTCTACATCAATGCCGCCGACCTGTGCCGGGAGATGAACCGCGACCTGCGGAAAACGGCCGAGGCGTTCGCCGCATGGAAGAAGAACCTGTACCAGAACTGGAAGGATCTGGCGGTGCGGGGCGTCCATCTGCAGAACGGGTCCGGTAACTTCCAGGTGGGCGCCAACATCGAGGTCGAGGCGAGGGTCTCCATGGGCAACCTGCGACCCGAGGATCTGCGGGTAGATCTCTACTGCGGGTTCCTGGACGCCAAGGGAGATCTCTCCAAGCGCCAATTGGAGCCGATGGTCCATGACGGCGCGCGACGGGAGGACGGATACGTGTACAGGGGCATGCTGCCCTGTCGGGAGACGGGCAAGCTGGGATTTCTGATCCGCATCCTGCCCAGGCATCCTCTGCTGGTGCATCCCGCCGACATGGGGCTGGTCGTCTGGGCCTGAGAGGCCGGGCGATCCGGGAGGGTTCGATGTTCGAAATCCTGAGAAAGCTTTCCACCTTCGTCATGGCGGGCGGCAAGGGGGAACGGCTGTATCCGCTGACCCGGGACAGGGCCAAGCCCGCGGTGCCGTTCGGCGGCATCTATCGCATCATCGATTTCACCCTCTCCAACTGCATCAACTCCGGTATCCGCAGGATCAACATCCTGACCCAGTACAAGTCGGTCTCCCTGGCCCGGCACATCAAGATGGGATGGAACATCTTCAACAGCGAGCTGGACGAATACATCGATGTCATCCCGGCCCAGCAACGGGTCGGTGAGTACTGGTACCGGGGCACCGCGGACGCCATCTACCAGAACTTCTACACGATCGAGAGGGAGGACCCGGAATACGTCCTGATCCTGGCGGGAGACCACATCTACAAGATGGATTATTCGAAGATGCTCCGGTTCCACATCGAGCGGAAGGCCGAGGTCACGGTGGGCGTGGTCAAGATGCCCAGGAGCCAGAGCACCCAGCTCGGGGTCCTGGACGTGGACTGGGACAACCGCATCGTCGGTTTCGAGGAGAAGCCGGTCGAGCCCAGGACCATTCCGGGGTCGCCGGACAAGATCTACGCCTCCATGGGGATCTACATCTTCAACACGGCCACGCTGTTCGAGGAGCTGATTCCGGAGGCGGTCGAGGAAGGGAGCCGCCACGACTTCGGCCGCGACATCCTGCCTCAGGCCGCGGGCAGAAGGCGGCTGTTCGCATACCCGTTCGTGGACGAGAACCTGACCGAGCCTCCGTACTGGAGGGACATCGGGACGCTCGAAGCCTACTACGAGGCCAACCTGGACCTGGTGGCGGTCACCCCTCATTTCAACCTCTACGACAAGCGCTGGCCGGTGCGCACCTACCAGCCCCAGTTCCCGCCGGTGAAGATGGTCTTTGCCGACGAGGGCGAGAACGCCCGCCGCGGCCAGGCGCTGGACTCCGTGATCTCGAGCGGCTGCATCATCAGCGGGGGGAAGGTCTCTCGTTCGGTCCTCTCGGCGCAGGTCCGCATCAACAGCTTTGCGCTGGTCGAGGAGTCGGTCCTCATGGAATCGGTCAACGTCGGCCGCTATGCCCGCATCCGCAGGGCCATCATCGACAAGTACGTCGATATCCTGCCCGGCACACGGATCGGCTACGACCTGGCAGAGGACCGCAAGCGCTTCTTCGTCACCGACTCCGGCATCGTGGTCATTCCGAAAGGACGGATCATCGGCGCCCAGGAGGACCGGCCGCGCTGGCAGGAGCGGCTGCCGGAGCGGATGCTCGAGTCCTCGTTGGTCACCAGGGAGAACGATCCCCTGTGGAAGTCTCAGGGGCAGGAATAGGCTGTATGCGCATGTGCCGGGAAAGGTCCCGCAGGATCTCTTCCATGTCCTCGCCGAAGTCCGGGCTGATCAGGAGCTGGACGATTCCTTCCCTCGGGTCCTGGGTGCGCACGACCACCAGTCCCTCGTAGCCCTCCAGGAGGGACTTGAGCAATACGATGTGGCGCGGCACCACCTTCACGTATCTTACGATGATGTCGGGTTCTGCTCCCATCGGAGAAGCCACCTTTTCTTGTCGACCCCGCCGCAGTAGCCGCGGAGGCCGCCGTCGGCCGCCACCAGGCGGTGACAGGGGATGAGGATCGGCAGGGGGTTGCGCCCGTTCGCGTGTCCCACCGCGCGCGCGGCCCGCGGGCCGCCGAGCTCGCGCGCGATCTCGCCGTAGGTCTTCGTCGCGCCATAGGGGATCCGGCAGACCAGGGCCCAGACGCGTTCCTGGAAGGCCGTGCCGGAAGCGTGGCGAGGAGTCTCGAACTCTCTCAGGTTCCCGGAAAAGTACTCCCCAAGCTCTCTCCTGAACGTCCGATTGTGGTCTCCGCCCGCGCGGAGGTCTCCCGGACCGAATCGTCGGAGCAATTGACTCTCCAGGTTCGTCCGGCTCCCGATCAGGACCCGAACGAGCCCCAGCGCGTCCGAGGCGAACCAGATCGGCCCCAGGGGAGATGGGCAGGTATCCAGGTAGAGTTCCGGCGTCTTGGCCATCGCGGCAAAAAGGTCCAAGGCGAAAGGTGAAAGCAGAATGCATCTCACCTGCGACCTTTGAGACAAGCTCCATTCTACAGAGCGCGAGGACGGCGGCAACTCCTGGTTAAGGATTACCCTCTCCCCCGCACCCGGGGGGACAGGGTGAGGGGGAAACGAGAGCAGATGCACCCCTCATCCTGGCCTTCTCCCCTCGGCGAGGGGAGAAGGAATGAAGAGGTGCAACCGCTGGCGCAGCCGGCTCGCCGAGCCGGCTGCGCTCATGTACACACCCCATGGCCCTGTGCTATTTCTTGAAGGTCAGGGAGGTTCGGCTTTGCTCTCACTCGACGACATCTCGATGAGCTTCGACGGGAAACCGATCCTGGAAGGCGCCAGCCTGACCGTGAAGCCGGACGATCGGATCGCCCTGATCGGGGAGAACGGGTCCGGAAAGAGCACCCTTCTCAAGATCGCTTCCGGCATGCTCGAGCCCACGAGCGGGCGGGTCCATCGGCAAAAGGACATGCTCGTCGGCTACCTGCCCCAGAGCGGGCTGTCGTACCAGGGGCAGACCCTGTGGGAGGAGATCCTCACCGCGCTCCCGGAGTGGGTCGAGGCACAGGAACGGCGCACGGTCCTTCTGCATAAGATCTCGAGCCTCACGCCCGAGCACCCCGAATACGCAAAGAGCCTCGAGCAGTACGGGGAGATCGAGACCTCGTATCTGCACGGGGAAGGATACGCCCAGGAGGCCCGGCTGAAGAGGATCCTCTCCGGGCTGGGATTCGGGGCCGAGGAGTATGAGAGGCCCGTTGAAGAGTACTCGGCAGGTTGGCAGATGCGCGTCGGGCTGGCCAAGATCCTGGCGCGAGAGCCCGACCTGATGCTGCTGGACGAGCCGACCGCTCATCTCGACCTGGAAGCAAAGAACTGGCTGGAAGGCTACCTGCGGGAGCAGAAGGCCGGCTTCGTGCTCGTCTCCCACGATCGCCATCTGTTGGACCTGCTGGCCGAAAAGGTCGTCGAAGTACGTAATAAAAAACTTGAAGTATATGCTGGTAACTATTCTAAATACATAACGGAAAAAGAGAAGAGAGAAGAGAAGGCCGAAGAGCTCTACCTGCAGCAGCAGGACCAGATCCGGCGCGTCGAGTCCTTCATTGCGAAAAACCGGGTGCGCAAGGACCGGGCCCGGCAGGTCCAGAGCCGGATACGGCAACTGGAGAAGTTGGAGGTGAGGGAGGCGGTGCGCAAGGAGACCGCCGTCCGGCTGCGCTTCCCGACCCCGGGCCGCACCCCCCGAAAGATCCTGGAGGTTCTGGGGCTGGACAAGTCGTACCCGGGAAAGAGGCTTTTTGCGGGCTTGACCCTGGCCGTGGAAAGACTCGAGCGCATCGCCGTGCTCGGGCCCAACGGCGCCGGCAAGTCCACGCTCCTGAGGATTCTGGCAGGTCAGGAGGCCTTTGATCGCGGCGTGCTTTTCGTGGAGGAAAAGGTCTCGACCGGCTGGTATCTGCAGGACCCGTATCATGGCCTGCAGGACCATCAGACCGTTCTGGAGACCTTGCACGCCCTGGTCCCCAACGAGACCGCGGAGAGACTGCGCACCTTTCTCGGGGCCTTCCTGTTCCGCGGAGAGGACGTGTTCAAGCCCCGGTCGGTCCTGAGCGGAGGCGAACGAGCACGGCTGGCGCTCGCCGCCCTGATGCTCAGGCGCCATCACCTCCTGCTGCTGGACGAGCCGACGAACCACCTGGACCTGAAGAGCCGGCAGGCCCTCGTGGATGCGCTGCGGGCCTACGGCGGAACGCTCCTGTTCGTGAGCCACGACCGCTACTTCATCCAGGAGGTCGCCACCCGCATCATCGAGATCCGGGAAGGTCACGTGTGGAGCTTTCATGGAACGTACGAGGACTACCTGCTTGCGCGCGAGCGAGGGTCCGGCAGGCTGGTGCTCCTGACCGAGGGCGAGCCGGTGAGCCGCCCGGCGGGCGCTCCGGATGGGGAGCGAAGGGAGGCCAAGCAGGAACGGATCCAGCAGAAGGAAGCCCAGAAGGCGCTCCAGAGAAAGCAGCAGAAGCGCAAGCGGGAGATCCGGGCGATCGAAGCCGAGCTCGAAGAGCTGGAGCGCGAAATCGGTTCTCTGGAGCTGGAGATGGCCAGCCCGGCCGTGGCCACCCACTACCTGCGCTTGCGGGACCTGCACGAGCGCGTCGAGGAGCTGAGAGGGCGGCTCAAGGACCGCTACCGGAGATGGGAAGAGCTGGTCCAGGAGGACCAGGACGACCGGGAGGACGCCCGTCCCTCTCCCGCCGAATCGCAGGAGGACGGTTGAGACGTCCGCCTGAAGCCGGTCAGATCCACAGCCCGCGCAGCGGCTTGGTTTCCAGCACGATCTTGCCTTTGCGGAAGACGCGCACGGTGCGGGTGGAAGCGGAGACCGCGACCGCGATGGCGTCGGTCGACTTGGAGATCGCGGCCGCCGCCATGTGCCGCGCTCCCAGCCCTCTGGGCACCTGCACTCCCTTGGCGGTCGTGTCGATGTAGCGGCCCGCGGACAGGATCACGCCGTCGCTGCGGATGATGAAGCCTCCGTCGATCTGGCAGATCTCCTTGACGGTTTCGATGAGCGACGGGTCCGTGATCCTGCGCTGGTCCTCGGGGTAACCGTGGAACGGGTTCATGATCATGGCCTTGGAAGCCTCCAGGACCTTCTGCGAGTCCCCGACCACGAACAGCGCCCCGACGGAACTGCCCTCCCGGCCTTCCCGGGCCACCTCCATGGCAACGGTCAGCACGGACTGGAGCACCGGAACCGGGATGGAGTCTGCCAGCTTCGCCAGCTTCTGCAGAGAGATATAACCGGCTTTTTCCCTGAGCTGGATGCTGGTCATGGAATCGATCTCGAAGGGGTTCGCCAGAGGGAAGAGGCAGAGGATCCTCTCTCCCATCTTGACCCGCTCCAGCTTAACGGCCGTTTGCAGGCATAGCTCCAGCGCTTCCAGCGGCATCGTGTCCGGCAGGTGCAGATAGAAACAGTCCTGACCAGCCGGCGGTTCGTAGTTCTGGATTCTCGAGTCCAGGGCCCACAGGATCGAAGGTTTGCTCGGCAGTGATTCCCGGTCCAGGCATCTGTTCTCCAGGGTCTCGCGCACGAGAATCAGGATCCGGCGGATGTCCTCGGCCCGCGCCAGCAGCACCGCGCTTTCCAGCAGCAGCCGTAGCCTCTTGGTGCGTTTTTCGGAGACGTCGCTCATCGAGCTCGAACCTCAAGATCTAATCAGGTTATTCATGCTGATACTAGACTAACACGCCGGCCGGCGGCCGCACAACGGGGTCAGGCTCCTCCCTGGCGCTCCGGGGCGGGCCCGCTCCGGGGCCGCCCTTTCAGCCGCAGCCCATTTGAAAGGGCCCCTCAAAGGTGCTATAAAAAGAGCTTCGAGCACGGGTGGGCGGCCTCGAATCGTGCCCTTCCATTCGCGCGTGCGGGCGATTAGCTCAGTGGATAGAGCGTTGGCCTCCGGAGCCAAAGGTCGCGGGTTCGACCCCCGCATCGCCCTCCAATTCAAATCAAAAGGTTATAGAGGTAAGCTAAGCTTATTTTTCATCTCGCCTTGGGCATTTTCCAGCCCCATTTCCAACCAAAGAGCCGCTTTTCGTTGCCGCCCGCAACAAGCCTGCAAGTGACATCCTGCCATGCTCCTCGCGGTTGATGCTGGCCTCCTGGAAGGCTGGGAAGTGCTGCAAAGCCTTCATCTTACCGCTCCACTAAACTAGATGCTTTCAGTGGTTTTTTGGGTAGGGTTGGCTTCTCCTCCCCTGAGACCGACGCGCCCGCTTGCGATCGTGGGGCAGTGGCACAACTCGTGCGGTGACCGTTAGAGGTCATGAGACAAGGTAATGCCCAGGATCAGGAGGATTTCGAAGATGGCTCGAAAGAGGGATGAGCTGATCTATCCAAGGGCAGAGTCTCAGATGGTATTTGCCAGGGCGGCAACGGCCCTGGCGGTCGCGAGCCTGAGTGCCCTGGCAGTCGGAGCTTTGGCCATAGGGAGTCTTGCCATTGGGCGCCTGGCCGTGAAGAAATTAGCCATGGATACGGCCAGGTTCAAGCGGTTGGAGATATACGAGCTGAGCGTAGACCAGGACGTTCGTGTCAACGAACACGCTTTCGCTCATGAAGGTCCTTCCGCTTGGGGTATTTTGCGCCAGGGCTCTTGAGCCAGCGAGGAGCCCGGGAAAGGTATTGGTGCATCGCCGTCTGGTAGCTCTCTTCCTCGAGCATTTCTTCCCGGAGCATCTCTCCTACAAGCCGTGAGACGCTGGTTTCCCGCTCGGCGGCCCGGATTCGCGCTCACCGTGCGACCTCTTCTTCGAGGGTTATCGTGACATTCTTCATGTTTTCTCTCCTGCCATCTTCCGTGGTTACTCCCTGCAATATTTTGGTGTAGCACGGATTTCGTGTAAAGGCGGGGAGAGAGAGTTGCTGCTCCCCAAGGTTTGCGGCTGCGGCGATCTCGACGAAGACCTCTCGCAGTCCCTCCCGGGTGGGGAGTTCGAACGGGACGACCTTGAAGAGCTTGGAGAGTTCCGCCGGGATCGTGACAATCGGGGAGGGCCGCGATGAGAGTCACGCCGTTGGTCGACAGCGCCTGCCTTGCGTTCTGCAAGGCCTGGACAGTCTCGGCCCCTCCCTGTGATCCAATGCCGAGGAGGACGCCCGGATCTCGCATTGGAACCTCCTAAAGATCGCCCCGGCGGTCGCCTTTTGGCTTCGCGACGCAAGTTTTTTGGGTCTGGAAAATTTTTGAAGATTTTCTTGGAAATTTTCTTGACAACAAAAGGCGAGGTGTGGTATCCGGCAGGAAACTATGCATGAATATATGCACACCTGCATAGGAGGATTGGATGGCCAACAACAGCACGAAGATCCCGTATCACGTCTACATCGAATCTATCCTCAGGCAGAAGATTCTCACGGGACAACTTGCGCACGGCGAGCGACTCCCCACAATTAAAGAGCTTTCTGCACACTTCCGCGTTAGCCACATTACAATTCGCACGGTATTGGCGAATCTCAAGGCCGAGCGGCTTTTGTCCACAAAGCGGGGGGAGGGCGTCTATGTGGCCGAGCATGTCCCTCTGAGGAAGCAGGTTGTCTTCACCGGAGATGTGCAGGGCTTTGTTGAGGATTGGGAGAAGTACAAGGTCAAAGTTCTGGGGATAGAGAAGAAGCAGATTCGGGAGACACGCATCGCGCGGGATCTCGAGAGTTTTTTCGGCATGGATGGTAAGGAGCCGGTCTACGTCATTCGGAGGGTCCGCTTTGTCGAGGGGAATCCCATTTGCTTCTTTGAGAACTTCTGCCGGCCCGAAATCGCCAGACACCTTACTGTCAGGAAGCTATCCGAGCGATCTCTTCAAAGGATCCTGCAGAAAGAGATGGGCTTGCAGATCGGGGAGAACGAGACCTATCTGCAGAGCGTGTCCGCAGAACCGGACGTAGCGGAGGCCTTGAGCTCGGATGTTTTCGCCCCTGTCCTTCTCTTGCAGAGCCGCATTTGGTTCGCCTCTGGCGAACCGTTGGAGATCGTCAACATCTTCATGAAGTCGGATTCCTCCAAGTACAAACTCCAGGTTCAAGGAGTTGGCATAGGCATGCGGGACTTCCCCCCTGCATAAATCCATAGCGGCTGGTGAAGGTCATCCAAGGACAACAGGTCGATTGAGGAGAGACCATGATGGGACCAAGGTTGGCAATCGCATTGTGGGTTTCGGCCATCGTGCACATCCTGACCAGCGGCTACAGCCTCTCAGCTGATGGCCTGGCGCCTGCGGAAGTTATCAATCAGGAGAACTGGCAAGAGGCTGAGGGATTGGTTCCGGACCAGGTGCTCGCGTGGATCAGGGGAGGGCGCTTTACCTTGACCATGGGCAAGCTCGAGTACAACTTTGCCGATGCCGTTCCCGAGTACGCGGTCGAAGCCAGGAGAGTCAATGACGGGCTCTACGACATAAACGAGAGCAGGGAGCTGGTGGAGAAGAAGACCGGGGATTTGGCTCGCGGGGTCGTCGGGCACCCCTTTCCTGCGATCGACCCTGCGGACCCCGATGCCGCCACCAAGATCATGTACAACGGCATGTACTCGAGACTGATTCCGGGCAATGTCCGCACGCCGTCCATGATCGCGCACTTTCTCGATAGCTCTGGTCAGGAACGGGAGCTTGAATTGTACTTCAAGGTTGCGTCGATGACCGGATACCCCGAGGCGAAGAACATTCCCAACCCCAGCGACTATGAGCAACTGAATATCATCAGGGTGGTCAGACCCTTTGATCTCGCGGGATCCGCGGTGATGATGTTGCGGTATTTCGGGAAGAAACCTGACTCGAACTTCGCCTACGTCCCTGCCATCCGAAGGGTGCGGCGCATGAGCCCGGCCAACCGCTCGGATGCGCTCTTTGGATCAGACTACAGCCAGGACGATTCCGGCTACACGAACTACGATGGAAAGATTCCGGCTTTTGAGTTCAAGCTGCTCCGGACAGCGGAGATCCTCGGAGCATTCATGGGCCCGAACCCGTACCCTCAAACAAAAAACGCAGATGGCGAGTGGTGCGCCGAAACCGCTGCCCCGGTGGTCCGGTGGGGCTACAACGAAAAGGAATACACCGGTCTCCCCTGGACACCGCTGAACGTCATCTTCGTCAAGCGACCTGTGTATGTGGTCGAGTGCTCGTCCACGGACAAGTGGTACAACTATGGGAAGCAGATCGTGTGGGTCGATAGGGAGGTTTTCGTGGGGTACTACAAGCAAACACTCAACCGCGCGGGCGAGCAGTGGAAAGTAGCGTTCAACGTTTGGGGCATGGGCGAAAGCACGGATAAGAAGTACCGGTCCAGCCTATGGCCTAGCGGTGTCATGGTGGACGAGCGTGCCCAGCATGCAACGGTGTTCGAGTTCCTGCACGAGGGCGGCCCAGTCTGCCAGAATACAAAGGATGATTTGAATCATTACAGTCTCGGGGGCTTTCAACAGTTCTGCAAGTGAGGGGCAGTCCGGCGACCCGTTCGCCTGGCGGAGGGAAGCTGACACCGTCTACCGAGGATCCAGATGACGCGCTGCGGGGGTAAGATTCCATTGTACGGAGAGGCTTCCAGTCCAAATCTCAGCCAGTTATCGGGCTGGCGCTTCTCAGCAAAGAAAGGGATCTCCCTATGAGGGACACTGTTAGGAGGGAATTGAGTATCTATGCATCCACACTGTCAGAAAACTGCAAGAAATTCACGCGTGAAACGGAAAAGGCTGCCTACTTCGTGGAAGCTCTTTACTCGTATCCGCAGTTGTATGATTTGTCCCTAGATGGGATGGACAACAGATATAAGAGACATGGGGATGGGTACTTCTTGATAGAGGAGGAAAAGAGATGGATCCTCGGCGCTAGCGGTGCTATCCCCGTGAATAGCAGGATAAAGAGGGAGTTGAAGCTTCTGGAAAATGCCAAGCCAAAGTTCAGAGATGTGTTCAATGCTCTCAACTATTGCGACGAATTCTGGTTTTTTACGACAGAATCCGTATGCGCCGGATGGGTCGAATATAGCCCCATTGCTGATACTCTTCCCGAGAAGCTAGACCTCTCGCAACTCTATTCGTCAGGAATCACTCGGTGGGATTGGTATGCAATTGTGGGTCCCGTAAATAATCCTGGAAGAGTGGGAATATGGTCTCCGTTTCCTTGTGTTGACCTCTACGGGCAATGGGTATTCGCATACGACTTTCCCGTCTATGTGGAGGAACAGTACAAGGGCGTCGTTGCCCCTCACGCCAAAATCGAATACATGTTGAATGATTCGATCTATAAGAGCAAAGAGAGGATGCTGGTCGTACACGATGATTCCACTTTGATCGGAATGAATGCCGCGGCTCAGGAATCGTTCGATATCGAGTGTTATGAATATCGTGCCTGGGACGATCATTCAAAAAAGATTTCCTATGTGAGGACCGATCTGAATTTGATGAATAACAAGACTCAGAGCATCGTTGAGCTTGCGGATGCGCTTAAGTGGCAAAATGAATTCGAGATTTCTATAGGTTGCAAGAGCTACCTTGTAATGAGAGAAAGAGTCCCAGAGATTAAGTGCAGTATAGTCGCTTGTATAGATAAATAGTGTAAGTCGAGTTGAGCCCTATTGGCATGCATATTTGTTGGAAAAGGAATTTGGGAGCGTAGGAACCAAGCGTCAGGAGGAATTAGGCATGACCGAATTATCGCATCTGTTTTCACCGTTGAAGATTGGAAACGTTACGGTGAGAAACCGCATTCTCGCGTCTGCACATATCACCGGATTCGTCAAAAACGGACTGCCATCCGAGCGTCACCTCAACTATTACGAAGCCAGAGCAAAGGGCGGAGCAGGCCTCATCATTCAGGAGGCAATCGGGGTGGACCCATTGACGCTTCATAATCCAAAGGTCTTTTGCGACGGGTCCCATGATGGAATCATTCCGCCCATGAAACGGATCGGAAAAGCGGTGCATGACCACGGTGCCAAGATCTTCTGCCAGATCGCCCATGGCGGGAGTGTCATGAGCTCCTATCACACGTGGGCCCATATCGAATCCGCCTCCAATGTGCCCACTGCAGGACAGGGAGAGGTGCCGGATGCCCTTGATGCGGAAGGTATTGAGCGCGTTATTCAGGGATTTGTTGGTACGGCGCTACGTGTCAAGGCGGCAGGTTATGACGGTGTCGAATTGCACTTTGGCCACGGTTACCTGCATCAACAATTTCTTTCTCCGTACTGCAATGTCCGCACCGATGAATACGGGGGGAGTCCGGGGAATCGAATGCGCTTTGGTATGCAGATCATCGATCGAGTACGGGCAGCCGTAGGGCGTGACTTTGTGGTAGGGCTTCGGATGTCGGCGGATGAGCTTCTTCAGGGCGGCGGCTATACGCTGGATGACGGAAAGGAATTCGTCCGGAAATGGGAGGCTACGGGAAAAATCGACTATGTCAGTGTCACAGTGGCCTCCACCATGTCATTCATATATGCACTTCCTCCAATGATGGTTCCCCAGCGGCCGTTTGTCTACTGCGCTGCCGAGGTCAAACAGGTCATCGATCTACCGGTCTTTGCCGCGATCCGCATCAATGACCCCGTAATCGCCAACGAAATCATAAAGAACAACGAGGCCGACATGGTGGTCATGACCCGGGCGCAACTCTGTGATCCGGAGATGGCCAACAAGGCAAGAGAAGGTCGCCTGGACGATATCCGGCAATGCGTCGCATGCAACGAAGGGTGCTGGGAGCGGCTCGTAGATATGCAAGAGTCGATCACGTGCATGCAAAACCCTGAAGCGGGCCGGGAAGCGGAATTCAAGATTACAAGAACCAGTACCCCCAAGAAGGTGGTGGTGGTGGGAGGCGGTTGCGCAGGCATGAAGGCGGCTGTATCAGCCAGGGAGAGGGGGCATGAAGTCGTATTATATGAGAAAGGAGACGAACTGGGTGGAGCGGTTCTGATATCCTCGAAGGGACCGGGAAGGCAGGAACTATCGCAAGTCGTTCGTTTTCTGAGCCATGAAATCGATAGATTGGGGATTCCGGTTCACAAGGGTACTGAAGCGACAGCAGATATGATCGTCAAAGCCGGTCCGGATGTTGTGATTATTGCCACCGGCGGGCTCACCATCGAGGACCCGACGCCGGAAGTTGTGGGTCAGTATGCACCGATCGAGATTGCCCCTGGTGCGGACGTGGTGACGGCCGAGGATGTCTTGGACGGAAAGGCGGAGACCGGGAGAAGAATCGTTATCGCGGATCAGCAGAATTACCTGAAAGGGATGATCACAGCGGAATTCCTGGCGGACCGTGGCAAAGAAGTGACACTCGTCATGCCCACCGAATTCAGATACGGAAGACCCAATCCATATACAGGAGATATCGGCACCCTGGGGGTGCAGATCCTGAATCT
The DNA here is from genome assembly GCA_040756235.1 of bacterium. GTDB lineage: Bacteria > Desulfobacterota > DSWW01 > DSWW01 > DSWW01 > JBFLZG01. Next base: position 3,952 of record JBFLZG010000010.1, on the reverse strand, counting down.
GAAAAAGAAGAAGGTAACACGGATTGCTGATCACGTAGTGAAAAAGGCGTTTCGCGGCAAGATAGTGCTCAAGGATGTCTATACCGAAGAGGAAAAGGAGCTCGAAGCGGACACGCTGGTCCTGTCCTACTGGCGCCTGCCGAACAATAAACTCTATTACGAGTTGAAGGATAAAGTCCCAGAGATTCACCGAATCGGAGATGCTCTCGCGCCGCGACGGCTGATCAACGCCATTTACGACGGACACCAGGCGGCATTGAATCTCTAGCCGTTCGTCACCTACAAGAACGGCAAGGCCCTCTCCCACAGGGGCTGCATCGACGCCATCTACGAGGGCCAGAAGATCGCCCCGAGATCTGAGGGACACGGCAGCGCAGATACAAGAGGTGTCGCATGGGCATGCGCATCTGGTGGCAGCACATCTTTCCGCCCCAGGATCAGATGGAGCGAGAGATCGGGTTGAGAACGCCCGTCCTCATCGAGGACGCCAGCACCAGGGTCCTGGAGAACCTGAGGAGGGTCGCCCGGCCGGATACCGAGATCGACTTCCACTACGTCCGCCACTCCGCCTACCTGGTACAGACCCCCTATCACGAGATGCTCAACAACGTTTGGCTCGTCGAAGGAGTGATCGAGGCGGAGCGACAGGGATACGATGCGGTGATCATCGGTTGCGCGAATGACCCGGCCCTGTGCGCGGCCCGCCAGGCCGTGGACATCCCGGTCGTCGCGCCCACCGAGTCGGCCATGCTCCTGGCCTGCACGCTTGGAGGCCGGTTCGGGATGATCACGGCCCTCGACGAGAACTTGGCCTTTTGCGACCGCAACATCCGCGGCTACGGCATGGACCTGCGGACAGCCCGGCCGGTGCGCGTGTTCCGGATGGGCGAGAACTGGGTGAGCTTCCTGTTCGAGATGATGATGAACCCCGCGATCATCCAGCCCCAGTTCGACCGGCTGTGCCGGGCCTGCGTGGCCGACGGCGCGGAAGTGATCCTGCCGGTCTGCTGTGCCCTGAGCCCGGCCGTCTCCATGCTCGGATACCGGGAGGTCCCGAGCACCGGCGTGCCGGTGCTGGACGTGACCCACGCTGCGCTCAAGACGGCCGAGACGCTCGTGGACCTCTGGCGGGGCGCTGGAGTGGGCAAATCCCAGCGTTGCACGTTCAAGTCTGTGCCCCGCGAGATGCGCGACGCCATGGGAGCCCTCGCACGCCCGGGCACAAAGTAGGAGGAGTATCAGGTTTGAGGTATCGGATTTTAGGGCCGCCACCTGACACCTCAGGACGATGTCCACAGGCGCGGAGCGATCCAATCATCAACGCCTTGGGGGGCAACCAAGAAGGAGCCGATCATGACAGAGCTGACACACCTCTTCTCTCCCCTTCGCATACGCAATGTGACCTTCCGCAACCGCATCTACTCCTCCGCCCATGCGACGGCCCTCGGGGAGAAGGGCCTACCGACCGACCGTCACGTCCGATACTATGAGGCGAGGGCGAGGGGCGGCGCGGGTCTCATCGTTCAGGAGGGGACGACCGTTTCCCCGCACGCGCAGTTCCATGAAAGAGCCATCGTGCAGGGGTGGAAGGACGAAGTCAGGCCCTGGCTCAAGAAGATCGTGGAGGCCGTCCGCCCCCACGGAACCAGGATCTTCCTCCAGCTCTGGCACGGCGGCAATTACAGCTGCTCCTACTACACGAATACCCCGTGCGTCTCCTGCTCCGACATGCCGTCGAAGTTCATCGGCGAGCCCCCGGTGATCCTGGACGAACGGATGATCCAGGAGGAGGTCCAGAGGTTCGTCGAGCTGGCGCTCAAGGCCCGGGAGGCCGGTTACGACGGGGTCGAGCTCAACTTCTGCCACGGCTATCTCCAGCAGCAGTTTCTCTCCCCTTCGACGAACATCCGCAAGGACCGCTACGGCGGAAGCCTCGAGAACCGGATGCGGTTCGGGATGGAGGTCATCGCGGCCGTGCGCAAGGCAATCGGAGAAGAGATGGTGCTCGGGGTGCGGGCATCCGCCGACGAGTTCATCCCGGAGGGCTACACGCTGGAAGACATGAAGCAGGTCGTGTCCATCTGGGCGCAGAGCGGCCTTATCGACTACCTGAATGTGACGGTGACCGGAGTCCTCGCCGTCTCTCCCATGATGGTGCCGCCCCGGCCCTTCGTGTACTGCGCGGCCGAGTTCAAGCAGATCATCGACCTGCCGGTATTCACCGGAATCCGGATCAATGACCCGGTCACGGCCAACGACATCATCAAGAACAACGAGGCCGACATGGTGGCGATGACCCGAGCGCTCATCTGCGATCCGGAGATGCCCAACAAGGCCAGGGAAGGCCGCCTCGATGACGTGCGCCTTTGCATCGCCTGCAACCAGGGCTGCTGGGGCAATTGGGAGCGCCGCGAATCGATCACCTGCACGCAGAACCCGGAGGCGGGCCGCGAAAGGACTTTCCGGATCACCCCGGCCAAGCAGCGGAAGAAGGTCATGGTCGTGGGCGGCGGGTGCGCCGGGATGAAGGCGGCAGTCGTGGCCGAACAGAGAGGGCACGACGTGTCTCTCTACGAGAAGAGCGCTGAGCTAGGGGGCGCGATCCTCATTCCGGCCAGGGTCGCGAGCCGTCAGGAGCTGGGCCAGGCCGTGCGCTATCTCAAACACGAGGTGGAGCGGCTCGGCATCCCGGTCTTCCTGAACACGGAGGTCACCGCCGAGCGAGTGCTCCGGGAACATCCGGACGCGGTCATCGTCGCCACGGGGGGGACAACGGTCACCGATCCGGCTCCGGACGTGGTCGGGCCGTGCGCAGCCATCCGGATCGAGCCGGGGGCCCACGTCGTCACGGCCGAAGACGTCCTGGAGGGGAAGGTCGAGACCGGAGGGCGTGTCGTCATCTCGGACAAGCAGAACTACATGAAGGGGCTCGTGACCGCCGAGTTCCTCGCGGACCAGAAGAAGGATGTCACCCTGGTGATGCCGGTGCCCTTCAGGCTCACCACGGCCAACTCCTACGACATCGACCTCATCACGCTGGCGGTCCAGATGATGAACATCAAGATGAAGGGGGTCAAGCGCATCCACGACTCCGAGGTGAAGGAGGCGAAACCCGGCAAGGTCGTCATTCGGGACGCCCTGACCGAGCAGACTCAGGAGATCGACGCCGACACCCTCGTGCTCTCCTTCTGGCGGAGGGCCAACTCCACCCTCTATCACGCCCTTCAGGGGAAGGTGAAGGAGGTGTTCCGGATTGGGGACGCCTGGACGCCGCGCCGGCTCCTGAATGCGATTTACGACGGCTACAAGGTCGCCATGGATCTCTGAGGAGCCCGCATCCGCCCGGGCCCGATGAAGGTTGGTATCTGCCGAACGGATTTCCCTCGAGGCAGGTCGAGGAGCCATTTCGGAGGGGACACACGATGGCACGCAGCCAGAGCAAAGCCGAGCCCGCAGGGTGGAAAGGGAACGCCAGGTTCGCCAACCTCCTCGCGCCGATCAAGATCGGGGGCGTGGAGCTCAAGAACCGGATCGCGGTCGCGCCCATGCAGGAGTACATGTCCGGCTACAACGGAGAGGTCACGGAGCAGACCCTCGCCTACATCGGGGCGCGCGCCAAGGGCGGCGCGGGGCTAGTGATCAGCGGCGTCTTTCTCGGCACCCGGCTTGCGGCGCGGTTCCCCCTGGGACGCAGCATGGTGCTGTACCACCCCGCTCACCAGATCGGCCCCACCCTGTACGCGGAGCGCATCCACTACTTCGGGGCCGCCGCCTGCGCCCAGTTCCTGCCGTCCCTGGGACGCCAGTGCACGCCCTATGACCCGGAAGCCGTGGTGCCCGCGCCCACCGCCGGCCTGCCCTACGAGATGGCGCGGGAAAAGGCGTTCGACACCCTGGCTGCGACGCTCACGATGGACCCGCGCAGCCGCATGCTCGCAACCGGCCCGATGAC
>JBFLZG010000009.1:0-31716 GCA_040756235.1 bacterium | reverse complement strand
ACTTGCATCCCACCCTCTTTGGGTCCCATCGACCCACCCCACCCCCCCAAGAGGCTGTCGATAAACGCCCATCTGCGGCGTTGCGCTCATCGGAGAGTGAGGCGGGGGGAGCCTGCCCCGGCGAAGGCCGGGGTCCACCGTGACTCCCGCTTAGCCTCATTCCTCGGGATCTCGCGCGCCTTGCATCTGGGCATTTCTCAACAGCCTCTCAAGTGGGTGTTCTTCGCTTCTCTCGAATTCTTTCAAAAGCTCGCGTCGACCGCCTTCTACTCTTTCCGGGTCGGCCTGTGGGTCTTTATAGTCAGCCGCCTTTCTCGCGGTCAAGGAAAATCTTGGTAGATGCCGGTATTCTTTTTGACACACCGTTACTTTACCAGCTAATCTAGCTCCGTCTGAGCAGAAGCAACCTGCCCCGCAAAAGGCAGACAAGCAGAGGTCCGGCCTTCAAGATTTGCATCCGAATAGGAGCGCTTCCATGACGGCATCGTACACGGCATCACGGCAGCCCCATCGACCGAGGTTCCCCCTCTTCCGGACGTTGCTGGCCATTGTCGCGCTTCTCGCTTCCGGCTGCCTGAGCTCGATCGAGCCTCCGGCCGCCCAGCCCGAAGGACAGATCCGTCTGTTCGGCCGAGGATTCGGAAACATGCAGCGCGGAAGCTACGTCTCCTTCACCGAGGGCGGCGGCACGGCGGTCGAGGTGCGCACCGTGGAGGCCTGGACGGACCGCCAGATCGTGCTGAGCGTGCCGCCCGGCGTCGGCTCCTGCGACGTGCGGGTCCACGTGGACCTGTCGCTCGTCGGCATGCAGGTCTCGGAGCCGGTCTACCTCCAGGTCAAGGCCGCCGGTCTGCCTTCAGAGCCTTACGGGTACGAGGTGCCGGTCCAGGCCGACTCGCCCTGGCCGAGCTTCCGGCGCGACCGGCGGAACACGGGCCGCAGCCCCATCGCGGGCGTCTACGCCGGAGGCTGGCCCTGGGCCTTCGAGACCGCCAAGGGGATCTTCAGCACGCCGGTCATCGACCGCGACGGCACCGTGTACGTGGGCTCGGCGGACCACAACTTCTACGCGGTGCGGCCGGACGGCACGGAAAAGTGGCGCTTCGAGACCGGGGAGCTCATCGACTCGGCGGCCACCATCAGGCGCTTCGACCCGGAGAACGGTTACTCCAAAGTCGTCTTTCTCTCGGGCGACGGCAACGTTTACTGCCTGCGAGCCGACGCTGCCGTGAGCCGGCCCGAAGACCGCCTCCTGTGGACCTTCCAGGCCACGGTCTCGCCCGGCCCCGGGTACAACAACTGGTGGGAAGGCAACGTGGTCATGGGCTTCGACGGGACCCTGTACGCCGGCAACACCAACTGGAACTACTACGCCTTCAGCGAGGAAGGCGAGTTCCGGTGGAGCTACACCACGGGCAACAACTGCTGGTCGGCTGCGGCCTTCGCCGATGACGGCACCATCTACTGGGGGTCCCTCGACGTAATGGTGCACGCTGTCCGTCCGGACGGCGCCCCGCGCTGGCAGACGCCGACCCTGGGGTTTGTCGCCTCCTCGGCGGCGATCGGCTCGGACGGGACCGTATACATCGGCTCCTTCGACAGCTCCTTGTACGCCCTGCACCCGGCGGAGGGAAAGGTGCTCTGGCAGCTCCCCACCATGGACCACATCTACAGCTCTCCGGCGTTGGGAGTCGATGACGCGGGCCAGACCGCTGTCATCTACTTCGGGTCCGCGGACGGAACGGTGTACGCGGTGAGCCCGCAGGGAGAGCTTCTCTGGACCTATGACACCGGGGACACCATTCGATCCTCACCGGCCGTCGGACCCGCGCCGCCCGGCGAGGACCGGGAGATCGTGTACGTGGGGTGCGGAAACGGCAAGCTGTACGCCCTGAACGGCGACGACGGCACCCGCCGCTGGTCCTTCGACACCACTCCGGAGGACCCGGAGCTCAGAGACCGGAACGACCTCAACGGGTCCCCTGCGCTGGGCGAGCAGGGCGTCTGCATCGGCGGCGAGCACGGTTTTCTGTGGTTCGTCCCGTACGACTACTGCCTCCACGCAGAGGACAGCCGCTGCGAGACCGACCCCGGGGAGGCCTTCGAGGACGATCTGGTCGGGGTGTACTACGTGACATCGGGCGGCACGACCGAGACCCAGGACCCGCCGACCATCCCGGCGGCCACGATCCTCACGGAAAGGCTCGTGGTGCGGGAAGCCGGGGAAACGGTGGACGCAGCCGTCTGCAGCGATCCCGCCCTCTGCCCGTCCGGCGCGCTCGACCTCGATCTGTGGCCTCCGGTCCCCTGGCGGGCCGAGCCTTCGGCCGACGGACACTTCGTGCACGTCATCCCGGACGGCTTCCTGGAGCCGGGCGGCCTCTACCACTTGCTGCTGGACGGCGAACATCTCACGGGCGGCCTGCGGATCGGCAACCTCGTGATCGGCGGCAGCCCGACCGGTTCGTTCTCCGAGTACATGGAGGTGCGGGTCGAGGACTCTGCGGCCGACAGGATCCCGTTGCACGTCTCGGAGAGCGAGGTCACGGCCCTGGAATGGAAACGGCTCTCCGTGCCTCTGCCGCCCATGCTGCCCAGCCTGAACCAGATCGGGTTCGACAGCTACCACTGGATCCTGGGAACCCTGGAGGCGACCGAGCCGGATGCGGTCAACGAGGGCCGTCTCCTCCTGTGGGCCGTGGGCGGGACCTTCGACGAGCGCGGCGTGCTCGTGCCGGACCCGGCCACAGATTTCACCTTCCCTCTCAGCGGCCGGTACAAGAAGGACTTCTTCATTCTTTCTAATGAAGACTTCCTCATGGAGGTCACCGGCGTGCCGATCACCTTCGACCTCTTTCAGCTTCGAGGCGGCCTGGGCCCGGATCTCAGGGTCAGGCCTGGCGCCACGGCCTACGCCCAGGCCGAGTGTCTCTCCATCCCCACGTACGGCCCCCTCTTCGCCGTGGCCGGGCTCTGCAACAACGTGGCCGGAAAGCTCGTGGCCCTCGGCACCTACATCACCAGGCCGTACGACGACCGGGGAGCGGCCAACAGGCGGCCCGCCGGCATATCGGTGAGCTCCGTGAGCTACACCGCGCCCACAAGCTCTCAGGCAGGCGTGCTCTCGGCCGCCTTCGCGCTCGAGGCAGGGGCCACCTATCCCGTATCGGAGCACCTGGCTGCCGTGATCCTGGTGGACCCGTTGGAGGTCGAGGCGGTGGGCATCGACTACCACGCCAACCTGAGCGTGCAGTCCGACCCGGCAGGAAACCTGGCAGGCGTTTCACTCACGATCCCGGCAGGCACCGTGGTCCCGGAGAGCTCCAAGGCCGTCGTGATCCTGGATGTCTTTCCCTTCCACGAGACGCCGCTTTCCGCTCTCAACCCGTAGGCCACTGGGCAGCAGGAGGGGGATTGAACAGGGCAAGAAACGCACTCGGACTGATCGGGTGGCTGGCAGTTTCGCTCGCTGCCGGGTGGATCGGCTCGCGGTTCATGCCGGGTGCGTGGTACGCGTCACTGGAGAAACCGGCGTGGACCCCGCCGGACGCCGTGTTTGCCCCGGTGTGGACCGCGCTCTATGTGCTCATGGGCCTGGCCGCGTGGCTCGTCTGGCGCCGGGCCGGCTTTACGGGAGCCGGTACGGCGCTGTGGCTCTTCTTCGCTCAGCTCGTCTTGAACGCCTTGTGGTCCTACTTGTTCTTCGGAGCGCACCGTATCGATGTCGCCTTCTTTGAGGTCGTGGTCTTGTGGGCCGTGATCCTGGTCGTCACCGTGCTGTTCTGGCGCAAAGTGCGGGTCGCGGGTGCGTTGATGTTGCCGTACCTGGTCTGGGTTGGGTTCGCAGCGTGCCTGAACTTCGCGCTGTGGCAGATGAACTGATCCGATCCCGAAAGTGTGCTGTACAAGGGGATCGCCACGGTTGCGGGCGCCAGCATGCGTCGCCACTACAGCAAAGTCCTGATTCGCGAGCCTGTTAGATCTCACGCCTGAGGAAGCGATCGCGAAGAATGGAGCCCACCCGGAGGCTGTTTGCCATGATGGTCTCGGTGGAAGGAACGCCGCCCGAGGTCGGCATGAAGCTGCCGTCCGTCACGTAGAGGTTCCGGACCTCGTGGGCCTGGCAGGCGGGATCGAGGACCGAGAACGCCGGGTCCGTGCCGAAGCGGCAGCTCCCCTGCTGAAGATGGTACGTCGCGTCCTTGGCTGTCCAGACGGACACTCTTTGCGCCGCGGGCTTCATCGCCTCGAGCATCTGCAGGCCGTTCCGGACCATCTTCTCGTTCACTTCGTTCGCGGCCGGGTGGTTGCGGGCGGTGATGCGCGCCACGGGCAGACCGAAGCGATCCTTCACCTTGGGATCCAGGTCCACGTACGAGCCCTTCCAGGGAAGAGACTCCCCGAACACCTCGACCTCGACCGCCAGCTCGTCGCGGAAGGCCTGGCGGAGCCTGTCCTTGAGGGCCTCGCCGAAGAGCTGCCACCTCGCATCGCCGGCCACTCGCGCGGCCCTGCCGATCGGGCCCGGGTGCTGAAGGATGAAGTTGTACGTACCTCCCTTGGGCAGGGCCGCGCCCGGGCTCTCCATCCAGTAGTGGTCCTGCACCGACCGCTGAAAGAAGGGGAGATCCATGCCGTCCGGGCCGAGCCGCGCGGCGAGCTCCTGCCGGTCGAAGACGGCCATCCCTTTTCCGAAGGTGGAGAAGGTCAGGTTCCTGCCCACGAGCCCGCTGCCGTTGGCGAGGCCCTGCGGGAAGCGGCTGCTCTCGGAGAGCAGCAGCAGCCGGGCGCTCTCGATGGCCGAGGCGGCGAGGCACACCGCCCGGGCGCCGATCTGCCGGGTCTGCCCGTGCCGGTCGACGTACTCCACCCCGGTGACCTTCGGGGAATCGTCCACCAGGATGCGGCTGGCCATGGAGCACGGCCTCACCTGGCACCGGCCGGTCGCCTCGGCGGCCGGCACGAAGGTGACCAGGGTGCTCGACTTCGAAGCGTTCTCGCAGCCGTAGTCGCCGCAAAGCCCGCAGTAGTTGCAGGGCGGCCTCCGCCCGAAGGTGCGCGACACGACCGCCCGGGGCGTGGGGTACGGGTGGTAGCCCAGGGAACGGGCCGCCGCATCGAACAGGGCCGCCGCAGGGTGCGGCAGAAGGGGCGGGAGCGGAAAGGGCCTGTGCCGGACCTCGAACGGGTTGATGCCCGCTCTGCCCGAAATGCCGATCCGCGCCTCGAGCAGATCGTAGAAAGGGAGCATCTCTTCGATCGAGATCGGCCAGTCGGCCACGTCGGCGTCCTTTACTCCTCCTGTCAGCTCGGACAGCCGGAAATCGGACGGGTTGAGCCGGTAGAAGAAACCGCTCATGTGGACGGTCGCGCCCCCCACGCAGCAGCTTGTCCATCCCGAGCGGGTGCGCTTGGATGCCGCATCTTCCGTTTCGCGGATCGTGTGCGGTTCGTCGTCCAGGTAGGGCACCCAGAAATCGCGTCGGCAGATCTTCACCTCGTCGTGGACGAAGTCCTGCGAGGTGTAGTAGGGACCTTTTTCCAGGATCACGACCCGGGCACCCGCTTCTGCAAGGACCGCCGCCACAGGTGCCCCGCCGGCTCCGCTTCCGATGACCACGACGTCTGCTTCTTCAGAAGGACTCATCAAAAGTCATCCGTCAACCGTGGTTGGTGGACACGCCTGCGGCTTTGTCCATCCTACCGGGGTTCACAATCGAGACGTGGCGAGCCGCAATTAACCATCGGACATTGCGAGGACCGAAGGTCCGTGGCAACCTCCAGGTAACAGCTGGATCGCCGCGCTCGCAGTCGCAGAGCCGCAGTGGGGAGGTTTCAAACCTGCCCCTACGGTTGGCTTGCGGCGCTCGCGCGACGTCCGCGGATTGCAGGCCGCCGATTGCCGCCCCTCCTGTTGAGCGGCTGGTCCTCACTCAATCCTGAAGACCTGTGTACGAGCTTGGAGATAGCACCCTTTGCACTCCGTGCGGGTTCCACCAGCAGGAGCGCAGGCCGTCCGGGATGCCGATGAGCTCCCAGCCGGCCCGGTTGCGGTTTCCCCCGTACCTGGGGTCCGAGAAGAACCCTTCCAGCGTGAGCTCCATCAGCTGCTGGAAGAAGACGGCGCCGTTGAACTTCGCGGCCCTGTAACGTCCGACAGCGAGCTCCGCAAGGATCGCGTCCTGCTCGCCGTCCGAGCAGCCGGCAAAGGGCTTGCCGTACCTCTGTCGGGCCATGCCGTCGAGGTGCCGGGCTCCTTCTGCGAAATAGCCGCGGATGGATCGAAAGGGCTTCTGCACGAGCCAGTAGTCAAGGTATTCGGGCACGCCGGCTTCCACCGCGCCGGGAAGCAGCCGGTCGACGGCTGCGGCGAGGATCTGTCTATCGCCGGCCTCGAACGCCCCGGCCATCTCCGGAATGGGAAGGCCGGCTCGGGCGATCTTCGGTACGACCCAGGAAGCGCCCGCCCATCCCAGGCCCGCCAGCCCCCCCATCAGGACCTGCCGCCGAGTACAGCTCACCTTTGGCTCCCTGCCTTCCAGGAGGACTTCCTTGCGCAGTCGTGGCAGACCGCACAGGCTTCCCCGTGCTGCCGGAGGAGCGGGCACTGGGCCTCGGCCTTCCCCGACCCCAGAGACGCGCCCGGGGCAGCGTGGCAGTTGGCGCACCGGAGCTCGTCCGCCCGCGAGACGAGATACGAACAGCGGTGCCGCATGCGGCCACCGGCCTGCCCCGCTTTGCCTCCGTGGCAGTCCGCGCAGGGTCTTTCCACCAGGCTCCGGCTCTTCTCTCTGTCGGCGCAGTCCGGGTAGCGATCCAGCGCCAGGCTCTCCAGAAAGATCAGCAGGCTCTCGAGGGCCTCGGGCTCCTTCTCCAGGGCGAGGCGAAAGGACGGCATGGTGGAGCCGGAAAAATTCGCGGCAGGATCGAACAAGCTCGTCTTCAGGCAGGCCGTGCTCTTGCGGCCGATCGCCGCGAGGTCCGGTCCGTAGTCCAACCCTCCGCGGCCCCCTTCGGCGAGCGGATGGCAGACGGAGCAACCCAGTCCCAGATAGAGCCAGGCGCCCTGCTCCAGGCGCTCCTGTCCCGCCCGGGCGCCGGGCACGTGACAGCGGGCGCAGCTTGCCTGAATGTGGGGCTCGCACATCAGAGCGTCCCGCTCGCCGCCCGTGTCCGCCAGGGCGTGGGCGGCCTCCGGATCCAGGGAGCGGCCGCAGCCGCCGTGGCAGGCCGAGCATCCGATCCGATCCGGAAGATGATCACCCAGGCCGGGTCCGTGCCCCCGGAACGGCAGGGGGATCCCGGCGTCGGCCATATCCGTTCTCTCGATGGCCAAGTGGCAGCTCGGGCACCGATCGACCTCGGATGCGCAGGTGAAGTACTGGCCGATGGCCGGCGCAAAGTCTCCGTTCGTCGAGCCGCCGCCGGCCAGGTTCAGCTCATGGAAACGCCTCTGCTGGACCTTCCAGGGCGCTTCGCGGGCGCGCGCCGTGACCAGCGCCAGCGCTGCGATCTGTGCGCCGACCGCGAGAAGGAAGACGAGCCGCAGGCGGCGATGGTCCCGGCGCAGGGCTTCAGGGGACAAGGGACCACTCCTCCCAGGGCCAGAAGAAGACCCACATGGGCCCGCGACACCAGCCGACGACGCCGAACCCGATCACGGCGACCAGGAGGACCGCGCCTGCCGCGAGGCAGGCCGTGCGGGCCGAGCGGGCCCGCCGCCCGGCTGCCGCGAACACGACGAGCGCGACCACCAGCATGCCGGCCGCAGGGTTGAGGAGGTCGCGAACCGGAGCCGGCCCGGATGCAAGCCACGAGGCGACCCCCTGCTGCAGGAAAACCAATTCCAAGAGAATGAAGGAAACAAGCGCGACCGCCGCCGACACGCCGATCGCCATGCGCCGGCCCGGCGGGCCGAACCACCGTCCGACCCCGTCCTCTTCGCGTTCCAGGAACGGCAGCAGCAGGAGCGCCAGGAGCACAACGCCGGGAAACACGCCGGCCCCGATCGGCGCCGAATAGCTCACCATCTCCTGCAGCCAGAGGAAGTACCAGGGGGTCTTCTGCGGACTGGAAGGGTTGTGCACGTCCGGCGCTCCCCCCAGCGGAGCCGCCACGAGTGTGCCCGCGAGGCAAACGAGCGTGAGCAGAGCGAGGACGAGGATCGCCTCCCGCAGAACCAGGTGCGGCCACGCAGGGACGACAGGGGCCTCCCCGGAAGCCTCGCTGCGGCCGCGGACCAACCCGCCGTCCTTCCGGATGCGCCAGAGATGAAGGGCAACGAGCCCGGCCATCAGGCCCGGCAGGATGGCGACGTGCAGCGCGTAAAAGCGGACCAGCGCGGGCTGGCCGACCTCTGGACCTCCCAGAAGGAGCCGCTTCAGCCATTCTCCGGCCCAGGGGACGCAGTCCAGCAGGGCCGCGGACACGCTCACGGCCCAGAAGGAACGCTGGTCCCATGGGAGCAGATACCCGGTGAAGGCGAGGCCGAGCGTGAACAGGAACAGGTGGAGGCCGATGACCCAGTTGAGCTTGCGGCGGAAGTAGGCCCCGCAAAAGGCGACCCTGAGAAGGTGAAGGAAGGCCGCGAGCACCATGCCGTGAGCCGCCCAGCGGTGCACGGCCCGGACGAACGAGCCGTACGCCACGGCATACTGGATGTCCTGCGTGCTCGCCAGAGCCTCCCGGGTCGAGGGCACGTAGTAGATCATGAGCAAGGCGCCGGTCGCGGCCAGCGCCGCAGAGAACGTGAGCGTCAGGATGCCCAGACCGAAGGTGGTTGCGGGCTTCAGCGTGCGCTCTGCGACCCACGCCGGGTGCAGATGAAAGACGAAATTGCGGCGCATCCGGAGCGCGAGGCCCTCGGTTTCCGGACCAGGGCCGAAGCCGGCGTCGGCGCCGGGGGAGGCCTCGGGCCTCAGGCGGGCTGGAGGGACTGCGAGGCGGACGGGCTGGGTCGACCAGCGGCCAACATTCATCCTTCAGCCTCGTCGGGGAAGACGATCGCCACGGGTCCCGGTTCGTCCAGCGGCTTGCGGAGATCCGCCCACAGTCGGCCGTCTCCCTCGAGCCGGACCGGGTACCAGGGAAGGGGGCGCCGGGCCGGGCCGGAGACGACCTCGCCCAGCAGGCCGTACCGCGCCCCGTGGCAGGGGCAGACGAAGCCTTCGCCGGTCCGTCGAACCGTGCAACCCAGGTGCGTGCAACGGGAAGAGAGTGCGCCGACCCCGTCCGGCGTTCGCATGACGAACAGATCGCGCTCCTCGATCCGGGTCAGCGTGTTCATCCCGAAATCGGCCAGGCGACCCAGCGGGAGCTCGAGCGGCGACCCTTCTTCGAAGGCCGGCAAGGCGAACCGAACGGCACCTGCCGTGAAGGCGAGCCCACAGACGCCGGCAAGCGCCTGACCGGAACGAGCGAGAAAATCCCGGCGCGACGCCAGGCCGCCGGCCGGCTCTGTCGCTACCGGGCCGCAGGGCACGCCGGCTTCCGCGGAAGGACACGGGTCGGGATGCGAGCCTTCCGGGGCCGGCTTCGCGCTCGCGCCCGGCCGGGAAGAGGGAGGTTCCGGTGACGCTTCTCTGCCGGCCTGTCGCAGCAGCGTTGTGAGTCTCCTCTGGCCAAGGAAGATATTTTCCGTTGGTTCGCCTTGCCTCCGCCCAGGTTCATGCACGGGGCGTGCCGGCGCGGGGCACCGGGGGCACGATCAAATCCCCCCTACCCCCCTTTTTCAAAGGGGGAGGAGAGAAGGGGGCGGGCGCAGCAAGCAGCGCCCCTACAAGGCAAGGCAGAAGCAGGGGCGGGCACGGCGGCCTCGGCGGCTCGCGGGTTTCAGGGGTTGGTGGACACGCCCGGGGCTTTGTCCATCCTACCGGGGGACTCGCGGCCGCTCCGGCAGCCGCAACATTCGGCACTTGCTGCACACCACGGGGGCAAAATGCGGCACACGACGGGCCGGGAGGGGCGGGGCAGATCCGACCTGCGGCCGGGAAGAGCTGCTTCCGCTGCCGCAGATAGAGACCGTGCGGGCCGACCTCACGACCAGGAAGTGCGAGCGGGGCACGGCAACCGATGCATCACAAAGCCGGATTTCGCGCCCGTGGCGATCCCCCTGAAACACGGGGGTTGCCGCGGCCCTGCGGGCCTCGCAATCTCCGCACTTGCTGCCAGGCGCCACGTCGCTAACGTACAAGGCGACTTACGGAAACACGTCGCTGTAAGGTCGAGCGCAGCAGGCAGCGCCCCTGCAAGAGGCAGGCGATAGCCGCGCCTCTCGCTTCTCGGGTCCGGCTGGTCTGTGGTAGTCTCGCCCTTGGGTCCGAAACGGCACAGCCGCGACAGGACTCACACCTGATTGGAGGAGAGAGCCCATGGACAAGCCCAAGCTGCATCCCTTGCTGGCCGAACATCGGATTTTTCTTTCGGCAGGCGTGTACGACGTGCTCAGCGCCAAGCTGGCCGAGCGGGCCGGGTTCCCGGCCGTGGTGCTCACCGGCTTCGGGGCAGCCGCCAGCTACCTCGGCGAGCCCGACTTCGGGCTTCTCACCCAGACTGAGATCCTGGACATCGCGCGCCGGGTGTGCCGGGCGGTGAAGATCGCCGTGATGGTCGACGGGGACACGGGCTACGGGAGCGCCCTCAACGTGATCCGCATGGTCAACGAGCTCGTCGCCATGGGCGCCCGGGGGATCATCCTCGAGGACCAGACGTGGCCCAAGCGGTGCGGCCACATGCGGGGCAAGAGCGTGATCCCTTGGGAGGAGCACGCCCAGAAGATCCGGGCGGCCAAGGAGGCCAGGGGCGAGCAGACATCCTTTCTCATCATCGCCAGGACCGACGCGAGGGCGCCCCTGGGGCTCGATGAAGCGATCCGGCGCGGCCGCGCCTACAGGGAGGCGGGCGCCGACCTCATCTTCGTCGAGGCGCCGGAAACCGTGGAAGAGATGCGCCGCATCGTGAAGGAAGTCCCGGGTCCGCTCGTCGTCAACATGATCGAGGGCGGCAGGACGCCGCTTCTGTCGCTCGAAGCCTGCCACGAGATGGGGTTCGTCAACGTCGGCTACGTGCTGACCGGGATCTTCGCGGCGGCCAGGGCGCTGGAGGATGCCTATCGGCACCTGCTCGCCTGCGGTACTTCGGCCGGTCTGGAGGACCGACTCATGTCCTTCCAGGATTTCACTTCGCTGCTCGGTCTCCAGCAGAAGTACGCGCTCGACGAGAAATTCCGCGCCGGGTGACGCGATTTCTTCGCACCTTCTCCCCTCGCCGAGGGGAGAAGGTCAGGATGAGGGGTGCATCTGCTCCCGTTTCCCCCTCACCCTTACCTCTCCCCCACCCCCCCGGCTCCACAAATCCCCCCTGACCTCCCTTTTCCAAAGGACCTACCGGAAGAGTTGTAGGGGCGACCGGCCGGTCGCCCCTGCGAAGAGCCTGCGGCCGTCCCCCTCGATTTTTTTCTTGACTCCGACCTGTGTTCCTAATATTTTAGGACCAACCAGTCGGTACTAATTTTCCAGCCCACCGCATAGCGCCCCTGCAACTGCTCAAATCACAATGAAAAGCCGAGACAAGATCCTCGCCAAAGCCGCTGACCTGATCCACGCCAAGGGGCTCAATCACACGAGCGTCCAGGACATCCTGGAAGCCGCCTCGGTCACCAAGAGCAATTTTTACTACCACTTTGATAGCAAGGAGCAGCTCGGCTTCGAGGTGCTCGCCTTCCGGATGCGCCAGTTCTACCTCCTTGCGATCGAGCCGTCCCTGGTCAAGAGCGACCTCGAGCCCGGGCAGCGGATCCACGCCTTTCTGGACCGCATGATGGCCCTCGGGATGTCTCCGATAGGGGAGCTCGGCTGCCCGTTCGGCAATCTCGCCCAGGAGACCAGCGCCCTGCACGAGCCGATGCGCGAGTCGTTGAGCGCGATGTTCCGCGCCTGCACGGAGGCGGCGGAGAAGTGCTTCGAAGAAGGGAAGAAGACGGGCGTCTTCCAGGCAGACCTGCCTTCCAAGCAGGTCGCCGAGTTCGTGCTCGCCCAGATCCAGGGATCCTTCCTGTTGCGCAAGACCCACAAGGAGCCCGAGCTCATCCGGCGCAACTTCGAGATGCTCAGGGCCTTCATCGACGGATGGCGCAGCCGTTGACTTGCGGCTGCGGCGCAAACGGAGAAGTGCCAGGCCGGTGTACTTGCCTGATAAGGAGGAGCCATGGCGACGGATTGGAAGACGCTTCCTTCGGCCAGGCAGTAGACGAAGATTTCAGGAACAGGGTACCTACCGACAAGACCGACGCGACGATGGGTGATACAGGCCTCCTTGTCACGACAGATTTAGGTTCGAATACAGCCTCGGACCTCTTCTCGGGTAAGGACGCAGTAACAGTGGAAGGACTCATTCAGGTTGAATGGAGGAGAAGATGACGAATGACGTCTATGCCAGACTGCGAGAGTTCCTGGACAACATGCCAGGAGGTTATCCAACGACAGAGAGCGGTGTGGAGATGAAGATCCTGAAGAAGCTCTTCACGCCGGAGCAGGCAGAGATCACGATGAAGCTGACCGGCATGCCCGAGCCGGTGGCTCAAATCGCACCGAGAATCGGCATGGACGAAGCCAAGGCCGCAAAGGCTCTCGAATCGATGGCCCAAGGTGGCCTGATCGTGCGTGTCCGTGCCGGGGACCAGGCCATGTACGGTGCGGTCTCCTACATGATTGGCATCTACGAGTTCCATTTGAACAAGATCGACCGCGAGCTTTCAGAGCTGATGGAAGAGTATTTGCCACACATTGGAGAGGTCTGGAAGTCGGTCAAGACAAAACAACTCCGGGTCGTGCCCGTTGGCGCAGCCCTGGGGGGCGACAAACAGGTGGCCACCTACAACCAGGTCTGTGAACTGGTGAAGGGCAAGCAGCTGATTGCCGTGGCGCCTTGCATCTGCACGAAGGAGCAGGAGCTTGTGGGGCACAAGTGCGATCGGCCCCAGGAACGCTGCATCCTGTTCGACATGTTTGCCCAGTTCTACCTTGACAACGGGATGGCCAGGCAGATTACCCAGGACGAGCTCGCGGGTCTTCTCAAGATGGGAGAGGAACAGGCGCTGGTGTTCAGCCCCACGAATGCCAAAGAAATCATGAATATCTGTTTGTGCTGCGGATGCTGTTGCGCGGTGATGCGGACCCTGCAGAAGTTTGAACGGCCAGCTGATCAAGTGCAGTCCGCTTACCAGGCAAGAATCGATCCTGAGACCTGCGTGATGTGCGGAACCTGCGAGGGCCGCTGCCAGATCAAGGCCATCAAGGAAGGCGACGAAGCGTACGAAGTGGATACAGCCAGATGCATAGGCTGTGGCGTCTGCGTGCCGACCTGCCCGGAGGAGGCCATATCTCTCGTGGACAAACCCGAGCCTGCCACGGTTCCGGAGAACTTCCTTGAGATGCAGATAAGGCTTGGGCAAGAGCGCGGGGTGATGTGAGGAACGGAGGCGTTCCCCTTACCTTTTCACCTTTTCTTTGACGAGAGGAGGACTTCCGAATGGCTGACGGGACCGTTTACGACAGGCTGGCAGAGCATCTCCACTCCATGCCGGTCGGCGCGCCGAAGACGCCCGAGCTGATCGACATCCTGAAGGTCCTGTACACCGAGGAGGAGGCGGCCCTCGGCGTCAAGCTCCCCTTCCTCCCGATGACGATCGAGGCCCTGGTCGAGCGCACCGGCGTGGACCAGGCGCGGCTCCGGCCCATGCTCGCCGCCATGGCCAAGAAGGGCATCGTCTTCATCGACCCGGCCGTCGAGCCAGCCATGTACCGGCTCCTGCCCACGGTCGTGGGTTTCAGCGAGACGCCTTTCTGGCCCGGCAAGCGCACGCCGGAAACCGAAAAGCTCGCCCCCCTCTGGATGAAGTATGCCGTCAACGCCTTCTATCACGAGATCGGCGGCCTGTCCGATACGCCCATGACCCGGGTCCTCCCCCTCGAGCAGACGCTCTCCGACGGGCGACGAGTGGCCCCCTTCGAGAAGCTCTCCGAGATGGTGAAGAAGACGAGCTACCAGGCCGTGGCGCACTGCCCGTGCCGGCTCATGCGGGACCACTCGGGTGCCGGCCGCTGCAGCCACTCCACCGAGAACTGCCTCCACTTCAACGGCATGGGACGCTACATGGTCGCGCAGGGCATGGCCCGGGAGATCACGGTGGAGGAGACGATCCGGATCCTGAAGCGCTCGAACGAAGAGGGCCTCGTCCACGTCACCGGCAACCATTCGAGCGACATGGACACCATCTGCAACTGCTGCTCCGACGCCTGCATCTTCCTGACCGGCCTCCTGTTCATGGGCGAGAAGAACATGTTCGCCCGCTCGAACTTCGTCTCCAGCATCGCGGCGGACACCTGTCTGGCGTGTGGCACGTGTGCCGAGCGGTGCCCGGTCAAGGCGATCGAGGTCGATGACGTGGCCAAGGTGGACGCGGCCAAGTGCATCGGGTGCGGCGTCTGCCACCCGACCTGCCCGTCCGAGTCTGTTTCGCTCATCCCGCGGCCCGAGCCCGAGCAGCGTCCGGTGCTGCCGGTCATGGATCTCGTGACCAAGGTGATGA
Source organism: bacterium (assembly GCA_040756235.1). Taxonomy (GTDB): domain Bacteria; phylum Desulfobacterota; class DSWW01; order DSWW01; family DSWW01; genus JBFLZG01. The sequence goes on along the minus strand of JBFLZG010000009.1, from coordinate 17,129 downwards.
GCGACAAGAAGCGCGAGTTCAAGTTCTGAGGACGATTCCAGTTAACGTCCCTGCGGCGCGGAGAACACCGCGCTCGCAGTCTCTAGCCATGGTCGGTGGACACGCCTGCGGCTTTGTCCACCCTACCGGGTGCCACGCGGCAAGGTCCCCCTTTGGAAAAGGGGGTTAGGGGGACCCCCCCCCCTCTGTAAAGCTTTGCAAAAGGGGGGAGTCGGACTGGACCCCGGCCTGCGCCGTGGTGACGGAAAGACAGACCGCAGGGGATGGATTCAGACGCCTGAAATCCCGGCGCTCCTCACGCAATCATCCGATTCCTCAGGGAGGAAATCATGTCCTGGAAAGTGACGAGCTGCGCACTCTGTGCTCAAAACTGCGGTCTGGAAGTACAGGTTGAGAACAACAGGATCGTCAAGGTCCGCCCCGACAAGAACAATCCCAGGAGTGAGGGGTATGTCTGCCGGAAGGGGCTCCATGTCGCGTACCACACGCACAACGCGGACCGGGTTCTCTATCCCTTGAAGAAGGTAGGGGACGGGTTCGAGCGGATCTCATGGGACCAGGCGATCGGCGAGATCGCCGCAAGGCTCAAAGAGATACTGGATGAACACGGGCCGCGATCCCTGGCGTGGGTGCTCAGCGGCCAGGGTTGCCATTTCGGCATCCCCTTTCTCGGCCGATTGGGCGAAATGCTCGGCTCACGATACAACTACACGGCCCTGGGTCAGGAACACACCGGACGGTACTGGGCCCACGGGGTCACCCTGGGCCACCAGGGACTCATGTTTACCAAAGATCTGAAGCATACGGACATGCTGGTGGTTCACGGCTGGAATCCCATGATGAGCCACCAGACGCCGCAGGCGCGCCGTAAGATCCAGAAATTCTCGCAAGACCCGGAAAAACTGCTTGTGGTGATCGACCCCCGGGTTTCCGAAACCGCGAAACTGGCGGATATCCACCTGGCCCTCCGACCGGGAACCGACGGCCTCCTGCTGAAATCCATGATTTCCATTCTTCTCAAGGAAGGATGGTATGACAAGGAGTACGTCGCAAAGCACGTCGGCGGTCTGAACGAGGTGATGCCGTGGTATGAAGGGTTTGACGTGAAGGCGGCCCTGAAGGTCTGTGAGCTTGATTACGATCAGGTGATCGATCTGTGCCGCAAGCTCGCAGAGCGGCGCTGGTGTCTCGCCGATGATCTGGGCGTCCTCATGGGCCGACACAGCACACTGCTCTCTTATCTCATCGTTGTGTTGCTGGCGTTGAGCGGCCGGATCTGCAGGCCGGGAGGGGATTACTTCCCCGGCAGGTTCATGATGGACCCGCCCCACTCCGATCCGGACGACCCGAATACCTGGCGCACCCAAACGACGGGCATACCGGCCATTCAGGGGATGTTCCCGCCCAACGTGATGCCGGAAGAGATCCTGAGTGATCATCCCGACCGCCTCAGGGTTGTGATCAACCAGAATGCGAATCCCTTGAGGTCCTATGCGGACACGACGGCATACGAAGAGGCTTTCCGCAAGCTGGATCTGGTGATCACAACGGACATCGCCATGAGCGAAACCGCGGCCCTTTCCCATTACGTTCTTCCTTCCAGGTCAGCTTACGAGTCCTGGGACTCCACCATTTTTTCCATGCATTTCCCGGAAGTCTACTTCCAGATGCGGCGGCCGGTGGTGGAGCCCGAGGGAGAACAACTCGAGCCCGGCGAGATCTATACACGCCTTGCAGATGCCATGGGTCTGATTCCGGAGCTTCCCGAATCTCTCTATAAGGCTGCTGCAAGCGGCTGCGGCAGGGGATACAGGGACGCACTGATCGGGTATGTCATGGAGAACCCGACCCGTGCGGGCGCCCTGCCCTTTATCGTGTCGAAGACGTTGGGCAAAGCCGTTGGTTCATCCCACCTGGCCGCTCTCTTCGCCATTCTCCAGGTAAGATCCCGGACACAGATGGAAGAGGCGGAAAGAGCCGGGTTTGCCATGGGACCGGACCAGGGCCTTGAAATGTATCAGGCCATCGTGGACAAACCCGAAGGCGTGCTGGTGGGGATTGTGGATCCGGAGAAGAACCTGGAGAACCTGGCAACGCCGAGCGGCAAGATCGAGCTCTTTGACGAGCAGTTCGGGGAATGGCTGAAGGAAATCGACCCGGCAAGAGAGCTGCAAGAGCTGGAAAAGGAGAAGAAAAAATTTCCGCTCATCCTGTCGGCAGGCCGGCACATCGATACGAACGCCAACACGAACATGCGGGATCCTGCATGGAACGAGGGCAAGAGGGCATGTACGGCGATCATGCACCCGGCAGACGCAGAGGAGCTGGGTCTTTCCGACGGACAAATGGTGAGGGTGGCTACCGAGGCGGGCCAGGAGACCGTCGAGCTCGAAGTGACCGAGCTCACGAGGAAGGGCTACATCATGATTCCTCACGGCTTTGGGCTTGTCTACGACGGGGTCAAATACGGCGCCAACGTCAACCGCCTGACCAAGAACACCCATCGTGACAAAATTGCAGCAACACCGATCCATCGGTATGTGCCCTGCCGAGTGGAGGCAGTTTAACCCGGCTCCTGTATTCCGCCCGCTCTCGCAGGCGAGAGGGGCGTCGAGGCATTCACGCTGCCCTCGCAGGGGGAATCGCCACGCTCGCGACTCTGCAGTCGTATTGGCGGACACGCCTGCGGCCTTTGCACCCTACGCGGATGCGCGGAGCCACAGCCCGAGTGCGGTGGGTGTGCGCACGAGAGAGGCGAGGGCGAGTCGTGGAGGCCGTCCCGAGTCCCGATAGGCCGGTGGAACGCAGCGCTGTTTCTCGAATACCAGATCCGTCAGGCGCGTGCGACCCGAGAACACCCGGCCCGGGACGAGGGACGAAAAGAGGCACCTGCCCAAAGGGCGCTTGTCTCCGACCCGTGGGAGGAGAAGAGCCGGAGCGTTCTGAGCCCGAGACGATCGAGGGCGGTGCACCCCACCGCACCTAACTGGAGTGTGATCGGTTGCCACGTCTTCACACTCAGCGTGTAGCCTGCACAGAATTTTCTCAGGAGATCTGACATGACTGCGGACAGCGGAACGTGGAAGAAGACGAGCTGTGTGATGTGCTCTCAGAACTGCGGCCTGGAGGTGCTCGTGGACGGGAACCGGATCGCCAAGGTCCGGCCGGACAAGGAGAACCCGAGAAGCGAAGGGTACGTCTGCCGTAAGGGGTTGAACGTCGCCCACTTCCAGCACCACGCGCAACGGCTGACCCACCCGCTCAAGCGGGCGGGCAGCTCTTTCGAGAAGATCTCCTGGGACCAGGCCCTGGACGAGATCGCCGGGAAGCTCAAGGCCATCGTCGGACGGCACGGGCCTCAGGCCTTTGCCTACATGGGCGGCGGCGGCCAGGCCTGCCACTTCGAGGCGGCCTTCGGGGTCTCTCTCCTGCGGGGACTCGGTTCCCGTTACCACTACAATGCGATGGCCCAGGAGCTCACCGGGATGTTCTGGGTCAACGGCCGCGCCTTCGGCAAGCAGTACCTGCAAACCCTCCCGGACGACCGCGAGACCGACCTGCTTCTGGCCATCGGATGGAACGGCTGGATGAGCCATCAGATGCCCCAGGCACGCCGCCACCTGGGCAGGATCGCGAAAGATCCGGAGAAGCTGCTGGTGGTCATCGACCCGCGCAAGAGCGAGACCGCCCAAAGGGCCGACATCCATCTCGCCATCCGGCCCGGCACCGACGCGCTCTTCACCCGCGCCATGATCGCCATCATCCTCGAAGAGGGCTGGCACCACGCCGACTACATCCGGGCCCACACGAGCGGGTTCGAGACCGTACTTCCGTGGTTTGCCGATTTCGACGCCAGGGGCGCCCTGGAGGTATGCGAGCTCGACTACCAGACGGTGCGGGAAGTCGCCCGCCTATTCGCCCATCGCAAGTCCAGCCTGCACGGAGATCTGGGGATCCTCATGGGCCGCCATAGCACGGTCACTTCCTACCTGGAGACGATCCTGCTGGCGGTCTGCGGCCGCATCGGCGTAGCCGGCGGCAACGTCATCCCGGGCACGATCATGCCCCTGGGCTCGCACTCGGACGAGCGGGACCCGAAGACCTGGCGCACCCGGACCACGGATTTCCCGGCCATCATGGGGTACTTTCCGCCCAATGCGCTCCCGGAGGAGATCCTGGCCGAACGCGAGGATCGGGTGCGCGCCGTGCTCGTGAGCGCCAACCCCCTTCGTTCCTATGCGGACACGACCGCCTACGAGGCAGCCTTCGGCCGGCTCGAGCTGCTCGTGACGATCGACGTCGCCTTTTCCGAGAGCGCGGCCCTGTCGCACTACGTGCTGCCGGTGCGGTCGGCCTACGAAAAATGGGACGGCTCGTTCTTCGCCTGGACCTGGCCCGAGGTCTACTTCCAGATGCGGCGTCCGGTGGTCGAGCCGGAAGGGGATACCCGCGAGGAGGGGGAGATCTTTCTCGGGCTGGCGGAGAGGCTCGGCCTGGTGCCGGAGATTCCCGAATCCCTGAGCTGCGCCGCGGCCGGCGACCGGGCGGCCTTCGGTCTCGAGCTCATGCAGTACCTGCAGCAGAACCCGAAAGCGGCAAGCGCGGTCCCGTTCGTGCTCGCCAGGACGCTGGGCCGGGCGCTCGGATCGGCGCACCTGGCGGCCCTCTGGGGAATGCTGCAGACCGCTCCCAAGGCTTTCCGGCAGAACGCGGTCCGGGCCGGGTTCCAGCCCGGACCGCTCCTGGGCGAGGAAATCTTCCGGGCGCTCCTGGCTCACCCCGAAGGGCTCTGGATCGGAAGGTGCGACCCGGCCGAGAACCTCAAAGCCCTCCAGACCGCGGACGGCAGGATCGAGCTCTTCATCCCCGAGCTCGCCGACTGGGTGCAGGGCGTCACCGCGGCAAGCGAAACCGAAGCCTTGCGTATGAGCCCGGAGTTTCCCCTGGTCCTCATGGCCGGCCGCCACACCGACATGAACGCGAACACTCTGATGCGGAACCCTGCCTGGAACGAGGGCCGGCGCGCCTGCACGGTCGCCATGCACCCGAAGGACGCCCAGGGGCTGGGGCTCGAGGACGGCGAGACCGTGCGGGTCACGACCGAAGCGGGCTCGGTCGAGATCGAGCTGGAGGTCACGGACTCGGCAAGGCCGGGGCACGTGGCCATCCCCCACGGGTTCGGCCTCGAGTACGAGGGGAAGGTCTACGGCGCCAACGTGAACCGGCTCGCCAAGAACACGCACCGGGACCCGCTGGCCGGAACGCCCTTGCACAGGTACGTGCCGTGCCGGGTGGAGAAGCCAGGCCGTTGAAAAAGGCCCATCTGCTGCGTTGCGCTCGTTTATCGTCACTGCGGCGTACTGCAGTACGCCTCGTTCCTCAAACTTCGCGCGCCTTGCATCCGGACCTTTTTGAACGGCCTGGGCGGCGGCTATTGTGGGCTCCGAGTGGCGAGCGACGTGCGGGCGCCCGTATTTGTCATCCCGGCCCATGTGCGAAGCGCGTGTGAGCCGGGATCCAGGAGCGTGCCACGCCTCGGCCGCGGGATTCCCGCTACCGCGGGAATGACGGGACTGGAGTCCGGCTTGCGCCGGAATGACGGAAAGAATCGCGAACGAGCCGCGTGAAAACACGGTAGGGTGGACAAAGCGCAGCGTGTCCACCAACCACGTCCGAGCAGTGCGAGCGCGGCGACCCCCGTACCCGGGGATTGCCACGGGCGCTACGCGCCCTCGCAACATCCAGCAAGGATCAGCGCCGGGTCGCAGGGACCGGCGGATCTTCCTCCCCGTCCTGGGCCGCCTGCCTCACGAAAGGCAGGATGCGCGGGATGCCGTTGCGCGCGCTGGAATCCACGATGACCGGCCTGCCGTAGACCTCCTCGATGTTGGAGGCGGTCAGCACTTCGCGAGGGCTCCCCATGGCATGGGCCCGGCCGTTGCGCAGGAGCAGCAGCCGATGGCAGGCCATGGACGCCAGATTCAGGTCGTGGCACACCCAGACCACGGTCATGCCCTCGTCCGCGTGCAGCCGGGCCAGCAGATCGAGGAACTCGAGCTGATGGCGGAAATCCAGAAAGGCCGTGGCCTCGTCCAGCAGGAGGACCTCGGGCTCCTGGGCCAGGGCCCTGGCCAAGTAGACCCGCTGGCGCTCGCCGCCGCTCAACTCGCTCATATTCCTGTCCGACAAATCGCTGCAATTCGTCCTCTCGAGGCTTTGGCGGGCGATCTCCACATCGTGCGGCCGCTCGAACCGAAAAGCCGGCACGTGCGGATTTCTCCCCATGAGCGCCACTTCGAGAGCGGTGAATCCCGAGAGGGAAGGGAGCTCCTGCGAGACCACGGCGACGCGCCTGGCGATATCGCGCCTTTTCATGCTGTCGATGTCCCTGCCCTCCAGCGTGACCCTGCCCTGCCGCGGGCGGAGGACCCCGTTGAGCAGGCGCAGCAGAGTGGTCTTGCCCGAGGCGTTGGGGCCGAGAATGCCCAGAACTTCACCCCGAGAGACCCGCAAATCCAGATCCTGCAGGACCCACTGCTGGCGGTAGCGGAACGAAACGCCTTGCACGCTCAGGACATCTGCCATTGGGAGCCTTTCCGGCGCAGCAGCAGGATGAAGAAGGGAGAGCCGAGCGCGGCGGTCACCACCCCTACGGGGACCTCGTTGGGGGCCAGGACCAGGCGGGCTGCCGCGTCCGCGGTGACCAGGAACACCGCCCCGAGCAGCGCCGACAGAGGAAGCAAGAGCCGGTGGTCCGCTCCGAAAGCCATACGGACCAGGTGCGGGATGATCAGCCCGACGAAGCCGATGATCCCGCTGACCGACACCACGGCCCCGGTCAGGAGGGAGCCGACTCCGAACAGGGTCCACTTGTAGCGCTCGACCGGAACGCCCAGATGTAGGGCGGATTCCTCGCCGGTCATCAGGATGTTGAGACCCCGGGCATGGGCCAGAATGATGCCGATCGAGAGCACTGCCAGAGGCGCAAGGAACAGCACGCCGCGGTAGCGGGCGGAGCTGAGGTCGCCGTACAGCCAGAAGAGCATCTCGTGGATCTTCTGTTCCGTGCTCATGGTGAGAATGAGCATGATGATGGACGTGCAGAAAGCGTTGACGATCACCCCGGTGAGCAGAACGGTCGTGGTGCGGAGCCGCCCTCCGGAGCCCGCGGTGCCGAGGACCAGGACAATGGTAAGCAGGGCTCCGATGAACGAGGCTACGGGAGTGACAAAGGGCGCCACCATTCCCAGGGCGATGCACAGGAGCGCGCCCACCGCCGCTCCGCCCGAGAGGCCCAGGACAAAAGGATCGGCAAGCGGATTGCGGAGCAGCGCCTGGAACACCGCCCCGGACACCGAGAGGGACATGCCCACGAGCCCGGTCAGGAGGATGCGGGGAAGCCTGAGCTCGATGAGGATCGCCCGCTCCGAGGGGGTCAGGGCGGCGCCCCCCCCGAGCCATTCCGCAATGAGCCCGGCCGTGGCCTTGCCCCAGCCGACCTGCGCGCTGCCGACTCCCAGAGCGAAGCAAACCGAGAGCAGGAGGAGGCCTGCCCCCAGGGAGCTCAGCAGCCAGATCTTCTTTGGAGTGACCATCCCGTTGTTCCTTGGCGAGGCACTCCCGCAATCAGAGGCTTCGATTTCTTTGATCCTTCTCCCCTCGACGAGGGGAGAAGGTCAGGATGAGGGGTGCATCTGCTCCTGTTTCCCCCTCACCCTGGCCCTCTCCCCCGTGCACGGGGGAGAGGGTATTCAGCTTTCGCACCCTGGTCACAGGGGATCGCGCTCGCGACCCGACAGTCATGGTTGTTGGAAACGTCTTCGGCTCTGTCCATTCTGCCGGGGTTCTTTGCAGGGGCGAAGTGATCATTCGCCCCTACCGCTCGCTCTCGACATTGCGTCGCCGCGACGTGCTGCATCCGGGCCGGCCTGGAGAAGAGCCGCCACCTCGGGGTGGATCTTGCATGCCAGCTCTTCGATCCCTTCGAGGATCCTGGGGGTCGGCCGGGCGATCAGGTCGCCGTTGACGGGGTGGATCCGCCCGCTGGCCACGGCCGGGACCTGTGTCCATCTGAGCCATTCCGCCATCTGCCTTTCGGCACCGGAGGGACCGGACAACGTGCAGATGAGAATGACTTCAGGCCTGGCGTCCAGGACCCTCTCCATACTCACGATCGGGTAGGGGATCCTGTCTCCTTCTGCAATGTTCTCGCCTCCGGCCAGTGCGATGAGCTGGTTCTGGAGCGTGCCCGCTCCCACGGTCATCAGGGGCGCAGCCCCGATCTGCATGAAGACCCGGGGACGTGCCCGTCCGGCGAGGACCCGCTCGAGCCGCTCCATGCGGCCGGCCAGCTCGCGCACGATCTCTTCCGCCCTGTGCCCCCGCCCGAAGATCCTTCCCAGCGACTCGAGGGTGGCAAACAGGCCGTCCATGTCGCGCGGATCGACCACGTAGACTGTCAGGCCCAGGTCCGACAGCAGAGCCACCGTCTGTGCCGGGTTGCCGTCCCGGGTGGCGATCACGAGATCGGGCCGCAGAGAAACCACGGCCTCCGTGTTGATCCGCACGTACGATCCCACGCTCGGCCTGGAGGCGGCCTCAGGCGGGTAGTTGCTGAACTCGGTGACTCCGACCACCTCCTGGTCCAGCCCCAGAGCGAAGAGGCATTCCGTGATGCTCGGCGCCAGCGAGACGACTCGTTGCGCGCGGACAGGCACATCGACGCGCCTGCCTGCCTGGTCCACCAGGACCTCGCCCAGGGCGATACCGGTCCAGAGCAGCAGCGGCGCCCACAGCAGCCATGCCAGGCAGACGACTCGCGCGACCGCGCTGCCGTTGCCGTATCTCATCCGGTCCTCACGGCCATTGAACTAGGCGCTCTTGGATTGTGTCCCCGTTTCCGGGCTTCTTGGTGCAGGCTCCTGGATCCCGGGACGGGCGCAGCAAGCGGCGCCCCTACAAGCCCCGCTTCGCAGATGGGCCGGGATGACGAAGAATGGCAAAGCCCGCTCCCTGTCCCTGCCCCGAAAATGTGCTGCCCCGGCCTCACGATGCGCCCGCCGCCAGCACCACCAGAAGGATCGTCTCTGTGATCTCGCCCAGGGCGCCCAGCATGTCCCCGGTCACGCATCCCATCCGCGAGCGATAGGCCAGCAGGACCAGGGCGACTCCTCCCAGGAAGGCCGCATTCAAGGCGACGGCTCCGCCCCGGCCCAGGAGCGCGACCGAGCCTGCCAGCAGCAGGACAATGCCTGCCTTGACCCATGGGTCTTGCCTCCCGCTCCTTTCAAAGAGGAGGCTGCCGATCCCTTCCTCCCCCCTGCCGTAAGGCAGGAAGAAGATCCCGGCGAGCATGGCCGCCCTTCCGTAAACAGGGACCAGGACGAGCCCGTGAGGCTCCCCTCTCAGGAGAAGCTCATGGAGCGCCAAGGTCTTGGTGCCGAGAACGAACAGCAAGGCCAGGACCCCCCAGGTCCCGATCCGGCTGTCCTTCATGATGCGCAGCGCTTCTTGCCGGCCCCGATGGCTCAGGAGCCCGTCGGCCGTGTCCGCGAGCCCGTCCAGGTGCAGCCCCCCGGTGAGGACCACGACGAAGCCCATGTCCAGGACGGCCCGGAGCGCCGAGGGCAGAAGCCTGCCGACGGCCTGGTCGAATCCGAGCCACAGGCCGCCCACGATCAGCCCGGCCACGGGGAACCAGGGGAGCATGGAGGGCGCCGGCAGCCCGGCGGCGCCCCGGCCCACGGGAAGAATGGTCAGGAACCCGAGAGCCGCCATGAGCGCCCTCATCCGCCCTCCTTGCCCGAGACCCCGGCCTGTTCAAATGAAAAGACCTCGTTGAAGACGGCGACCGCGCCCTGGATGACGGACATGGCGAGCGCGGCGCCGGTCCCTTCGCCGAGGCGCATGCCCAGATCCAGCAGCGGCTCGAGTCCCAGGTGGTCGAGCATGGCCTGATGGCCTGCCTCGGCCGAGCGATGGCCGGCGAGAAGGTAGCCGGTCACGGCGGGACACAGGGCCTGGGCGATCAACGCGCCGGCCGTGGAGATGAACCCGTCGACGACCACGGGGACTCGATGGTGGGCCCCGGCGAGCGCACAGCCCGCGATGGCAGCGATCTCGAACCCTCCGAGCTTGGCGAGCACGTCCAGTCCGTCGCCCGGATCGGGTCGGTTCACTCGAATCGCCTCGCGGATCGCCTCCCGTTTCCTCCGCAGGCCGTCCGCGTCCACTCCGGTCCCACGGCCCGCCATCGCCTCCGGATCTCTGCCTGCGAGCACGGCGCCTATGGCAGCCGAGGGCGTGGTGTTGCCGATGCCCATGTCGCCCGTGCCCAGGAGTTGGACGCCCCGTTGGAAGCATTCCGCGGCCGCATCGAAGCCGGCCAGCACCGCCTCCGCGGCCTGCTCCCGGGTCATCGCCGCGCCGCGCAGCATGTTGCGGGTCCCGCGCGCCACTTTGCGCACCCGGAGCCGATCCCCTCCGTCCAGGAGCGCCGGGTCCAACTCAGGGATGATCCCCATGTCCACGACCCGGACTTCCGCACCGACCGCACGGGCGATGGCGTTGATGGCGGCGCCGCCCCGCAGGAAGGTCTTGACCATCTCGCCCGTCACCTCCTGGGGATAGGCGCTCACGCCTGCGGCCGCCACGCCGTGATCTGCCGCCATGACCAGAATGGCCTTGCTTGCCACCGAGGGCCTGAGGGTCTGCCCGATCCCGCACAGCTGCTCGGCGATGGCGTGGAGCCGTCCCAGCGCGCGGTGCGGCATCACCAGGCGGGCGCTGTGGGCCGCGGCTCGCTCGATCCACGCCGAATCGACCGGGCGAATGCCGGCCACGATCTCTTGCAGACGCATGTCCTTTCCTTCATCCTTTCAAGGTCAGAGGGATCCCGCAAACAAGCAACACCACCTGGTCCGCCGCCTGGGCCAGGGCCTGGTTCATGGCTCCGGCGACGTCGCGAAACCGCCTGGCCAGGTCATTCGCGGGCACGATGCCCCACCCGACTTCGTTGGTGACCAGCGCGACCGAACAAGGGACCTCGCCCAGCACCTCCGCCAGCTCCACGGTGCGCGCGAGGATCTCCTCGCAGGCGAGCCCGTCCAGCAGCAGATTGGTCGCCCAGAGGGTCGCGCAATCCATCAGGACCACCCCGAACTCCCTGCCGCGCGCGCGCAGGGCGTGCGCCACGTCACGGGGTTCCTCGACCGTCTCCCAGCCCGGACCGCGGCCCTCGCGGTGCCGGCGGATCCGCTCGGCCATCTCCTGGTCCCCGGCGACCGCCGTGGCCAGGAACAAACGCCTGGGAGAGCGCGCCTCCGCCCATCCCTGGGCGAAGCGGCTCTTGCCGCTGCGGCACGCTCCGGTCACGAGAAGGATCTGCTTCATGCCTCCACCCCGCTCTTCCACGGCTCCATCCTGCGCATCGACCCAGCCAGATCCTCCAGGGAGAACACCTCGATGCAAACCGCCCCGTCATACTGCAGCAGCGCCCCGGTGATCCGCTCCCAGTGGTCGGCGGAAATGAGCTCCAGGCTGCAGTGGTCCACCCGTTCGCGGACCCCGTGAAGGTGCACCAGGGGCGCCCTGCTCAGCAATGCGGCAAGGTGCGCATCCAGGTCGTGACCATAACGGAGCAGGTGGCCGACGTCCAGGCAAGGCCTCATGCCGCAGCCGTCCACGAGCGGCAGGACCCAACCGAAGGGGTAATCCAGGTTTTCGACGGCCACCCGCGAGGGATCGAGACCCTCGGCCAGGAGAGTCTGCATGGATTCCTCGAGCCTGCCCAGCCAGCTCCCCCGCCCGGCGGGGCTGCGGAGATCGAGGCCGCCCGGATCCAGGTGCAAGACATAGACGGTCGGTTCCAGGGGGAGCGTACGCTCGTAGAACCGCCGGATCGTATCGCAGCCTGTGCGGCGCACGCGGCGGTCGGGATCGCCCAGGAACAGGTCGGTCGGCAGGTGCACGCTGAGCCTGAGACGCGCGCCTTGCGCGACCCGGTTCATTTCCCGGATCTCCGACGGGGAAGGGAGATTTCCCTCCTGTGCGCTTTCGAACAGCACGAGCTGCACCTCGTCCAGGTAGGGTCCCAGGAACTCCAGGTTCGGCAGAATGGGCGCGGGCAGAATATAGGAGGTGGCGGCCAGCCGAAACGGGAACGACCCTTTCAGCAGAGGGGGTGCAGGCCGGCCACGGCCGAGGGCGGCTCCGGGCGTTTCCCCGTCAGCAGATGGCATCTGCTTCCGCTCCTCTTCCGTTCGCCCCATGGATTCGAACCCTCCGAATTTTTCGTCCCTTCTCCCCTCGCCGAGGGGAGAAGGCAAGGATGAGGGGTGAATCTGCTTCTGTTCCCCCTCACCCTGACGCTGTCCCCCGTGCACGGGGGGGAGAGGGAATCCGTTCATGGCAGCATCAGAACACGAGCTCGACCCCGCCCATGAAACGGATGCGCGGCGAGGAGAACCCCAGCGCCTCCTCGTATTCCTCGTCCAGGATGTTGCGCCCCCTCAGGAAGAACTTCAACGGCTTCACCGGGCACCGGCTCAGCTCCTCCAGCGTGTAAGAGGCCGCCAAGTCCATGACGAAGTAACCGTCGTTCACGAGGCGCCGGGTGTCGAACAGGTAAAACCCCGTAGCGGGGTCCAGCTCTGCGCGGAAGGACGTGTCATCTCTGCGGCCGACATATGTGCCGGCCAGGCGCGCGCTCAGCCCCTTCCAGAGCCAATCTGCAAAGAAGGAGCCGGAGTGTCTGGGCCTTCGCAGCAGGGGCTTGCCCTTGGCAAAGAAGAGGTTGCCCGTTCCCCCGTCGTCCGTGACCTCGGTTTCCAGATACGTGTAGTTTCCCCCGAGGGTCACTCCCCAGCCGACCGTGATTTGTCCGGTGACCTCGACTCCCCGGCTCTCCGCTTCCTGGATGTTGGCGAACGTGGAGGTCGCAGTGCCCGGGATGAACACGAAGGTGATCAGGTTATCGTACTGGTTCTCGAAATACGTGGCACCGAGCTGGATTCTGCCATTCCAGAAGAGCTGGTCCAGACCGGCCTCCCAGGAGAAAGATTCCTCCGGCTCCAGGTCGGGGTTGCCGACAGTCCCGAATCCGCCGAAGTTTTCCAGAAAGGTGGGTTCCTTGATCCCGGTTCCGGCCGCGCCGCGCAGCCTGGTGTCGGTCTCCTTGATGTTCCAGGCGATAGAGCCCCGGGGGTTCACATCTATGCCGAACTCGCTGTTGTCCTCCACCCGAAACCCGCCGACGAGATGCAGTCGCTCGATGAGGGAGGACTGCGCCTGCAGGTAGAAGGCGTGGTTGTGCCGGTCCTCCTCGATTTCGGCGTCGGAGGTGGAGAAAAATCCCAGCTCCGGATCGCCGAAGACAATGGTCGACAGGCTGTCGAGGTCCAGATCTTCCCGCTCGAACTCGTACCCCGCGGTGAGGGTGGAGGGAACCTTCCCGTTCGTGCCGAGCCTGAGGTTCGTGTGATAGTCGAAGGTGGCGCGCGTCTGGAATGATTCCGTCCGGCTGCCCGGCGCGGCATCGAATGCTGACTGCGCAGGGTTGGGCGGGTCCACGAAGTCCCGATCGAGGAAATGAGCGCCCATGTGGAAGACGTGCTCCCACTCGGGGCTCCAGTCCACGCGCACCTCGCCGCTCACGGATGCATCTCTGTTTTCCTGGAACTGATCCGGATCCAGCCCGGGGAATACTTCGTCCGGCCGGTCGCCTCCGTGCTCGGTGGGGAACTCGTACCGGGTGTCGTGCAGACGGCCGCCGAAGGTGATCCCCAGCTTTTCACCGGGACGCACGTCGATCCGGGTGCTCACGGTGTTGGAGGAAAAGGCGTTGTTCAGATCCAGGATCCCGCCGTCGTCCACCCTGGCGTAGCCGAAGCTGGCCGCGATCGACTCGCTGCCTCCCGAGATGCGGATCTTCTGCTCGCCCATGTAGTTGCCGTTCTCCGAATGGGCGCCGTGGGCGGTCGAGACGGTCGCGGCGGGCTTGCCTTTCCCCTTCTTGGTGATGACGTGGATCACGCCGCCGATGGCGTCCGAGCCGTACAGCGCGCTCTGCGGGCCGCGGATGATCTCGATACGGTCGATGTCGAGGGTCGTCAGGTTGGCAAAATCGAAAGCGCCCCCGGCCTCGTTCACCTGCACCCCGTCGATCAGAACCATGGTGTAGTTGCTCTCGCCGCCCCGCGGGTAAAGCTCGGTCTGCGCGCCCCGGGAGCCTTGCTGCACGACGTTCAAGCCGGCCGCGTCGCGCAGCACTTCGAGGACGTCGGAGGACTGCCGCCGCTCGATCTCTTCGGCGGTGATGACCGTTGCGGAAACGCCGAGCTCCCCGAGCGGGACCCCGGTGCGCGTTGCCGTGATCACCACCGGCTCGAGGAGATACCCCTCCTCCTGGGCCGCCGCCTGCGGGCCGACGCCCGTGAAGAGCTGGAACCACGCAGCGACCCGAAGAATCCAGCGCGCCCGACGCATGCGAGCCTGCTTCGCCATTTCCTGTCTCCCCTCGGCCGTCGCCCGGCAGGCAGACGACACCCCACGAGCCATTGAGAGATGAGGGACGGCTTGCGTCGAGCGGAGGGAAAGGGCCACAGGCGCAGCAAGCGAGACCGCAAAGCGGTTCGCGAGAGGACCGGGCCGGAGAAGCTTCCTTCACCGTCTCGACCGCGAAGACGTCCGTGAAGCGTGCCCGGGCAGGTCTTCTGACTCGCGGATCATCCTACTTGCCGCGCCTTCCCATCCCCCCCGAAACCGCGGGACAGTGGCTGTTGCGGCTTTCGTCCCCACTTACAGCGGCGGGTCCGTGACGGGGTTCAACCGTCTTCCCTATTAAACCGTACGGTACCCGGACACGATTTTCAGGAAACAGGATTAACCTCGGCTCGGGAGGATGTCAAGCAAGGGCCCGGGGCGCAAGGCACCCTGGCGGAGATCCTGGCAGTCCGCCCTCCCCGCGCGCGTTGACACGAAGCCGGCCCTTTTCCTAAAGTCTCGTTTCGAAGGTCCACGTTTGCGCCGGGATGGGTGCTACGGCTGGACTTGCCGGGCTGGAGGCAAACCCCTCATGAGCTCAGAAGCCAATCCCATCGTCGAGCTCTTCCGCGCCTCGATCGGCAAGAAGCTCGAAGGCGCGCCGCCCATGACCACGTGGCTTGACGGGCGGATCGTCTCCTGCGAGCCGGGGCGCATGGAGGTGCGCTTCGTCACCCGACCCGAAATGGCCAACCCGATTGGGCTGCTCCACGGAGGCATGCAGGCCGCCATCATGGACGACGTCATCGGCATGACCGCAGCCACCCTGGGCCAGGAAGGGGTCATGCTGTCGATCGACCTCCACGTCAACTACATCGGCAAGCTTTCCGTCGGCCAGGCCGTGACCGCCAGGGCGCGCTTCGTCCGCACCGGCAAGCGGATCGCCCACGCGGTATGCGAGCTGGTGGATGAGCAGGGAAGGGTCGTCTCCCGCGGCGACTCGAACCTGATCAAGACCGCCCTCGAGCCGGATTACATGAAGAACCCGCCTGTTTCGAAAGACTGACGCCGCACTGCTGCGCGCGCCGCAAGCAGCTCCGGGAAAACTTCAGAGAATGCTTGACGCATCCGGCCGTTCTCGTTAAACTCCTTCACGTTTTTTCTCCTCCCGTACCAGCCTGAGACTCCGGAGAATAGAAATGAGCACCTCGTTGAACAAGCTGGCCCCGATCACGGGCGCGGCAGTGGCGTTCCTTTGCGCTCTCCTCCTCGTTTGGCAGCCGGTCCATGCGGCCGAACCCTTCAAGAGCTCGGTCCCGGCCGCCCTGCTCATGGACGCAGCCACGGGAGAGGTCATCTACGAGCTCAACAGCCACAATCAGTACGCGCCCGCTTCGATGGTGAAGATGATGGTGGCCCTCATCGTGATGGAAAAGCTCCAGGAGGGGGGCATCCGCCTCGAGGACCCGATCACCGTTTCCGCCCGCGCTTCGAAAATCGGAGGTTCCCAGGTCTATCTCAAGCAGGGCGAGACGTTCACCCTGGAGGAGATGATGAAGGCGGTGATGATCCATTCCGCAAACGACGCCGCCACGGCCATTGCCGAGACCGTCGCCGGAAGCGTGGAATCATTCGTGGACCTCATGAACCTCAAAGCCCGGGAGATCGGGATGAAGGACACGGTCTTTCATTCGGTCCACGGGCTTCCGCCGGGAAAGGGGCAGGAAAAGGACCTCACGTCCGCCTATGACATGGCCCTGCTCGGCCAGCGGCTGATCCGCTACCCCAAGGTCCTGGAGTGGAGCTCCATAGTCAACGAGCCGTTCCGGGGACGCGAGTTCCCGCTCTGCAACACCAACAAGATCCTCACCCACTACAAGGGCATGGACGGGCTCAAGACCGGCTACATTCGGGATTCCGGTTTCTGCATCACCGCCACGGCGGCCAGGGACGGCACGAGGATGATCGCCGTCGTCATGGGCGCGCCGACGAGCACGGCGAGGACGGTCGAGACCACCCGCCTGCTCACCCTCGGCTTCAACAGCTACAAGACCCTCAGCCTCGCCACAGGAGGCCAGGATCTCCCGAAGCGCCTCAAGGTCAAGGGCGGCAAGGCACCGGACGTGGGCCTCAAGTACCTTTCCGACTTGAAGGTGAGCGTGCCGGCGAGCAAGGCGGCAGAGGTGGTCCTGACCGAAGAGCTGCCGGAGATGATGGAAGCGCCGCTCCAGCAGGGCCAGGTCGTGGGCAAGGTGACGGCCCGGCTCGGCGACAGGGTCCTGGGAGAGGTGGACGTCATATCCTCCGAGGCGGACGAGAAGGCGTCGTTCTGGGAACGCCTGTTTTGATGCGAATGCATGCCCCCCCCTCGCCCCCATAGGGGGAGAGCAGAGTAAATCGCCGCGCTCGCAATCTGCTCGCAATCTGCAGCCGTGGCTGGCGGACACGCCTTCGGCTTTATCCATCCTACCGAGTGCTCACCGGCTCGCTCGCCACTGGTCTCCTGCCGCTCACCAGACCCCCCCATTCCCGGCGGATGGCCACGCCCGTGGGCGACGCGTGCGTCGCCCCCACAACGAAGAGGGAGTCCGGCTCTTTTCACGCCGCCTCCCCTGCGGTGTTTCAAAAGGCGACGGATACGCCCGGGG
>JBFLZG010000008.1:0-80694 GCA_040756235.1 bacterium | reverse complement strand
CGTGGCCCTGTTTGAAGGCTGTCCCAAAAGCGCTGGGGCAGGCCGCTGTTTACAGAGAATCCTCGAAAGGCTTGTCTGCTGTTGGATGCTCCGAAGGACAGCACCGGTCACGTAGAGGGCTGGATTTTTGTGGGATTCTCATGCCCGGGCGGGCACCTCGCAGCAGGTCATCCGCGGCAGGGGCAGGTTTCAAACCTGCCCCTGCCGCGGCCACCGGTTCCCTCACGCGGAGCCGGACCGGCTCGGCAGGGGGGCGGAACGTTCCGAAGCGGGTGCGTAGGGAAGCTCGCTCATCTCGCGGACGGCGGCGAGCAGGATGCATCCACGGACCATGTCCCCCTTGCCGACGAAGTCGCTGGGGTAATGCAGGCGGTCGGCCAATCCGTCGAACAGGACGTCCAGATACTTCCTGGGCGCGAGGCTGCCCAGGAGCACGATGCGGCAGCCGGCCCCCGCGCGGATGGCCAGGGCCGAGGCATCCCGCCGGAAGGGGTGGAGAAAGCGCGGGTCCCGGTGGGCGATGTCGATGCCGGCGAAGGCCCTGAGCTCGTCCAGGCCGATCATGGTGCCGGGAGGAAGTAGCCCGCGGTCCGGCGTGATCACCAGAGTGCCCTCGCAGTGCGGCGGCGGGCTCGCGAAGGCGGACGCGTAAGCCAGCTTGGCGCGGAAGTAAAGGCCGCTCACGAAGGTGAAGACCTCGCCGAGCGCCGCCTTGCCTCCGGATCGGAGATGCAGAGCGAGGGGAGACTTGCCCCTCTCGCCGAGCAGCAGCTTGGCGCGCTCGCCGTGACAGAGCGCCGGCGAGAGCAGAAAGATGCGGTGCCCGGGGGCAGGTTCTGTGCGGCCGGCACGCCTTGCGCGCTTGTCCAAATGTCTGCCGATCCTTTCTTCGACGCTCTTCCGCGATCCATGCTCGAGCACCTGTGTTCCAGTCCGCCCGGAAACCGGCGAGCTTTCATTCTGGCCGCCCCGGGCCGTGCATGCAACCTCCCGGGTGCGGGCCGGCACGGCCTCGGAAGGCGAGTCCTACAGACCTGTCGAGCCACGTGAGATGAGGAGAGGCAAGAGAATCAAGGGGGCGGGTCGCGGATGGAAGCCCTGTTGCGGCCCTTCGAGCCCGAAGGGCCGCACGCAGAGTCTGTTGTCAGGGTTCTTCCTCTTCTTCTTCGATCTCTTCCAGCTCCTCTGCCTGCATGGCGAGCTCGACTCCGCACTCGCTGCAGTCACCTTCGGAGGTGATGTGAGGATCCTGGTCTACGTCGATGCCGCACAGTCCACATGTTGCCATCTCAAAGAGCCTCCCTATGTCGTTGATATTCTTACTGTATCTAATTCTCGGCCGGGCCTGAGATCTCCTTCATCGCCTTAGATGCACCCGTACCGCGGAGGGGAACAGCGGTCGTGCACGCCCGGCACGGCGCGATTTTCCACGAATTTCCTGCATCTAAAGGATGGTCATGAAGACCGGCAGCGCCACAGAAGCGCCTCGGGGCCGCCCGCAGGCCGGGGTGCCCGCAGACCGGACCGAGGCGCTTGGGAGATCAGAGATGGGCGAGCACAGAGAAGAGATCAGGAGAAAAATCAACATCAATGTAGCCACGATGGAAGACCTGATGCGCATTTCCTGGATCGGAGAGGGAAGGGCTTCAGCCATACTGCGGTACCGTGCCAATCACGGGCCGTTGCTGAGCCTCGATGAGCTGCGTGAAGTAGGAACCCTCCAGGAACAACACATCTCGGAGCTGAGAAAGGACCTGTGCGCCCTACCGGCGCATGCCGACGGGACAGGCTCCGAGTCCGACGCAACGCGGGTGCAGCACCTTTGTTGAGATCCGTGCAAAGGCTCCGAGGAGCCGAACAGCCGTGTGCCCGATGGGCCGCCCGCCGCGGGATGCGTTCGTGAGGAGGAGGGCCGATGGCCGGCGCGCTCCGCGAGAACAGGTCGGTCTGGGCCGCGCAGCCGAAGACGCACTACCCGCAGCTCCACGGGACGGAAAGAGCCGACGTGGCCGTGGTGGGCGGCGGCATCACGGGGCTGACCACGGCCCTGCTGGTCGCGCGGACCGGGGCCAGGGTGGCGCTCCTGGAGGCCCTCAAAATCGGGACCGGCGTCACGGGTTATTCCACGGCCAAGGTGACCTCGCTCCACGGGCTCGCTTACTCACGCATTGCGGCGCGCTTCGGAACGGAAGGGGCGCGGAGGTATGGAGAGGCGAACCAGGCAGGCATCGAAAGGCTGGCCTCGCTCGTGACCGAGCACGGGATCGAGTGCCTCTTCCAGCGGCAGCCCGCCTACACCTACACGTGCGACCCGGCGCTGCTGAACAGAATCCAGCGCGAGGTCCATGCCGCATTGACCGCGGGCCTGCCCGCGAGCTTCGCCGAGCGGAGCGAGCTTCCGTTTCCGATCCGAGGCGCCGTGCGGTTCGAAAATCAGGCCCAGCTCGACCCTTATCGTTACTGTGTAGGGCTGGCCAGGGCCTTTACGGACTCGGCCGGAGGCAGGATCTTCGAAGAGTCCCGGGCGGTTTGGATCGAAACCGGGAAGGACGCCAGGTGCTCGGTGCGCACCACGCAAGGGACCATCGAGGCCGAACGCATCGTGCTGGCGACGCTGCTGCCTTTCGCTGACCCCGGGGTCTTCTTCGCCAGAACCCATCCGGAGCGCTCCTATGGGCTGTGTGTCGAGCTCGACGGCCCCGTGCCCGGCGGCATGCACTTGAGCGCGGAGCAGCCCACGCGTTCCGTGCGCCCGATGGGTGAGGGCCAGCGGGTGATCGTCGTGGGCGAAAGCCACAAGGTCGGGCAGAGCCCGGACACACGGAAGCACTATCAGGCGCTCGAGAGCTGGTGCAGGCGGGTCTTCCCGGTGCGGGCGGTCGTCCATCGCTGGTCCGCCCAGGACTACATGCCGTCGGACGGGGTCCCCTTCATCGGCTGGATGCCGTTCACTTCCAAGCGGATCCTCGTGGCCACGGGCTTTCAGAAGTGGGGCCTCAGCACCGGCACCGCGGCCGCCATGATCTTCAGCGATCTCCTTCAAGGCCGCCCCAATCCCTGGGCGTCCCTGTTCGATCCCGGCCGGCTCGATTTCCTGCGCTCCCCCCGGAGCTTTCTGATCGAGAACCTGAACGTGGGCAAGCGCTTCCTCGCCGACAGATTGAAGAGCGTGTTCGCTCCGGCGGTGGAAAAGCTCCCCTCGGGCCAGGCTGCCGTGGTACGGTGCCGGGGCGGGAAAGCCGCTGCGTATCGGGATGAAGCCGGCGTGCTGCACGCCGTTGCTCCCGCTTGCACGCACATGGGATGTCGCCTGACCTGGAACACCGCCGAGGGTGCACCAGGACCAGCTGTGGTAACTGGGCGCAGGGACTGGATTCCGGCCTTCGCCGGAAGGACGGAAATCATGCGGCACATGGGCCGGGATGACGAATTGTGACACAGCCTCGCAGGCTGGAACCCAGTCCCTGCTTCCCGTAATTCGTAGGGGCGACCGGCCGGGCGCCCTCTTCATGCAGGCTCACGCGCTTCGCGGTGGGGTTGGGATGACGGAGTAAGACATAGCCTCGGAAGCGGGGATCCGCTGCCCGACGAGGCCTTCCCTCATTCGAGCTCTTTCGACAGCTCCTCGGCACGGGACCTGATGTAGGGGTATTCCGGGGCGAACCTCGGGTCCGGGGCGGGCGCGTGGTGGAAGATCGCCTCGAGCTGCTCTCTCGCCTGTTCCGTCTTGCCCGCGTCATGGAGCGCCTCGGCCAGATACAGGCGCCCGAGGTCGTTCTCCGGGCAGTTCTTCACCCCGTCTTCCAGGTACTTCAGCGCTGTTTGTGCCCAGCTCAGGGCGGCCGTGGCTGCGACCAGTAGGAGGCTCCGGCAGAACAGGGGAATGCCCCTCATCGCGCGCCCTCCTTGCGCCGCCGGCAGGCCGGCCAGCAGGCAGGCCGGCCTGCCGCTCACGCCGCGCGTCGGGGAGATTCTGCCGGGGAGGCCGCCTCGGCCGCGACGGCGGGAAGTCAGAAGTGCATCGTGAAATCGACGCCCCAGGTGATCACGTCCCCGTCGACTTCCATGGAGAAATCCCGGTTGGGGGAGACCCCGATGAGAGGGTTCGCGAACTTACTCACTCCTCCCAGAATCTGGCTCTCTCCCACCGCAATGCGCCGCGTGCTGCTCGCCAGGTAGAGAAAGAACGTATTGACGTCCAGGCGGCCGTCCAGGAGACCCCGGTAGCCCGCTCCGAAGGAATAGATGAAATAGTCGTTCATGCCCGAGGTCACGCTGTAGTAGCGGTCCGGAACCGGGGACGGGTCGTACCAGAACCCCCCCTGAAGGGAAAGCCTCGGGGAGAGACGGACCTCCGCCCCGGTGCGCACGGAGTGGACCGATTTCCAGTGACGCGGCACCACGAACTTCGTTACGTGGGGAGGGCCGAGACCGTCTCCCCTGATGAATAGCTCGTCCTGGCGTCTCGAGCGCCCCCAGTCGGTCCAGGTGTAGTCCACGGACCAGAGCAGCCATGGCAAAGGCTCTATGGCGATGCCGAAGCCGAGCTGGGTCGGGAGGCGGAAGACCAGATCGAAACGCTCCGTATCGCTCTGCACGGGAGGGAAGAGGATGCCGCTCTGGGTGAAAGCGACCAGGGGGTCGGAGGGGTTCACGAGGAGGGCCATCTCCCCTTCGGTGTGTACCGCCATCTCGGAGCGGTAGTTCGTGCCGATCCGGAGCCAGTCGGTCGGCTCGAACAGGACCCCGATACCGAAGCCCAGGTCCTTGAAGTTGATATCCACGTCGTTGATCGGCCGGATGCCGGTCGGAAACTCGCTGTCGGTCCGGATGAGGAGCTTCCCGTCGTCCTGGCCGTCGAGAAAGAGCGCGCTCAGGATCGGGTTCCCGGTGAAGTTCTCGGGGGCCGTGCCGGGAAAGAGGGCCGAGACGCCGCCCAAGAGGTAGCCGTCCCCGAGCTTTTGCTGGGCCTTGATCTGGTTGAATGCGTTCACGTGCAGGCCGACCCCGACCGACACCTTCTCATGGAGACGATAGGCGATCGTGGGCATCCAGTTCATGAAGAAAAAGGCGTCGAAGTAGCCGCTGAAGCGAGCATCGCCGATCGTCTCCGGGAACTTGGTGCCTCCCACGTGCGTCACGTAGAACGGGAACGGCGCGAGGTAGATGCGCTCGCCGATCTCCAGTCCGAAGTTGAAGTGCAGGATCGGTATGAGACTCTCGAGCGTGCCGTCGTAGTGGCTGCTTCCGGACCGCGGGCTCGCCAGAGGCTCGTCAATGGTGGTGCGCACGGTGTTGACCGCGACCCCAAAGACGTGGTCGACTTTCTTCCCGCCGATCAGCTGGGTGAGGCCGGCCGGGTTGTACCAGACGGCCGAAAGGTCGTCCGCGACCGCTATGTAGGCGTTCCCCATGGCGCTGGCTCGGGCGCTCTGGCCCAGGCTTTCGATCCAGGCGCCTTGCGAGCGGAAAGGGAAGAAGAAAACGCAGGCCGAGCAGGCAAGGAAGACCGCCGTCAGGGGTTTCTTTCCGTTCACGAGCCATTCCTCAACGGTCTCGTTTGGCTGGCGGCTTCCAGAGCTCTCGCCGCGGGGCGTCCCCACGCCTGTAAAGTAGATGAGAGATGCCGTGACGCAAGTTTCTTTGCTCAATACGATTGTACAAAGACGTCGCGGTTCGTCCGCCAAGGACGCACGACCGCAGCGGGGCCCCGCGGGAATCCCGGCGGGCGGTGTCGAACTCCTCCCTCGACGATCCTCTCTCCGCCGCCGATCCTTGACATCCCCGGGCTTTCTCCATAATGGGAGAAGGTAAGGGCCGGGCAGGGCGGCCGCAGGCCGAGTTCCCGTTCGGGGGTCGCCCCGCCCAAGGTCCATGCCGGCCTCGGCCTCCGCTCGATTCGGTCCGGCGCACGCCCGGGTGGTGGAACTGGTAGACACAAGGGACTTAAAATCCCTCGGGGGGTCACCCCTGTACGGGTTCGAATCCCGTCCCGGGCACCAGTGAAATCAAGGGCTCAGAACGATGGAGAAAGCCTGAGATGCGGAGGCCTGTCAGAGCAAAGCGAACATTTTGGGTGGTCGAGTGTGATCGAGTACCCGGAGAGGACTGTAATTCGGGTTATATTACAGTATGTCACCAGGGCCAGAAAACAAAAGATTTCCCTCCAATCATCCGATTTCAGGATTAGGGTCCCGCTCGGACGGCCACTTCGCTTGCGCGGATCCCTTGCGGACCAACAGCTATCTGAGGATGAACAGATGCTGGCACAATTGATCTTGAAACTGCAGATGCCATTCTTGAAGGCTCCCATATTCGTGACGGGGTGTGGACACAGCGGTACTTCCATCATGATCCGGGTTTTGGGCAGCCACAGTAAGATCTATGCCATTCAAGGCGAAACCGGTACTTTCTTGACCGGCAGGTGGCGGCTGAGCGATGAATTGAGGATTATTCGCAACGTCTCCAAGTTCAATCTTTCATCTTTCATGCACCACAAGCCGCGCTGGGTCGAGAAAACGCCCAGGCATGTATTGGAGATAGGAAAGATACTCGGATATCTGCCAACGGCACGGATCATCGTCATGATCAGGGACGGCAGAGATGTGGCTTGTTCCCTCAAGGAAAGAACCGGTTCGATCGATGGCGGGGTGAAGAGATGGTTGAGGGATAATGGGGCTGCCATGCCTTTTTTCGGTCATCCGCAGGTCCGAGCGGTGAAGTATGAGGAGTTTGCAAAGAGCCCGGAAGCGGTCATGCGAGGGGTCTTGGATTTCCTCGAAGAGGAATTCGAGCCGAATATTTTTGCCACCGACAAGACCGCATGGGAACCTGTACACGCAGCACCTGACGAGCATGTATGCAGGCGGGTACAACAACTCAGGAAACCCATCTATGACGGCAGCGGCAGATGGCGCAAGGAGATGACCGCTCAGGAACGAGCTCTGTTCAAGAAGATGGCGCAGGAAATGATGGTTGAGCTGGGATACGACGTGAATGACTCATGCGGAAACAGATGCGCCCCTACCAGCCTGAGCGTGGCAACCGCTGGGCCAAGGAGGTGAATTGTCGCCACGTCGCTGCCGGCCGGAGACTCATGCCGGCATATACTCACTCAGAAAGAACAGGGCCGACCCTCGCTTGAAAAAGGTGCCGGAAAATCTGCCCGCCGCTCCCCAATCTGGAAAGTTGGTGCATGCTCAACCAGGGAGCTGCTCTGGCAGAGGTGATCCTGCGCGAATCGGGCGTACGCGACCTGGTGAAGACAACGGTATGGTCCGCCCATCCGGCCAGCACGGTCCGAATCGGAGGGCTGCTGGACAAGGACTGCCAGACGCCGATCCAGGGATGCTACTGCATGGATGCCAGCGTGATGCCCGCCGCATGGGGGCTTCCTCCCATGGTAACGATCGTGGCGATGGCCAAGAGGCTGGCCAAGCACCTGACCGCACCGTTGGAGACGAGAGTCGTTGGACGAGAGCCTGGCTGATCCCGGATCACGTCGCCTTGCCGGGGCGTTCGCAGCGAAGGACTAAATCCATCCAAGAATGCCGATGAAGATGACGAGCAGCAGCAGGTCGACGGCGTACAGCCCTGAAACGATGCATATCTTCTTCTTCATGGAAGCCATGTCGTGGATCCAGACGGCGAAGAGGAACATGGGCAGGTAGGCGCCGATATAGATCAGCCAGAAGTTCGGCCAGTTCCACCAGGAGTAGTTCCACACCAGCACACCCCATCGGTTCAGGATGATTTCCACGAAAACGCAGAATGCCGCAAAGAAGCCTGCAAGGAGCCAGCGGTTGTTGAGGCCGATGACCTTCGCCGTTCTTTCCTCGGGGAGGAACTTGGCGAAGACCACACCGGCAATCGCGAACATGAAGCTGATCTCGATCGTCAAGCCGATGAGTATCACGTAGGCGCTGTTGCCCGGGGTCACCCATACCGCCGAGTAGCCGGATGCATGGAACCGGAGGGCGTTGAATATCTCCCACAGCCAGTCGAAGCCCCAGACGGCCAGGCCGGCCAGGATGATACTCCATTTCCTCCTCTCCACCTCGACCGCGTACACATAGAGGACCAGAGCGAGGAGCGGGATCAGATACCACGAAAAGAAATCGGTGCTCCTCAGCGCTTCCAGGGCTTGTCGCACACCATCAGCCATCTTGCGTCCTCCTGCTCGAAGCCGAGCCGGTCATGTAGAGCGATTCTGCCGCCCACCTCGACGAAGGCATGCCGTCCGTTTCCATGATGAGCTCGGGCCGGGGGATTGCCGCGCTGCGCTCGCAACAGGCTCCTCCGGATGGACCTTCCTAATGATCGGCCGAGCTCTCGTGAGGTCCGGTCCGAGATGAAGGCAGGGCTTGCCGCGGCGCCCGGAAGGGGCGCGGGGCGGAGGGGATGCGGCGGCAGCCCTGCGGCGAAAAGCCGCAGCCGAGTCTGAGCGCCCGACCCGCCGGGGGGGAGGGAGGGGCGGGCGGGACCGGCATGCGGTGCGCCTCGATCAGATCGGGGCGCAAGCGATCGCTATTCGGTGTGATACTTGAAGGACAGATTGACTCTCGCTCTGTACCTGGCCACCTTCCCGCCGTCGACGGTCATGTCGAGCTTCACGACCTCTGCGATCCTCAGGTCCGTGAGCGTCTTGGCAGCCGTCTCCACCGCGTTCCGTGCGGCGTCCTCCCAGGACTTCTCGCTGGTGCCGACCAACTCGATGATCGTGTAAGTCGCGCTGCTCTCACTGCTCTTCGCCATGGAAAGATCCCTCCTCTGTGTGACCGTTGAACAAAATTGTCGCAGGGGGAGCCTCGAACGTCAACGGAGGAGGATATCGCCTCGTGGAGTACGCAGCCGTCAGCCTTCTCAGCTCGGCACCGATCCGTGGCGGCAGGCCTTGCATCTGCACCTTTTCCTACCATGTCGGTTTGCATTGGCGGAACGGAGCGTGCTAGCCTTTTCAAACTTTGCGGAGGCTGCGTTCCCGGGTCGGGGTTCACCCGACTGCGCCTCGGGGCGCGCCCGGGCACTGCGGCCGCGGCCGCTTCAGGAGCGCGGGACCGGCCAGGCCGATGGCCCTCGCGATCGATCGAGACCCGGCCGCCATTTTGTCGGCGGTTGCGTGCGGAGGAACCAATGGCACTGAACAAAGCGCAGCTGGAGATATTCTCGGGGTTGCCCCGGGAAGGACTCCTGGAGTACATCGACATGCTCCAGAAGAACTGGTGGAACCTCCAGAACAATTGGATGGCGTACATGAACCGGGAGTACGGGGAGGAGGCGGCCGTCCGGGGGGACAGCCACTGTTTCTCGGCCAACGCCCGGGTTCAGATGTACCGGCTCAAGAAGATGTTCGGGCTCACCGAGACCCTGGACGATCTCATGAAGGCCATGGTCCTGTCGACCCTCTGGGTCAACGGCGAATTCGAGATCTGGAAGCCGGATGAGGACCGGTTCCGAATCCGAGTGACCAACTGCTACCAGCAGGTGAAGAGGCTGGAAGAGGGCATCGGAGAGTTGGGCTGCAAGCCGGCGGGGATGTCCATCTGCAAGGCCGTCATCGAAGTCATCCACCCGGCGGTGGAAACGACGTGCATCTTCTGTCCCCCGGACGAGCACCCGAGGGATGCCTGGTGCGAGTGGGAGTTCGCAGCCGGGGGTTGAGCCCGGACGCGCTCGACCATCGTCACGGCAGACTCTTCGGTGATGCTGCAAGGGGCCGTGGGCCAGCCGAGCGCTTCACCTGCTACCCGACGTACTCTCTGCCGATCATCGACCTGGCGATCATGAGCTTCGATGCCTCTGCCGTGCCGTCCCCGATCTGCCAGCCCAGGACATCCCTCAGCCTTTGTTCGAAGGGGAGGTCTGCCGTGTACCCGTACTGGCCGTGCATCAGGAGGCACTTGCGGATGATCTCCAGCGTCACCTCCGGGATCCACCACTTGCACATGGCCCCTTCCATGGAACGGCGCTCGCCTCGATCCGCTTTCCACAGGTTCCTGTAACAGAGCAGGCGGCCCGCCTCGAGGAACGTCTGGGACTCGGCCAGGGGGAAGCTGATCGCCTGATAGCCCGCAATGGGCCTCCCCATGACCAACCGCGTCTTGACATATTCGCAGGTCTCGTCCACCGAAGCCTGTGCCGCCCCGATGCATTTGAGGGCGATGAAGGCTCGGTTGGTGTCGAAGAGCTCGGCCGCCAGAACATAGCCTTTGCCGATTTCCCCGATCACGTGCTGCAACGGGACCCTCACGCCGTCAAACTGAACGATTCCCCGGGTGGCGCCTCTGGAGCCCATGTCGGCCCAGACTTTCGGCGGGCTCACTCCCTGAGTGGAGGCCGGTACAAGGAAATCTGTGAGAGCCCGGACCCCCTCCTCATCCCGGCCCGTCTTGGCGCAGACCAGGTAGTAATCCGCATCCGCCCAGCTGATCGTATTCTTGGTACCTTGGATGACCCACTCCTGGCCGTCCCGCACGGCCCGGGTCCGGAAGGCGGCCATGTCGGTGCCTGCTCCGGGCTCGCCGAAGCACAGAGCCAGAAAACTTTCCCCGCGCAGCATCTTTTCGAAGATCGGCTTCCTCACTTCCTCCGGGATCCCCGGAAGCCGCTGCGCTTCGAAGGGAAGGGTGGCCCAGACCAGCGGCATTGCGCTGTTGAAGTCCACATAAGCGATCTCCTCTGTGAGGATACCCCGTGTGACGTTGTCCATCTCCGGGCTCAGGAGATCCCAAGCGGCCAGTCTCCGGATCAGGGGGAAAGGCGATCGTCTCTCCCTGTCCCAGATCTTCCTTCTTGGCGCAACCTCCTCTGCGGCAAAGCGCCTGATCCTTTCTCGGAATGCTTCCTGTGCTTCGGTGAAGGAGAAATCGAGCATGACCGGCCCTCCCGGACTCTGATCGGCAGATGGTTCTTGAGGAGCTGATTTCGGCTTTGCAGAAAGGGTAGCTCAGAAGGGGAGGGCTGTTTTGAACAAAATTGCTGTTTTCTTAAGCGAGGAGAGCTTGGCGATATTGTCCCGGTGTGACTCCATAGGCTGCCTTGAAGCGGCGGGTCATATGACTCTGATCGGCGAATCCGGCTTCGTGGGCGGCCCGAACCAGCGAGTGTCCTTGCCGGATCAACGACTTTGCCAGTCCGAGCCGGCGCAAGAGCAGATATTCGTGGGGAGTGAGACCGGTGGAGGCCTTGAACAGGCGCAGGAAATGGAATCGGGAGACACCGACCTCGCCGGCGATCTCCTGCAACGAAAGGTTTTCCGCCGTCCTGCCGTGGATGAGGTCACAAGCTTTGCGAACGACGGCCGGGTTCGGCTTGAAACGTCGGGGAACATAGCGGGGCTCGGCATAGCGGGTGAAGAGGCGGACGATGGCTTCGATGAAGGAGGATTGCTCCGCAAGGAGGTCGTGAGGATGTTCCTCCATCAGCCGCAATGCATGGAGCAGCCGCTGCGACAGCTCGGGATCGAACGCGACCGGATGGCGAAAATAGCCCGGCGAACGGGTCGAACCCGGAAACACATCCAGGGCTTCAAGGATGATCTCGGCCGGGACGTAAGCCATACGATACCGGTAGCCGGCCTCGGTTGCTGCCCGGCCGTCGTGGATCGCATCGGGATTGAGGCTGATCACCGCTCCTTGAGCGGCAAAGTGAGTTTGCCCGTGACACCGGAACATCTGCGTTCCCTGTTCGACCACCCCAATGCCGAACTCCTCGTGCACATGCCTGCTATAGGCAAAATTCTTGAATCGGGCAGTGAGCAAGACGATGCCCTTGAATGCTTCGGGTCTCCACAGGCGGGCCTGATCTTCAGCCATGTGCGACACGACCCAGTTTCCCACTGCAAAAATCGGCTGCTGTCGGGCAGGCAGAGCGTATCCGACAATAAGGAGGAGAGTCAAAATCGACAGTCCGGGCGGGGCAAGGTCACGAGAGTCTGCTGTGGCCGGCCGTTTCCGGGGAACGCGTGCGCCTTTGGAAGGGTCTTTGGACGAGCACCTCCGCGCGCTCGCCCGTGGGCCTCGATCGGAAGAACGGGCACGCTGCGAGCCGCGTGCGGAGCTGCTTCCTGCTTCCGCGCTTTTCATGAGCGCGCACTTACCGGGGCCGCGGCGAGTCCGCACGAACACCGGCTGCCGGGCCTGCCAAATACTTGACGTGAAATAACAGTTTTGTAATTGGGCCTCTGGGTGCATCCCCCCGACAGAGGATCGCGACGAGTCGAACGGACCCCACCAAAAGTTCCGTTTTTCCACAGGTTACGGACAGAGAGAGCCCTGCCGGAGAAGCGGGAACAGTTCTTGCTAAGGTCTGCCTCAAGAGGTCGATCCGACCATATGTGCACAGCATGCACAGGGGGGCTCCCGATGAAGCGGTTCCGCTGCTACGGACAGATGGCACTCATCGTCGCGTTATCGACCCCGGCGCTGCTGCTTGTGCTGCTCGGATCCTCCGTGGCGCAAGCGACCGTGTACGCCTATCAATCCCCCATCACCCTCAGTTGGACCCCCAGCTCGGGATCCGTTGAGCATTACAACGTGTACGTGGCTACGGACGGCGGGCCCTTTCAAATGCTCACCGAGGCTTCCACGAACAGGTGCACTTTGAGTGTCCAGGACAGACGGACCTACGTCGTGCAGGTGGACGCCGAAGACGCTCAGGGAGCCAAAGGCCCGATGTCCGACCCGTCCGAGCCCGTGACGGTCTTCCTTCAAGGCTCCGGCGAGGACACGGACGGAGACGGAATGCCCAACACCTGGGAAGGGCTGCACGGATTCGATCCCCACAATCCCGCCGATGGCGCAACCGACGCGGACGGCGACGGGCTCTCCAATCGCGAAGAATTCCAGGCCGGCACGCTTCCCCGGGACGCGGACTCGGACGAGGACGGTGTGGCGGACGGAATCGAGACGGACAACGGCCAGAACCCTCTGAGCGCGGCCGACAACGTTCCGGTCGCGCGCGCCGGCCAGGACCAGGAGCTCGATCCGACCGTGGTCACGTTGAATGGGACCGGGAGCTACGACCCGAACGGAGATCCTCTGCAGCATGCGTGGACCCAGACCCTGGGCCCCAGCGTGAAGCTCTCGAGCGCGAGTGCGTCGTCTCCCACGTTCATCGGCAAGAAGGCGGGCGAGTATCGTTTCCGTCTGGTCGTCAGTGACGGCAGAGTCAACAGCCTGCCGGATGAGGTCTCCATCCTCATTCACAACGTGCGTCCCTCTGCCGACGCGGGGAAGGACCGCACGCTGACCGCAGGAACCAGTGTGGCCCTGGATGGAAGCGGGAGCAACGATCCGAACGAAGACGCCCTGAGCTATTCCTGGTCCCAGGTCAGTGGAACGACCGTCCTCCTCCAGGATGCCGCCCGGCAGAGGGCGTCGTTCGTGCCCTCGTCCTCGGGTGTCTACAAGTTCGATCTGGTCGTCTGCGACACCTCCCTGTGCAGCGATCCCGACCGCGTCCAGATGACCGTGAACGGCATCAACCACGTTCCTTCGGCCCGCGCAGGCGCGGATCAGACGGTGCGCGTCGGCCAGACCGTGGTCCTGGACGGCTCCGGCAGCACCGACGCCGATGGAGACGCTCTCACGTATTCCTGGTCTCAAGCCGAGGGACCCGCGCAGGTCGTGCTGCTGGGGAGCGGCCAGGCGGAAGCGCGTTTCAGCGCGAGCCGGGTCGGCGTGTACCGGTTCGAGCTCGTCGTAGACGACGGCACCGACCAGAGCGCAGCGGACTCCGTGGCCGTGACGGTGGAGCAGGGCAATCGAAAGCCCGTTGCTGTTGCTGCGGCCCCGGCGGCGGCGGCGGTCGGAGAGTGGATCATCCTGGACGGCACCGCCAGCTCCGACCCGGACGGCGATGACTTGACCTACACGTGGACGCAGATCGGAGGCGCCCTGGTGAGCCTGGAGGACCCCGAAAGCCAGGCGCTCGGTTTCTATGCGGTCACCGAAGGGGTGGTCGAATTCGAGCTCGTGGTGGAGGACGGCGAGCTGCCGAGCGAGCCGGACCGGGTCACGATCGCCGTGACCGACGACGGCGACGGGAAACCCCCTGTCGGAGGGGGGTATCAAAGCAGTGACGGCTCCGGCGGCGGGGGCGGCGGCGGTTGCTCCGTGGCGGGCACCGGAGCTTCCGGGAAGGAATGGGACCGAACCGGGGCGGGTCATGTGGCGGTCCTGTTTCTGCCGGCTCTGCTCTGGACCCTTCGCTGCAAGAGGAGAGCTCAGGCCCGAATCCGCCGAAGAGGCTGAGCGGAGGCGACCTCCCGCTCCTCCCGGAGGCCGGCCGGAGGCGGCCGACGAGTTGCACGCTCCATCTCCTCACAGGTCTGAAAGCGTCGCGAGCGCTGCCGCCCGGTGCGGCGAGGATTCGCAGAACCCTTCGCAAGATCCGAGACCTCTCCTGACTTCGGACCGGCGCGTCGTGTCACCTGCCGGTATTCTTCGGCCCATCGCTCAAATCATTCCCTGACCAGACGTTGCTCGACTTCCCATGCCCGCAGCTCCGGCCATCATCTCGGGAGGGCTTTCCCCGGACCGGATGCACGAAGGCTCACTTATATCTTGCTATAATTCAGAACTTTGGTATATGAAGCCTCGAGAGCAATCATGCCGTCGGTCGCTCGGGTGCTTCTGAGGAGGTCCCCATGCTCGCGAAGGATCGCGCTCCGGCTCGGATCGGAATCGCCCTTCTGTCCGGCATGTTTCTTCTGGGGCAGGGATCCTGTAGGCCGCTGCCGCCGTCGGAGCCGCCGGGTACGCTCACTTTCGCGGGCGCTTGTCGGGAGGGGAACGAGATGACGATCGGCGCCGTTGGAGACATCATGATGGATGACGGCATGCAAAGGTTGGCCGCTCTTCTCGCGGATCCTCTTGCCGGAGATCCGGACGACAGGATCGTCAGCGGCTTCACCCGCCTGTTCGAGAGAGTCCAGCCCGATCTGGACCGGGCCGACCTGCTATTGGGCAACCTGGAAACACCGATCGCCGAGGATCTGGTGCCGCAGTTCTATGCAGGGCCGAACGATCGCACTTACGCGCACGAGGTCGAGGTCGAGGAAGGGGTCCTTTATGATGGAAACGCCTACGACGGCTGTTTCTTGATGCTGCTCGTACCCAACTTCAACGCTCACCCCCTTCTGGCGCGCGCGTTGCGCGAGGCAGGCTGGGATGCCGCGAGCACGGCCAACAACCACGCGCTCGACCGGGCCTTGAACGGCATCGATCGCACCATCGATGCATTGCGTGCAGGCGGCCTTCCCTTTGCCGGCACTTACCGGAGCAATGAGATCGTCGACTTGGACGGAGACGACTACCCGGACAACAGCCCGTATATTTCCCTGGAGGTCGAAGGCATGCGGGTGGCCTTCGTGGCTTTCACGAAGCCGCTGAACGGCGTGTCTCCCGAGCTGGGCGGTCCGGACCTCGACCGGCAGGTCGTCCGCGTCGAGGACGACCCGGAGAGAGCCTTACAGAGCGTCGCACGAGCCCGCAACGAGAGCGGCGCGGACCTGGTCATCGTTTCCACGCACTGGGGCGTTGAAAACACGGCTACCGTCAGCCCGTTTCAGAGAGAGCTGGCGCAGGCGCTTGCGGACGCCGGGGCGGACGTCGTCCTGGGCCATCACCCCCACGTCCTGCAGCCCGCGCAGAAGCTGGTCGCCACGGACGGTCGTGAGACAGTAGTCTTCTACAGCCTGGGAAACATCACGGGCGGCCCCGGAGATCTCGTACCGGGAGTCGAAGCGACCGCGATCTTCTACATCGGGGTGAAACGGAGCGCTGAAGGTACGTTTCTCTCCGGGTTTCAGTACGTTCCGGTCCAGATCGCCCGGGAGACCTACTCCGAGACCGAGGAAATCATCCGGCCCAGGGCGATCGACCGGGACGGCGGCTCCCCCGCTACCCGGGATCGCATCATCCAGGTCTTGGGCACGGGCAATCTCAAGCCCTCGGATGCGCCGATCGACTTCCCGGACGACTGCACTGGTTAGGATGAAGGTTCAGCACCCCCGCATTCCGCTATCACCACGCGCAGGACCGCCCGCACGCCGTCGTAGATGAGCCGGTCTTCGCTCGCCCTGGGGCCGGCCACGTTCAGCACGCGGACGCCGCACGCCCGGATCCAGCGGATGGCCGCCTGCGCCGCCTGTGCCGCCGTCATGTCGTCCAGGTCCAGATGGAGCCACGGTTTTCCGTGTCTGCCTGCCAGTCTCCCGGTGAGAGCGGATCCGCTGCCGAGCCGGCCGTGGGAGAAGATCAACGTGCCGTCCGAATCCAGCACGTTCCGCTCGGTCCTCTGAGGGTAGCTCGGTGATTCCGTCTCCTTCAGGCGGTAGCGCGCGGGAAGGGATCCGTCCTCGGTCCGTCTGCCCCTTGGGACCCAGCCGCCGTGAGGGACATCCAGCTCGATGGCGGCGTCGAGGGCCGCACGATCGGCACCGGTCTGACCGCCCGAGACGATCCGATCGATCCTCACGGGGCGGCTCACCGGGGGATCTTCATCTCTTGTTTTCATGGTTCCGGACAAACCCTACGTGGAAATAGAGGATTTCGCTCGAAAAATACGATGGTGTCGAGGCTCGGATGGGGGCATCACCTTATAGGAAGATCCTCTGTCCACTCATACAATGTTTGTTACTATCGATCATCCCCAGAAAACCCTCTGAGAGTCAGGCGGGAGGCATCGTATCATGAATTGTGGAGCAAGGCTCATGCCGTTGAATCTCTCCTGCTCTTCCGAGTCCGAGCTGGTCGAGATGGTGCAGAACGGGCTGGAAGGCGCTCTCGAGGAGCTCGCGAGAAGATACCGGGAGAAGATCGTCCGGGATGTGCAGGGTCTGTTCAAGGGAGAAAGGACGACCGGTGTGGAGGAGATCCTGTCGGGTCTGCTCCCGGCCGACCTCCTGCCTGCAGCTCGGAGAGATTCCTCCCTTTGCGGGTGGGCTTGCCTCCTGATCATCAACGGGTTCCTGCTGGGAATCCAGTGATGAGCGTACGGCGGAGGGGGTCGCCGAATCCTCTCTGCCGCCGGTCGGAAGGACCTGGGTATTTCCCCGTATACCCCCTCGGAAACTAAGGCCTCCCTGGGTGCCAAATACAGGATTCACCTGATTACGCCGGCGGCCGATTCCCGCTACACTTAACCGACTTTCACGCAAGACATTTACGACAAGACCGATGGGGAGGAGAGGGCATTTTATGGAATCGCAAACCAACCCCAAAGCTCCAAGTGCCAAGAAGGGCTCCAGTCGGGATCTCCGCAAGCTGAACGGGTCGAGCGCGGACCGATCCGCAGCGGAGAAGAGAGAGGAGCTGCAATACCCCACCCTGGCCGTTCCACCCGCTGTCGCCGACGCACCCGAGATCTTCCTGGGCTAGCTGGCCGTCGCACCGTTTCCAGGGTCTCATGCTCCTTGTGTGCGGACTTTCTTGAGCGGCATGCACGTTCTTGGACTCCTTCCCCGGCCTGATCGGCCTGCTGCCATACCTCGCCTGCCCGCAGAACGGCTGAACAGCGGCTCGATTCGAAGAATCAAGCCGTTTCCTCATCGCCTTGCCCTCACTGCCGAGCAGCAGGAAGCTTCCCTCCATTGCATTGGAAGGCCATTTCTGTTTTATTCTCAGAGGCGTTTTTCAGCCGCCTGTTAGATGTCGAGACCGCCGGATCGGGTGTCCGGCGCCGGAGGGGGCAGGGGCCGGGGGGTGAGCGCGCTCCTGCATGCGTTCTGGGGCAGATCGGCGCACGGGAAGCTCCGACGAGAACGAATCAGCAGCTCATCCGGGAGATGGAGAAATGCCAGAGCCTTCCGAAGTCATGAAGAAGAAGAACAAGGTCGCTCAGTGGTCCTTCGACACCCGTCCGATTCTCGGGCGTTTCCACCTCTGGCTCGAAGACGTCCGGGTCGAATGGTTCCGGGGCAAGGAATCGGTGGGGTTCAACGAGAGCATCTCCTTCGTCGAGAGGCGCATGGAGCGGCTCTTCATCTTGACGGCCGCGGTGACCGCCCTGGGGACGCGGCTGTTCGGCCGGTATGGCGAGGGAAAGGGGCTCGACAAGAAGGCGATCAACCAGGTCAAGAAGGACGCGGACTCGGTCTCCGCCTATGCCATGAGCGAGAGCCTGTGGTTCCTTTCGAGATCCCTGCCCGAGAACCATGCCATCATGGTCTGCCTGGGAGAGGGCCTGATGCCCAAGGGGGGGGAAACGCCCGAGATGGGCTCCAATCCCATGCTCGGCTTCGGCCGGATCTATGCCCGGCCTCAGGTTGCCAAGTTCCTGGACGCCAGGGTGCAGAGACTGATCAATTCCCGGGAGTACCGGTGGGAAGAGTTCTATGACGAAGTCAAGAAGGCCGGCATCACGGTGTGGGGAGCCGCGATCGATACCCTGGAAAATACTTCCCGCTTTGCGGCAGGGCACCCCAGCGGTCCCCTGACCGTCCTGCACTTGTTCGATCAGCCCCTGTGCATCTCCAAGCCTTATGAGGGCTACATGGGGGCCCTGCTCCTGCCGCGCGCGGTCGTGGAGAAGGCCGCCGAAAAGGCGGTCCTCGTCGACTTCTTTGCGCCCCGTGCACAGGTGCTGGCGGCGATCCGGGCGGCCTACCCGGGCATCGAGCCCGCGAACGTGCACGTCTGGACGCTCAGCGGGAAGACGCGGGAGTCGCGCATCGGAAAGCTGTGGGAGGAGTGGAGGTCACTGGGGGTCCACCTGGTCGAGGACGGCTGGCGCCTGCCGAGCGGCCAGCCGGCGTTCACCGATTCCGGCACTTACGCTCCGACCTTTTCCGTGGGCGCGTGGCAGGGAGACGCCGGCGAGATGCATGTGTTTCTGATCGACGGCTATGCCGCTTCGGCGGAGGCCATGCAGGCTTCGAGCCTGTGCCCGCTTCTGGCGCTGGACGACTCCCTGGCGCTCTTCTCGTCCAAGTTCGAGCTGAGCTTCGAACGCGAGGCCCGGGTGATGCGGCTCGATCCGGATGCGGCGGACTTCGGCCGCGGTCTGTCCTCGATCTTCGGTGAAGCGCTCGGCGAGGCGACCCTGTCTTCCTATCGAAAGATGATTCGAGCGGCGCGCGAGGCGGGGCTGCCGACGCACAAGCGCGTGCTCCGAGCGGATGACTTCTTTCCGGAGAAACGCTGGAACGTCATGGCGGTTTCCGGCTACATGCTGCCCGACCCCTATTCCGGTGCGCCCGGGGTGCGGAAGCTCTCGGAGAACGTGTTCGAGGTCTCGGTCCGCTTCACCACGCCCCGGGGCGACCACCGCACGACCGTGGCGCTGCGCCTCATGGAGTCGTTCGAGCAGAGCCGGCTGGTGTTCAACCCGCTGCTCAAACGCTTCATGCAGGGAGAGAACTACCGGAACCGGGCGGTGAAGATTTCCGACTCCGGGCGCATTCGCAACGAGCTGCAGACCCTCTGCTCGGAAGCCCTGGAGCACCTGGGGGAGAACCGCATCCGGGTCTGCTTCGATCGCATTCCGGCCGACGTGATCACACCGGAAAAGCAGGTGGCGCTGCGCGAGGTCCTGCAATGGTATCGCGAGAACCATCCGGCGTGGTTCGGATGGCTCGAGCTGGAGTGACGAGGGCGAGGGACCGGATCGTGCGGTGGGTGCCCGCCTCGATCGTCTCGGGCTCAGAACGAGCGGCGTGAGCACTCGGTAGGATGGACAAAGCCGCAGGCGTGTCCACCAACCACGGTTACGGAGCCGCGAGCCTGACGAGTTCCCTGTAACCGGGCGGTTGCCATGTGCCTTCAGTCCGGGCAAGCTCGATTGGGTCGAGCGAGTGGTACATGAACAGCGTGACTCTCGTGCTCCTGCAGGGCCTGCTGAACGATGCCCGCCTGTGGAGCCGCCAGATCGCCGGCCTGTCGGGACGAGCTGCGGCCTTCGTGCCGGACCTCACCGGAGCGGACTCTATCGCTGCGCTTGCCGCAGGCGTTTTGAGACAGGCTCCCGGTGGGAGCTTTGCGTTGGCCGGCCTCTCGATGGGAGGCTACGTGGCGCTGGAAATCATCCGCCAGGCGCCGGAGCGTGTGGCGGCGCTCGCCTTGCTCGATACCTCCGCGCGGCCCGACGCTCCGGAAGCGACGGAGGCCCGTCGGCGGCTGCTGCACCTGGCCGAGACGGATTTCCCGGCGGTCACGGAAACCCTGCTGCCGAGGCTGTTGCATCCGTCGAGGCGGAACGACCGCGCGGTCGCGGACGTAGTCCGCGACATGGCCCGCAGGGTCGGGAAGGAGGCCTTCCTGCGACAGGAACGGGCCATCATGGGGCGTGCCGACTCCCGTCCCTTGCTTCCCGCGATCGCGTGCCCGACCCTCGTGGCGTGCGGACGGGAGGACGCGATCACCCCAGCCGAGGTGCACGAAGAGATGGCCGGAAGAATCCCGGGCGCGGATCTCGCAGTCATCGATGCGTGCGGCCACCTCTCCCCGCTGGAAAGGCCGGATGAGGTGACGGAGCTGCTGAGACGGTGGCTCAAGCGGTTGTAGCAGGCCGCTGGAATCGGCCGGAGGAGGGCGACGCGTGCGTGGGTGTCCAAGAGCATTCCCCCCATTGCGAAAGGGGGGAGAAGAGTCCCGGAGCTCTTTGTCTGCTGCCCTGATTCCAGGCGGTTCGTTCACGGTTCGTTCAGATTCTGGAACTCCTCGATGGCCTCCTGCAGCCGGGCGGCCTGCCGTTCCAGAGCGGGCGCCCGTGCGACCAGGGCCTCACGGCCGCCGGTCTTGCCCTCTCTTTCCATTGCGGCGGCCGCTTCCTTGAGCGCCTCACCGCCCACGTTTGCCGCGGCCCCCTTGATCTTGTGGGCCTGCGCCACAGCCGCCTCCGCCCGGCCCCCGGCTACGAGCTCCCTGAGCCGGTCCATCTGTTTCGGCAGGTCATCCAGGAACCCGGCGAGGATGGTGCGGATCAACCCCGCGTCGCCCAGCAAGCGCTCGACCAGCGCCTGACGGTCGAACACCACGGCCTCGCGCTCCTGCGGTTGCGCAGCCGCCGCAGGTGCTTGCGCCGGAAGTGCGACGGGCGTTTGCGGCGCAGCGTCCTGCGTTTCCGGCGGCAGCCACTTGTCGATGATCTCGACCAGCGTCTGCGGTCTGACCGGCTTCGAGATGTAGTCGTTCATCCCGGCCTGCAGGCACCTCTCCCGGTCGCTCTGCATGGCGTGTGCGGTCAGGGCGATGATGGGGATGTCCCGGTTGAGCACGGCGGACTGCGCACTGCGGATGCGACGCGTGGCTTCGAGACCGTCCGTGTCCGGCATGCGCACGTCCATCAACACCAGGTCATAGGGCAGGCGCTCGAGGGCCTGGACCGCTTCCGCGCCGTCGGCCACTGCATCGACGCCAAAGCCGAGCTTCTTCAGGATTCCCGCGGCCACCTGCTGGTTGGAGACGTTGTCCTCGGCCAGGAGGATGCGGACGGTGCCGCGTCGGGTTTTCATCTTGCGGGGCCCGACGCCGGCGCACGGGGCCTCTTGCCGCTCGACCCGACCGCCCAGAACCGAGGCAAGGCATTGAGCCATGGCGGACGGCCGCACCGGCTTGGGAAGGGAGGCGGAAAAGCCGGCCTCCACCAATCCCCGGCCCAGGCTCTGCTGATCGGGAGAGGTCATGATGGCCAGGCGCGTTTCGTGGAGCCTTGGGTCGGCCCGGATGGCCCGGCCCAGAGATGCGCCGTCCATGCCCGGCATCTGCATGTCCACGATCGCGAGCCGGAACGGATCCCCGGAGGCGGCCGCCTCCCGCAGCAGCCCCAGGGCCGCCGCGCCGTCGGCCGCCTCGGCCGCGTTCGCCCCCCAGGCCCGGAGCTGAATCGTCATCATCTCGCGGTTGGAGGCGTTGTCGTCGACCACCAGGATGTGCGATGCGCGCGCTCCCGCGGGTGCATCCGGGCTCTCCCGTTGCGGCTGTCTGGCGAAGCGCGCCGTGAACCAGAATTCGGAGCCTTTGCCCGGGTCGCTGGTCACGCCGATCTCACCGCCCATCGCCTCGGCCAGGTACTTGGAGATAGCCAGCCCCAGCCCTGTTCCCCCGTAGCGGCGCGCGATCGAGGCATCGACCTGGGTGAAACTGTTGAAGATCAGGCGTTGCTTGTCCTGCGGGATGCCGATGCCGGTATCCCGCACCGAGAAGCGCAGCACGGCCTCATCCCCCGACTCCGATACGAGAACGGTGCGCACCACCACCTCGCCCTTCAGGGTGAACTTGACCGCGTTGTCAGCCAGGTTGACGAGCACCTGGCGCAGGCGGCCGGGATCCCCCTGGAGCCGTGCCGGCACGTCCGGGGCCGCTGCGCAGACGAGCTCCAGCCCCTTTTCCCAGGCGCGCACGGCCATCAGGTCGGCGAAGTCGTCGAGCACGGCCGACAGGTCGAGCTCCAGCTTCCGGATCTCGAGCTTGCCCGCCTCGATCTTGGAGAAGTCCAGGATGTCGTCGAGGATGGCCTGCAGGGCTTCGGCGCTGGCCAGCACGGTTTCGGCATAGGGTCGCTGTTCCCCGTCCAGCGGGCCGTCCAGCAGCAGCTCGGCCATGCCGATGACCCCGTTCATCGGCGTGCGGAGCTCATGGCTCATGTGGGCCAGGAACTCGCTCTTGGCCACGTTCGCCACCATCGCCTCGGCCGCCAGCTCCGTTGCGCGCGAGGTCTGCTGCTCGAGCTGTTGGTTCAGGGTCTTGGCCTGGGCCAGGGCCGAGAGCAGCTCCTCGGCCTGCCGCATCTGCACGCTCAGGTCCATGAACGACTCCAGCAGGCACTCCCTGCCGGAGAGCTTGACCGGCACGACGGTCTTGAGGATGGGGACCTCGGTCCCGTCGGCCCGAAGCAGCACGCGTTCGGCGTTGACCATGGACTGCCGTTGGTCGGAAGCGGGGCATTGTCCCGGGCTTACCGGAGTGATGAATCGATGGCAGGTCATGCCGACGATCTTGTCGCGAGGAAGGCCGATCAACTTGCAGGCTGCAGGATTGGCTTTGAGGATCGCGTGCGTGCGTGCGTCCAGGACCATGATGCCGCTCTGCACCAGGTCCATGATGGTCTCGACTTCCTTCTTGCTGGCCAGCAACTGCTGCTGGATATGCTGCCGTTCGGTGATGTCCCGGCTGATTCCGAGCACCCCCAGGATTTCGCCGTCCGGTCCCCAGTAGGGAGTCTTCAGGGTATCGAGCAGAACGCGGCGGCCGTCCGCGTAGGTCACCCACTCGTCGTCGCGTCGCGGTCCGTTGATCTCGGTCATCTCGCGGTCGTGGGCACGGAAGGAATCCGCCACGCTCATCCCGAAGAGGTCGTAGTCCGTGCGGCCGATGATCTCTGCGCGCGTGCGGCCGACGAACTCCGCGAAGGCCGGATTGCACCCGAGGTAGACCCCGCTCTTGTCCTTGTAAGAGATGAGGTCGGGGATGGAATCGACCAGGCTGCTGAGCAAGGCCCTCTGGCGGTCCAGTTGCTGGACCATGCGCTTGCGTTCGGTGATGTCCCGCAGCTGTTCGACCACGAGGACGACTTCTCCCCGGTCGTCGAGCACCGGGATGGAGCGGGCCGCAATCCACATGCCGCGCTCGGGCAGGAGCTTCTCGACGGTTGCGACCCGCTTGGTAGCCAGTGCCGCGCGGGTCGCGCACTCTTCACACGGCATGCCCTGGCCCATCAGCTCGTAGCATTTCCGTCCGCAGACCTGGGAAGGCGGCAGGCCGAGAAACTCGTATCCTTTCTGGTTGTACCGCAGCAGGGTGTAGTCGGGCTTCTGCACGCCGATGATGTCGGGGATGCCGTCCAGCACGGTGGACAGCAGGCGCGTCTGATCCTCCAGGGCCTCCTGCGCCCGCTTGCGCTCCGTGACGTCGTCGTAGATCACGACGACATCTCCGTTGGGCAAGCGGTAGACGTAGTTCTCCCGCCAGCCGGCCACGAGCGCGTCCTGGTACCACCCGGCGGGCAACTGCTCCGCCTCGCCGGTCCGCCACACGCGCTGCAACACCGCCAGCAGACCGAGCTCGGCGACCCCGGGAAACGCCTCGGTCACGCGCCGGCCCAACACCTCCTCCCTGGCCACGTGCTCGATGCGCTCCACCGCGCGGTTGACGTCCAGGATGATGAAGTCCCGGCCGCCGTCGACCGCCTGGTAGACCGCGGCGCCGCTGCTCATGTTGTCGAAGAGCTGGCGGAGCTGTTCTTCCCGGTCCCGGAGCCGCGTCTCGGCGATCACCCGGGCCGTGATGTCGGTGAACATGGCGAAGGAGCCGGCGAAACGGCCCCGCTCGTCGTGCAGGGGCATGGCCGAGATCAGGCAGCGGCACTCGCTGCCGTCCTTGCGCAGCAGGCGCCGCTCGTAGCGGTTGCCCTTTCCCTGGTGGAGGAGCCCCATCTGATAGCGATGGTCCTCCATTTCCGGAGGGGGCAGAAAGCGCTCCAAAGGGACGCCGAGCATCCGGTCGGTCTCGTAGCCGAGCATGCGGGCCATGGTGGGGTTGACGAACGTGGTGCGGTGGTCCGCGTCGATCGACCAGACGCCTTCGTTGGCCGTCTCGACGATGCGGCGGTTGCGCTCCTCGCTCTCGCGCAGCGTC
Source organism: bacterium (assembly GCA_040756235.1). Lineage (GTDB taxonomy): Bacteria > Desulfobacterota > DSWW01 > DSWW01 > DSWW01 > JBFLZG01. The sequence continues at coordinate 56,119 of JBFLZG010000008.1, read as the reverse complement.
TGTTCGACCCGTTTGCGCTCGGTGATGTCGAGGAAGACCGTCCCCATGCGCCGCTCCCCGATGCGCAGCACGTTCATGAGGTAATGGCGCCCGAGGGGAGCGATGAACTGCTCGAGCAGCACCGGCTCGCCGGTGCGCGCGACTTGATCGAACACGCTGATGAGCGGGGTGTGTCGGATCACACCGAACCCGAACCCGGCTTTGACCTTTTTGCCCAACGCCTCGCTCAGGCGCCGGCCGGTGAGGGTTTCGAATGCCGCGTTGGCCTCCACGAACAGGTAGTCCGACGGAGCGCCCTGCTCGTCGCGGATGATTTCGTGCAGCATCACCCCGACCAGGGCGTTTTCGAAGAGAAGCCGGAACTTCTCCTCGCTCTCGCGCAGCGCCGCCGTGCGGGCAGCCACCTGGCGCTCCAGTTCCCGGCGGCGGCCTGCCGCGGCGCCGATCCGGGCGGTTGCCAGCGCCGTGAGCACAAGCCCGACCAGGAACACCAGGCGCCCGGCCCTCCCTGGGCGCGCCGTCAGAAGGCCGGGCCCGGGATAGATCACCAGGGCATAGGCCTTGCCGAACGCGAAGACCGGGGAGGTGAACGCCGCATGCGCGTCGCGGTGCAGGATTCCGGCCGTGCCCTCGTGATTCCGGGTGTCTTCCGGGTCGGTCGAGGCCAGCAGCGCAGCGGGCCGGCCGGGTTCGAGGAGAAGAAGGTCCACGGCGACTTGTGAGCTGCTGACCGCCGCAAAGGTCTGTTTCAGCAGCGACTCCATACTCAGGACCTGCAGGGCGAACCCGCGCAGGGAGCCGTCCTGTCGGGTCGAGAAGACCGGATGGAAGACCAGCTGCGAGCTGGGCCGGCCGGTCGCGATGACGAGCCCGACCGGATCGGTGGCCGTGGGGAATCCGCTGCGTGCCGCCTCTTCGATGGCGGCGCGCCGCACGGTTTCCGACCCCATGTCGAAGCCGAGCACGCGCTCCTTGGCCGCCAGCGGCTCCACGAACAGAACCGGGAAGTAGGGGCCGCGCCCGTCGGCGGGCAGGCGTGCGCCGGCGGCGTCCCTCCGGAAGATGGCGTATGCGGCGGGCCCCTGTCTACGCGCTTCGATCTCGAACGCCTGTTTGCCTTCAGCCGGCACGCACGGAACCCACCCGTAGGCGTGAACGGACTCCGATCGTGCCAGAGGCAGAGCATAGGCGCGGAACTCGTCCGCCGCGATCTCCCGGGCGGATTCGAGGAAGCGGGCCAACCCGTACAGCTCGGCACGGAGGTCATGCAGGATTTGACGGAACTGTGCGGCTTGCGCCTCTGCGACCTGCTCGAAGACGGCGCCGCGGGAGCGGGTCTCGTTGTCATGGGCCGCCAGCGACGCGGCCGCGCTCAGCAGGAGGCCGCACAGGGCCGCAAGCCCCGGCTCGAAGTGGCGCATCCAGAACGGCTGCGCCCTGACGTCGAGCGCGGCGGGCCGCCGCAGGAGAGCTGCGCCACCGAGCAGGAGCGCCGTCAGCACCAGTGTGAAGAGGAGCGCCGGCAGCCGGTGCCGGGCGATCTGGCGTTCCCAGTCGCTGGCCTCGACGTCCAACCCGACGACCAGGAGGGTCTCTCCGGTGCGGGGATCGATCACCGGAGCCAGGGCGCTCAGCAGGGTGCCGCGCTCGTCCGCGTAGGGGCCGACGGTGCGGGCCTGGCGCGACCGGAAGACCTCCAGGAGCTCCGCCGGGGGCTTCTGGTAGCTCTCGCCCGGCAGAGAGGCCAGCGGGTCGCCCCGGGGGCGGCTCTGCGGTCCGAACCGGACCTCGTCGTTCCGGAGCGCCAGGGTGTAGATGCCGCGCACCCCGGCCGTCATCAGCGGGTGGTAGGACTTGAGCTGCACCTCCAGACGCGAGAATGCCGGATTTCCCAGGTCGGCGCCGGTGAAAGCGAGAGCTTTGGCGCGGCTCGGATTGACGGTTGCGGCGATGCCGCGGGCCTGGGCCAGCAGCTCGGCGCGCCGGCCGGCATCGTGCACCCGGCCGCTCCAGCCGGCCCCCCACCAGCCCGCGGCCAGCACCGTTGCCAGCGCCGCAGCAAGCGCCCAGCTGCGGATCAACCCGGGCCTGTCCTCGACCGTCCCCGGGGAGCGCCGGAAGACCAGCCAGAGGCCGGCCGCGGCGCACGCGGCGCACAGGGTCCGCAGCAGCTGGACGGGGAATCCCAGTGTCGCAAGAAAGCCTTCCGCGTTGAGCACGGAAGCCGGAAAGAAGGAGGCCCGGGGTACGACCAGGCCGGTGGGCAGGCTGTAACCGAGCATCGCGGCGCCGGCCAGAGCCAGGCCGGCGCGGACCCCTTCCTTCTGCGCAGGGGCATGGGAGGCGCGCAGCAGCGCCCAGCCGGCCAGCAGCGCGCCCGGCAGCCCGAGGGCGTAGCGGCAGCCGGGGTCCAGCCCGGAGGTTCCCGCCAGCCCCCCCGACGCCGCCAGCGCCAGAAGCGGCAGGAGAACGAGGCGCCCGGGCGGGCGCGCGCCCTGCGCTTCGAGGCCCGTCCGGCCGAATTCGAAAAGCGCAGCAAAGGAGGCTGCCAGGAACGCCAGGCGTGCGGCCTCGAACGCCGCTGCGTCACGGATGCCGAGCGCCAGCAGCTCGAGCCATTCGTGCATGCCGTGAAGCAGGCCGAACCACGCGAGCAGGGCCCAGGGAAGGGCGCGCGGCCCCTCGCGCCGCCGCCCGTACGCCAGGAGACCCAGGAGCAGGAAGGAAGACCCATAGACCAGATGGATGTAGTCCAGGTTCTCCGTCATGTCCGGGCCCTCAGGGCTTCGGCTCTTTCAGCTGATAGAAGACCGTGCGCAGATGCCGTTTGGCTTCGAGCTCGGGGCAAAGCCCGGTGATGGATTCCGTGGCGCCGACCATGAGGCACCCGTCCCTGGCCAGCCATCGGCCCAGGGTCCGGAACAGGCGCACCTTGTCCGACTCGGTGAAGTAGATGGCCACGTTGCGGCAGAATATGATGTCGAACGGGGCGGGAAAGGCGAAAGGCTCCAGGAGGTTCAGGGTGCGGAAGGTGGCCAGGGCTCGAATCTCGTCGCGGATCTTCCACTGGTCGCCGGCGGCGGCGAAATGGCGGATGCGCAGCTCCGGCGGCATGCCGCGGTCGAGCTCCAGACGGCCATAGCAGCCGTAGCTCGCTCGACCGATGGCCTGGTCGGAAATGTCGGTGCCGAGGATGCGGATGTCGTAGCGGGACAGATCACCCAGGACCTCCTTGAGCACGATGCCCATGCTGTAGACCTCCTGTCCGGTCGAGCAGGCTGCGCTCCAGAAGCGCAGCGGCGCGCGGCCCGCGCCGGCACGGTTGCGCCGGTCGATGAGCTCCGGGATCAGCTTGTGGCGGAGCAGATCGAAAGGCGCCGTGTCCCGGAAGAAGGAAGTCTCGTTCGTGGTGATGGCGTCGATGATCTTGCGGCGCAGCGCCTGGGTCATGTCCGCCCGGCTCTTGTGAAACAGCTCGGAGAAGCTTCCCGCGCCGGTTTCGCGCAGCAGCCCGCCCAGCCGGGTCTCGAGCAGATACTTCTTGGAGTCGTCGAGGTGAATGCCGCAGATCTCCCGGATGTACCGGGACCAGACGGCCAGCTCGTCGCGCGTGATGGCGACGCCGTTCATGTTTTCCACCCTTTCGCCGCGGCGGCGATCCTGGCGGCGATCGCTTCCAGCGGCAGGACGGCGTCCACCACACCCGCGTCCACCGCCGCCTTCGGCATCCCGTAGACCACGGAGGTGGCCTCGTCCTGGGCGATGACCAGGCAGCCGTGCCGCTTGAGCAGCCTGAGCCCGAGCGTGCCGTCGCTGCCCATGCCGGTCAGGATCACCGCCATGGCCCATCCGGGGAAGTGGTGGGCCGCCGAGCGGAACAGGTAGTCCACGGCCGGCCTGCAGTTGTTCTCCGGAGGGTCGTCGGTGACCTCGATCCGGGGGCGGCCGTCCGGCCCGGCCGCGATCCGCATCTGTCTGCCGCCCGGTGCGATGTAGGCCGTGTTCGGCTCGGCCCGCTCTCCGTGGACCGCCTCCCGCACCTTGACGGCGCACCGGACCGCCAGGCTCTCGGCCAGCGATTGCGTGAACACCGGCGGCATATGCTGAACGATCAGGAGCGGCACGCCCAGGTCGCCGGGGATTCCGGGCAGGAGCCGGGCCAGGGCCGCGGGACCTCCGGTGGAGACTCCGATGAGCACCAGCTCGGGCCTGGAGGGGGCCGCCAGACGCTGCATGCGCCCGGCAACCCCGGCGAGGTCCTCCGGTGGCGGCGCCCGCAGCGTCCGGGGCGGGGGCGATGCGCCGGACGCCGCGACAGGCCGGCCGCGCAGAATGGAGCGCACCTCGAGGCGGTGGGCGAGGGCGCGCAGCCGCGGCGCCAACTCGCGGATGAGGGCCTCGCGGCTCAGCTCGGGGCCCGCCGCTTCGGGTTTGGTGATGAAGTCGAAGGCCCCCATCTCCAGAGCGCGCATGGTCAAGTCGCCGCCGCGCCGGGTGAGGGCGCTCACCACGATCACCTCCACCCGCTCGCCCGACTTGCGCAACGCCTCGAGCACCGCCAACCCGTCCATCTGCGGCATCTCGATGTCCAGCGTGAGCAGGTCGGGCTTGAGCTCGCGCACTTTCTGGATGGTGAGCCGGCCGTTCGGGGCGCTCCCCACGACCTCGACGGCGGGAAGCGCGGCCAGCGCGTCGGCGAGCACGCGGCGGAAGAGGATCGCATCGTCGGCGATCAGGACCCTGAGCGTCATGCCGTCTTTCTCTTCCGTTGCGTGTCTGTGGAGGAACGGCAGGGTGCTGCGTTCGGCTCCCGAAGTTCCCTTTTACCTCCTGCCCCTCAGGAGGTCTTCTCGACGCCCTCTTGCACGGTCGGGCCGACGGCGCTGTCCGGCTCCAGCACGGCGGCCGGGTCGAGCAGGGCTACGAGGCGGCCGCCTCCCCGGAAGACGCCGCGCAGGTCGCGGCTCTGGACCCCATGCAGGTTCGGCGGCGCGGTCTCGAGGGCACCGGTGTCCAGGGCGACGGTATCCGCGACACGGTCGACCAGCAGGCCTACCGGCTCTCCTTTCCAGTCGACGATCAGGATGCGGGCCTCCGGCCCGGCCGCGACGCAGCCCAGGTCCAGCCGCACCTTGAGGTCGATGACCGTCACGATACGACCGCGCAGGTTGCGGATGCCGGCCACGTAGCTCGGGGCATGGTGCACGGCCGTGAGCTCGCCCGCCACCACCACCTCCTGCACCAGAGCGGTGTCGATCCCGAAGGCGCTCTCGCCCAGCAGAAAGGTCGCGACCAGCAGGCCGCCTTCCCCGGTTCTCGGTTCGGCAGAGTCCTTCGTCATGATCGGGCCTCCGTTCACACCCTGAACTGTTCCACCAGGACCTTGATCTGCTCGGCCAACTGGGACAGCTCGGCCGAGCTGGTCTTCACCTGCTCGCCGCCCTGCTGGAGGTCGGCCACGGCCGCGTTGACGCCTGCGATGTCACGGGCGATGGATTTGGAAACCTCGGCGGTCTGGGCGACGCGCTGGTTGGCGTCCTGGACTCCGGCCGAGGCCTGCGCGATGTTGCCGGCCACGTCCTTGGTGACCGAAGCCTGCTCTTCGATCGCCGCGGCGATGCCCGCGACGATGCCGCCCACCTCTTTGATCACGGTGGCGATCTGCTCGATGTCGGTGATGGCCCCCCCGGCCGAAGTCTGCACGCCGGCGATCCGGGCCTTGATGTCCTCGGTGGCCTCGGCCGTCTGCCGGGCCAGCTCCTTGATCTCGTTGGCCACCACGGCGAAGCCTTTGCCGGCCGCGCCGGCCCGCGCCGCCTCGATCGTCGCGTTCAGGGCCAGCAGGTTGGTCTGGGCCGAGATGTTGGTGATCGTCTCGGTCACCTGCCCGATCTCCTGCGCTGCCTGCCCCAGCTTCTGCATCTGCTCGGATACGGCCTGCGCCTGCGTGGTGGCCTGTTCGCTTATCGAGCGGGCCTTGGCGGTGTTGGAGGCGATCTCGCCCACCGTCGCGCTCATCTCCTCGGTGGCGCTCGCAACCGAGGTGAGGCTGGAGGAGGCCTGCTCCATGCTCGCTGCCACGGAAGTGGCGTTGGCGCTGGACTCCTCGGCCGCTGCCGCGACCGTGTTCGCCTTCTCGGACATGCCCGCCACTCCCGAGGCCGTCTGTTCGGAGACCGCCGACATCTCCGTGGCCGAGGAGGCGAGCGTCGCCGAGGCCATCTTCATCTGGTTGACCGCCTTGGCCATCTGCGTCTGGTCCACGACGATCTCGAGCGCGCCCAGGATCTTGCCGCTGTCGTCCTTGATCGGCGTCCCGCTGTACGCGATGTTCAGGTCCATGCCGAGCGGGTGCGCGTCCGTGACGCTGTCGGCCAGCCGCCCCTCCTGCATAGCCCGCCCGCAGGCGCACTTTTGCGTTCTGCAGTCGGAGGTCTTGAACTGGTCGTAACACTTGGCGCCGGCCAGCTGATCCGCCGATTTTCCGAGCAGGTCCATCCCCTTGCGGTTCATGTAGCGGACGCCGAACTCCTTGTCGACGATCATCAGGGGATTGGGCACACAGTCCAGATGATCGTTGAAGGCAGCCTGGACGCGGTCGAGCCCTTCCAGGACGGGGCGGAATTCAGGGTGGACGTCCTGGCCGTTGCTCCGTGCCCTCAGGTCTCCGAGCGAGATGCGATCGGCCACCCTGCCGATCTCGCCCGTCAGCTTCGTGTTGATGCTCGTGACAGACCTGGAAATGAGGGTGGCGAACAGGGCCGAGAGGGCCAGGGCGACGAGGGCGAAGCCGGCAACGAGGCGGCGCATCCAGCGCGCGGCGGCCTCCGCCGCCTGGTCCGTTTCCTTCAGGCGCTTCTCGCGCCAGGCAATGAGCTCCTCCAGAACGTTCTCGATGTCGGCCCGTTTGACGTCCGCCTCGCGCACGAGGGTGTCGGCCGCCTCGGTCTCTCTGCCTTCAAGGGAAAGGGCGATCACCTGATCGTTCGACTCGCGCGAGGCTTCGATCGCGTCTTCGATCCGCCCCAGGAGTTTCCTGCCCTCTTCGGTCGCTGCGGCGTCCTTCAGCCAGTCGATCCGCTCGGCGTAGGACTTGCGCAGCTTCTCCAGCTCGGCTTTATGCTCCTGCTTGTCACGCGCGTCCTTGTGGAGCGCGATGTTGAACACGTTCATGTAGAGGTCGTCCAGGTCCTTCTGGATGCCGTGGGCCGTGCGGATCTTCTGGTCCTCCATCACGACTTCTTCCAGATCCTTCTGCACCGCGCCGATCCCCCACCAGGCCAGGATCGCCAGCAGCAGAGTGAGCGCCGACAGGGCACCGAAGCCCAGTGCCAGGCGCCTGCCGATCTTCATGTCCTTGAAGGTTGCCATGTCCGTTCTCCTTTCCGTCCGTCTGGTTTCTTTCATCGTCAAACCGGTTGCTCAAGGGTTTCAGACCGCTGCTTGCGGCGTGCTCGATGCCCAGTATCCCCTCACCCGCTCGAGCAGCCGGTCGCGGTCGAGCTTGACCTGATAGTCGTCGATGCCGGCGGATTTGCCGCGGGCGATGTCGTCATCGCCGGCCAGCGAGGTGAGCGCGATGACCGGGAGCCGGGCCGTGCGCTCGTCCGCCCGGATCCGCCGGGCCAGGCCGAGCCCGTTCAGCCGGGGCATCTCGATGTCGGTCACGACCGCCCGCACCCGATCCAGGTTGCCGAGGAGCAGCTCCCAGGCTTCCTCACCGTCGGCCGCGGCCAGCACCGCGTAGCCGTCTTCCTCGAGGTAGCGACGGACCTGGGCGCGGAAGAAATCCGAATCTTCGGCGAGCAGCACGGCGGAATCCTGCGTGTCCGCTGCGGGCAGCCGCTCGGCTGCCTTTTTTTCGGTGGCCCATTCCGGCCAGACCGCGTCGACCAGCTCGAAGATGTCCGCGATCAGCGAGGTGCGCTCGCGGATGATGGCCGAGCCGGCCACGCCCTTCTGCCGGTGCGTGGTCTGGTCGATGTCGGCGCGGGTCTCGACCACGTCCACCGGCATGGCGCCCAGCAGCCCCACTTCGCGGCCGCGCACGCTGGAGACGATCACCGCCAGGTCGCGGTTATCGCCGATCGGCTTGACGCAAGCCGTATCCGCCAGCGTGACCAGCGGCAGGGAGCTGCCGCGGTATTGCAGGGTGCGGCGGCCGCCCACGGTTTCCACCTGCTCGGGCCGGATCCGCTCGACGCGCAGCACCGTGTCGAGCGGGGCGGCACACAGCTCGTCCGGTGCGTTGTGGAACAGGAGCAGGGCGTGGCTGTCGGCGAGCTTGTCCTGCTCGGCCGCTTTCTCCAGCTGGCGGGCGCGCGCCGTGCCCGAAACCGCTGCCAGGTCCGCCTTGGCTGCCAGGCCGCCCACGTCCAGGATGAGCGCCACGGTGCCGTCGCCCAGGATCGTCGCGCCGGCATACTCGCCCAGGCCCTTGAGATGGCGGCCCAGAGGTTTGACGACGATCTCCTCGTTGTCGTGGAAGGCGCCGACCACGAGCCCGTAAGTCTGCGTGCCGGTGGTGACCACCGCGATCTCCAGAGCCCCGGCGGTGCTCCGGCGCCGGTCGGCAGCGCTGCGCTCCGTCGGCTGCTCTTTGCCGGGCGCCGGCTGGGGCGCCTGCGTCTCTTCTTCTTCCGCGGAGAGCGGGTGGCGCGGCGAGCGCCGGTCCGCGAGGCGGACACGACGATCGAGCTCGCGCAGCCCGGTCCTGGCCACGCCGTAAGTGGGCACCACCCCGAGCAGGTCGGCGAACCGCACGAGCGGGATGAGGCGGTCGCGCAGCAGCAGCACCTCGGCGCTGCCTACTTTCTCGATGCGGGTCTTGGCCTCTTCCGGCCGCACGCGCAGCAGCTCTTCCACGTTGATCTGGGGAATGGCGAAGCGCTCGCCGTCGACCGAGACGATGAGCGACGGGATGATGGCCAGGGTGAGGGGCAGCTTGATGCGGAAGGTCGTGCCCGCGCCCTTCTCCGACAGGATCTCAACCTTGCCGCCGAGGCGGTCGAGGTTCGTCTTGACCACGTCCATGCCCACCCCGCGCCCCGAAAGGTCGCTCACGATCTCGGCCGTGGACAGGCCCGGAAGGAAGATGAGGGCCGTCTTCTCCGGAGGCGACATTCCCTGAAGTTTCTCGGCCGTGACCAGACCCTGGCTCTGAGCTGCCCGGGCGACCCGCTCCGGGTCGATGCCCTTGCCGTCGTCGGCGATCTCGACCACGACCTGGCCGGCTTCGTGGCGGGCCTCGATGCGAATGAGGCCCTGGCGCTTCTTGCCGGCCCGGGCGCGCTCCTCGGGCATCTCGATGCCGTGGTCCACGGCGTTCCGTATCATGTGAGTGAGCGGGTCGGACAACCCTTCGATCAGGCTCTTGTCGAGGGCCACCTCCTTGCCGTAGATATCGAGCTGGACCTCCTTGCCCAGGGCGCCGGCCATGTCGCGGACCACGCGCGGGAACTTGCCGAAGAGGTTGCCGACCGGCTGGAGCCGAGTCTGCATGATGGCGTCCTGCAGCTCGGAGGTGACCTGGCTGATGCGCTGGCCGGCGGTAGCCAGGGCCTGTCCGTTCTTATGTGCGATCGAGGCCTGCAGCTGGTTGCGGCTCAGCACCAGCTCGCCGGCCAGATTCATGAGGGTTTCCAGGATCCCGACGTTGACCCGGATGGTTTCCTCGACGGCGGCCGCTGCCGCGGGCGCGCCGCCGCCCGGCGCGGGCTTCGCGCCGGCGGGCGCCGACGAGGGAGGCTGCTGCTGCGCCGCAGGCTCGGGCCTGGGCGGCCGCCCGCTCTCGTCCTCGACGGCTGTCCGGGGCAGGGGGGTCTGCTGTCGCACCGCCGGCTCCTGCGCGGCCGCGGCTGCGGCTGCCTGGCGCGGATCCAGCAGCTCACGGACCTTGTCCCGGTTGGCGGGGAACAGGGCCTCCACGTCGCCCGGCTCGATGATCGTGGCGAAGACGAGGCGCAGGGGCAGCCGGTTTCCGATGGGCTCGTCCAGGGTGCCGGCCGCCTCGAAATCGAGCACGCAGTCCAGGATCTCGCCCGTCTCCCAGAGGTCGCGGAAGACCTGCAGGACGTTGCGACCCTGGCGCTCGATGTCGTGGATGAGGTCGTAGTCCACGCCGTACACGTACTGGCCGGAGCGCCGCACCCGGTCCAGATCGATCTCCGGCAGCGTGACCGGAGCCCCTCCCCCTGAGGGGACGAGGGTGACGGTTCGGGTCAGGGACGGCTTCTGCTCGGGAGGCAAGTAGGAGGAGGCCAGGCCGGTCAGGCTCACCACCAGATCGGCGACGTCGGCGCTCGCGCTCTCGGCGGGGTGATTGATCATGTCGCGCAGCCGGTCGAAGGCGGCGAGCAGCAGGTTCGTGATCTCCGCGTTGGGCGCCATCTTCCTCGAGCGCAGCATGTCGAGCACGGTTTCGGAGCTATGGGCCAGCTCCTTGACCTTGTTCAGGCCGAAGAAGCCGCTCCCGCCCTTGATGGAGTGGGCGGCGCGGAACACCTTGTTCACGAGCTCCTCGTCGATCTCGGCGCCGCACTCCTCGATGGCCAGCAGGTCGGCTTCGATCGTGGCCAGATGCTCGCGGGACTCGTTGATGAACTCGTTGAGCAGGGCGTCATCCATGGCGCACCTCCGCATCCGGGCGTCCGCTCGCATTGAGCCGGCCGGCCAGGCGCATGCTCTGGAGCAGCCGCAGGATGTCGGCCGACACGTTGATCACCCGGATCCTGCCGCCGTTCCTGGCCAGGCTGTTGGAGGCGGCGATGAGCAGCCCCATGCCGCTGGAGTCCAGCATGGCCGCCTGCGCCAGGTCGAACACCAGCTCGTCAGCGCCCTGGCTCAGGACGCCCTTGAGCGCACTCTGCAGGCCCGGCACCAGCGCGGCCGTCAGATCGCCGGCAAGCGTTACGACACCCCGGCGGTCGTTGTGTTCTATGGCGTACTGGGGCATGTGCAGTCTCCTTTCCCGTTTTGCGGATCCACAGGGTGATCCGATTCCCGCTGCGGTTGAACGCGATCCGCCCCGCGTAGAGCGCGCAGATGGCCAGGCCGCGTCCGCCGAGCGCCGCAGGGTCCCGCTGCCTCCGCAGCTCGTCCCTCCATGCGAAGCCGGGCCCCTCGTCTGCGACCCTGAGGACGATCCAGGTCCGGCCGATGCGCAGCTCGAGCGTGACCTTCTTGTCCCTGCGCCCGCGGTTGCCGTGCATCACGGCGTTGTTCAGGCACTCCCGGGCCAGGAGCCCGACCCGAAAGGCAGCGGCGCCCGCACGGCTGGCCTCGAGCAGCGCCACGATCTTGCGGCAGGGGACGTCCACGGCGCCCAGGCGGGACGGGATGAGGCATCGCAGGGAGGGCGCCGCCGAGCGGCGTCCGTTCTTCATCGGTCGACTCCCATGAGAACCATGTCGTCCTGCGCCGGCCCCTCGGAGGTCACGTCGTCCACCACGGCGGGAACCACCTTCTCGAGCGGCAGGGTGCGCCGGGCCGAGCAGGCGGCGGCCAGCCGACGGATTCCGTCCTCCTGGGAGCCGCCGGTCTCGACCAGTCCGTCCGTGTACAGAAACAGCCGATCGGCCGGCTGGAACGCGAGCTCAGCCGTGCCGAAGACCGCGTCCGAGAACGCGCCGACCACGTCGCCTTCCTGGCGCACGAGCGTCGCTGCGTGCCCGTCGGCGCGCACGATGAGGGCCGGAGGATGGCCGGCGTTGACCAGAGAGAGCTGTCCGTTGCGGCGATTGACGCGGGCGTAGACGAGGGTGAAGAAGGCCCCGGACGGAAGGAAACGGCACAGCGCGCTATTGATGGCGCCGACCACCTCCAGAGGCAAATGGGCCGGTCGGGCGTACTCGGCCGCCACCGCCTTGAGCGCCGCCGTCCACAGGGAGGCGGCGAGGTCATGCCCGCTGGCGTCGGCCACGAGATAGTCGACGATTCCCTCCCCGGCCGGGACCACGTCGTAGAAGTCTCCGCCCGCCGCGAGCACCTGACGCAGAGAGACCTGAAACCGAGCCTCGGGGAAGTCCGATGGCCTCGGCATGAGATTCTGCTGCGCGGCCGCCAGCCGCTCCACCCGCTCGGCCTGGAGCTCGGCGACGCGCACGCCGGCCTGCCTGAGCCGCAGATGCGTCCGCACGCGGGCGAGCACCTCTGCCCCGGCTACCGGCTTGGTGAGGTAGTCGACCCCCCCGGCTTCGAACCCTTCCACCTTCGTGGACAGCTCTTCGTGCGCGGAGATGAACAGGACCGGCGCCTGCGAGGAGGCCGGGTCGGCCTGGAGCAGGCGGCACAAATCGAAGCCGGACCCGTCGGGCAGGCCGATGTCGAGCAGGATCAGATCAGGAGGCTCGATCCGGATCCGCTCGAGGGCGCCGGCCATGTCCGGGGCGCAGGCGGTCCGGAACCCTGCCGACTGCAGGATCGCCTCGATCGTGCGGGCCGTAATGGCCTCGTCGTCGACGACCAGCACCAGGGGCGGTCCGCTCGCATGTGCCGCCAGGGCCGCCTCGACCGGCAGCTTTGCAGAATCGCGTCGAGCGCAGCCGTGACTCATGTCGGCTCCTCGGGGCTGAAGTGCTCCTCGACCAGGTCGCTGCCCTGGTCGCCGAGCTCGCGCAGCAGGCGCTCGATCTCTCTCCAGGCCAGCGGCGACGGTTTGGCGCGTCCGTTCTCCCAGCGATTGATGGTAGGGGCGGTCACGCCGAGCCGGGCCGCGAATTTCTCCTGAGTGACCCCGGTCCTCTCGCGGATCTCACGGATGAGCCGGGGAACGTGCGTTGCCATGAAAAACTTCCTTACATTGCAGGGCCTGCCGAGGGTGAGACCGCATCACGACTCCTGAGCAGGCTCCCGGTCAGATGATCGGTCTGATGCGATGGAGGTAGTGGTCGGCAGAAACAAAATTTACTTTAGCGACTTCCGCAACGAGCCCGGAATGGAAGGTTTCTTGGTCAGCGCAGATGAAAGATGCATGGAATCCTGAGGAAAGAGGCGCAAATTGCGGAAGTACGAGGCAGCGCTGACTCCCCGCCTCCATGCGCCAAGAGGGCAACGCCGCACGCGGGCGGTTTGGAGAGGCTGTCGTTTGCGGTTCGTCGAGGGACTCGGCCGGAGCGCAGGCGACCCGCCGCGGTAAAGGGATCGTTCCCTTCTGCCGAGAACAAATAGATAGAGCCTGTCCCAACAGGCTCGATTCAGAGGCTGTTCAAGAATGCCCAGATGCAAGGCGCGCGAAATCCCGAGGAATGAGGCGTACAGTGAGAATCTCGGTGGACCCCGGCTTCTGCCGGGGCAGGCTCCCCGCGCTTCCATGCGCCACGAGCGCAACGCCGCAGATGGGCGTTTTGGGACAGCCTCTAGATAGGTATCGGGTTTCAGGGCTCCACCCAGAGTGTGCCCAATTCCGATGAGATCAGTTGTCACCCGGGCCAGGGGGCGGGGCCTAATACCTGACACCCGACACCTGGCACCTGGTCAATACGTCTGACAGGTGGCTCCATGTCCGTTCCAGATCGGCCGATCCATGCCCTCAGGCTGCTGCGCCTCTATCTGGCGTTGAACGAGAGCCGCGCGGCGGCCGCAGGCGCGGCCGGGCGCCGGGCCGACGAGGCCCCGGTGCCCGGCGCCTCCGGGCCGCCGTTCGGGCCGCACCCCCTGATCTCTCTCGACGCGAACCGGCGCGCGGCCCCCAGGATGTACGAGAGGGGCCCCGTGGAATACTCGGAGTGCCTCGGAGGGCCCTGTCCTGATGAGGAGGCGGCCCCTCCGGAGTCGGACCGTACGGCGCTGAGGCAGTGGCTGTTTCAGACCCTGGAGGCCGCCGGAGGAAGCTGCCGGGCTGCGGCAGGCACGAGGCTGGTCGTCCATCTGGAGGAGAGCCGCGGCGAGCTGCTGTACTGCGTGGCGGTGCTGCCGGGCAGGAGCCGGAAGGATCCGGGCCCGTCGGCTCGCCGGCTGGATATCAGCCTCTCCGGAATGTGTTTCCCGACTCGAAGGCGGCACGAAAGAGGGGAGACCTTGCGGCTCGCGCTCTTCTTGCGCGGAGAGAGCCCCGCGCTCATCGGGCTGGAAGCGGAAGTCGTCCGGCCGAGCCGGCCGTCGGTGCTCGGGGGGTATTCGACCGCCGTGAGTCTTCTCAACGTGTCCGAGCGGGACCGGGAGGCGATCGCTTCGTACATCCTCGTGCGGCAGAGGCAGAGGCAGGTCGAGAGGGTGTACCGGCAGGATCCGCCTGGCGGCGCATGCCCTTGCGGGCCGCCGGTCGCCCCTGCTGAAAGAGGCGGCTGAGGTGAAGGACGACTCCGACGTCGCAAATGGCTGTTGGTCGACGGCCTCTCCGGAGCCGAACGACGGGGGACCCGATCTCGACTACACGGCAGAGGTCGCCAGGAAGGCGATCCCGACCATGGCGAGATTCCGAATCCCGCTGACGCCGGACAACTACCGGGTCTGGTTCGAGTACCTCACCGGCAGCCACGAGGAGTTGAGCCGCGAGATCGATCAACTGCTGAATTCCGGCCACCCGTTCACACCGGCACGGAACCGGGAGCTCTTCAGCAAGTACTTCGACGGCTTCGAGGAGAGAAAAATCCTGGAGCGGCTCATGGAGGAGACCTACCGCATCCTTCGCGAGTCGCTGGACAAGGTCGCATCGACCGGCGATGCGACCGAAGCCTACTCGGCGCGCCTCCGCCATTTCCTGGCGCGGTTCGGAGAAGAGAAAGAGGGTGCGGTACGGCTGAAGGAGATGATCGGTGAGCTCGTGCTCGAGACACGAAGCATGATCGAGGCGAGCTCGGAGCTCAAAGACCAGCTCGACCGGGCCGAGCGCGAGGCGGAGTCGCTGCGCAAGGAGCTCAAGACCGTGCAGCGCGAAGCCACCCGGGACGTGCTGACCGGGCTGTACAACCGCAAGCACATCGAAGGGGAGCTGCGCAGCCTGTACGCAGGTTTCTGCACGGACCGGGTTCCTTTTTCGGTCATCATGATCGATATCGATCATTTCAAGAAGATCAACGACACCTTCGGACACCGGATCGGAGACGCGGTGCTGGAGTTCATCGGAGCGGCGTTGAAGGGGGCGGTCAAGGGGAGGGACGTGCCCGGGCGGTACGGAGGTGAGGAGTTCGTGGTCCTGCTGCCCATGACCACCTGCGAAAACGCCTGCAGGCTGGCCGAGAACCTGCGAGCCGAGATATCGACGAAGTGCTTCAAGGTAGCCAGGACGCAGCGGCAGATCGGCATGGTCACGATCAGCGCCGGGGTGGCCGAGATCCGGGGACAGGACGACCCGGAGAGCGTGGTGGCGCGCGCCGACCGCGCCCTGTACCTGGCCAAGGAAATGGGCCGCAACCGGGTGAGATCGGAACGGGACCTGCCGGAAGCTCGAGCCGAGACCGGATTCCGGCCGCCGTCGGGATGACAGGGAAGGGCCGAATGCGCGCCCCAGGGGCAGGGCCCCAAGCTGCCCCTGCCGCGGGCGTTGTAGGGGCGACGCATGCGTCGCCCGTTCCGGGCAGGGCAAACCCTGCCCCTACAGGAATCTCCGCTTGCCGTCAGGTGAGCAGCAGTCGGACGAACTGCCGGAACAGGGCCCGGTCGGCTCCCGGCCGCATTTCCTTGCGGATGATCTTCAGCGCTTCGAACGGCGTGAGCCCCTTCTTGTAGGGACGAGACGCCAGCAGAGCGTCGTACGAGTCGACCAGGTTGCAGATTCTTCCCAGAGGATCGATCTCCGACCACTTCAGGCCTAGCGGGTACCCCTTGCCGTCGCCGCGCTCATGATGCTGAAGCGTCGTGATCGAGGCTTGCGCCGAAAGATGTCCCTCCTTCCGCAGGATCGCGTGGCCCATCTCCGGATGGCGCCGCATGATCCTCCACTCGGCCTCTGACAGCGGTCCGGGCTTGTTCAGGATCGCACGGTCGATCCTGGTCTTGCCGATGTCGTGGAGGAACATCGCGTACCCGGCCTCGCGCAGATCGTGCGACGAAAGGGAGAGCGCTTCCCGCGCGAGGGCGGTCCCCAGCAGCCCGACGTTCACCGAATGGGCGTACATGCTCGGATCGTAGGAGAGCATGCGGAGGATCTCCTGGAGCCCGATGAGCCCGGCGGCAACGATGTGGTCGATGGTGTGGCGGAATACCCCTTTGCACTCCGCGATGGTCCTGGCGTCCGGCCGCAGCCACAGCTTTTCGATCTGATCGAGACAGGTTTGGCAGATGACCTTCGACTTGATCTCGGGGCGGACCGAGGGGTCGCGCAGGACGCTCTCGAGCCCCTCTTCCAGGCATTCCCTGAGGGCGGGCCGCTGGGTCTCGTGAATATAGAGCGTCCCGATGCCGCGCTCCAGCAGCTCGAGCCGGATGTCCGGCGTGAGCACCGCGCCCTCGGCAGGGTAGGGGACGTATCTTTCGCCCAGAAGGACGAAGACCTGCAGGGGCTTTACCGGGTTGGCCGGAAGGAGGTCCGTCTCTATGGGCAGATAGCCTCCCCTGGCCTCGAAGCTCTGCGTGCGGGGCACGGTGGTTCCTCATCCTGGGTTCGGCCCTGTTGCGGCCGAGGGCGGACGTCACGAGGATCTATCCGAATGATCGGCGAAAACTGCCAAGGCTTGAGCCCGGGCGGGCCGCTGGACCGGAGCGGGCCGTTCAGGAGCTCCTCAGGAAACTCGAAAGCCGACCGATAACTGCTGTGACAGAGAAGAGAGGGCGGAGCATGCCGCACGCGCATGGCAGGGCCGCAGCAGGGCCGGATCGCGCGAGCATCGAACGAGTGCCGCACAGACCACCCGCCCGGAGAGTCCCCCTCCGGGGTGCGGCCTCGGTGCTGCTCGTCCTCCTTACGGCTGTCTCCGCGCGCTCCTCTCCGGCCGAGACGTCGGGGCTGGACGTGGTCCTGTGCATCGACCGCTCCTCGGGCATGGAGCAGACCGACCCGCACGGCTCGCGGCTCGAGGGGGCCAGGCTGTTCGTTTCTCTTCTCCGGCCGGGAGACCGCCTGGCGCTCGTCGCCTACGACACGGCGGTCGAGGTCCTGCATCCGCTCGAAGAGCCGGCCGGGGATCGCACTCCTCTTCTGCGGGCGCTGGATGCGGCGGGCTCGAGCGCAGGGACCAGCGAGCTCGGCCCCGTGCTCCGGCTGGCGGGAGAGCTGCTGCAAGGTTCCACGGCGCGGGGCAAGGCCGTGCTGCTGCTCAGCAACGGGAAAGAGGAAGCGGCGGAGGGGCCGGAACGCGAGCGGATCGCCGTGGACCGGAGCCTCGAGGAGATCGTTGCCGGCCTCGAGGGCGGTCAGATCCGAATCTGCACGGTCGGCCACGCGGGCTCCCCGGACGCGGCGATCCTGAGCGAGCTCTCGCTCCGCACCGGCGGGCGTTCCTTTTTCGTCCAGGGCGACCCGGAGCAGTGCGCGGCGTTCACCAAGCTGTTCGAGCAGCTCGCGGCGCCCGATTCCATTCCCATCCGGGAAGACGGCTTCTTCGTCGACCTGTCCGCCAGAGAGCTGCGCGTGGTCCTCTCCAAGAGGAATGCGGAGACCGCAGTCGTGCTGGTCTCGCCCGACAAGAGAGTCCACACCTTCAAGAGGCACTCCGGGGACCTGAGCTGGCGTGCCTCCAGGGCGTTCGAAACGGTCACCGCAGCCCAGCCCATGGTCGGGACCTGGCGCATCCGACACGGCGTCGAACCGGACAGCCGGGCGTTCCTGCTCACGGACCTGAAACTGATGCTTGCGGCGCCGAGCTCCACCTTGTTCTTGGGAGAGGAGATCCGGATCGAGGCCTGGATGCAGCAGGGCGGTGACCAGAGCCAGAAGGTCCCGGTGGCTCCCGGCGACCTGCGGGTGTGCGCCGAGCTGGAGTCGCCTCCCGGGGTCACCGGCCCTCTGGTCCTGCGCGACGACGGGGACGGCGGAGACGCCCGGCCCGCGGACGGGGTCTTCACCGCCCTCCTCCGGGCGGACCTGCCGGGCGCTTACGAAGTGCGCGTGAGGGCGCGCGGCTTGACGTTCGAGCGCCAGAAACAGTTGCGCCTGCACGCGCGCGACGAGGCCCTGCCGCCCGGACGACTGGAAGACGCGGCCGGCCCTAAGGGCCGTGGGCCGGAGCGGAGGACCGGGGCGGCTCCCGGTCGAGCCGTGGCGGCCGTCGGGACGGACAGAAATGCCGTCGCGAACGCCGATCCGAATGCGTTGGCGAATGCCGGTCCGAATTCCCTTGCGGAGGCCGGTGCGGATGCCGAGGGGGACCCCGGCGGGCAGGCCGCAATCGACTGGCCCCGGGTGCTCTTCAGGTTCGCCGGTGTGAACGCGGCCCTGGCGGCCGGCTGTGTCGGCGTGGAAGCCGTCCTGAGAAGGATGGCGCGGCGCAGGAGGTACGATGCAGCTTGATCCTCTCTATTTCCTGCTCATGATCGAAGCGATCCTCGCCCTTGCAGGCCTGCTCGCCGTCAGCATCCTGCACGGCCGCAGACTCGCTGCGGACCGGCGCTGCCCGCACCAGGACGGCCATGAGGAGGTTCTCAAGAAGCTGCACGAGATGCGGTTCGAGATGTGGCAGGTCATCGGCTCCGCCGCGCTCCAGCCGCAGACACCGCAGACGGCGAGCCCGCCGCCGGACACGATTGCGGATGCGGCGCCGCAACCGGAGAGCGAGACGATCGTGCTGGGCGAACCGCAGGCCGAGGTCGGGAACGACAAGACCCACGAGACCATTCGCAAGCTGTCGGGCCAGCTCGGCCAGGTGCAGGAGCTCAACGGAGAGCTGCGGGAGCAGGTCGTCAGGCTTCTGGGGGAGAAGGCGGCATCGGACAGTGATGCCGGCGTGCTCATCCGCAACATCGAGCAGACCGAGCAGTTCATCCGCGAGCTCGAGTCCACCAACCACGAGCTTTCCATGTGCATCCAGACCCTGGAGAGCTCCAACGAAGAGCTCTTCAACCAGGCCGGCGAGTACCGTGAGCGCCTGTCCCGGTGCGTCTGCGGCGGAGGGGAGAAAGGTGAGAGTTGAGCACAGGGCAACTTCCGTTTCCCCTGGCCGCGCCGCCTTCTGACCGTTCACCCGGCCTTCAGGGGCGAGCGCGCGGCCGACGCGCCGGCCGTCGGTTAAACTTATCGGGCGACTCACCGATAACACAAAATGTTGGTTCTTACACCGGAAAGCGGGCTCAGGCAATCCATCGAGGGTCGAGGGAGGCGGGCGATGGAGCGGGAAGCAGAGAAGAGAAATCGGGCGGGCGCGGGTCTGGCGGGCAAGTACCTGACCTTTCGGCTCGGCGCCGAGGAGTACGGTCTGGAAATCCTGAAGGTGCGGGAGATCATCGGGCTGATGAACGTCACTCCCGTGCCGCGCACGCCGCACTACATCCGGGGGGTGATCAATCTGCGCGGCAAGGTCATACCCGTGATCGACCTGCGCAGGCGGTTCCGGATGGAGGAGGTCGAGGACACGGAGCAGACGTGCATCATCGTCGTGGAGGTGGCCGCCCAGGGCGAGGCGGCGGAAATGGGGGTCCTGGTGGATACGGTGAGCGAGGTCCTGGACATCGGCCAGACCGAGATCCAGCAGACGCCTTCCTTCGGGGAGGGAATCGATACGGATTTCATTCTGGGCCTGGCCAAGGCGAAGGGTTCGGTGAAGATCCTGCTGAACCTCGAGCAGGTCCTGACCCAGCAGGAGACTGCGGAAGCGATGTCGGCGCTCGCGCTTGCGCGAACGGAGGTCGCAACGGGCGCGCTCGGCGGCTGATCGGAAGCGAGTCGGTTCCAAGGTCGGGGCGGTAGAAGGATTTCTGCAACAAAAGGAGGCTGTCATGAGGCGAGCATGGGCGTGGGCCTTGGCTTCGGTGTTTTTCTTCGGCCTGTGTGCGGCGGCGCAGGCGCGGCAGTACAAGGTGGGGACCGTGCCCTGGGTGGGATTCGCTCCCGCCCACGTGGCGGAGGCCAAAGGCTTCTGGAAGAGCCAGGGTTTGGACGTGAAGGTCTTCAACTTCCCGAGCGTGCAGGCGGCCCACACCGCGTTCGAGCAGAAGAGGATCGACATCGACTTCGACATGATGGGAACGGCCGTGAGCCTCTACCAGCGTGGGCTTCCGGTGGTGATCATCGCGGAAAGCGACTGGTCCCACGGCGGCGACAAGGTCATTCTCCGCAAGGGGGTCGAGCCGGCCGCGCTCAAGGGAAAGCCCGCAGGGGTCTATCTGAACCAGGCGGCGGTCACCTACTTCCTGAACAGCTACCTCAAGCAGCACGGCCTGTCCCTTGCAGACCTCAAAGTGGTCGAGATGGAGACCGCTCCCCTGGCCAAGAACTTCATCGAGGGGCGCTTCAACCTGATCGTCAGCTACGATCCGGACGCCCTGCGCGCGGAAAAGGAAGGCAACGGGGTGGTGGCGGCAACGAGCGCCGACTATGAAGGCGTCATCCCGGAGGGGATGATGGTGCTCCAGGACGTGCTGAAAGACATCCCCCGGGAGGACCTCACCCGCTACTTCAAAGGCTGGGTCGAAGCGGTCAAGTGGTGCCACGATCCCGCCAACTGGAAAGAGTACATGCAGATCCTGAACACCAAGGTGCTCGAGGCGACCACGCCCTTTTCCGAGCAGGATCTCAAGGGCATGCTGGGGGCGGTGCGGATCCACGACGCCCGGACGCAGCTGGCGCGCAATCAGGACGGCGGCGGGCTGCAGCTCTTCCTGGACGATATCCGGGGGTTCCTGAAGGCGAACCAGCTTCTGCAGAAGGATTTCACCACCAAGGATCTGTTCCGCAACGAAGTGCTCGTGGAAGTTCTGCAAGGGTCGGCACCGTAAGGAGATCGGACCATGACAGGCTGGTTCTCGCGATTCAAATCGCTCCAGTGGAAGCTGGTGATCCTGTTCGGCCTGTGCATGCTCGTGGCCGTGGCGCTCGTGGGCGGGTACGCGGTCGTGACCATGGAGCGGACCCGGCAGTACGTGGTCGAGACGTCGAGCCGGTCCGCCACGGAGGCAGCCAACCGGGAGCTGGAGGAGAAGGCCAGCGCGCTGGCCCTCGAGATCAAAGCAGAGCTGGAGGTGGGGCTCGACGTCGCCAGGACCCTGGCCGATCTGCTCTCCGGCATCAAGGACAGCAAGTTGAACATGCAGGCGACTCGGGAGACGGTGCAGGACCTGCTGCACAGCGTCGTCGCCAAGAACGAGGCGTTCACGGGGGCCTACACCTGCTGGGAGCTGAATGCCTTCGACAACCTGGAGGACGTGTACGCCAACTCACCGGGCCACGACGCCACCGGCCGTTTCATTCCCTATCTGAGCCGCGGGGCGGATGGTTCCATCAGCCTCGAGCCGCTGCAGGATTACGAGAGCACGGAGCGCTTCGAGAACGGGGTCCGCAAAGGGGAGTACTACCTGCTGCCGAAGGAGAGCAAGCGGGAGGCGATCATCGATCCTTACCCGTACCCCATCCAGGGCACGATCGTCTGGATCACCTCTCTGGTCGTTCCGGTCGTGGCGGAGGACAAATTTTACGGAATCACCGGCATCGACGTGCGCCTGGACTTCGTGCAGCGCCTCGCCGAGCAGGCGAACCGGAAGTTCTACGAGGGCGCCGGCACCATGGCCATCACCAGCCAGAACGGCATCCTGGCCGCAGTCAGCGGCCAGCCGGCTCTGGTCGGCAAGAGCCTCGAGCAGTGGATGCCCGGCAGGGCGCGCGAGGCGGTGGGTCGAATCCGCGAAGGCGTGGCCCGGATCGAGCTCGTCGGCAATGAGGCCGAAGTGATGGTCCCGATCGAGGTGGGCAGGACCCAGACGAAGTGGGCCGTGGTCATCCGGGTCCCGCAGGGAGCGTTCCTCGCCGCCGCCATGGCGCAGTCCGAGGAGCTCGGGAAGCGAGCCAGCCGCGCAGCGGCATGGCAGATCGGCATGGGCCTCGGGGTTTCGGGGCTGGCGCTCGTTCTCTTGTGGTTCTTCTCGCGCAGCGTCGTCAAGCCGATCGACAAGGTCATCCACGGGATGGAGCGAGCGGCGCAGGAAGTGGCGGGAGCGTCCGGCCAGGTCGCGCAGTCGAGCGAGCAGATGGCCCAGGGGGCGAGCGAGCAGGCGGCGAGCCTGGAGGAGGTCTCTTCTTCGCTGCAAGAGATGGCGGCCATGACGCGCCAGAACGCGGACAACGCCGGCCAGTCCAACAAGATGGTCAAGAGCGTTCAGGAAGGCGCCGAGAAGGGGCGGAGCTCGGTGGCGCGCATGTCCGAGGCCATCGGCAAGATCAAGGCCTCCGCGGACCAGACCGCCAAGATCATCAAGACGATCGACGAGATCGCGTTTCAGACGAATCTGCTGGCGCTGAATGCGGCGGTGGAAGCCGCGCGCGCCGGAGAGGCGGGAAAGGGCTTCGCGGTCGTGGCCGAGGAGGTGCGCAACCTGGCGCAGCGCTCCGCGGAAGCGGCGAAGAACACGGCCGTGCTGATCGAAGAGGCGCTGAAGAACGCCGAGCACGGGGTAAAGGTTTCCGGCGAGGTGGAGAACGTGCTCAGCGAGATCGCGGGCGGCGTGGGAAAGGTCTCACAGCTGATCGGCGAAGTCTCCGCTGCTTGTGAAGAGCAGGCGCACGGCATCGGGCAGCAAAGCAAGGCCGTGTCCGAAATGGACAAGATCACGCAGTCGAACGCAGCCAACGCCGAGGAGTCCGCCTCGGCCAGCAGCGAGCTTTCCTCCCAGGCCAAGGAGCTGAGGGAGATGGTCGGCGTGCTGCTGTCCATCATCGGGGGGAGCGACCGTGACCGAGCGGACATGGACGTGAGAAGGGTCGAGGGGTGGAATCAGGGAGAGGCCGGTGCAAGCGCCGCGGCGCGGTCCGTCAGGGCCGCTGCGCGCTTGCCGGAGGAACGGCGGCCGCGGGGCCGGCGCGCGCCGGGAGAGGAGGACGGGCAGAAGCCGTTTGCGCGCAGGGTGCCCGGAGCCGCGCAACCCGAAGAGGTGATACCGTTTCATGACGAAGACCTGCAGGATTTCTGACCGCCTCCTGCAGCAGATGACAGATGCCGAACAGCAGCGCAGCGTAGCGGGGTCTTCCCTCCCCGGCCAGGAATCCTCAGATGAATCAGGCGGCGCTCGACCGGTTTCGGCGCATCGTGTACGACCGCAGCGGCATCGTGCTGGGCGCAAGCAAGGAAGCTCTGATCCGCGCGCGGCTGGCGAAGCGGATGCGCGCGCTGGGCATTCAGGACCCGAAGGCGTATCTGCGTCGGCTGGCGGGAGACGGGGCGGGCGCGGAGCTGGTGGCGCTGGTCGACGTGGTCTCGACCAACGTCACGAGCTTTTTTCGGGAGGAAGAGCATTTCTCCTTTCTGCAGCAGGCGGTCTCCAAATGGGCGGCCGGCGGACAACGGCGCTTCCGGTTCTGGTCCGCAGCCTGCTCGACCGGAGAGGAGCCGCTGTCCATGGCGATGGCGGTCCTGGAGGCGCTCGGGGGCCGGGCAGGGGATCTGAAGATCCTGGCCACGGACATCTCCACTCGGGTGCTGGAGCACTGCAGTCGCGGGGTGTACGAGAAGGCCAAGCTGGCGGCGGTGCCGGTGCCGTTGCGGGAGCGCTACTTCGAGAGCCGGGCAGCGGCCCCGGAGACGCCCTGCGCGGTCCGGGAGGAGCTCAAACGCCGCGTGGTCTTCAGATGGCTGAACCTGTCCAAGACGCCCTTTCCGATGCGGGGACCGTTCGACGCGATCTTCTGCCGCAACGTGATGATCTACTTCGACAAGAGAGTGCGCAGGCAGCTCCTGGCAGAGATCGAACGCCTGCTCAAGCCGGGGGGCTATCTCATGGTGGGGCACGCGGAGAGCCTGGCCGCGATGGGAGGGCCTTTTCGGATCGTCATGCCCTCCGTCTACAGGAGAGCCTGACCGGGCCGGGAGGGTGGCTATGAATCGCCGGGAAGAGATTTTGGCCAAGGCTCGCTCGGTCCAGTTCTTGCCGCCGGCCGCGCTGCAGGTGGTACGTCTGTTCCGGGATTCGGACGTGAGCATCCGCGAGCTGACGCGGGCGATCGAGTTCGATCCGGGGCTGACATCGGACGTGCTGCGGCTGGCCAATTCGGCTTACTTCGGGTGCTCTTATGAAGTGGGCTCGGTGCGGGATGCCATCCTGAGGCTCGGCACCAAGAGCGTCTTTCGGGCGGTGGTCGCGGCGGCCTTTTCGCTGGCGGCCAAGGGCGCGGTCCGGGGGTATGACCTCGGGCCCGGCCAGTTGTGGGAACACTCGATGGCGGTCGCGCTGGCGGCGGGGCGGCTGGCCTCGGGATTGGGCATCCTCCCCCGGGACGAGCTGTTCACGGCGGCCATCCTGCACGACGTCGGCAAGATCGTGCTCGGGACCACGGTGGAGGTGGACGGAGTGGAGATCCTGGAGGCGGCCGGCCGGGAGCGCGTTTCCTTCGAGGTGGCCGAGCAGCGGGTGCTGGGGATCGACCACGCGGAGGTGGGGTCCGTGCTGCTCCAAAGCTGGAACCTGCCGGCGGAGATCGTGGAGGTGGTGCGCTGGCACCACCAGCCGGCCGGCTCGCGCAGCGGCTCGACCCACCTCGACGTCGTGCACGTGGCCGACGCGGTCTGCATCCTGAGCGGCATCGCCACCGGGGTGGAAGGGCTGCAATATCGGCCCTGTCCGCAGGCGGCGGCCAGGCTCTCCCTGAAGAACCGCCTGTTGGAGGAGGTCACCTCCCACCTCCTGGCCGATCTGGGCGAGGTGCGGAATACGTTTGCCTACGGCAGCGACTGACCTGAAGCAAGGCTGTGTCCTGTTGCGTCATCCCGGCCCAGTTGCGGAGCGCGTGTGAGCCGGGATCCAGGAGGCTGTCCAAGAAGAATACGACGATCCGGGACTGGATTCCGGCCTTCGCCGGAATGACAGAAAGAGCGGGGGCGCACGTGTCGGAACAAGGCATGTCCGGATCAGGATCAGGCAAGACGCCGATGGCGCGCACGATCGAGCGGGCCGAGGTCGAGGAGTTTCAGGATCTGCTGCAGGGGTTCTCCACCGCGCTCGCCCTTGCCGACGCCACCGATCCGGCGAGCTTCCAGGAAACCGTGATCCTGCTCGACAAGCTGGCCGATCATCCCCTTCCCGCCGCGAGCGCTGCAGTCGCTTCTCTGCTGGGCGGCCTGCGGGAGAAGGTCGAGGAGCTGGTCCTCGGAGGCATGGAGTCTCCGCAGAAGCTGGGCGCCATCGAGGAGGACCTGAGGAACATCCATCGGGCCTGCGAAGGCGAGCACGACCCGTGCGCGCAGCCGCAAGCCGAATCCGGAGATGCGGCTGAGACAGGGAACCCCCGGGCGCAACGTCCGCCCGCCGCGGCGGTGCACGACGCGCAGGCGGGGGAAGCGCCCCTCCTCGCCATCGAATCGGACCGGGACCTCTATGAAGATTTCCTGCTCGAGGCCGCCGAGAGCCTGGAGTCGATCGAAGTGAAGATCCTGAGCCTGGAGCAGGACCCGATGAACCGGTCGGTGATCAACGAGATCTTCCGCCCCTTCCACACGATCAAAGGCGTCTCCGGGTTCCTGAACCTGGACGACATCAACCGGCTCACCCATGCCGTGGAGGACCTCCTGGACAAGGCCCGGCAGGGAGAGGTCCTGATGGGCCACCGGGAGATCGACCTCGTGCTGGAAGCCGTGGACCTTCTGCGCCGGCTCCTGGAGTGCGTGAAGGTCCGTCTCGCGGGCGGCCAGGCGGAGTGCATGGCCGCGTCCGTGGACGCTTTCGTGGCCCGGATCGCCGGGCTGAAGCAGACCGGCGGCGCAGCCGCGGCGCAGGAGACCGCGGCCCCAGAAGCGCTGCGGGGCGTGGCTGCCGGCTGCCGCAGCGGGCAGGACCCGGCGCCGCTGCCGGAGGCGGCCGCGCCGACCGCTGCCGCAGCCGCCGCCGCGAACGCCTCGGCGGCTGCGGCCAAGGCTGCGCCCGCGGTGCGGGAAGACGAATCCGCGGCGCAGAAGAGGACCGGCTCGGCCACGATCAAGGTCGACATGTACAAGCTCGACAATCTCGTCAACATGGTCGGCGAGCTGGTGATCGCGCAGACCCTCGTGCAGCGGAGCGAGCGGGTTCGGTCGATCGTGGACCACGCCCTCACCAAGAATCTCGGCCAGCTGGCGCGGATCACGTCCGAGCTGCAGAACGTGAGCATGTCGTTGCGCATGGTGCCTCTGCAGCAGACGTTTCAGAAGATGTTTCGCGTGGTCCGGGATCTGGCGCGCAAGTCCTCGAAGGCGATCGAGCTGGAGATCGCGGGCGAGGACACGGAGATCGACCGGAACATGGTCGACGCGATCTATGAGCCGCTCGTGCACATGATCCGCAACTCCGTGGACCATGGGATCGAAGCGCCCGAGGAAAGGCGCCGGGCCGGCAAGCCGGCCTCCGGCCGGATCCGGCTGCGGGCCTTGCACAAGGGAGGCAACGTCCAGATCGAGATCGAGGACGACGGCCGCGGCCTGAATCGTCAGCGGATCCTCGAAAAGGCGCGCGAGCGGGGGCTCGTGGGGCCGGACGAGGCGCCGAGCGACCATCAGATCGACCATCTCATCTTTCGTTCCGGCTTCTCCACGGCGGCGGCGGTCACCGACATCTCGGGCCGGGGGGTCGGGATGGACGTGGTGAGGAGAGCCGTCGATTCGCTCCAGGGCAAGGTCGAGATCCAGTCCCGTCCGGGGCGGGGCTGCACCTTCCTGATCAAACTGCCCATCACGCTGGCCATCATCGACGGCATGCTCGTGGGCGTGGGGTGCGAGCGCTACGTGCTGCCCACGGTGAACATCAAGGAGGCCATCCGGCCCGCCCGGCAAGACTGCTTCACGGTCGAGGGCCGCGGGGAGGTGATCCGGATCCGCGGCGACCTGCTGCCGCTCGTCCGTCTGCATGACGTCCTGAGGATCCACCCGGATCGTGTCCACCCGTGGGAAGCCCTCGTCGTGGTCGTGGAGAGCGACGGGGTGGACCGGTGTCTGCTGGTCGACGAGGTGTTCGAGATGCAGGACGTGGTGATCAAGAATCTCGGCAACGGCTGGACGCCGCCGGAGGGGGTCGCGGGAGGGTCCATCCTCGGGGACGGGAGGGTCGGCCTGATCCTGGACGTGAACGCGATCATTCGCCTGCATGAAGGCGGCTGCGGCCGTGCAGAGCGCCGTGCGGCCTGAAGAGAGCCGGCAAGAAGAGGTTTCAGGTATCCAGGTTTCAGTGCCCGATCCCGTCTCCACCCGCGAGGACGCGATGAGCGTATCCCTGGGCGGGGCTGAGGGGACTGACGCCTGACACCGAACAGCCGACACCTGCAACCTGGCACAGCCTCTGGATGGGACGGGAAGAAGGATGGCGCAACACATCGTGGGGGTCGCGGAGCTGCGGGCGGTTGCGGAGCCGGAGTCGATGCTGGTCACCTTCTCCCTCGGGAGCTGCATCGGCCTCGCCATCTACGATCCGGTGGTGCGGGTCGGCGGGCTGCTGCACTACATGCTTCCGGATTCCTCGATCGACGCGGGAAAGGCCTGCAAGAGCCCGGCCATGTTCGCCGACACCGGCATCCCTCTGCTGTTCAAGACGGCGTACACGCTCGGCCTGAAGAAGAACCGGGCCCGCATCCTCGTTGCCGGGGGCGCGCAGATCCTGGACGAGTCCGGGCATTTCAACATCGGCAAGCGCAATTACGCGGCGCTGAGAAACATCTTCTGGAAGAACAACGTGCTGATCGATGCCGAGGACGTGGGCGGCTCGGTGAGCCGCTCGCTCTTCCTGGACCTGGCGACCGGTCGCGCGTGGGTGAAGTACGGAAGGGAGAACATCCGGATCTTCTCCGGCGGCCTTTGAGAGGGATCGAAAGGTTCCAAGCCATGGGTCTGCAGATTCTGATCGTGGACGACTCGGCCACCATGCGGACGATCCTGCGCAAGGCGGTCGTCCTGTCCGGGTACGAGGTGAGCGCGTATCTGGAAGCCTCCGACGGCGCGGAGGCGCTGCGCGTGCTGGCCGCAAGTTGGATCGACCTGATTCTGCTGGACGTCCACATGCCGGTCATGGACGGGCTGACGCTGCTCAAACTTCTGCAGCAGGACGCGGTCTACCGGAAGATCCCGGTCGTTCTGGTCACGACCGAAGCCTGTCAGGAGGCGATCGAAGAAGCCTTTCACCTCGGGGTCCGGGCGCACGTGAAAAAGCCCTTTCAGCCGGAGAGTATCCGAGGCGTGCTCAAGGAAATACTGGGAGGCGAGTATGCCAGAGAGGCTCAGGAAGACCTTGGCGGATGCGATTTCTGAGGTCATGGAAACCATGTTCTTTCTCTGCCCGGAGCCTTGCCAGGCCGAGAACGGGGGCGCGGGAAAGCAGGGGGGAGAAGAGCCGGGCGGAGCGCAAGTCATCGTTCAGATTCGGGCGGCCGATGAACGGCTCTTCCGGATCGTCCTGAAGGTTCCGTCCGCCCTCCTCCGGATCATGGCGGCCAACGTCCTGGACGGGCCGCAGGAGGAGCGCACGCGCAAGGACTTGGAGGACGACATGGCCTGCGAGCTCGCGAACATGGTCGCGGGCGCCTTCCTGAACCGTCTGGACGAGCCCCGGCGCAAACCGCTCTCGATCCCCGCGATCCTGGCCGCGGTTCCGGCGGGGGAGTGGATGAGCTACTCGTGTGAGGTGGAAGGGGAGAGGCTGACGGGGCTCGTGTCCTGCCGGTGCCCGGAGAAAGGTGCGGCTGGATGACTGTCGTCGGGCGAGCCGATCGGAAGATCCGGGTCCTGGTCGTCGACGACTCGGCGGTCGTCCGGAAGGTGCTCTCCGAGCAGTTGAGCCGCGCCCAGGGGATCGAAGTCATCGGCACGGCGCCCGACCCGTATGTGGCCCGGGACAAGATCGTGGCGCTCCGCCCGGACGTCCTCACGCTGGACGTGGAGATGCCGCGCATGGACGGCGTCACCTTCCTGCGCAAGCTCATGCAGTACTACCCGCTGCCGGTCGTGATCGTGAGCTCTCTGACTCCGAAAGGCAGCCGGCTCGCGCTGGAAGCGCTGGAAGCAGGCGCGGTCGACGTCCTGCCAAAGCCGGGCTCCAACTACTCGGTCGCGGACCTGGGTGAGACCCTTCCGGGCAAGGTCCGGGCCGCCTTCTTCAGCCGTCCTCGGAAGCGCTGCGCGCAAGGTGAGGAGTCGGACGAAGTCCGCAGGGTCGAGGCCGGGCTTCGATACACCACCGACAAGGTCATCGCCGTGGGGGCGTCGACGGGGGGCACCGAGGCCCTGCGCCGCATCCTCGAGGAGATGCCGCCGGACTGTCCCGGGATCGCCGTCGTCCAGCACATGCCGGCGCTCTTCACCCGGGCTTTCGCGGAGCGCCTGGACCACATCTGCCGGATCCAGGTCAAGGAAGCGCAAGACGGGGAATGGGTGCAGCCCGGCAAGGCCCTGATCGCCCCCGGCGACTATCACATGTCCCTTCAGAGGAGCGGGGCCCGTTACCTGGTGCGCCTGGGCCAAGGTCCGCGCGTCTATTTCCAGCGGCCTTCCGTGGAGGTGTTGTTCCAGTCCGTTGCCCGGAGCGTCGGGCCCAACGCCGTGGGCGTGATCCTGACCGGCATGGGGGCCGACGGCGCCAAGGGGTTGAAGGCGATGCGGGAGGCCGGGGCGCGGACCATCGCTCAGGACGAGCAGACGTGCGTCGTGTTCGGCATGCCGGCCGAGGCCATTCGGCAGGGCGCGGCCGAGAAGGTGCTTCCCCTGGGACGGATCTGCCGGGGGATCATCGACATGGCATCGGAGGCTGCCGACCACTCGGCGGCCGCAGGGTAAAGAGGCTGTCGATAAACGGCCATCTGCGGCGTTGCGCTCGTGCGGCGTGGAGGCGGGGGAGCCTGCCCCGGCGCAGGCCGGGGTCCCCTGTGACTCCCAGCTACGCCTCATTCCTCGGGATCTCGCGCGCCTTGCATCTGGCCATTTCTCAACAGCCTCTTCAGAGGGTGTTTTTCGACACCCTCTAAAGGGGGGAGTTGGGCAGGCTTGTCTTGCCGAAGCGTCGCTGCGCTTCGCTCGCGACAGGCTCCGCAGATGGGCGTGCTTCACCAGCCTGCTACAGCTGGTCGAGGATGTCGTCGATCAAGTCCTGGCTGAGGTCTCCCTTCTTCAGACTGTCGATCTGCGCTTCCATCTTCTCCCGGATGTTGCCGGCCCGCCCGGACTCCATGGAGCCGGACTCCTGGACGGCGATGCCGAAGGCGACGAGCAGCTGAAGGATCCTGGACTCGATCTCCACGATGACTCCGGAGAGCTTCTTGAGCTGCTGCCCCGTGAGGTCCTGGAAGGAGAGTGAAGTGATGAGCTCGATGAGCCGCGAGCGATTGCGTTCGTTGATCTCCTGGATGCGCCGGAGGGGCGGCGGCAGGGACCCGGGCGGCTGATCCCGGAACGACCCGAGATCTTCGTCCACCAGGTCGCAGTCTGCGAGCATATCTTCCGTGAGAGACATGACCTGGTGCGTGCCTTCCTCGCTGGTGCGGGTGATGCTCTGGATCCCGTCCTGCACGAAGGGGACTTTCTCCGTGCTCTCCTTCATGCCGGGCTCCAGGATCTGCAGGTTCTTGCGGATCTTGTCCAGGTGAAAGGCGAGTCTCCCCAGCTCCCCCTTGAGATCGAGGGACACGGAGTGGCTGAAGTCTCCGTTGGCCATGGCTTCGACCGAATCGGCGATGTCATGCAGGGGCCCCATCCTGGCCATGTCTCAGCTCCTTGCTTCCAACTTCTGGAAGATTTTGTCCATCTTCTCGCGCATGGTCTCGGAAGTGAAGGGTTTGACGATGTAGTTGTTGACGCCCGCCTTGACGGCGGCGATCACTTTTTCCTTTTCGGACTCGGCCGTGACCATCAGAAAAGGCATGTCCTTGAGGCCCGGATGGGCCCGTACCTTGGTCAGCAGCTGCAGGCCGTCCATGACCGGCATGTTCCAGTCGGAGACGACGAACTCGAAAGCCCCGGCCTGCATGAGGTTGTAAGCCTGCTCGCCGTTCTCGGCCTCTTCGATGTTGTTGTAGCCCAGTTGCTTGAGAACGTTCTTCACGATCCGTCGCATGGTGGAGAAGTCGTCCACAACGAGGATCTTCATGTTGCGGTCCGGCATGCGAAGCTCCTCCCTGTCGTGCTCCCTCAGGCTGTGGAGGCGGAGGTCCCGCGCGGGCGCGCGGGATCCAGAAGAGGTTTTCGGCGCTGCTGCGAAAATCTTTAGCGGCGCGGAGGCAGAGTACTTGCAATAAATTTGTTCTGGACTTCCTCAAGCACATCCTGTAAAAAGACCAAACCACCGCCCGAATTGTCTCATTCTTCATCGTTTGAAAGGCGCGGCCATGAACATCCGGATCCTGGTGGCTGACGATCATGGCATCTTGCGGGACGGCCTCCGGAGTCTGATCGAGGCGGAGCCGAACCTGGTCCTCGTCGGCGAGGCCGCGGACGGCCGAACGGCGATCGAGCTGGCGTCGAAGCTCTCTCCGGACGTGGCCGTCGTGGACGTGGCCATGGGAGGGCTCAACGGCATCGAGACCACCCGCCAGATCCGCAAGATCAAACCGGATATCAAGGTCCTGGCCCTGTCGGTCCACTCGGACAGGAGCGTCGTGGCGGAGATGCTCCTGGCGGGCGCTTCCGGTTACGTGCAGAAGAGCTGCGCCTTCGACGAGCTCGCACGGGCCATCCGCACGGTCATCGGCAACCAGGTCTATCTGTCTGCGGAGATCGCCGACGTCGTGACCAAGGATTATGTCCGGCGGTTGTCGGAATCGAAGTCGTCGGCCTTCTCCCTCCTGAGCGATCGCGAGCGCGAAGTGCTGCAGCTCCTGGCCGAAGGGAAGTCCACCAAGCAGGTGGCCTCCACCCTGCACGTGAGCGCCAAGACGGTGGAGACCCACAGGATGCAGATCATGCGCAAGCTCAAGGCCACCAGCCTGGCCGAGCTGGTGCGGTACGCGCTGCGTGAAAAGCTGACCTTCCTGGACCCGTGAAAGAGTCCTTTCGATTTCCGTCACCCCGGCGAAGGCCGGAATCCAGTGCGGCCGTCATTCCCGCGCAAGCGGTTCTCTTTTCCGTCACCCCGGCGAAGGCCGGGGTCCAGTCCCTGATCCGCGTGATCATACCCCCAGTCCATGGGGCAGAGTTCTGGATCCCGGCTCCCACGCGCTCCGCAACCGGGCCGGGATGACGGAATGGACACCGGCTCCTCGGCCGGAATGCAGTCCCTGCATCCCTGAAACGGTCGTGCGACGCCAGCCTGTATCGAAGACCCCGCCCGCAGAATCAGGACTTGAGAAGCCAAAAATCAGGAATTCCCCTATGCATCGCTCGGGGCCCCACGACGATGTGTCTCTCGATTCTTGGGTGGATCCTGCCCGTCCCATGCGCGACCACGGGACGGCGAAAACCGGAGACGGAGCATGCTGAAGGGCCCGCCGCAGGGGCGATCGAAGGAGCGGGTGCGCACGCCCGGGGAGAAGGGCGGTTCCCGGTCGCTCGGCCTTCTCGCCCTGTTGATGCTCGCTCTGGTTCCGGCTCGGGCAGTAGCTCCCGAGCCTCCGGAGAGCCGAACCGGGCTTGCGGTCCCGGCACCGGAGACCTGCAAGCTGGAGACGATAACGTGGTTGGACCCGCTTCCCGGGCTGTGGCGCCGCGAGTACCTGGAAGGACGGCTCACGCCGTACCTCTTCAGAAATGTCGCCGGGGCCGGGCAGGGGGCGGCGCAGGCGGGCGATGAAAGCCGTGCGATCCCGGTCGAGATGCCGTACCCGGAGCAAGACAAGGAGGGAGGCCGCACGCCGGAGGCTTCGTGGGCGCCTTCCGTGACCGGTTCCGAGAAATCCTGGCAAGAGGTGTGTGCGCGCGCAGAGCGCTACCTCGCGTCCGGGCTGCTGCCCGAGGCGCTGGCCGAGCTCGAATTCGCGGAGCGGCTGGTCGAGACTTCCTCGCCTCTGCCGGCTCGCATCGCCATGGGAAAGCTCGAGGTTCGCCTCGCGGCCGGCAGAACGGAGGAAGCCAGGGCGCTGTTCCGGCGCCTGCCACCCGTAGCAGACGGCGACGAGGAGCTGCCCAGCGGACTGCTGGAAGCGATTCTGGCCGGCCTGGAGCGTGACTACGGCCGCTCCGCAGAGCTGTTCCTCCGGCACGGGACGGATTGGAGCCGGTGTGGCAGCGTGGAGCCCTTTGCCGGGTACAGCCTGCTCGTCTCGAACCGGGCGAAAGAGGCGGGCAGTGTCTTCCAGGTCGCCGCGGTCTCCGGCTGGGCGGCGGTGCGGAGCTTCGGAATCCTGGGGGGTGCCGACAGCTCCCTCGAGCTGGGCCGGTGTGCCGATGCCGCCTCCGGGTACGAGCGCCTGATGCAGGCAGGCGATCCCATGGGGTTCCTGGCGATGGCCGAGCTCCACCTGCGGCAGGACGACGCCGCGAGCGCCCTGGGCGCTCTGGAGAGACTGCTGGCCGCAACGGACGATGACTACTGGAAAGGAGCGGCCTACGGCTACCTGATGACGGTGAAGCGGCGCGGGGGCGATTGGGCGGAATCGCTCCGGGTGGCCGGCCGCTGCGGCGCGCTCGCCCTGCGGGACGCATGGCGCCGCCACGTCGAGGCGGAGATCCGGCAAGCCCTCGAGCAGGGCGTCCAGGATCTTGCCGGGAAGGGAGAATACCGGGAGATCTTGTTCCTGGCCGGCCAGTGGAAGGACGCCTGCCGGGCCCTCTCGCGCCAGACGCAGCTCCTTCTGGTGCGGGCCTGCCAGGAGCAGCGCCTGCCGCAGCCCGCGCTCGATATCTACGCGCAGGTTGCCGCCGGCCCGGAAGATCTTCTCCTGGCGGCCAGGTTTGCCTGGGAGAGCGAACGCTACGACGAGGCCCGGGCGTTCCTGGACAAGCTCCGCACGGCCGACCGTGCGCTTTACGAAAGCGGGGGAAGGCTGCTGGAGAGCTGCGTGCTGTTCGGTCTCGATCCCGGCCGCGTCCCGCCGGAGGGGCTCGCTGCCCCCCGCGACGATGCAGACGCCTTCTTGCTGCTCGGGCTGGGGGACGTGGAAGCGTCTCTGGGGATGACCGCGAGGGGAACGGAGGACTTGCTGGCCGGATTGAAGGGAGAGGCGATTCCCGCGGCCGAACGAAACCGGGCTCTGCGGCAGGTGGCGCTGCTCCTGTACGAGCAGGGGCGGCTGGAAGAGGCGTTGAAATATTTCCGGGAGGCGCGCGCAGCGGAGACTCCAGCCGGTGGCCCCAACGCAGCGGGCCCCGAACCGGCAGAGGTGCTCTGCCTGCTGCGAGCGGGAAACATCGAGGAGGCCCGCCAGCGCCTCGCGCAGCTTGAGCGCGGCGAAGACAGCGTCTTCCTCAGAGAGATCGTGGCGGCCCACGACCTGATTCAACTGCATCGGGGCGGACATGCTCGAGACAGATGACCGCATCGAGGTCTTGGAGCTCAAGAAGGCTTTTGATCTCTTCACTTCCGCCTCCGGCAAGCTGGAGAGCGCTTATCGGCACCTCGAGGACCAGACCGAGGAGCTCAAGCGGGAGCTGCGCGACAAGAACGCGAAGCTGGCGGCTTCCCTGCACGAAAAGGAAAGGCTCGAAGAGTTTCTGGAGGGGATCCTCCAGCACCTGCCGGTCGGGATCGCCGTCACGGACGCGAGCGGCCGGGTGCGCCTGGCGAACCGCAGGGCCGAAGAGATGACCGGCCTGACCTGCGGCGAGCTCGAGCAGTCCCGCTGTTCCGAGGTCCCGCTCCTTGCGGACGTCCCGCTGCGGGAAAGGTCCTCGCTCGAGATCAAGCGCGGGAGGGCCACCTTTCGGTGCTCGGTCTCGCGCTTGAACCAGCCCGTCGGAAACGGATCGGGCTGGGTGGTCATGCTGGAAGACATCTCCGACGTGATCCGCTGGAAGAGCCTGGCCGACCGGCAGCGCAGGCTCAGCTCCATGGGGGACATGGCTGCACGCATCGCCCACGAGATTCGCAATCCGCTGGGGAGCATGGAGCTGAGCGCCGCCGTCCTGCTCGAGGGGCTGAAGGAAGGAGACGAGCTCCACAAGATCGGCCGCCGGCTGGCGACCGGCGTCCGTACGATGAGTCAGACGCTCTCCAATCTGCTTCATTTCGCCAAGGGCACCCACCTGCGCCGGGAACGGACCGACTTGCAGGCGCTGATCGAAGAAGCGCTCGATTTTGCGCGCCCCCTGCTCGAAGAAAAGCAGATCGGGGCGGAACTGGCGTGGGGCCGCTCGCCGCCCGCGCAGGCGGAGAACATCGTCCTCTGGGGCGACCGGGTCCTTTTGCGGCAGGCGCTCCTCAACCTCTTCCTGAACGCCCTGGAGGCCATGCGGCCCGGCGGCCGGCTGCAGGTGAGGGTCGAAGGCGAGCCGGTGCCGCCGCGCCTCGGTCCGGGCCGCCCGTGCGTCCGCATCCGTGTGCAGGACGACGGCACCGGCATTCCGGAGGAGGACCTGGACCGCATCTTCGATCCCTTCTTCTCGACCAAGACGCGGGGGACCGGGCTCGGCCTGGCGATCGTCCACAACATCGTGGAGAGTCACGGAGGGATCATCGAGGTCGAAAGTCGGCTCGGAGAGGGAACCTGCTTCATCTTGTCGCTCCCCGTTGAGAGGGTGTCGCAAAGACACCCTCCTGAGAGGCTGGTGAGAAATGGCCCGATGCAAGGCGCGCAAAATCCTGAGGAACGAGGCGTACAGGCAGTGCGCCGCAGTGACCCCGGCTTTCGCCGGGGCAGGCTGCCCCGGGACCTCCACGCCCGATGAGCGCAACGCCGCAGATGGCCGTTTATCGACAGCCTTTTGGGAGGGAGAAGGAGACGAACCATCATGCATGCGCGGCCGATCCTGATTGTCGATGACGAACCGGCGATGCGGGAAGCCATTCTGGAGGTGCTCAACCGGAAAGGTTACGAAGCGCTCGGGGTGGCGAGCGGAAGGGAGGCCCTGGAGCGGATCGACAGGGGCGGGATACGGCTCGTGATCACCGACGTGCGCATGCCCGAGATGGACGGTCTCCACCTGCTGCGCGAGGGAAGGAGGCGGGCTCCCTGGCTTTCCTTTCTGCTGATGACCGCATTCGGCACGGTCGAGCAGGCGGTGCAGGCGGTCAAGGAGGGCGCGTCGGATTACCTGCTGAAGCCGTTCACGATGGAGGAGCTGATCGACAAGATCCGTGCGGTCGATGGAGGCTCCTGCTCCGGCAAGGAGAAGGCCGGCGCAAACGGGGGCTTGATCACCGGGGACGGAAGAATGCTCGAGATCCTGGAGACGGCGCGAGGGGTCGCGGCGAGCGACGTGAACGTCGTGATCACCGGCGAGAGCGGCACGGGGAAGGAGCTGCTGGCGAGGTACATCCATGCGCACAGTCCGCGCCGCGCGCATCCGCTGGTGACCGTGAACTGCGCTTCGATTCCCGAGACCCTCCTGGAGAGCGAGCTGTTCGGGCACGAAAAGGGCGCCTTCACGGGCGCCGACCACCGGCGCACCGGCAAGTTCGAGCTGGCCGATCGCAGCACCCTGCTGCTGGACGAGATCGGGGAGATGCGCGTCCCGCTGCAGGCAAAGCTCCTGCGCGTCGTTCAGGAAAAGGAGGTGGAGAGGGTCGGTGGCGAGAAACCGGTTGCGGTCGACTTCCGGGTCCTTGCGACCACCAACCGCGATCTCGCGCGCGAGGTCGCCGACGGCCGCTTCCGGGAAGACCTGTACTACCGGCTGAACGTCATTCACTTCCACCTGCCGGCCCTGCGCGAACGCCTGCAGGACATCCCCCTCCTGGTCGATCACTTCAGCCGCGAGGTGACGCAGCGTCTGGGAATGCCTCCGAAGGCGGTCTCGGCCGGCGCCATGAAGGCGCTCCAGGAGAGGCCGTGGCGCGGCAACGTCCGGGAGCTGCGCAACGTCATCGAGCGGGCCGTGGTGCTCTGTCGCGCCCTGCAGTTGGGGGTCGAAGACCTCCTGCTGGGGGACCGGCTGGCCGCCAGAGAGCGGCCGGATGCTCTGTCGCAGCCGGCCCATGGGCTGCGCGCCATGGAGAAGGACCTGATCCTCAAGACGCTGAAGGAGGCCGGCGGCAACCGCACGCAGACGGCTAGGCGCCTGGGCATCAGCGTCCGGACCTTGCGCAACAAGCTCAAGGAGTACGGCCCCCCGATCCGGGACAATTCTTCCGGGTCGGCATGTTTTTCCATGTGAGGGAGGCCGCGCGCGGCCGCAGGGCGGGGCGTTCCGAGGCACTCGAGCGGGTACGAAGATTGCTTGGATGCCTCCGTGGCTGAGGAAAGGGGATCCGATGGCGGACAGTCTCTTGGGCAAGCCGATCGACCGCATCATTCAGGCACTGGACTGGAGCGTCACCCGGCAGAAGCTCATCAGCTCGAACCTGGCCAACCGGGACACGCCGGGCTATCGCGCCCGGGACCTCGATTTCGGCAGTCTCCTCGACCGGGCCCGGAGCGGGCAGGGCGAGGTCGGTCTGGAGCGAAGGCACTCCGCCCACCTGCCGGCCGCGACTGCAGGGGGCGAGCCGGACGTGGTGGTCAAGAAATCCGAGGTGCGGGCGGACGGGAACACGGTCAGTCTGTCCGAGGAGGCCGCTCACCTCGTGGAAAACGGCTACCTCTACCAGGCGCTCCTGAGAGCGGTCGGCTACAAGCTGCAGACCCTCAAACGCGCCATACAAGGAGGGTGAAAGTGGGCATGTTCGACGGATTTGCCATCAGCGTTTCCGGAATGGAGGCCGAGCAGCGGCGGCTGCGCGTCATCGCCTCCAACCTGGCCAACGCGAACTCCACGCGCAGCGCTGCGGGCGAGACGTACCGGCGCCAGGACGTCCTGTTCGCCGCCGTGCCGCTGGAGCGGGACGGCTCCGAGGCGCTGCGCTCGAGCCGGGAGGTGCGGAAGGTGGCCGCGGTCGGAGTGGTGGAGGACCCCCGCCCCCTGAAGCGCCTCTACATGCCGAGCCATCCGGACGCGGATGAAAAGGGGTTCGTGGAGTTCCCGAACGTGGAACCGTTCGAAGAGGTCGTGCACATGATGGACGCGGTGCGCTGCTACGAGGCCAATGTGATGAGCTTCAACGCCTCCAAGGAGATGCTCAAGAGGGCTCTGGAAATCGGGAGGTAGGCGTCATGTCCGGAATCGCCGAAGTCGGACAGGGGAAGGTCACCCTGGAGCTGCCGGAAGCGAAGCGCGGCCGCTCCGAGGGCGGGTTCCAGGATTACCTGAAAGAGTGCATCGCGGGCGTGGACGGGCTGCAGAAGGCCGCGGACCAGGCGGCCAGCGAGATCGCCTCGGGCAAGATCGACAACGTCCACCAGGCGATGATCGCCATGGAGAAGGCGGACGTGTCGTTCCGCCTGATGGTGGAGGCCCGCAATCGGATCGTGAAGGCCTATGAAGAAATCATCAAAATGCAGGTGTAACTGTTACGGATGCCGACGCGTGAACGAATTCCATCTCGCGCTTCGATCCCCCTCACCCTGGCCCTCTCCCCCCACGGGGGCGAGGGTACAGCCCGGCTGCGTTCCTTCCTCTCCCCTTCGAGGGGAGAGGATCGAGGTGAGGGGTGACAGGCTGTATCACCATTTAATGCGTTTGCATGATCAGAAGGTGTGCGGATGCAAGTCCTGGATCTCCTCACGGGTCTGAAGACCCTTTCGCTGCAGAAGAAGATCATTCTCCTCTTCGTGCTGGCGTCCGTGGCCGGAGGGGTCGCGCTGTTCAGCTTCTTTGCGAGCCGTCCCGACTTCGGGGTCCTGTACGCCAACCTGGAGGAGGCGGATGCGGCGAAGGTCGTGGCCGTCCTGCAGGAGCGGCGGGTCCCGTATCGCCTGGTTGCGGGAGGACGGGTCATCGAGGTTCCCCACGACCAGATCTACGAGCTGCGCCTGAGCCTGGCCGGCGAGGGGCTGTCCCGGGGCGGGGTGGTCGGCTTCGAGATTTTCGACCACGAGAGCTGGGGCTCCTCCCGCTACGTGCAGGGCATCAACTATCGCAGGGCGCTCGAGGGAGAGCTCGCCCGCACGATCATGAGCATCAAGGAGATCGAGCGGGCGCGCGTCCACCTGGTCCTGCCGGAGCGCTCCGCCTTCGCGGTGGCCGATGCCTACACCCCCAAGGCCTCGGTGGTCCTCAGCCTGCGCGGCGCGCTCCGGCTGGAGCCGACCCAGGTGAAGGGGATCGTGCATCTGGTCAGCGGCAGCGTGGACGGGCTCGTGCCGGAGAACGTGTCGGTGGTCGACACCGAGGGCAGGCTCCTGACCGGTTCCACGGAAACCGGGGAGGAGGGCGTGCTCTCGTCCAACCAGGTCGAATACCGGGAGGCCATCGAGAAGAGCCTCGAGCAGAGCGTGACCCGCATGCTGGAGAAGGTCGCCGGCAGCGGCAACGCCGTGGTGCGCGTCTCGGCGGTCGTCGATTTTCGCAAGGTGGAGAGCCACGAGGAGCTGTACGATCCCGACGCGGTGGTGGTGCGCAGCGAGCAGAACCGCTCCGAGAACATGGGCGGATCGGCGCAGGGAGCGGCGCCGGGCCTGGACGCGAACCTGCCGGACCGGACTGCGCCCGCCCGGTTCCTGCAGGAGGCGCCTTCCGAAAAGAAGGAAAAGATCCTGAACTACGAGATCAACCGGGTGACCAAGCGGACCGTGGAAGCGCCGGGCGCGGTTCAGAAGCTCTCCGTGGCCGTTCTGCTCCGGCGGCAGGACCAGGCCCAGGACACCGATCTCGACACGATCACTTCTCTGGTGAAGAGCGCGGTCGGATTCGACGAAAAACGCGGGGACCGGGTGGAGGTGGCGTTCATGCCGTTCGAGGGCCGGCTTCCGGAAGGGCAGGCGGAGCCGACCGGAACGAGCGCGCTGGATCGGGTCGAGCGGTTCCTCCCGTACGCGATGCGGTACGGCGGGGCCCTGCTCGGGGTGCTGGTCCTGGTGCTCGCGGTACTGCGCCCTCTGCTGAAGAGGCTCGCCGAGGACGGACAGCGGATGAGCGAGCTCCAGCGGCAGCTTCCGCAGGGCCTGGAGCAGCTCGAAAAGGCTCTGCCGGCCAAGGAGGACCGGGAAAGGATGCTCGAGATGGTGCGCAAGGACCCGGCCAGGGCCGCTCAAATCGTGCGCTTGTGGTTGCGTGAGGGATGACATGCGAGGTCTGGAAAAGGCGGCCGCCCTCCTGCTCGCCATGGGAGAGGACATGGCCGGAGAAGTGCTCAAGCACCTGAGGCAGACCGAGATCCAGAAGGTCACTTCGGCCATGGTCAAGCTCGAGCAGCTCAAGACCGGAGAGGTCGAGGTGGTGGCGAAGGACTTCATCGCAATCGCCGAAGAGCACTCGGTCATGGGAATGGACGGCGGCCAGTACATGAAGAACGTGCTGGCGCGGACCCTGGGGCCGGAAAAGGCCTCCGAAATGATGGAGAACTTCCTCCTCCACGGAGGCGAAGCGGGCCTGGAGGCGGTGCGCATGATGGACCCCCGCATGATCGCGGACCTGGTGAAGAGAGAACACCCCCAGGTCATCGCGTTCGTGCTCGCCACGCTGGATTCGCCGAAGGCGAGCCAGGTGGTCGAGCACCTGCCGGAGCAGCTGCATGGAGAGGTCCTGTATCGCATCTCCACCATGGAGGACATCCATCCGAGCGTGCTGGGCGAGCTGGAGGAAGCGATGCGCGACCACGTCACCGAGAACAGCACCGGCGCCGTGTTCAACCTGGGCGGCGTCAAGTTCGCTGCCGAGCTTCTCAACCGCATGGATACGCGCACCGAGAAGCGGATCCTGGAAGAGATCCGCAAGATCGAAGAGCCGCTCTCCCAGAGAATCGAGGAGCAGCTCTTCGTGTTCGAGGACCTGCTCGAGGTGGATGACCGCACGTTGCAGGCGATCCTGAAGGAGGTCACCTCGGACGTGGTGGTGCTGGCGCTGCGCGGGTCGGACGAGCACGTCAAGGAGAAGTTCTTCCGCAACATGTCGGAGCGGGCGGCGGCGGTGATCCAGGAGGAGATGGAGATGCGCGGGCCGGTGCGCCTGAAGGAAATCGAGAAGGCTCAGCAGGAGTTCGTCAAGACCGTGAAGGCCCTCGAGCAGGGGGGCAAGATCAACCTGCCTGGCAAGTCCGGGGAGGAGGTCTATGTCTGAGCCGGCCGAGGGCGCGGAGGTGCGGCCCTTCCGCTTCGATCACGATTTCTCCGTCGTCCCGCGCCGGGCGAGCTCCCGCGAGCGCTCGCAGTCTCCGGAACAGGAGGCCTACGAAAAGGCCTGCCGCGAGGGAGAGGCGGCCGGGTTCGCCGCAGGCCTGGAGCGCGTGGAGGCGGTCCGGCGCCGGCTCGAGGATCTCGCCCGCAGCCTGGAGCGGTCGAGGCAGGATCTGTATGCGGGACTCGAGGAGGAGATGCTGGCCCTGAGCCTGCGCATCGCCGAGAAGGTGGTGCGCCACGAGATCCGGACCAACCGCTCCAGCCTGGAGGGGGTTCTTGCCGCCGCTCTGGAGCAGGTGAAAGGCGAGGAGAGGATCGTGGTGCGGGTCTGCCCCGAAGACCTGGCCGCCGTGCAGGAAGCGCTGCCCGCGCTGCGCGAGAACAACGGCATCGAGGGCAAGCTGTTCCTGGCGGAGGACGCGTCGATCTCCCCCGGAGGATGCGTGGTCGAGACCGATCGATGCGCCGTGGACGCCAGGATCGAGAGGGCGCTGGAGAAGATCGAGGAGGCGTTGAGAAGCGCGTGAACTGGACCGTTCTGAGAGAGCGCCTGGAAGGGGTCGATCCTTTCGTCGTGCGCGGCAAGGTATCCAAGGCCGTCGGGCTCCTGATCGAAGGGACGGGGGTGTGGGCGCCGATCGGCGCCAAGGCTTCCATCCTTTCGGTGGACGGGAGCAAGCGGGTCCACGGCGAGGTCGTCGGTTTCCAGGACAAGAGGCTTTTCTTCATGGCCCTGGAGGGCATCCTGGGGATCGGCCCGGGCAGCCTGATCCAGATGGAGGGCGGCCGGAACGTCGTCCGGGTGGGTGCGAAGCTGCTGGGCAGGGTGATCGACGGGCTCGGGCATCCGCTCGACGGCAAGGGGCCCCCGTGCGGGGAGGTCGATTACCCGCTCTATCAGACGCCCGTGAACCCGATGACCCGCAGGCGGATCTTCGAGCCTCTCGATCTCGGGATCCGCGCGCTCAACGGGCTGCTGACGTGCGGACAGGGGCAGAGGCTGGGCATCTTCGCGGGCAGCGGAGTCGGCAAGAGCACGCTGCTCGGCATGATCGCGCGCAACACCGAGGCGGAAGTCAACGTCATCGCGTTGATCGGGGAACGGGGCCGGGAGGTCAACGAGTTCCTGGAGGGGAGCCTCGGCCGTGAGGGGGTCGCCAAGTCGGTGGTCGTGGTGGCGACCTCGGACCAGCCTCCGCTCCTGCGCAAGCGGGGCGCGTTCCTGGCCATGGCCA
This sequence comes from bacterium, assembly GCA_040756235.1. Lineage (GTDB taxonomy): Bacteria > Desulfobacterota > DSWW01 > DSWW01 > DSWW01 > JBFLZG01. The sequence continues at coordinate 13,684 of JBFLZG010000008.1, read as the reverse complement.
TTGCCGAGTATTTCCGCGACCGCGGCAAGAAGGTGCTCTTCATGATGGACTCGATCACCCGCTTCGCGATGGCGCAGCGGGAGATCGGGCTGGCCGTCGGAGAGCCCCCGGCGACCAAAGGCTACCCGCCCTCGGTGTTCTCCATGCTCCCGATGTTTCTGGAGCGCCTTGGCAATACCTCCGGGAGCGGATCGATCACCGGGATCTGCACGATCCTGGTCGAGGGCGATGACCTGAGCGATCCGATCGCGGACACCGTGCGCAGCATCCTGGACGGCCACGTCGTGCTCTCCAGGGATCTGGTCGCCCAGGGACACTACCCGTCCATCGATGTCCTGGAGAGCGTGAGCCGGGTCATGACTTCCGTGGTGAGCCCGGAGCACCGAGCCGCGGCCCAGAGGATCAAGGCGCTCATGGCCGCCTACCGCCGCGCGGCGGACCTCATCTCCATCGGAGCTTACAAGGAAGGGACCGACCCTGAGGTGGATCGGGCCATGCGCAACAGGTCGCGCATCGATGATTACCTGCGACAGACGACGGAGCAGGCCGTCTCCCTGAAGGACTCGCTGGACGCGCTCTGCCGCATGGTCCAGGAGATCGGATGAAAGGCTCCCCGTTCCGCTACGAGACCCTGCTGGAAGTGGTTGAGAAGCGGCTGGACGGTCTGCAGCAGGACCTGAGCCGCCTGAGAACGGAGCGCAGGGCCGTGCGTCAGGAGGTGCAGGCCCTGGTGCAGGAGCGGCGGCGGGTGGAGTCTTCCTTCCAGCAGGAAGAGCTCGCGGGGGAGGTGGGGCATGCCCTGGACTATCTGGCGGTCCTGCTGCAGCGCACACGCTTGGCCCGAGGCCGCGACGAGGCGCTGCGCGGCCGGATCCAGGAGAAGGTCCGGGCTTTGCGCGAGGTCCACACGGAGAGGAAACGTTTCGGACGGCTGAAGGAGCGTCATCAAAAGGACATGCAGCGCTGCCAGCGCGTGCTGGAGCAGAAGGTGACCGATGAGTTCTCTCAAAGGAATCGGAAGGCCTAGCGTCTTCCTGGTGCTGCTGCTGGTGCTTCTGGCGGTGAAGGGATGGATCCTGTCCGCCCTGCTGTCCCAGCAGGAGCGCGGCACCTGCTTTGCGTCCACCGCAGCGGAGACGGGAGGCGAACCGGCGGCACCGGCGGTCGCCGCTGAAGAGACGTGCTGTCGAGGAAGACTGGCCGGGCTCCTGGCGAGCATTCAAGAGGAGAGCGGAAGGCTCCGGGAGAAGGCCGGGCTCCTCGAGGAGAAGGAGAAGAGACTCGTCCTCTACCGGAAAGAAGTGGAGGAGCGGCTGCGTCAGCTCACGGACGTGCGTTCCGGCGTCGAGGCCATGTACAAGAGCCTGGAGCAGCACGACAGCGAGCAGGACGCCAAGCTCGTCAAGATCTATGAAGTCATGGAGCCGGAGCTCGCGGCCCGCAGGCTGGAAGCGATGGACGACGAGGTCAGCTCCTCGCTCCTTCTCCGCATGAACCCGCGTCAGGCAGGACAGGTGCTCGGAGCCATGTCCACCGACAAGGCCAGCCGGCTGACCGTGCGGCTGAGCCGCAAGGACAGCGCTGCCGCAGTTCCGTGAGTCCCCTTACCCGCCTTCCCCGTCACTCCAGGGCAAGGGTAGGTTTGAACCCTGCCCCATCGGGTGCCCCCCACGACACAGGCCCGAATCCAGTCGCTGTTTCCCGAAGCCCGCTGGTCGAATCCCCTCTCCCCCGTATAGGGGCTGTCGATTCATGAATTCCCTCTCCCCCGTGGACGGGGGAGAGGGACAGGGTGAGGGGGAAACAGGAGCAGACTGCACCCCTCATCCTGACCTTCTCCCCGCGCGGAGGGGAGAAGGTGGAAGAAGGGCCCGCCCGCCGGCCGAGCCAAGCAGCGCCACACCTCGCGGAGGCGGGCCTGCCGGGACATTTCTACCCGGCCGGCAGAATCTTCCCGTATCGTTCAGCCCCTGCGTTCGGAAATGCCGTGCAGAATTCAGGCCCTTGTGCTGACCACCCATTGGCACGGCCCTTGCTCCACTGCCGGTCAGCCGCCTGTGCCGCAGCTCACGGGCGGAGGTCGTTGGAAGCAGAGACCATGATGCAAGTGGCTGATTGGATTTTCCAGTTGAAGACGGCGGCCGCCCCGGGCACCCCGGGCGCGTGCGCGGGCCCGGACGGGCCGGCTGCGCACGAACCTTCTCCGTGGCAGTCCGTGCTGGAGCGTGCGATCTCGGGGGCCGGTCCATGCTTCGAGGAGCGGTCCGAGTGCCTCGGAGCAGGGTCGCCGCAGGCGCCCGGGGACTCGCAGCGCGATCCGCAGGGTGCCGCAAGCGGTATGGAGACGACCTGGCCCACGAGCATGCCGGCCGCTTCCGCCCCTGTGCGGGCCGCGGGTGCGGGAGTCGGCCTGAGCACGGACGTCCAGGACGCATGGGGCGCGGACCAGGGAAGAGACTTCCCCGTGGGCGCGGCGTCCGCACAGCCGGTCCTCGGGTATGTCGGAGCAGGGTCGCCGCAGGCGCCCGCCGGCTCGCCCCTCGATCCGGGCGGCGCTGTCAGCGAGACCGCGGTGCCCTGGTCCATGAGCACAGCAGCCGCGCGTGCGCTCGTCCTTGCCGGAGGAGGTCCCGCGGATGCACGGACCGCGGGCCCGGGGATCAGCCGAAGAGCCCGGGAAGAGTTCTTCCTCTCGGGTCGGGATCTCGGACAGCCGGCCCTCGAGGATGCGGGAGCAGGGCCGCCGCAGGTGCTCGGGGACTCGCACCCTGATGCGGGCGGCGCTGCCAGCGGGACGGCATTGCCTCGCGCCGTGAGCACGGCGGCTGCGTGCCCCCCGACTTCCGGCGGAGGAGCCTCCGTGGCTGGATTGTTTTCCTCAGTGCGAGACGTCGCACAACCAGCCGCCGGGGACCTCGGAACCGGCTCGCCGCAGGTGCTCGGGGAGTCGCACCCCGATGCGGGCGGCGCTGCCAGCGGGACGGCATTGCCTCGGGCCGTGAGCACGGCGGCCGCGCGCACCCCGACTTCTGCCGCAGGAGCCGCGGTGGATGTCCAGACCGCGGGCCCTGGGACCGGGTGGAGCGCAGGCGGCCAAAACGCATCGCTGGCTCCGGGTCCAGAGGCCGGGGAGACCCCCGCAGATCTCGGAGCCGGGCCGCCGCGGGCATTCATGGACTCAGGGGCCGACCCGGAGGGCGCTGCCGGCGGGACCGCAATGCCTCGGGGCGCGAGCACGGCCGCCGCGCGTGCGCCGATCACAGGCAGAGAAGGCTCTGCCAATGCGCCGACTGCGGGCCCGGGCATGGGAGAAAGCGCAGGCGCCACTGAATATCTGGCAGCGGAAGCAGGCCGGGTCCTGGCCTCTACAGAAGCATGGCTTCCTGAAGCAGTCGAGGTGCTCTTGTCAGGCGGAACAACAGCATGGCCCGGCGCCAAGGAGCAGCCGGTCCCTGCAGGAATCGGCACAGATCTCCGTCCGGACGCCCGGGAGGGTATGGCGGACTTCGCCAAGACTGGCGGAGAGGGGAAGGGGAAGGATAGCTCCGAGGTGAAGGTCCCCGCGCCCTTCTCCGTCCCCGAGGATCTCCTGGCCGCCCCAGGCCCCTCTTCGGCCGGTCAGATCTCCCGCGCGCCAAAGCTTCCGGAATCAGCCGATGTCCGGAAGCGGGCGGAATTCTCTTCTTCTCCGGCGGGGCGTTCCCACTCTTCAGACCTCGATGGCCGCGCGGCCCACAGCGGAGCCTCCGACGCAGCTCCGCTGGAGGGGCGGCTCGGCACTGCGGGTGACCCTCGGTCGACCCAGCCGGAGACCTCGTTCGATCCGGCCCGGTGCTCGAGCGCCAACGAGGCCCAAATGCATCGCCTGCAGCAGCAGGCATCGTCATCCGGGAGCGGGGCAGCAGAGCACGCCGCCGAGGTGGAAAGCCTCCCATCCTCCACGGAGGCGGCGGACCGGCTCGGCACCGACAGGCTGCCCGGGGCCGCGCAGGAACGGAGCGCAGGAGACGGCCTGCTGCGCGACAGTCGGGCGGCGGCTGCGCCCGGATCCGAACCGGTGTTCCATCTTCCTTCGCCGGCGCCCAAAGGGGCGATGCGTGCAGGCGAGGGCCGGGTGACGTTGAAGATCGAGGAGGAGAGCCTGGGAAGGATGCACTGGGATCTCCAGGTGAAGGACGGCAAGACGGTGGCAGCCGAAGCCGTCGTAGACACCCGTCGCTTGCAGGAGCTGATCCAGGGCAACCAGGGCATCTTGTCCGACCGCTTGAAGGCGGCGGGTCTGGAGATGCAGGGCCTGGACGTCTCCGTGGACCAGGGCTCCCAGCGGTTTGCGTCCCCTGCGGACGACAGAGGACAGTCGGAAAGACCTCCGGCTCCGAGCTGCGCGGCTCCGCCGGAGGCCCTCGGCGGGCGCGCGCCGCAGCGAGCTGCGAGCCGGCCGGCGCGCGGGAACGGGTTGGATCTCTACGTGTAGTCGAAGGTGAGAGGAGGCTGTCACATGATTCAGGGAGTCGGGTCAGGGACGCAGAGCATCGCTTCCGCGGTCGGGAGCACGGACATGGCGAGCCAGCAGGTCTTCCTGAACCTGCTCATCACGCAGCTCAAGAACCAGGACCCTCTGCAGCCCATGGAAGGCACGGAGTTCGTGACCCAGCTGGCCCAGTTCACCCAGCTCGACACCATGCGGGAGGTGTCCACCGGGGTCGGGGACTTGAAAAGCTATATGGCTTCGTTGAACAACTTCGGGGCGGTGGCCCTGATCGGCCGGACCGTGGAGTTCGCAGGCGACGAGATCTCCCACGCGGAGGGGACCTCCTCGGACCTGGGGTTCACCCTGAGCTCCGACGCCGCCGGCGTCACGCTCAAGATCTACGACGAGCAGGGAAAGGTCGTCCGCACCTGCAGCTTGGGCGCCATGTCGGCCGGCAAGCAGTCGGCAACGTGGGACGGCAAAGACGAGTACGGGCAGAACGTGCCCGCGGGCGGCTATCGCTTCGAGGTGGAGGCCGAGGGCAGCAGCGGGCAGACCGTGACGGCTGCCTCCATCCAGAAGGGCAGGGTGGAAAAGGTCGAGTTCCGCAACGGCAGCCCCTACCTCCAGGTGGGAGGGCAGTGGATCGGTCTCGGAGAGATCTACGGGATCGGGGTCGACCTGGCGGCGTAATCGTGCGGGGCGGGCCTCGAGCGCAAGCGTCGCTGGCGGGGCCCCGGCGTGAAAAGAAGGCAACCCACTCGAGCTGAAGGAGGAGTCTGAAATGCTTACGTCACTGTACACGGGTGTGAGCGGCATCAATGCCCACATGAGCGAGATGAGCGTGGTGGGCAACAACCTGGCCAACATGAACACCTACGGGTTCAAGGGGAGCCGTTCCTACTTCGAGGACATCATCAACCAGAGCCTGAGCGGCGTTTCCGGAGACAACTCGGTCGGGCTCGGCGTGCTCATGTCGGCGGTCATGCCGAGCTTCACGCAAGGGGCGTTCGAGACGACCGAGAATCCGCTGGACCTCGCGGTCGACGGCAGCGGGTTCTTCGTGATGAAAGACGCGGACAACGCCACTTTCTACACGCGCGCCGGACAGTTCAAGCTGGACAAGGACGGGTACATCGTCAACCAGGCGGGTTTGTTTCTCCAGGGATTCCAGGTGGACTCCCGGGGAAACGTCCTGAACAGCGTGGCCAACCTGCAGGTCACTTCCAGCAGTTACCCCCCGCAGCCGACCGCGGAGGTGGCGATTCAGGCCAACCTTCACTCCGATGCGGAGACCCTCCCCGCCTTCGACGTGGATGACACAGATAACACCTCGAACTTCGCCACGACCGTGACCGTGTTCGACTCCCTCGGCAACGGTCACCCGGTGGACGTGTGCTTCCGAAAAGATCAGGAGCTGCCGGCAGGCAACCTGTGGGAGTGGTACGCGGTCATCGACGCGGATGCGGCGCAGAGTGGCGTGAAGGAAATTGCGGCCCAGGGAACGCTGCAGTTCACGTCCACCGGCGCCCTGGATAGCGCAGGCGCGATCAGCTATCCGACAGGCGGATTCGACTTCTCGGGCGGGGCGGCGCAGGACCAGCAGATCGCCTTCAACTTCGGGACCAGCATCGCGGACAGCGGCACCGGCCTGGAAGGAGTCACGCAGTTCGGCGCCCCATCGGGTGTCTACAGCCTGCAACAGGACGGCTATGAATCCGGAAGTCTGCAGGGGGTGTCGATCGACGATTCGGGCATGCTCACCGGCTCGTTCAGCAACGGCAAGATGAGAGCCCTGGGGCAGGTCGCGCTGGCGGATTTCCCGAGCGCATCCGGCTTGCAGAGCGTGGGCCAGATGCTCTTCTGCGAGTCGCCTTTCTCCGGCACGGCCGTGATCGGCACGGCGGGCAACGAGGGCATGGGGGCGATCCGGTCCAACACCCTCGAGCTGTCGAACGTGGATCTGGCCGGGGAGTTCGTGCGCATGATCACGGCGCAGAAGGGCTTCCAGGCCAATTCGAAGGTGATCACGACCACGGACGAGATCCTGACCGATCTCGTGAACCTGAAGCGGTAAGCAGCCGCCAAGACAGGTTTCAGGTCTCAAGAATCGGCTCTCGGCCCCCGGCCGCCGGCCGGGCGCCGGGAGCCGACCCCGGGCTGTCCCGGCATGGGCCTGGCGGGACTCGTGGCAGGTCATCCCGGCGAGCGCTTGTGCGGGGCGTCGTAGGGGCGCCGCTCACCGGGCGGCGTGTCGATCCGAGGGCTGCCCGGTTCGATCCGGGCCCGCTGAAGATGCGGCGCGGCAAGCCCCGCTCGTGCCGAAAACAGGAGCAAACAGCTCCTGCCGCAGCGACTCGGTGTGTTTCTGGATCTCCGGTGCGGGGATCCCCAGATGCACGAGCACCCTGCGCGTCATCTCGAGTCCGGCCTCGTACTCCGGCATGACGACGTCCAGCACGCCCCATTCGTTACAGGCGGCCATGAGCTCGAGGTCCGAAGCTCTTGCCATGATGTCGATCTCGCGGTTGAGCCTTTTCGCACAAGTCGCGACGGCGCGCAGCACGACGATGGCCGGGGTGGTGATCAGGATCATGCGTGCGGCCTTGATCCTGGCAGCCTCGAGCACGATCTCGTGGCTCGCGTCCCCATATACGACCGGCATGCCCGCAGCCTTGGCCTGCTCCACCCGATGCTGGTCGAGCTCGATGACGACGAATTGCAGACCCAGGCGGCTCAGGACCCGGGCTACCTGGAACCCGACCCGCCCGCCGCCGGCGATGATGACGTGGCGCTGCAGGGCGGCTTCCGGGAAGTTCATGGGCTCGAGAGGCTCATGCCGGTACCAGTGTCTTCGGAGAGCATAGAGGCGCGCCGTCTGGCCCGATACGAAAGGCGTCAGGATCATGGTGAACACCGCTGCGGTGAGGAAAAGATTGTAGACATCGCTGCCGATGGAGCTCGTCGAAACACCCACCCGTGCGAGCACGAACGAAAACTCGCCGATCTGGAACAGCCCCAGCCCCACGGCCCAGGGAACGACATTCCCGTACCCGAACAGGCGGGTCACCCCGGCGAAAATGAGCCCCTTGCCCACGCTCACTCCCAGCACGAGCAAGGCCACCTGCCCGAAGTGCTCCAGGAGGAAAGCCGGATCCAGGAGCATGCCTACCGAGGCGAAGAACAGCAGCCCGAACAGATCCCGGACCGGGATGATGTCGCTCAACGCCTGGTAGCTGTAGTCCGATGCGCTCAGTGCCATCCCTGCGACAAAGGCTCCGAACGCGAACGACAGGCCCACCAGGTGCGTGATGTAGCCGATGCCGAGCCCGATCGCCGTGATGGCGAGCAGAAACAGCTCGCGCGAACCCAGCTGCGCGATATGAGCCATGAAGCGGGGCAGCAAGCGAGTCCCGACCAGGACCATCGAGGCGATGAATACGACCGCCTTGACGGCTGCCAACCCGAGGACGGGCAGACCGACCGAGGGGTGGTTCATCTGCGGAAGAATGATCATCAGGGGCACGACCGCCAGATCCTGAACGATCAGCATCCCGATCATCACCTTGCTGGAAAGCGTGCCGAGCCAGCCTTGGCTCATCAGCGTCTTGAGGATCACCATGGTGCTCGAAAGGGAGATCAGCGCTCCGAGCCACAGAGACGATTTCCAGTCCCATCCCATCGCATGTCCGATGCCGAATCCCAGCCCGATCGTGAGCAGGATCTGGATCGGAGCTCCGATCAGGGCGACCTTCCGCACCGGCTCGAGGTCTTTGAACGAGAACTCCAGCCCCAGTGCGAAAAGGAGCAGGGCGACTCCGATTTCCGCCAGCAGCTCGATGTCGTGGACGTTCGAAATCGCGAGACCGCCGGTGTGCGGCCCCAGAATGACGCCGACCAGGATGTAACCGAGAATCAGCGGCTGGCCGAGTCTCTGCATCAGGAGCCCGCTGAAAAAGGCGGCCACGACCAGAAGAATGATGTCAGATGTGATCCCCAAGCGGCTCTCCTTCAGGCGCTGTCCGTTGCGAGAGGAATGTACCGCACCCGCTTCCTCGGATACAAGGTGAACGTTCCCCGTCGGCCTGCTGCCGGAGGAGTCGGGCGCGGGCCGGTTCGGAACGGGGCGGGACGGTCGCGACCGCGACGCGCCGGGCCGTCTGCCAAATATCCTTTGCTTCCGCTTGATTATGCCGGGGGGGGCGCGCAAACCGACGGGCCCGCCCCGATCCTGGCGCGGAAAACAGGTGCATTCCGGTTCATTTGCTGCCAGACTATCCCGATGAAACTTGCGTCTTCCGCTGCGGCAAGAGAAGAGGCGCAAAGGCGCTCCGGGAGCCTGGTCGCAAGCAGGACCAGGCGTTCCGGTCGACGGTCAGCGAGCATCGGTGAAAGACATGAAAAACGCCCGATACCTGAACAGCGGGGCTCTTCGCCTGAGCGAGAATAAGGATCGAGCTCTGTCCGACCGGATGATCGAAGGGTTCATCGACCGCAAGCGGACCCAGGATCGTTGGGCCGAGGAGCTGGTGGTCCTCAGGCGCATGCACGCCCTGAGCACGAGACTTCTGGAGCCCGGCGGGCTGGGGTCGCTGCTGCGGGAGATCCTGGAAACCGCGGTCGCGATCGGGGACGCCGCAGGGGGCACGTTCCGACTGATCGAGGGCGATGCACTGCGCCTGGTGGCCCATCGAGGCCATGGGCCTTCGTTGCTGGGGTTCTTTGCGTCGGCCGAGAATCAGGCTTCCGCCTGCGTGGAGGCCATGAACCGGCGCGCGCGCGTGATCGTCGAGGACGTGGAATGCAGCCCCCTTTTCGCCGGCACGCCGTCGCTCGACGTGCTGAGGCAGGCCGGGGTGCGATCCGTGCAGTCCACGCCTCTGCTCAGCCGCAGCGGCATGCTGCTGGGCATCGTCACGACTCACTGGGGCGTTCCCCACGTTCCCGATGAGGACGACCTGTGGCGGCTCGATCTGCTGGCGCGTCAGGCGGCGGACCTGATCGAGCGGTTGGCGGCGGAACAGGCCCTGCGCCAAAGCGAAGAGAATGCCCGCCGGCGCGCCGAGGAACTGGCTACGCTGATGGACCTGGTGCCGAATGCAGTGTGGATTTCCAACGATCCGCTGTGCGGCACGATCATCGGCAATCGTGCGGCCAAGGGGTTTTATGAGGCTCGGGCGGGGGAGAATCTATCTGCCGGTGCGATCGGCGGCGAGCAGGACTTCACCCGCCGCTTCTTCCAGGACGGAAGAGAGCTCAGGCCCGAGGAGCTGCCCATGCAAAGGGCGGCGGCTACGGGCGCCGACCTCAACGATTGCGAGTTGGATGTCCTGCTGCCGAGCAGCAGGACGATCACCATCCTGGGCAACGCCAGCCCGCTGTTCGATGCCCGAGGGGCGGTCCGGGGCAGCATCTCGGCCTTCCTGGACATCACCGAGCGCAAGCAGATCGAGGACGATCTGCGGAGGTCGCGCGACGAGCTGGAGTTACGGGTGCGGGAGCGGACCGCGGAGTTGGTGAAGGCCAATGAAGAGCTGCAGAAGGTCCACGGGGACTTGACGGAAGCCCATGAGGAGCTCCGGAACATGTCGAGCCAGCTCCTGCGGTCGCTGGAGAACGAGAGAAGCTTTCTGGCCAAGGAGGTCCACGACAGCGTCGGTCAGATCCTGGCTGCGGTGAAGTACAGGGTCGAGGAAGCGCTCCTGAGGGCGAGAAAAGGAAAGAGCAGGACCCTGGCCGGTTCTCTCGAGGACCTCGTCCCGATGCTTCAGCAGAGCATCGAAGAGATACGAAAATTCCACATGGCCTTGCGCCCGCACATTCTGGACGACTTCGGGCTGCTGGCCTCCATCAAGTGGTTCTGCCGCGAATATGCGAAGACCTTCCCGCGGATTCGAGTCGAGCCGGGCATTCATGCTACGGAAGAGGATGTGCCGCAACCCTTGCGGATGGTGATCTTCAGAATCCTGCAGGAAGCCATGACCAATGCGGGGAAGCACAGCAAGGCCGGGCTCGTGCGCCTTCGATTGGCCAGGACCGGTTCCTGTCTCGAGCTGGTCATCCAGGACGAAGGGGAAGGGTTCGATACGGCGACGGCACAGATCCTGGGCCCTTTCGGCAGAGGGCTGGGCCTCTCCAGCATGAGAGAGCGGGCCGAGCTGTCGGGCGGTGCTTTCAGCGTGAAGTCTGAAGCAGGCAAAGGCACCACCATCTGCGCCTCCTGGGCCCTCGGGTGAGCGTGGTCCAGCTCCACGGGCCCGGACGCGCCCACTCCTCGAAACGCCCTGAGCCCGAGTCGATCGGGGCAGACACCCGGCGCATTGCCTCGCACCCGTGATGGGTGGACAGGCTGCGCATAGCCCAGCCTTCCGCCTGGTACCGCCTTTCCCGTCATTGCGGCGCAGGAGGCTGTGTCGCAAGCCGGCTGAATGACCCATTCTCCGTCATTCCGGAGGAGCCTGAGAAGCAGGCGACATCCGGAATCCAGTCCATGTGCCCGGCAACCATCGCTGTTCCCGATGCACCCTTCTGGATCCCGGCTTTCACGCGCTCCGCACCTGGGCCGGGAGGACGGATCATGACACAGGCTCGCAGGCCGGAATCCGGTCCCTGCTCAGTCGGCCCGTCATTCCCGCGCAAGCGCGCATCCCTCTGTTCGCCGGCATCACGCAAAGAGCATCTCCCAGCCAGATTCAGGCATCCCGAAGGCAAAAATCAGGAAATTCCCGATGAAGCGCCTCTCGAGGAAGGTCGATGTGAGTCTCTGTTCGGAGATACTGGAAATCGATTTGAGACCCGAAACGGGCTTTTGGAGGGAGGGGTCGATGGCCGTGCCGGAAGAGCGAACGGCTCCGGAAGCAGCGACGCCGGAGAAGCCGAAGGGAAAAGGAAAGAAGTGGATCGTCCTGGTGGCGGCGGCGGTCTTGGTCGCAGCCGCAGGGGGGGTCTTGGCCTGGAAGTTCCTGCTGGCGCCGGGCACGGGCGACCCGCAAGAGGCCAAGGCAGAAACGGCGGTCACGGTGCCGCTCGAGCCGTTCATCGTGAACCTGTTCCAGGACGAAGGCGTGCGTTATCTGAAGCTCAGCCTGGAGATCGACGTGGTCGGCTGCGACAAGCCCTGCGTCGACGAGCACATGCCCAAGATACGCGATCACCTGATCATTCTTCTGTCGAGCAAACAATATGATGAAGTCGCCTCGATCGAAGGCAAGATGCGGCTGCGCGAGGAGATCCTGTACCGCCTGAACCGCGTCCTGGGCGAGGGCAAGACGAAGGGCGTGTACTTCACCGATTTCGTCGTCCAGTAGACCAACGCCGCGGCCTGAGCGAACGACGGTTCGCGCTCTTGCAGCCGGCGCCCGGCAGCCGAGACCGGCAACCGAGCTCGATGGGACCCTCGATGGAAAAACTCCTGAGCCAAGATGAAGTGGATGCCCTGCTCAAGGGGATCTCGGACGGCGAGGTCGAGACCGAAAACCGCCCCGCGCACGTGGACAGCGGCATTCGGACCTACGACTTCGCCAATCAGGACCGGATCATACGCGGCCGCATGCCGACCATGGAGATCATCAACGAACGGTTCGCCCGGGACTCCACGGCCTCTCTGTTCCGCTACCTGGGACGGATGGCCGAAGTGACGGTGGAGAGCTTCGAGCTCATCAAGTTCGGCGAGTTCCTGAAGAAGCTCCCGGTGCCGTCGTCCCTGAACCTGTTCCGCACCGAGCCGTTCCGCGGGTCTTCCCTGTTCTTCTTCGACGCCAAGCTGATCTTCCTGATCGTGGACGTTCTGTTCGGCGGGCCCGGCCGGTCCCGCATGAAGATCGAGGGGAGAAACTTCACCGCCATCGAGCAGCGCATCATCAAGAGACTGCTGGACATCTGCTTCGAGGACATGAAGAAGGCGTGGTCCCTGCTGGAGGAGATGACGTTCCGCTACGTGCGCTCGGAGCTGAACCCCCAGTTCGCCAACATCGTGACGCCCACGGACATCGTTCTCGCGACCGTCTTTCAGGTGGAGCTGGAGTGGGATCGGGCGTTCATGGGCTACTGCATTCCCTACTCGACCGTGGAGCCGGTCAAGGACAGGCTCTACGGGAGGTTTCAGTCCGAGTACGCGGAAATCGACGAGACCTGGAGAAGGCGCCTGTCGGAGCACCTGATGTCGATGACCCTCGACGTGAGCGTCGAGCTGGGCGCGTGCGAAGTCCCCCTGCGCGACGTCTTCACCATGAAAGTCGGAGACATCCTGCGCTTGAACATCGGCCCGGACGAGCCGCTTGCCTTGAAGATCCAGGACGCCGGCAGAGGCCTTTGCCGGGCCGGGCGGCGCAACGGGTGCTATGCCGTGGAGATCCTCTCTCTGGACACGGACGCGAGGAAGGAGAAACGCAGTGGATCCGCAAACAGACAAGACGCGATTACCCGCGGAGCGGGCCTCGGGCTCGAAGGAAACATCCTCCCGGAGCGAGCGGCAGCCTCCGCCTCCTGAGGAGCGGGCGGGAGGGGATGCCAAGCAGGGCACCATGAACCTGGACCTGATCCTGGGCATTCCGGTGACGGTCTCGATCGAGCTGGGCCGCACGCGGCTCGTGGTGCAGGATATCCTGCAGCTCGGCCAGGGGTCGGTCGTGGAGCTGGACAAGCTGGCCGGAGAGCCGTTCGAAGTGCTCGTGCAAGGCCGTCCGATCGGCAAGGGGGAAGTCGTGGTCGTGAACGAAAAATTCGGCATCCGCCTGACGGACATTCTGAGCCCTGCCGAGCGGATCGAGAGGTTGGGATGAGGCGGTGGCGGGCCTGCTGCTGTTTGCTCGGGCTTCTGGCCGTGGCCGGCTTGCCGGGTGCGGCTGCCGGCACCACGGAAGAGGGGGAGGGCCCCTCGCCCGCGGCCGGCCTGGCGCCGGCGGCCGCAGGCGAATCCCCGGCGGGCGCGGCTCGCGCCGTCGGCTTTCTGTTTCTCCTCGGGGCGGCCGCCTTCTGGTGCCTGCGCTGGAACCGGAGAAAGAACAGCGGCCGGGACGCGCTCATCCGGGTGGTCGCGGTGAAGCCGCTCGGTCAGCGGGAGCGGGTCGCGGTGCTGGAAATCATGGGGGAACGGATGGTGGTGGGGGTCACGGCGCACGGGATCTCCCTTCTCGGACGGCTCGTCGGCACGTTTGTGCCGACCGGGGGCGAGGAGGCCGGCAAGTCATGAGGGCGCGCCTGGTCTTCGTCCTG
>JBFLZG010000007.1:0-25409 GCA_040756235.1 bacterium | reverse complement strand
TTCTCCTCGGTGTCGCTCTCCTGCAGACGCACCGTGGCCCGGGTCTGCACCTTGGCCGAAATCTCCAGACTCTTCTTGTCGTCGATGAACAGAGCCTCTCCTTGCGTCACCAGTGCCAAGAGCAAGAGAACCATAAGAACGCCTGCCGGTGCCCATGTTCGCTTCTTCATTGCTTCCCCCCCGTTGGCGTCAGCATGGATCGCAGGCCGCGCGGATCGGCCCCCCTCATTGGAGCACGTCTTTGCGGCTGACGTTGTTCCTGATGAACTCCACGATTTCCGAGATCATGGTGCCGGGGCCGAAGGCCTGCGCCACGCCCAGCTCCCTGAGTGCCTGGAAGTCTTCACAGGGGATGGCCCCGCCCACCAGGACGGTGAAATCCTCCCGCACCCCCTCGTTGTCCAGGGCCTCGATCAGCCGGCGGACGTACCCCTTGTGGGCCCCCGAATGGATGCTCAGCCCGATCACGTCGATGTCTTCCTGAATGGCCGACTCCACGATCTCGTCCACCGACTGGAACCCGCCGAAGATCACTTCCATCCCGGCGTCCCGAAGACCCCTGGAGATCGTCACGATCCCCCGCCAGTGCCCGTCCGTGCCGGGCTTGGACATCAACACTTTGATCTTTCTCTCCGCCATGATGATCTCCGTGTCATGAGCTGTTAGCCGCGGTCCGTGGTCACGCCGATTTGCCCGTCATTCCCGCGCAAGAGGCTGTGTCGCAAGCCGGCCAGACCCTGCTCCCTGTCTTTCCGTCACCCCGGCGAAGGCCGGGGTCCAGTCACCGTTACCCGGCAATCACCGCTGTGCACGGTGCACCCTCCTGGATCCCGGCTCCCACGCGCTCCGCAGTTGGGCCGGGATGACGAATCCTCACACAGCCTGCCTAGATCACGATCGGCGGGTCCCATATACCAAAGACCTCGCGATAGACGTCGCAGATTTCGCCTACCGTCGCCACCCGAGTCGCTTCCATCATCGCGGGCATGACGTTGTCGCCGCTCTCGACCGCTTTCCGGAGCCGGTCCATGGCCTGGGCGAATGCCGCCTCGCCCCGTTCCCGCCTGAGCCGGTCGATCCTTGCCTGCTCGATCCGCATCGCCTCGGGATTGGTGCGGAAGACGTTGGGCACGTGGTACTCCCGCTTGTCCGCGTACAGGTTCACGCCGATCATCCCCTCGATCCCGGCTTCGATGTTGGCCTGCCGCTTCTTGAAGGCATCCCGCATCTCCCGGTAGAGCCACCCCGACTCGAGGGCCTTGACGATCCCTCCGGCGTTCTCGATCGCGCCCATATACTCCCAGACCCTCTTCTCCATCTCGGCCGTCAGGTGCTCGACGAAGTAGGAGCCGGCCAGCGGGTCGATGGTGTAGCCCACCCGGGTCTCGTCCTGGATCACCTGCTGCGTCCTCAGGGCCACCAGCACCGCCTCTTTGCTCGGCAGGCAGATCGCCTCGTCGTAGCTGTTCGTGTGCATCGACTGGCACCCGCCGATCACCGCCTCCAGCGCCTGATACGCCGTCCGCACCACGTTCACCATGGGCTGCTGCGCCGTGAGCGAGCTGCCGGCCGTCTGAATGTGGAAACGGAACTCGTACGACCTCCGGTCCTTGCAGCCGTAGCGGTCTTTCATCAGCTGGTACCAGATCCTGCGGGCGGCCCGGTACTTGGCGATCTCCTCGAAGAAATCCTTGTGCGCCGCCAGATGGAACGCGAGCCGGTTGACGAACCGGTCCGGCGCGTAACCGCGGCGCACGAGCTCGTCGATGTGGGCGGTCGCGTTGGCGAACACGAACCCGAGCTCCTGCACGGCATCGATCCCGCCCTCCCGGTAGTTGTAGCCGGTGAAGTTGATCGGGTGCCAGAGCGGCACCCGGTCCTGGGCGGTCGTGTACTCGATCAGGTCGCAGGCAAACCTCAGCAAGTGCGCGGGCGCCACGTTCCGGTAAGGCACGTATCCCAGCGTCTGCGTGAGGATGTCGTTCTGGCAGGTCCCCCGGACCTGTCTCAGATCGAGTCCCTTGTCCATGCAGCAGTTGAAGTACATCGCACAAATGGGAGCCGACGAGAACGGCTCCACCACGAGGGCCACGCTCACCTTGTCGTGGGGGATCCCGTCGGTCAAGGCAAACATGGAATCGATGCAGTAGAGCGGCACTCCGGTCGTGCCCACCTCGAGGTCGCCGCGCTCGTCGTCGGGGTCGAGGCCGTTGAAGGTGAGAGCGTCCACCGCCGCGCTGAACCCGGTTTCGCCGTTTTCGTAGAGGAACTTCCAGCGCCGGTTGGTTTCCTCGGGGGTGCCGTGCCCGGAGAAGAGCCGCATGGTCCAGGGTCTGCCCCGGTACATGGTCGGGTAGATCCCGCGCACGTAGGGCGGCTCTCCGGGAAAGCCCACGTCCTTCAGGTAGTCCATCCTTTGGATGTCGCAGGGCGTATAGAGCCTCTTCACCGGGATTCCGGAATCGGTCACGTACTGCTCGGCAGGTCGCCTCTCGCCCGCGCTCTCCAACTTCCGGTTCCACTCCTCCGCATGCTGCCGGATTCCGTTCAATTGCTTGCTGTCGAACATGGCTTGTCTCCAGATGCTGCGCCCGCAGCCGGTTCTTTCCTACATCCCGAGCCGCCTGCCGATGATCTCCTTCATGATCTCGGTCGTGCCGGCGAAGATCGTCGATGCCCGGACGTCCCGGTAAGCCTTGGCGATCGGGTACTCTTCCATGTAGCCGTAACCGCCGAAGAACTGCAGGCACTGGTCGACGGTCTTCTTGAGCTCCTCCGAGCACATCCACTTCGCCATCGAGGTTTCGGTCACGACGTCCGTGCCTTTCATGTGCTCCCGGACCAGCCGATCCATGAAGGCCTGCAGGGCCTCGGCCATGGTGTACATTTCCACGAGCTTGAACCGCGTGTTCTGGAACCTGATGATGGGCTTGCCGAAGCAGACCCGCTCCTCACAATACTTCTTCGTCCATCCGAGGACGCCCCGGATGGCGGCCATGGAGGAGATGGCGCAGACCAGGCGCTCCTGCTGGAGCTTCACCATGAGCTGGATGAAGCCCCTGCCCTCCTCGGCTCCGAGCAGGTTCTCCCTGGGCACCCGGCAGTCTTCGAAGAACAGCTCCGCCGTGTCCTGGGCGTGCAAGCCGATCTTGTCGAGCTTGCGCACCTTCTGGTACCCCGGCGTTCCCTCCTCCACACAGATCAGGCTGATTCCTGCGTGGCGGGGCTTGGCTCTGGGATCGGTCAGGCAGGCGACGATCACCAGGTCGTTGAGAAATCCGTTCGAGATGAAGGTTTTCTGCCCGTTGAGGACGTACGCGTCCCCGTCCTTCACGGCCGTGGTCCGGATGGCCTGGAGGTCCGAGCCGGCGTTCGGCTCGGTCATGGCGATCGCGGTGATGATGTCCCCGGTCACGCACCCCGGGATCCAGCGCTGCTTCTGCTCTTGCGTGCCGAAAGCGTGGATGTAGGGCACCACGATGTCGCTGTGCATGCACATGCCCACGAGCTCGTAGGCCCCGATGAGGTTGACTTCCTCGACCTCGACCGCGCTGTAGAGGAAGTCCGCGCCGGCCCCGCCATACGCTTCCTCCACCCAGGGCGCGAGAAAGCCCTGCTCGCCCGCTTTCTTCCAGAAGCTGCGCGATACGATCCGCGCCTTCTCCCATTCCGCCCGGCAGGGGACCGCCTCTTTTTCCAGGAACTTGCGGAAAGCCTCGCGAAAGATCTCGTGCTCCTCGCTGTAAAGCTCCCGTTTCATCCTTCACTCCACGGTCGCGTAGGCCTGGCTCATGACCACGGCGCGCTCCGTCCGGACCTGAATGAGGTAACGTCCATCCCGGTCCTTCCAGCCCTCCGTGGTCAGTGTTTCGCCCGGATAGACCATGCCGGAGAAGCGCACCTTGAGCTCCTTGAAGCGCGCCGCGTCCCCGCCGCATGCGCCGTACAGGATCGCCCGCGTGGCGTACCCGAAGGAGCACAGCCCGTGCAGGATCGGTCTGTCCAGCCCTCCTTTCTTCGCGAACTCGGGGTCGATGTGCAGGGGATTGACGTCGCCGGTCAGGCGGTAGAGGGCTGCCTGATTTTCGGGCAGCGCGTAAGAGATCCTGAAGTCGGGCTCGACTCCCCGGGGCGGATCCAGGGGCTCGGCCTTGGGCCCCGGTTCTCCGCCGAAGCCGCCTGCTCCCCGATAAAAGATCACGGCCTCGTTGGTGAAGAGCGGCTCTCCCCCTTCGAGTGCGGTATCGGTCCGCAGGCAGATGAGAGCCGGCTTCCCCTGTCCCTTGTCGTAGACGTTCGGGATTTCCCCCACGGTCCGGAGTCTCCCTTCCGGCGGGATCGGCCGATGCAGCCGGATGAGCTGCTCTCCGTGCAGGATCCGCGGCAGGTCCAGCTTCGCAAGCAGATCCATCAGCAGGGTATTCATGGAAAGGACGCAGAAGCTCGGGAACACCTTCATGCCTCCCCGGGTGTTCTCGTACAGGAACGGGAGCTCGTCGGTCTGAGCCCCGATGCTCAAGGCATAGAGCGCCGCGTCCTTCCAGCCGTACGTGCTTACGAACGGTTTCGTCTTGTAGCCGATCCATTCCTTCATCGCCGATCTCCTCGTTCGCTCCGAGCGTCGCACCTACATCGAGAACCCGCCGCCCACCACCAGCACCTGGCCCGAAACGTAGTCGGACAGGGGAGAGGCGAAGAAGAGAATGGCCCTGGCCGCGTCCTCGGGCGTGCCGACCCTCCCCAGGGGGATCATGCTCACGAAGCTCTGGCGGATCTTCTCCGGAACGCCCACCGCGATCTTTTGCCCGCCCGCTTCGACCGTGATCCCCTTCTCCTTGTCCTGTGTCAGCCTCGTGTCGATGACGCCGAACGCGACGCAGTTGGACTGCACGTTGTAGCGGCCCCACTCCTTGCACATGCTCTTGGTGAGGCCGATGACGCCCGACTTGGCGGAAGAGTAGTTGGCCTGGCCCAGGTTACCGCTGACGCCCGCCACCGAGGAGATGTTCACGATCTTTCGAGGCACGGCCTTGCCGCCGCCCTCCATCTCCTTCTTGGCCGCATCCACGAAGTAGGGGGCCGCGGCGCGCAGGATGCGGAAGGGAGCTTTCAGGTGCAGGTCGAGGATCTTGTCCCACTGCTCGTCGCTCATCTTCTGGACCAGGCTGTCCCAGGTGAACCCTGCGTTGTTGACCAGGATGTGCACCGCCCCCCACTCGCCGGCAGCCGCTCGGACGATATCCGCGGCAAAGCCCGGGGACGTCACGTCTCCGACGTGCGCGATGGCCCGGCCTCCGTTCTTGCGGATCTCCGCGACCGTCTCCTGCGCCGGTGCGGCATCGAGGTCGCTGACCACCACCCTGGCGCCTTCGGCGGCGAACAGCAGCGCGGTCGCTCTTCCGATTCCTCTTCCGGACCCCGTGATGATGGCGACTCTGTCTTTCAGCATGTTCTCCACGGTCATTCTCCTTTTGACGGGTCTGGCGCTCTAGAAGGCTTCGTCCGGGATCTCCAGGCAGGAGGTGTCCTTGAGCTGCAGGACCTCCTCGCGCCGATGCACGTTGGGAAGATTGCTGGCCATGAAAAACCGCGCCGCTTCGATCTTGCCTCGGTAGAAGGCGTGGTCCGGGTGCGAGGACGAGATCCGCTTCAGGCCGTTTCGGGCCGCGACCGCCTGCTCCAGGATGACTCGGCCGAGGGCGACTTCCGCCACGCTCCAGAGCAGCGCGTTGGCGTTGAGGCCCACGAGGTAGACATCCTCCCCAAAGAAGGAGATCAGACGCTGGACCTGCCTCGTCAGGGATTCGGCGGCCGCATCCAGAAGACGGCCTTCGGCGGCGAGGAACCCGTCCTTCTCCCGCTCTCGTGCGACCGCGCGGATCCGTTCCAGGAAGCGACGGAACTCCTCCCCGCCGGCACGCGGGATCTTGCGGGTGACGAGGTCCAGGGCCTGGATGTGGGTGGTGCCCTCGTAGATCGCCGTGACCCGCACGTCCCTCAGGTACTGCTCGATCGGGTAGTCCCGGCAGTACCCCGATCCGCCCATGACCTGCATCGCCTCGGAGATGAGAAAGAACGACTCCTCCGAGCAGTAGGCTTTGATGAGCGGCGTGAGGATCTCCAGCTCGGCCTGGTCCGCCGGGTTCGCCTGCCGGCCTCCTGTCACCCGTACCCGGTCGATCAGCCAGGCGGCCCTCAGGATCAGGGCCCGCATCGCCTCTACCTTGCTCTTCTGGTCCAGGAGCATTCTCCTCACGTCCGGATGCCGGAGGATGGCGACCCGCGGCGCATCGGGGGCGAGGCTCTTGTGGTCCGCCCCCTGCACCCGGTCCCTGGCATAGGCGAGGGCATTGAGGTAGGCGGTCGAAGCCAGCCCCTGGGCCTTCAATCCGGTCCAGAGCCTGGCCTCGTTCATGAGCTCGAACATCTGGCTCATGCCGCGGTTCTCCTGGTTTCCCAGAAGAACGCCCCGGCACCGGCCGTTCTCGCCGAAGTTGAGCTGACAGGTGGCCGAACCGTGCAGGCCCATCTTGTGTTCGATCCCGGTGCAGGCGACGTCGTTGGGCTCTCCCAGCGTGCCGTCCTCGTGCACCCAGATCTTGGGGACGATGAACAGAGACAGCCCTTTGGTGCCTGCGGGAGCGCCCTCCACCCGGGCCAGCACCAGATGAATGATGTTCTCCACCAGGTCGAAATCGCCCGAGGTGATGAACCGCTTGGCCCCGTCGATGTGGTAGTAGGGCGTGCCCTCGAGCCGCTTCGCCCTGGTGCGGGCCGCTCCCACGTCCGAGCCGGCCTCCGGTTCGGTGAGGACCATGGTTCCGCTCCACCGGCCTTCGAACATCCCGGGGCAGAACCGCGCGACCTGCTCGGGCGTTCCGAACACACGGATGATGTTCGCGAACATCTCCGGCACGCAGTACAAGGTGAGGGCAGGATTGGCGGAGGTAAAGAACTCCTGGGCCGCAATGGCGAAGCAGTACGGCAGACCCTGACCGCCGTCTTCGACGTCCACGCTCAGCTGCTGCCAGCCGTTCTCCATGAAGGCCGCGCGGGCGGCGCGGAAGACCTCCGGGGCCCGGACCTTCCCGTCCACCAGCCGGCATCCGGCCTCGTCCCCCTGCTGGTAGAGCTCGCCGAAGACCTCCTGCGCGAAACGGGCAGCCTCCCGGATGACGAGCTGCACGTCGTCTCTGGACACGTGCTCGAAAGGCGGCTTCCCCAGCAGCTCATCGGCTTTCAAAACCTCGAACAGAGCAAATTCCACATCCCGCACGTTCGCCTTGTAGTGACCCATCCCCTCCTCCTGCGCTCCTCATGGTTAGGCTATCAACCAGGCCCGCTCATAGAATCAGGTGACGTATTCCGTGGCTTGTTTGGTCGGCAGCGGACGTGGCGACCGGCAGCAAGTGTCGGAGATTGCGAGGCCCGGAGGGACGTGGCAACCCCCCGTTGCAGTGAGATCGCCACGCTCGCGATTCCTCAGCCGGCTCATCCCCAGACACTCGCGGCTCGCTCGCGACATTCAGCCTTTGACTCGAGCGCCGTGCTCGGACGGTTGCGCTCCTGAACCCCGGCCGGGCCGCTTCTTGCCCGTCTTCGCCTGGTAAAATCGCCGGCCCGCCTCCCGTACCTCGGGCGTGGTCATGCGCACGGTCTGCCGCGCCACTTCCCACTCCAGAGCCTCCTCCAGGGACATGCCCAGGCTCCGCTCGAGCCCTTCTTTGATCTCGGCGATCGCCGCGGACGACCTTTCGAGGAGGGCCTCGGCCAGTGACCGGACTTCGTCGTCGAGGCGCTCGTCCGGGAAGGACCGATGGATGAGCCCCATGGCTGCGGCTGTTCTGCCGTCGACCGCTTCACCCAGCAGGGCGAGCTCCTTGGCCCTGGCCATGCCGGCCAGGCGCGGCAGGAAGTAGGTGCCGCCTCCGTCCAGGACGGCCCCGAGCTTGACGAACGACTGGCAGAAGCGCGCGTCATGGGCTGCCAGGGCGAAGTCTCCGGCCAGGGCCATGTTCGCCCCTGCGCCGTAGGCCACGCCTCGGATCTTGGTCACGATCGCCTGCGGGGCCACTCTCATGGCCCGAATGATGGAACCCATGAGCCACACGATATAGCGCCACTGGTCGGCGTCGAGCTCGCCTGCGAGGAGGGTCATGTCGGCCCCGGAACAGAAGTTTCCTCCCGCCCCCTCGAGGATCACGACGGAGACTGCTCTCTCGGAGCCGATTTCCTCGAAGGTTCTCTTGAGCTCCTCCAGATGACGTACATTCAGCGCATTGAAGACTTGGGGGCGGTTCATCGTGACCGTCGAGATCCGGCCCTGCCTGCGGACCCGAAGACACGCATAGGCGGATGGCGATCGCCTTCCGTTACCGCTTCTACTGCTGCTGTCCCTTCCCATGCTCACCTCCCTTGTACATGCCTTCGAGCAGGTCTCCGTAACGCTTCACGACCTCGCGGCGCCTGAGCTTCAGGGTGGCCGTGAGCGTCCCGGACTCCTGGGAGAATTCCTCCGGGAGGATCCGCACGTACTTGATCTGCTCGTAGGACGCCAGTTCCTCGTTCTTCTCGCGGACCACGGACTCGACGAGGTCCACGACCCGGGAATGGCTGCAGAGCGCCTTGAGGTCGGCCCCGTCGATCCCCTGGGAGGAGGCCCACTTGCGGATCTCGTCCGCGTCCAGCGTGACCAGGGCGGTCAGGTAAGGCTTGCGGTCTCCGTACACCATCACCTGGCTGATGTAGGGGCTCGTCTTCATCAGGTTTTCGATGTTCTGGGGCGCCACGTTCTTGCCGCCGGCGGTGATGAGGATGTCCTTCTTGCGGTCCGTGATCCAGAGGAACCCGTCGTCGTCGATCCTGCCGATGTCCCCGGTGGCGTACCAGCCGTCTTTACTCAGAGCCTCCCGCGTCTTGGCCGCGTCCTTGAGGTAGCCCTTGAAGACCATGTCGCTCCGGACGAGGATCTCGCCGTCGGCGCCGATCCGGAGCTCCACGCCGTCCGGAGGGGAGCCGACGCTGCCGAAGCGGTACTTCTCGGGCCGGTTGATGGCGCACATCAGCGTTTCCGTGATGCCGTAGATCTCGAGCGGCAGGATGCCCGCTGCATGGAAGAATTCGAGGATCTCCTTCGCGATCGGAGCGCCCCCGGACAGAAGGATGCGGATCCTGCCGCCAAAGACCTGCCGGATCCTCTCAGGCGTGAGACCGTCGGCGCCGCCGGCCGCCTGGCCGATGAGTTGCGTGTGCACCTTTTCAAAGATTCTGGGCACGCTGTAAAAGATGGTCGGACGGATCTCTTGCAGGTTGGCCATGAGCCGTTCGACGCTCTCGGCGTACCATCCCACGGTGCCGCAATAGGCGGAGGCCAGCGCCATGAGCCGGCCGTAGATGTGCGGCATGGGGAGCCAGATGACGGTCGTCTCTTGCGGCGTCAGGACACCCCAGTTCCGGATCGCCCCGCAAATCGACAAGATGTTCTTGTGCGTCAGCATCGCCCCCTTGGGCGGGCCGGTCGTTCCCGACGTGTAGAAGATGATGGCCGTATCGTCCGGCTTGACGGCGGCGGAGCGCCGCGCGAGCTCTTCGGCCCGTGTCGGCTCCTGTTTCCTGCCCAGCCGCAGCACGTCCTCGAAAGGCACGACCTCAGGGTCCTGAATGCCCGCCGAATCCATGGCGATGGTTCGCCGCAGACGCGGCAAGCCGCGCCGGATCGGCTCGACCTTGCGCCACTGCAGCTCGTTTTCCAGGACGAGGAACCCGGACTCCGAGTGATCCAGGATGTGATGGACCTGCTGAGGGGTGTTCGAGTGGTAGATGCCGACCGCCACACCCCCTGCGGACTGGACCGCCTTGTCCGCCAGGTCCCACTCCTCTCGGGTGGCGCCGAGGATGCTCACCGGATCTCCCGGTTCCATGCCCAGCGCCATCAGCCCCAGCGCAAAGTCCCGGACCTTTTCCCGGTAAGCCTGCCAGGAGACCGCCTCCCAGGCGCCGTTGCGCTTCACGTGATAGGCCGGAAGATGGGCGCGCACGCGGAAGAGACGCTCGTACATGCTGTTGACCGTCGCGAATTCCATTCCAGTGCTCCTGCCGGGCAAGGGACCGCGCCCGTGCCGCCGCTGCATCATCGATACAACATCATGAAGAGGCTCCGGGCGCTTTCCACGGCGAGCTCCGTCCCCTCTCCCCATCCGCCCGTCTCCGCGCCGCAGATGTACAGGTTCGGGATCGGCGTCCGGATGCTGGGCCGGTTCTTTCCCGCCTGGGTGACGGTCTGGGCCACGCCGATGGCGGCTCCCTGTTCGCCGACGAACTTGTCGATGTCGCGCGGCGCGGTCACCTCCACCCACATGAGGTGCTTCTTCAGGTTCGGAATGAAGTCCTGCAGGGTGTCGAGCATGGCGTCCTTGAAACCATCGACGTCCTGCACGTCGATCGGAATGCCCGCGACCAGGGCGTTGATGAGCTGCTTTCCTGCGGGCGCCATGCCGGGGTCCAGATTCGAGGGACACGGCATGAACAGGTTCAGGTTGTTCGGAACCTTTCCCGCCTCCAGCTTGCGATGATAATCGATGGGCTCGTCCCCGCCGACCCAGTTGATGTAGGGCCAGTCGACCACCTTTTTGTCCAGGGCCAGCCTCAGAATGATCACGCTCAGGGAGAACTCGAGATCCCGGATATGGCGTGCGTACTCCTGGTCCAGGTTCTGTTCTCCGATCAGGTCCCTCACCGTATGCTTGATATCGGCGTTGCTGATGATGGTGTCGGCGAGGTAGGTCTTTCCCCCGGCCACGACGCCCTTGGCAACCCCGCCCTCGATGAGGATCTTCTCCACTTTGGCGTTCGTCCGGATGACGCCCCCCGCCTTCCGGATGCCCTCGGCCATGGCATTGGCTATGCTGACGAAGCCTCCTATCGGGTAGCCGGTGGCCCGGGAGCGCGCCTCGGTCTGGAGGAACCGCAGAAACTCGCCGGTGCTGGTCTTGGCGTAGCTCACCACCGAGAAAATGTGGCACAGATGGGCGAGAATCGAATGCAGCACCTGGTTGTCGGTGAAGCGGTGAACGTAGGAGCAGAAATCCACCTCGTCCAGCTCCGCCACCGCGGACGGATGGAGGCTCATCATTTCCTGGTACATGGCGGTCAGCTGCCGGAAGTCCCGCTCGGGCACCATCCCCTGCAGGCCTCGGGGAAAGGCAAACAGCTTCCCCTTGTACATGGTCATGGGACGAGCATAGGTGTACTGCACCTGATCTTCCGTGCCCGCAATCCGCAGAATGTCGCCGATCGTTCCGCGGCTCGTCGTGGAGCTCATGTGGCAGCCGATTTCGCTCTTGAATCCATCCCTTCCGGGCCCGCCCCACATGCGGCCGCCGATGCCGCTGTTCTTCTCCAGGACGAGAACCTTGTCCCGAGGCTTGCGGTGAGAGAGCAGGACGCCGATGGAGAGCCCCCCGGCCCCCGAACCGATGATGATCGTGTCGAACTTCTCCATGCGCTTCCTCCTATTGCATCAGCTCGTGAAGATCCAAGGGAACGCCGCGCTCCGGATCTCGTTGCAGGGTAATGGCATCCTTCGGGCAGATGTCCGGGCACACACCGCAGCCCATGCAGTGTTCCTTCCGGACGACGGCAGGGCCGTCTCCATCGAGAGAGATCGCGGCCATCGGGCAGCGCGCCACGCACGCGCCGCAGGACTCGCACTTTTCCGCGTCGACCACCGCCAGATATCCGGAAGGCGCTTGGACCTTGAGCGGGCTCTTCAACGGCAGAGACCTCAAGGTGCGCTCGATCTCCACTCCTGCGCAGCAGCACTTGCAGCAGTTGCAGATCGCGTAGAACTGCCCGCCCATGGCGTCTTTGAAGAAAGCGTTGTGCAGCCACCCCTTCTTGTGAAACACCTCCAGAAGCCGCAAGGCCTCCTGCTGGGTCACCCTCCTCGGATGCAGAGAGTCGGCATGTTCCAATGCAAACGTGGCGTAGGGCTCGCCGATGATCATGCAGGTGCTGAGCGGGCTGCAGGGATTCTTCTTTTCCAACCTGCATGCACAGTCCATTATCACGATGGAATCCGGACTGCGGATGACCATGCGGTTGGCGATCTCGTAGGGGACGACCCGGGCGGAAGTCTTCTCGTCCACCTCCACGTCTTTCTGGATGGCCACGATTTTCCGCGCATCTTCCAGCGTGACCACTTTCGCGTGATACCGGTCCGGCACGTACGCCAGCAGCGGACGGATGAAATCCATCTTCGATGCCGGAACCCATTTCGTAAGGACCCGCAGGAGCGGCAAGATGAGCTTCACATACTGGTCCAGGTGAGCCAGATAGTAGTAGCCGTGGAGGAAGCTACCCACGTTCCTCCAACCATGAAGGCCGAAGAAGGCCTTGGTGGAATCAAGGATGAACGGCCGCCCTGCTTTTCTTTCCATGTCGGGTCCCCTTGGTTGGTGGACGATCTCCTGCAAGCAATTCCCGGACGTCGAGGGGGATGCCGCGCGCAGGGTCTCTCTTCAAGACGATCGCCTTTTTCGGGCAGATGTCCGGACATACGCCGCAACCCATGCAGTGGTCGTTGCGCACGACCGCAGGCCCGTCTCCCTCCAGGGAAATCGCGCCCATGGGACAGCGGGAAACACATGCGCCGCAGGATTCGCACTTCTCGGGATCGATGACGGCCAGATGCCCGGATGGCGCCTCGAGCTTGATGGGAGGATCGAGCGGCAGCGATCTCAGGGCCCTCTCGACCTCCAGACCGCCGCAGCAGCACTTGCAGCAGTTGCAGATCGCGAAGAACTGCCCGCCCATGGCGTCCTTGAAGATGGCGTTCTGGACCCAGCCCTTCTTGTGGCACATCTCGAGCACGCGGACCGCCTCCTGCTGCGTCACCTTGCGCGGATGCAGGGCCTTGGCATGTTCCAGCGCAAACGACGCATAGGGCTCGCCGATGATCAGGCAGACGTCCAGCGGGCCGCAGGCCTTCTCCCTCTTCTCCAGCTTGCACGCGCAGTCCATCAGGGTGATCGAACCGGGGCTGCGAATCACCATCCGGTTGGCGATCTCATAAGGCACCACCCTGGCGGAAGTCTTCTCGTCCAGGACGATGTCTTGCTGCAGCAGGACGATCTTCTTGGCGTCTTCGAGGGTCGTGATCTTTCCGTGGTACCGGTCCGGGACGTAGGCGACGATCGACCGCAACGCCGCGAGCCTCTGTGCGGGCAGCCACTTCGTCGCGGCCCGCAGCGCCGGAAGAAGCAACTTGATGTACTGGTCCAGATGGGAAAGGTAGTAATATCCGTGAAGGAAATGGGCGAAGTTCTTCCACCCGTGCAGCTTGAAAAATTCCCTGGTGGAGCTCCTCACGGGCCACCGCACGCTCTTCGGCCCCATGCTTTTGCCTCCTTCGAGAATTCCGAGATCGGTCCTCACACGCTCGACAAGCTCCCGCACGACTACTTGCAGAACTTCTGGAAGCCCGCCAGCGTGAAGTCGTTGAGATTCACGTGGGCAAAATGGACCCACATGTTTCTCTTGCTCATGTGCTCGATGATGGAGCAGTGGTCGAATCGATCGTCCACCATGTGCTGGAAGGTGACCTGGATGTACCGCATCTTCTGGTCGGCGCTCTGGAACCCGCCGTGGCCCGCCGTGAACGTCTTCCAGTAGGCACCGCTGCGGTCGTAGATGATGAGATATTTCGGGAAATAGATGTCGGGATCGTACCAGAGCTCGTCAAAGCCGTAGTTGTAATAGGGGTCCTTCGGCTTCCCCTTGATCACCCATACGGTTCGTTTGACCCAGGTCCAATTCACACCGGCCCACGGCGCGCCCTTCCAGTCGCTCGCCTGATAACCGTACGTGATCGGCGTGACCTCGGGGGTCGTGTGCCACTCGCCATTCTCGTTCTGGACGATCACCTCGGGCTCGGTGCTCGCGAAGGGGACCAGCGCCTCCTGAGTCCTCAGGAATTGCCATTCGAAGGAATTCTCCTTGGCGTCGAAGCCCCAGGCATCGTCAATGGCGGCATCGCAGCCGACCAGGGCATCGGAACGGTTGGCCGGGGTCATCCGCCGTACCCTGCGGATGGCCGGAAGGTAGGTGAAGTTCACGTCTTGCTTGTCCCCCTTGTAGCGCCAGAGAAGGATGGCGGTGCCTTTGATGTCATAGGGGCTCAGCACGGCATAGAGCGAAAGACGCAAGGTCCGCTCCGGGTTGGAAAGTTCCTGCGCGCCCGGGTAGCCGTCCATGACGGCGTTCGCAAACACCATGGCCACCTCGCGTTCGAATCCGGACCGACCGACCCATGTGATATCGAACGGATACACGAAGTTCCCGTAGCAGAGGCCGTGGTAGCTCTTGTTGTAGAGGGCCTTGAGGCACACCTTGGGGTCATCGGGACGGTTGTCGGGAAAGGGGATCCCCACGATGGAGGAGGGCGGCTTGCGGGTGGCGGCTTCGACCAGCTGGCCTTTCTCGTCGACGTCGTACTTTCCGACGTTGGCCTGAAACGACTCTCCGACCCATGGGGCGAAGAACTCTTTCTGATCGTAGTTGAGCTGCCCCACCTTGATGACGTACTCGCCTTTCTTCACCCACTCGAGCACGGACGGGGGCAGAAGCCCCTCGGCCTTCTCCCAGTTGCCCTTGTCGATGACGTCGCCGGGCGCGACCTCATCCGCGCAGAGGCCCGGAGACGGGATGATCAGCATCAACGATGCAACGACGAGCACAAGCTTCTTTCTTTGTTCTCGCATCTTCTTTGCCTCCCGATTCCTTTGGTCACGCAGTTTTGAATTCACCCATCGCTGCGCCGCCCCTGGCGCGGGCTCGCGCCCACCGCTCGCGGGCAAAGATCGCAGCTCCCAAAGCACCCACGATCTGGGGATCGACTCCCAGCTCACAAACGTTTCTTTCCGTAACCTTCTCGAGGGCCCGCACCACGGAAGCGTTCTTGGCGACCCCGCCGGTCACGCACAGCTTGTCCTCGATTCCCACTTTCGAGAGGAGCCGGTTCACCCGCATCGCCAGCGCCTCGGCCACGCCCAGGGCCGCGTCTTCCCGGGTGCGCCCGTTGGCCAGAAACACCATGACGTCGAACTGCGTGAAGACCGTACAGATGCTGCTGATCGGGACCGGCTCCACGCCCTTCAGCGCCATGGGGCCGAGCTCCGAAACGTGCACCCCGAAGGTCTTGGCAATGCCTTCGAGAAACCTTCCCGTGCCGGCCGCGCACTTGTCGTTCATCACGAAATCCGCGAGATCCCCTGAGCGGTCGATCCGAATCGCCTTGCAGTCCTGCCCGCCCACGTCGACGATCGTGCGCACCTCCGGGTTCGCCCAAAAGGCGCCTTTCCCGTGGCAGGAGATCTCCGACACATTGTGCCCGGCAAAGGGGATCCTCTCGCGCCCATAGCCGGTGCTCACGCACCAGGCGATCTCTTCTTTCCGCAGGCCCGACTCCTTCAGCACCAGGTCCATCACGATCTTCGCCGATTCCACGGGGTCGGGTTTGACCACGATGATGGAAGACGCAAGGATCTCGTCCTCGTCGATCAAGACCGCCTCGGCGCTCAGGGAGCCCACGTCAACGCCCGCGAAGATCACGTCCTGCCTCCGTTCATGCTCAGGGCAGCGCCAACAGCGGCCATCCAGTCGGGTGCGGGGCGGAAGACATGCAAGCGTCTACCGAGCCCCTCCTCGAGCATTTCCACGATCCTGGAATTGTTCGCGATCCCTCCGCCGATCACCAAGTCGTCTTTCGTCCCGATCTTCTTGCACAGGGTGACAAGGGTATTGGAGAGCGCCCCGAAGATGGCTGCTGCAATGTCGGAGACCGACTCGCCTTCGTTGATCAGGCATACCACCTCGCTCTCCGCAAAGACCGCGCATTGGCTGGTGACCGAGAGCTTCTTCGCGGCGCCCCTGGCAACCCGCGCGCTCTCCTCCAGACTGCATCCGAGCGCCTCGAACATCCCTTCGAGGAACTTTCCCGCCCCTGCAGCACATTTGTCGTTCATCCGGTAATCGAGCACGCGTCCCTGGTCGCTGACGGAAAGAACCACGCTCTGCTGGGCCCCGATGCACAGGACCGACCTGCACGTGGGCACGTCCCAGACCGCAGCTCTGGCCAGGCAGCTCATGGTGGCCTGCGTCTTATGAGGCACAGATATCCTTCCCTGACCCCAACCCGTTACCAGGATCTCGCCCAGATCCTCGGCTTTCAGTCCGGTCCTGAGGCGCACTTGCTCCAGCACCTTCTCCAGGGCCCGGTCCGGGTTGGCCTCGGTTGCGGTCCTCACACCGACGATGGGCTTCCCATCCTGCAAGACCACAGCCTTCGTGACGCCCGTTCCGATGTCACATCCCAAGACCATGGGGCCCTTCTCCTCCGGCGGGTTTTCTGGATCGGTCAGATGAGGGTTCTGAAGAATTCCGATAACAGCTCCTTGACGGTCGCGTGAGGCGTAAAGCGCTGGTCGATGACGTCCGTCTCCCACGTGCAGCTCGGAATCCCCAGCTCATCCCGCAGGACGTCGCCGAGCATTTTCGGCAGGGTCCAGGCGTACTTGCAGCCCTGGTAGCCGCCGAACAGCGCGGCCTCGGCCCGATACGTCTTGGCCACGGTGACGATGTCGTTCACGTGCAGATCGCTGAACCCCATGACCGTCCGGTGCATGGGGAAATGAAAGGCCCGCCAGGCCAACCCTTCGATCATCGACTCCACACTCGAAGTGCTCACATAGCCAACGACTTCTTTCGGGTAATTCGTCAGAGAGCACTCGAGATAGGTGCTGCCGAAGGCGTCTTCCAGCCAGTCCGGCAGGTAGAGCATCTGCGGGGTATAAGCGTAGGACCACAGGGTGCGGATCTCCCGCTTGCCTTCCGGCAGGAAGCTCTTGCCCTGGTCCACCCGCTGTTTGGCTTCCTCGAAGCAGGTCTTCATATAGCTCACGAATTTCTCGTTGGCCCCGCAGAGGATGAGCGCTCCCAGGTCGAGCCCGCGATGCAGGCCGGGGTCGGGATTCGGAGCGTGCCGCCGAAGCTCCTGCAGACCGTAAAGCCATTCCAGCTGTCTGTTCCCCATCTCCACGTGCTTGCGCAGCCGCTCCTCATCCACCGTATGCTTGGTCAGTCGCTCCAGCTTCTCTACGGCTCTCTTGTACTCGTCCGCGTAATACCGGAAGGCCCTCGCATTGTTGTAGTAGGGTGAATCCAGGACCACGACCGGAACCTTGAACCGTTCGGCGGCGTACTGGTAGCTCATGTTGCTCGAGTCGCACGGCACCGTGCATATTTTCCAGAGGACGTCCGGCTTCGGCAGGAGGCCCTTCTCGGCCGCCTTGATCGGCGCCCTCTGCATGCCGCAGGTGTGTCCGGGAAAGCCGTCCAACTCCGTTTCGTCCAGCTCCTGCTGGGCCCCGTCGGAAAACACCGCCGACAACAACAGGGGGTACGCCTCGGAGAGCAGCGGGACCAGGTCCATGCCGAAAAAGATCTCCGGCGTCATGGCGGGAAAATTCCAGACCACCGGCTGCCCTTCATCGAGCTTCTCCGTCAGGTCGACCAGGTATTGTTTCAGCGCGACTGCGTAGGCCCGGACGGCGGTGCGGTTCTTCGGCTTCAGAAGCGCCTCGATCAGCTCGGGCTGCACACGCGGAACCAGGGAAGCGTGGTACTCCGGCATCTTCTCCAGGATGCCGGGTATGTGCGGCAGGAGCTCCTCCGGGGTCGTGGCCCCGGTATCGATCGCCGCCATGAAGAGCTCGGCCGTATACCGTCGAGCCGCCGGATGTATTCGTACTTCTCCAGGGAGCCCTTCCGTTCCGTCATCCCATCCTCCGCGGAAAACGAAACCGGCGCACGGGGCCGGAAAGAGTACCTATCCGCCGCCTATCTGCCGATCTTTTCCAGAAATGCCTGGATCCTGGTCTTCAGTCTTCCTTTGTCCGCAGCGAGGTAGTCCTTTTCCAGGTTCAAAGTCGGAATCCCCTCTGCCTCCAGGTCCCTGGTCTCCATCATGTTCTCGACGCCGTGATGATCGCAGAACGGAATGCGCTCGAGGATCACGCCGTCGACCCCGGCTTCCCTGGCCAGCTTCCGGGTGAAATCCAGTCGATCGCGGTATCCCCCGATCATGCGCGGGCAAGGGACCCTGGAGAAATACCTCCGCGCAAGCGCGTCCATGGGCTCTGCCGCCTCGTCCACCATTCCCTCTATGTACTTGCGGCCCGCACAGAGACTGTCGGTCACCACGATCGCGCCGGTGCTCTCGATCACATCCACGAGAAGCGGCGTATCCATGTAACTGCCGCCCACCATGACTCTGGCCCTGTAGTCCTTCACGCCGGGTCGCTCTCTGAGCTCTTCGATCGCCGCCGCGAGTTTCTCATTGAACACCTCTTTCGGCATCGAGAGGCCGGCTTGTGCTATTTTCAGTGCTTCCGCGCCGGTCAGCTTCGGGTGCTCGAGCGCCCGCAGGCCGTACAGCTCCGCCATGAGTTTGCGATATCTGTTGTAAGTCCTGATCGACTCCCGCAGCGCAGCCTTGGACGGGAGATAGCCGTAGCGCTTCCCGATCTCCTCCTGCAGGTTGACCATTTCCTCCTGATACCACGCGAGATGTCTGGCCTCTTCCACGCGGTGCGGAACCGAAACCATGGCAAGGAACGGCGGTTTGACCCGATCTCTCCAGAGCTCGTAGGTCTTCCTCAGATGTTCGCAGCAGCTGGTGATGATGACACCATCCAGAAAGGCATAGTCGCCGGTCAGGCCCAGCTGCAACAGAGACCGTGCAAAGCTGCACATGAACCGGTGCATGTAGATATCTGCATCCTCGGTCGTCTCGCACCCCTGTGCGCCCATCCGCACCGGCAGAAATTTCGCAGGGCCGTCTTCCGCATACAGCATCTCTTCCGGAACATAGCTGCAGGTGTAGCCGAAGACCTTGCCCCCTTTTTTCTTCCACTCCCGGATGTAAGGATTCTCTGCCCTCGGAGGAAGACGCGTCAGCTCATTCCACGCATCGAGTTTCATGGCTGCCGATTCCTTTTCCCCGGCCTCACTTGCAGAACTTCTGAAAGCCCGCGATCGAAAAATCATTGAGGTCCATCTCGGCGAAGTGGACCCAGATGTTCCGTTGGCTCATGTTTTCGACGACGCTGGCGTGCTGCGACCGGTCGTCGATCATTTCCTGGATGGTGACGGCCGTGAACTTCATCTGCTTGTCCGGGCTCTGGAATCCCCCGTGCCCGATCAGATACACCTTCCAATAGGCTCCGGCGCGGTCGTAGATGACCGAATACTTCGGGTGCATGATCTCGGGGTCATACCAGATATCGATGCTGCCGTAGTTGTAGTACGGATCTTTGGAGATGGCCTTGATGACCCACAAGTTGCGTTTGACCCAGATGAAGCTCACCGGCGCCCAGGGAGCGCCTTTCCAGCCTTCGGTCTGGTACCCGTACGTGCTCGGAGTCATGGCGGCCGTCGTCACCCACTCCCCTTTCTCGTTCTGCACGATGGCCTCGGGATCCGGGCTCTTGTAAGGGACCAGGCCCTCCTGCTTCCCGGCAAATCGCCACTCGAAGGCCGGCACCTTGCCGTCGTAGCCCCAGGCGTCGTCCACACAGATGTCCGAGCCCACGAATCCGTCGGAGCGGTTGGACGGGCTCATGCGCCTCACCCGCCGGATGGCCGGCACATAGCTGAAGTTGATGTCCTGCTTCTCCCCGTGGTAGCGCCACAGCAGGACCGAAGTGCCCGCGATATCGAACGGCTGCTTGGCCAGCACCAGGCAGTACCGTTGGATGTTCTCGGGGTTCGGCGTTTCCTTGGCCTTCGCATACCCGTCGAGCGGCGCATTGATGTACACGGCGCCGACCTCTCTCTCGAACCCCGATGAACGTCCCACCCAGATCATCTGGAACGGATAATAGATATTCCCCAGGGAGAAGCTGTGATACTCCTTGTTGTAGATCGCCTTGATCGCGGCCTTCGGATCGCCGGGATCCACGCTCGGAAAGGGGATCCCGTCGACGAATTTGGCCACCTTCCCGGAGGCGGTCTCGATGATCTGATCCTTGCCGTCCAGGCCGTACTTGCCGTTGTTCGTCTTCAAGCCGTTCATGGCCTCAGGCGTGAAGAAGTCGGCCGGGGCATAGTTCAGGGCGCCGACCGTCAGCACGAAATCTCCCTTCTTGACCCATTCGAGGACCGGTCCCGGCAAGAGTCCTTCGGCCTTCTCCCAGTTCTTCTTTTCGATCACGTCCCCCGGCGAGACCTCGTCGGCACCCAAGGCCAGCGACGGAAAAATGAACAACCAGACCGCCCAGGCGGCAGCCATCGAGTTGCGTTGGCACCTCATCTTCTGGTTCCCCCTTCTCGCGGCTTGTCGGACAAGCCTTCTTTACACTTCACGGCGAGTCGGCGGCCCCTCCCCTCCAGAAGGGCTGCCTTCTCCTGACTCCCGCCCATATCCTACTTGGGTGGTATATATTGCCCCCAAACAGCAGGGCCCCGCTGTTTCGCAGCAGGGCCCCTTTCCCGTCTGGTGAAAACCCGAGCCTGAATCAGGCATGTTCCCTCTGAGCCGCTTGCGCCGCCACCGGGACGAGCAAGTGTTTGGCCAGCCGCTTCGCCATGGCGACCACGGTCACCGTGGGCGGCAGTCCCCATGGCTCGGGAATGATGCTCGTATCCATGCAGTAGCAGCCCCGGATCTGGGTCTGGCAATCCTTGTCCAGCAGCTCGCCGATCCGCACCGTGCCGCCCGGATGGGCGGCGAGCAGGCAGCTCTGCACGATGTCGTCGCGCTTGACCCCCGCCTTCTGCAGGATCTGCTCGGCCAGCACCACACCCTTGCTCAGCTTCCACTGAGTGTCGAAGTCGATCGGCTTGGAGAAGGTCTCGTCATGGTTGACGCGGCCCTCGAGCCCGTCCCGCACCTTGACCATGATTCCCAGGCTGCTCTTTGCCCTGAGGACCTTGGGGAGATCCACCCAGCCTTTCGGCCCTTTCAGGCCCAGCGTTCCCGCGTAGAACAGGGGAGGAGTCATGAGGTCGGTCATGACAATCCCGTCTTCGACCATGATGGTCCCGGCCGTCATCGGCACCTCGTCCAGGCATCCCTTGGAGCTCGTGGGGCCGGTCACCGTATAGACCGGATCCGCGAAGAAGCCTTGACCCGCATCGTGGATGCCGGAGCGTTGCAGGATGGGCGGCGTGCCCTGGCCGCCGGCCGCCAGGATCACCGTGTCCGCATGGATGTCGACCCAGCCCTTGGGTCCTTTGGCCCGCACCCCTGTCGCCTTGCCGCTCTCGGTCAACACATGGTCCACCTTGGTTCGCATCAGGAGCTGGGCACCGTTCCGGCAGGCCTCGTCGACGAACTCCCGGGCCGTCCACTTGGCTCCCGTCTTGCAGCCCACCGCACACCCGCCGCAATTCGGCTTGCACTTCTCCGGCCGGATCCACTTGTCGAGTTGGTTCCAGTCGAGGCCAATGTCCTGCGCGGCCCGCATGATCTTGCGGGCCCCGGGCCCCACGAGGGAATCGGGAAGCTTCTGGATCGGAATTTCCTTGTACAGCTCGTCCACCTCCTCCCGCAGATCGATCCCGTACTTGTCTTTGAGCCACGCCGGAGGCCGCACGGCCGTGCCCAGATAGACCACGGAAGCCCCGCCCACCGTTTTCGGCCTGAGCACCCAGGTCCCTTCCATGGAGAAGGTGAGCCCCAGGCCGTCCATCATCCCGAGAAGGTACACCGAGTACCCGAAGCGGTTGTTGTATTTTCCGGCTTCGCAGATGATGACCTTCTTGCCCTTGCGGCTGAGCTCCCGTGCCACGGTTGCCCCGCCCGGGCCGGAGCCGACCACGATCACATCGGCCTGCAACGTTTGCGCTGGCTTGGTCATGACTTTTTCTCCTTGTTCATTCTTGAATCGGATCGGCCGCGAACGCGAACCGTCTCAGGTCGTCAGGCCCAGATGCGCGAGCACCCGGCGCACCGCCACCACGCTGGGCGAGTCGTCCGGCAGCTCGATCGTCGGCCGGCCCACACGGTCGTATTCGGCCACGTTCGCATCCACCGGCACCACGCCCAGGACATCCAACCCCATCTCCCGGGCTTTCTCCGTGAGCAGCTCCACGCCGTCGTCTGCCCGGTTGAGCACGACACCGGTCCGATACGGACCTTTCACCCCGTACTTGCCTGCAATCTCCTTGAGATAGACCGCCGTCCGCAGCCCTTTCACGGTTCCGTCGGAAATCATGATGAGCGTGCTCACCGCGTCGACGACCCGCCGGTTGATCTGCTCGATGCCGGCTTCACAGTCGATGAGGGTCACCTCGTACTGCCTGGAAAGCGACTCGATCCCGTACTTCAGGAGCTGATTGAGGCTGCAGTAGCAGCCCGGCTCCTCCCCCCGTCCGAGCACGAGCAGGTCCATCTTCTCCAGAGCGAGCACCACCTCATCCCGCATGATGTCCCGCATGTGACGGTCGCCGAATTTCCGCTTCTCCCGGGGGTCCTCGACCAGCCGGCCCCGCATGTCGCCCACCGTCTTCAGCGGCTGAGCGCCGAGCGCATACGTCAGGCTCACGGGCGGATCGGCATCGATCGCGAGGACCTTCTTGCCGATGCCGCAGAGGATCTTCGCCGCGATCGCGGAAAAGGTGGTCTTGCCGGTTCCCCCCTTTCCGCCCACGGCCAGGACTTCATGTCCGGAGACGGCGTCCGTTTCTTGAGAAGGTTTCATGGAAAGTCTTCGTGCTCGGAGTTAAAGGTAAGAGGGTGAATCGATCAGGAAGCGACACGCCGCAGCTCCCGCTCATACCGCTCTCTGGCAAACAGGGCCGCACCGAGGGCGCCCACGATCTGCGGGTCCACCGAATCCATCTGCAGCAGCTTGAGACCGAGGACCTCCTGCAGGCTTTCCACAACCGCGCTGTTCTTGGCCACTCCTCCGGTCATCGCCACCTCTTTGCGCACCCCGACCCGCTTGGCGAGCTTCGTGATCCGCTCCGCCATGGCGTTGGCGATGCCCGCGGCGATGCCTGCCCGGTCGGTCCCGTCGTTGAGCATGCAGATCACGTCGAACTGGGACAGGACCGTGCAGGTCTTCAGGATGCGCGCCGGCGGGCCCGCGCATTTCAACCCGAGGGGCCCCAGCTCCTCCAGCTCCACACCCAGCACCCTGGCCATCCCCTCCAGGAACCTTCCGGTGCCGGCTGCGCACTTGTCGTTCATGATGAAATCGACCATGTACCCCATCTTGTCCACCCGGATCACCTTGCAGTCCTGGCCGCCGATGTCGATCACCGTGCGGACCTCCGGATTCACCCAGTGGGCCCCCCGGCCGTGACACGAGATCTCGGAAATACTGCTGTTGGCGAAAGGGATCTTCTGCCTCCCGTAGCCGGTGCTCACGCAGTAGTCGAGGTCCTTGAAGTCGAGCTTCGCCCTGGCCAGGGCCCGGCTGGTCACCTCCTGCGCCGTCAGCTCCGGCCGCGGCCTGACCCGCATGATCTCGCAGGCGAGAATGGAATCGTCTTTCAGGATCACCGCCTCGCCCGTCAGCGATCCGACGTCACAGCCCGCTACGATCATCGGCTTCTCCGTTATCCGCCTCATTTCCCCGCAGCGCACAAAGCCGCGCCGATGGCGGCGGCCAGCTGGGGATCCCAAGCGGGGCTCTTGATCTCTATGCCGAGCAACTCTCCAAGGGCCTTGACGACGCTCGCCATCTTGGCCACACCGCCGGTCGCCAGGACCTCCGGCTCCAGGCCGAGTCTTCGGACCATCGTGGCGAGCCCGCTGCCAATCGACTGGCTGATTCCAGCCATGATGTCGGCCACTTCCACTCCGTCGTTCACGTGCGTGACGATTTCGCTCTCGCCGAAGACGGCGCACTGCGCGCTGATCCGGGCCCTTCCGGCCGCCGAAGCGGCCACGGAGCTCACCTCTTCGACCTTCAGCTCCAGGGCCTGGGCCGCAAGCTCGAGGAAGAACCCGGTCCCCGAGGCGCACCGATCGCTGGTCCGGTACTCCATGGCCCGGCCCGAGGCGTTCAGGTTGATGCAGGTGCTGCTCAAGCCGCCGATGTCCACGACCGTTCTCGTCGAGGGCAGGGCCCAATGCCCTGCCCGGGCCAGGCAGCTGATCAGGCTCTCTGCCCGGTGGGAAAAGGAGATGTATCTCTCCCCGGATCCGGTCCCCCCCCAGGCCTGGACCGCCTCCGGCGAAACTCCGGCCCGGGAAAGGGCCTTCGCGACGGAAGCCTGCACGGCCTGCGTGGCCTTTCCTGCATTCGGAGTGACATCGGCCCCGATGAGGATCCCGTCCTTGAGAATTGCAGTTTTTGTGGCAATGGCTCCGACATCACATCCCAGGCTGATCATGGCAGCTGGCCCTTGTTCTGCTCTCTTCTTCTCTCCGCGTCTTCTTGCTCCCGTGCCGATACGCCCCGGTCCTGCTGCCCGGCCCTACCGGGACTTGAAGTACTCGGTCATAATCCGCCGCATCTCCGGGCCGGGCGTGAGCCGCTTGTCGAACATGTCGACCTCGAAGCGCAGGGTCGGCACGCCGGTCCTTTCCTTCACCTCATCGCTCAGCAGCTTGTTCAGGGCCCAGAAGTGCTTGCACGCCATGTGGCCGGCGATGATCAGCGCGTCCGCCTTGAAGAGCTTGATGACGTTCACGAAGTCGTTCACCCACACGTCCGAGAACCCCATGGTCTGCCGGCCCATCGGCATGTTCAGGAAGCGCCAGGCGATCCCCTCGATCATGGTCTCCACGTTCTTGGTGTCGATGAAGCCGACGTCGAACGGCATGTAGGTCAGAGTGTCTGCCGTATAGATGGCGCCGTGCTCCTCTTCGAGCCAGTCGAAGAAGGGCAGGTCGTACGCCATCCAGGCGTATCCCCAGGCGAGCCTCTTCTCTTTTCTCCCTTCCGGGATGACACCAAGCCCCTGGTCCGCACGGGCCTTGACCACCTCGTAAACCGACTTGAAATACGCGGCCGCCATGGGCGTGCCGAGCTGGATGAGGAAGATCGTATCCGCCGGTCGATGCCATCCCGGGTCCGGCATCGGCCTGAGCCTTCGCAGCTCCTCGAGCTTGAGGAAGTACTTGATCGCTTCATTGCTGTTATTGCAGGCCTCTCGCATCTTGTCTTCATTGAGCGTGTTGCCCGTCAGCTTCTCCAGCTCCTCGATCGCTCTCTTGATTTCTCCGATCGCGAACTTCAGGCCCCGCTCGTTCTTTTGATAGGGGGCTTCGACGACCACCAGGGGGATTTTGAATTTCTGGCTGACAAACTCGTACATCATGTTGCTCGCGTCGCAGGGAGCGGAGGTGTTCAGAAGGATGTCCGGCCTGGGGAGGA
Organism: bacterium; assembly: GCA_040756235.1. Lineage (GTDB taxonomy): Bacteria > Desulfobacterota > DSWW01 > DSWW01 > DSWW01 > JBFLZG01. Next base: position 21 of record JBFLZG010000007.1, on the reverse strand, counting down.
TGCCGTCCAGCATGTAGCCCG
>JBFLZG010000006.1:0-96504 GCA_040756235.1 bacterium | reverse complement strand
CCCCCCCGCGGCGGGGGGCGCAGCTCGGCCGGCGGCGCCCCTCCGCTCCTGTTTCCCCCTCACCCTGTCCCTCTCCCCCGTGCACGGGGGAGAGGGAATTCATTTGTAGACACCCTCATCAGCGCGGGAGAGGGGATTCATTCCTCACCTCAGTGGCTCCCGCCCGGGCGCTTCATCATCTCCATCACCTGATCGATGCTGAAGCTGGCCGGCTTCTGACGGGGCGGGAATTCCTTGAAGCTCTCCAGAAACTTCGCTACGCCCTGCTGAGCAGGGACGAAGACGAACATGTGCCGGATCGACCAGTCCATGTAAAAGGCCGACTCGTCGGCAGCACGCTCGAACGGGTCGGCGCGAAGATCACACAGTTTGGGCGCCCGCAGCGTGACGAGCGGGTCCGCCCACACCTGGGCGCCTTTGGCCCGCTGCTCGGCGAAGACGAACTTCAAGCGGTTGTATCGGAGGGCCATGAGGTCCCCATCGTCGCTGAAGTAGAAGAACTCCTTCCGCGGCCACTCTTTCGCCTCACCCTTCAGAGCGGGCAATAGATTGTAGCCGTCCAGGTGCACCTTGAAGGTCTTGGAGCCGGCCTGATAGCCTTTGAGGAGCTTCTCCTTCACGTCCGGCACGCCGACCGCTGCCAGAAACGTCGGGAGCCAATCCTCTGCCGAGGTGATCTCGTTGATGGCCGTGCCGGGTTGGATCACGCCGGGCCAGCGGATCACGCAGGGCACGCGGAAAGCGCCTTCCCAGTTGGTGTCCTTCTCGCCGCGGAACGGGGTCGTGCCGCCGTCAGGCCAGGTGAAGACCTCGGCCCCGTTGTCGGTCGTGTAGATGACGATCGTGTTGTCCGCGATCTTGAGGTCGTCCAGCTTCTTCAACAACTGGCCGACATGGCCGTCCGTCTCCACCATGCCGTCCGCATAGACTCCCAGTCCCGTCTTTCCCGCGGACTCCGGCCTGAGGTGGGTCCAGATGTGCATCCGGGTGGTGTTGAACCAGACGAAGAAGGGTTTGTTTGCGTTATGGGCGCGGTCGATGAAGTCGAGCGAGGCTTTCAGGAACTCCTCGTCCACGGTCTCCATCCGTTTGGTGGTGAGGGGTCCCGTGTTCTCCACCTTCCCGTCTGCAGTCGACTTGAGCACGCCCCGCGGGCCGAAGCGTTTACGGAAGGCCGGGTCCTTCGGGTAGTCCGCGTACTCGGGCTCCTCCTCGGCGTTCATGTGGTACAGGTTCCCGAAGAACTCGTCGAACCCATGGTTCGTGGGCAGGAACTCGTCAAGGTCGCCCAGGTGGTTCTTCCCGAACTGGCCGGTCGTGTAACCCATGGGCTTCAGCAGCTCCGCAATGGTCGGGTCCTGGGCACGGAGGCCGACATCAGCCCCGGGCATGCCGACCTTGGTCAAGCCGGTCCGGAAGGGCGTCTGGCCGGTGATGAAGGCGGCCCGGCCGGCCGTGCAGCTCTGCTGGCCGTAGTAGTCGGTGAACATCGCCCCCTCTTTGGCGAGCCGATCGATGTTGGGGGTCTGGTACCCCATGAGCCCGTGACTGTAAGCGCTCACGTTGAACCAGCCGATATCGTCGCCGAAGATCACGAGGATGTTCGGCAACTTCTTCTCCTGCGCCGCGGCCGGCCCTGCCGCAAACGCGAGACACACCGCCATTGCCGCAATCACCGGCAAAGCCTTCCCTGCGTGCTTCATTTCTCCTCCTCCATGATCGGGAAACGGATTTGCATCGCTGGCTCCTTCGCTGTGACGAGCAACAAACTTCAGCCGCCTCCTGCAATCACACGCACCAGATCGTCCAATGTGAGCAGCCTCGACTCCTCGCCGGACAGCACCAGCATCTTGCCGGTCTCCAGGTCGACCCCGATCAGCAAGACGCCCGGGTGCTTCCTCAAGGCGGTAATCGTGAAGTCGGGCCGATTATTGGCCAGATCGAACAGGACCACCTCGGGGCGGGCTGCCTCCAGCCTTTGCAGGGCATCCGGAAGCAACGGGTCAATCTGCGTTATCTGGAATCCTGACCGTCCTCGCAGGTTCTCGCCCACGGTGGAGACCACCAGATCGTGGCCATAGAGCACAATTTTGCGCACTCTTTCCATACGCGTTCCGCTGCCTCTGCTCCCCCCTGGCCGATTGGAGACAAACGCCTGCTTTTGGCGGCAGCATATGCGAAAGCCCGCGCCGGCGGAATGTCTTCAGGGGACAGTCTGGGTACAGTGAAGAGAACGGAAAAAGTACAGGGCAGGTCAAAGCTGAAACGCGAAAGGTGAATGGAATGCGCTCCCCGTTCCTGGAGAACGGGCCGGGCGGACGCGAAAGAGGGCTTTTCGGCCATGGCCTTATTTCACCAGCCTCATGGCCCTGGCGTACCGGATCGCCTGCGCCCGATTCTCGAGGTGAAGCCGCTCGATGATCTCGCCGATGTGATACTTGATCGTGCGTTCGGCGAGGCACAATTTCCCCCCGACTTCCTTGTAGGTCAGCCCTTGAGCGACCAGGGCTAATACCTGCATCTGGCGCGCGGACAGGGTCTCCGTCTTCGCCCGCGTCCCCGCGGGCGGCTTGCCCCCCATCGCTTGCCGGGCGAACTCCTCCAGGACCCGGCCCGCAAGGCCCGGCGAAAGGGGCACCTCGCCCCGCGTCAACCCCACAAAGAGGGAGAAAAAATCGTCCACGTCCTGGGTCTTCAGCAAGTAGCCGCAAGCTCCGCACTTGATCGCTTCAAAAAGGTCTTCGTCTTCCTCTGACATGGTCAGCATGACGATCCTGACCTCGGGCAGCTCCGCCTTGATCAGGCGAGTGGCCGCCAGCCCGTCGAGATTCGGCATGCGCACATCCATCAGGATGATTTCGGGGCGCAGCCTTTGCGCCTTCTCCAACGCCTCCATTCCATCGTGGGCGGTGCCGACGACCTCGACCCCTCGAAGGGTCATCAGGTTCTTGAGCCCATCCAGGAAAAGCGGATGATCATCCACCAACAGCGTCTTCATGGCGGCTCCTTCTCCTGGGCAGCCGCAGGACGACCCGCGTGCCTCTGCCGGGCGAAGAATTCACCTCAAGGCGGGCTCCGACCGTCGCGGCCCGACCGCACATCGCCCGCAGCCCGAACCCCTCGCGGTCTTTCAGCTCCGCCGGCTCGAAGCCGCGGCCGTCGTCTTCGATCGTGATCTTCATATGGCCGTCGTCCGCAGCGAACATCACCTGTGCCGAACCGGCGCCGGCGTGTTTGCGGATGTTCGTCAGCGCCTCCTGAATGATGCGCTGGAGCTGCGTCTCGACCGCATCACCAAGACTTTCCTGCTCCATTTCGGAAGGGACGATCAGCTCGGTTCGGAGCCGGGCGTTCTGACCGTAACGCGCAAGGTACCGGCGCAGGCCGGTGAAGAACGGCCCGTTTGCCGACCAGCTTTTGACGCCGGAAATGTAATCCCCCACATGCGCCTTCCCCTCGCGGATGATCTCGGCCAGCTGATCCAGGCAGCCCTTTACCCCGGCCGGGTCCCCTCGGGCGAGCAACTCCGCCGCGCTCTGCACCTGAAGGTGCGCTGCCGCCATCACCTGGCCGACTCCGTCATGAAGCTCCCGGGCCAGCCACTCCCGTTCCTGGAGGCTGGCCAGCATGCGCTGGTGCTCCTGAAGCTGCTGTTGTTTCCGCCTGTTCTCCGTGATGTCATAGAACAGGAACAGCCGTCCCAGCTCGTAGCCGCGCCGATCCGCCACCGGAGAGACGTGGACCCGGTAACAGCGGGCATCGTCCAGCAAAGCTTCGACTTGGGCGGGAGCCGGAGTGCGGACAAGCCTGTGCAGATCAGAGTCCACCGTGAATACGTGATCGGCATCGCGGCCCATGACCTTGGATCGACGAACCCCGATCAGTTTTCCTGCCGCCCTGTTCAGGTCCACGATCCGGTTGTCCGCATCGAGCACCAGAATGCCGTCACGCATCTGGTCCATGGCCCGATCGCGCGCCACCGGCGCGATATTGAACAACCGAAAGCGGAAGAGCACGAGGGCATAGAGCAAGCCGATAATGCCCGACGACATGTTGGACTGTTCGAGCGGCTCGATCGGGTTGATCCCCGCCGCATCGAGGAACCACAGGCCGCGGCTCAGGGATATGTTGAACAGGATCAGGCCCACCGGCCAGCGATGGAGCGGCGACTGGATGAAGAGTCCGATGAGCACCGCCAGAGTCACGAGACTCAGCACGATGGCGTACCCGCCCAGGAAGTAGTTCAGCACGCCCGAGCGATACTGAATCGTCGCTCCCATCCACAGGTCCGTCCACACGAGATGATGAAGGCTGTTCGAGAAATACAGCGGGGCCGAGAGCAGGATGGAAGAAACGATCAGCGCGGACGCGCGCCGGTTGAGCCAGGTCTCCAGCCCGGCGTATCCCATGGCGAAGACCAGGCTCGCCGCGATACCCGGCAGCAGGCAGGCGTACTTGACTTGAAACCAGAAGGCTTTGGTCGCGAAGTCCCAGGCCGACAGCTCCAGAGTGCTGGCCAGTAATTTCAGCAACCAGAAGAGCGCGGTAGCCGCCAGGCCGACCGCCCCGGGGACGCTCCTGTGCCGCCAGCTGTACACGGCCACCACGGTGCAAAGGGCGGCCCCGATGAGCATCGGCCAGATGTAGGGCGTGTAGTGGTAGGAAGCAGTCATTCCAGCGACCTTCTCGGGTTCAGGGCTGCACCCTATGGACGGAACGGTCTCGGGAACGGCTATCCAGGTCGTTCTGCAAGAGAGGTCAGTCAGGGATTCGGAAAGGGAATCAGCGGCCCCGGTCGCGTCAGGGTTGGTCCGAAGTCGGGGGCTGCAGACCCTATAAGCCAGAAAATCTCGTCTCCGTCAACGGTCTAAACGTTTTTTATTCAAGAGTCCCTTGAGCGCCAGCCTGTTCTGCGGTCTGCCCTGCAGGCCGAGCTCGGCCATGCCCCACGACACCACCGGCTTCTTCTTGGCGTCGCGCCTCTGGACCGGCGTGGGATAGCGCATCACCCCGACCTCGTTGCCCACCACGAGCAACGCCGGGAGGGGCGTCTTCAGGACGTCATATCCCGTTTCCGTTATCCTCTCCGAATGGCCCCTGCTCTTTTCCGTCATTCCGGCGGAGGCCGGAATCCAGTCCGTGCTCCCCGTAATTGCCGCTGTTCTTGATGCACCCTCCTGGATCCCGGCCAGCACGCGCTTCGCACATGGGCCGGGATGACGAAAAACTCTTCATGCATCACGCATCCGGGGACACGTAAAAGGAGGATTCGGCCACGTCGCCGGGGTCGAAGGCCTTCTTGATCTTCTTCATCCATGTCGCGAAGTCGAGCGCGTGCGGCAGCGCCGCCCTGAGAGACGCCTCTTTGAAGCTGAGGGCATTTTCCAGCAGATTGATGCCAAACCCCCATTCGGCGACCCTCGCGTCCGCCTTCTGGATGATGTCCGCCGTCTCTCTGCAGGATTCGGGATCCGCCGGATCGTACTGGGTGATCATCTCGACATGACCGCATCCGTCGCTTCCGTAGATCACGGACCATGCAGGTTCCGGGAAGGGGCCGAAGACCTGACCTGATGCCTGGGCTTCCGCCAAGATCTCCTCGTACGCCAGAGTCGCCATGCGGTTGACGGAATCGAAGCTCTCGTCGCTCACCGGGGAGATCACGAAAGAGCCGGCCATCCGGAAGGCTCCCCGGACCATGCCCTGGGCCGTCACCGAAGCGTTGAACAAGAGACCCTTGACGTGATCGTCGACCGGGTAGATCGACCCGTTTGTCACCTTCAGGATCTCGTGGAACACCCGTTTTTTGTACTCCATTTCCCGGGCAGAGATCGCATCCAGGCCCACGACCATGCTGTAGGACAGGGTCTTTGCCATCTCCGCAGGGACGTCCTTGATGAGCTCGTAGAATTCGTCGTTCGATCCGGTCGAAAAAAGCAGAGGGAACATGAGGCCCGGCCTCTCCTGGGAAAACGCGATCCCTTCCTCGTAGAGGAGATGCATGAAATCCGACAGCTCCTCCCTGCCGGGAAAGAACACGATCAAGTCTTCGAAGTTCTCCGGCACCTTCATCCCGTAGATCGGCGGCCCGCCCCGGGGCTCGAGCTTCGGCGGCCCGTACCAGGGATACAGCTTCACGGCGGCCTTGGTGAAGATGCCGATCCCTCCGTTGGCCCCGCCGTAGCCCCTGACCACGCCCCTCAAGCTCGGACCCGGGCCGTCGGCGTTCACCCCTGTCGCGCCGGCCCCCACCGGGCCCAGACGCACGAGATCTCCGTCCGGCAGGACCCACTCGACACCCAGGAGGTTGCGTCCGCCGAAGTCCGTGCTGATGTTGGTCGGCCCGCTTCCGAAATGGGCCGCGGTGCCGGCCAGGACCGAAGCGCTCGGACCGGCGCCGATCATGTTCGGGCGCAGTCCCACCTTCATCGTCTCGAGAAAGAGCCGGGTCTGCGAGACATACGGCTCGACGACGGCCGTCCGGTTTCTCCGGTCGATCTCCACAATACGGTCCATCCGCCGCATGTCGATGGGAAGCATGGGCTCGGACGCCGTCACGGCCGAGGTTTCGAAGCCGCTCGCAAAAGCCCGGTACCGGATCTTGAATCGGTTGCAGACCTTGACGATGGCCTGGACTTCCTCCACGGTCGCCGGCAGAACCACGGCCAAGGGCCGCGCGGAGAACTTGTCTCCCACGAGGAGCTCGTTCGCCCAGACATAGCAATAGGTGTCCAGGACCACCGGCTCCCGGGTGATGTATTCCGGTCCGACGACATCCTCCAATGCCTGATACGCTTCGTTGTCGATGGCCATGCTGCTCCTCCCTCTCACAGGGCCTGCCGGACGAGCTCGATGATGTCGTAGATCTTCATTTCCCGGCCGGTCTCGGCCGCGGCATCGAGAAAGCTGCGCTTGCACCAGCCGCAGGCGCTCACCAGGGCCTCGGCACCGACCGCTCTTGCCTCCTCGAGCCTCTGGCCCGCGGTCCATGTCGCGAACTCGGGATAGGCCTCGGCCACGCCTCCCCCTGCGCCGCAGCACCATGCGTATTCCCGGATGCGGACCATCTCCACGAGCCTCAGACCGGGAACGGCCCGCAGGACCGCCCGCGGTGCGTCGTAGACCCCCCCGGCGCCGCAGCGCTTCTTCCTGGGCGGATCGTGGATGAGCAGCTGCCCTCTGACCTTTGCCCTCTTCCCTTCCCAGCGGACCCAGGGCTCGGCCAATCTGCCGAGGTGGCACGGATCGTGGTAGGTGACGGTCAGCGGGACTTCTCTCGCCATCTTGATTCTTCCCTGGCCGATCAGGCGGTCGATGAGCTCGGTGATGTGCAAGATCTCCACGGGAGGCGCGTTGCCGTTCTTGTCGTAGAGCACCTTGAAGGCCTGGTAGCAGTCCGCGCAGGCGGTGACAACCGTCTTGATTCCGGCCGTCCTCCAGGTATCGAGATTGTGCTGCGCATATTTCGTGAGCTCTCCGCTATACCCCATCTCGTAGCTGCGCCCGCCGCAACAGTTTTCCTCCCGGCCCAGGGTCCCCACATCCACCCCCGCATGCTGCAGCAGGGCCAGGCCGTCTCTCGCCGTCTGCCAGAGATCTTCATCGTAGGAGTACCTGCAGCCGGCGTGAAAGAGGACCTCCGCATGCTCTCTGGAGAGGTCCTTCCCGCCGCACCCCTCGGCCCACTTTCCCCTGCTTTCCTTGGGCTGCCCCAGCATGTTGTCCTGCTGTTTGAGACCTTCGATGGCTGCGATATGCGGGGCGAGGAGCGCTCCCTCCTCGACGCATCGCGTTCTCAAGTCCTGCATCACCTCATAGGGCTCCAGATCCCGTTCGACCTTGCACGACACGTCGCATGCCCCGCACATCTGGCACTGGTAAACGACGTCGACAAAGGTGTCCGTGTGGCCGGTTCTTCCCCTGAGCAGGGACAAGGCGGAGATGAGCCTCCCCCCTGCGGACCAGGCGTGGAACTTGAACCTTTCTATGCTCGGGCATACGGTCAGGAAGCGGCTGTCCGCCATGACCTGGTGAGGGACCCATTTGCAGTACGAGCACCGGGTACATCTCATCAGATCGTCTTCATGCTGCTCCAGAGGCATTGGCACGATCCTCCTGATTGTTGCGCGAACGTCCCGCGCGTCAGAAGCAGAGTTTCCCCGGGTTCAGGATGCCGTGGGGATCGAAGATGTTCTTGAGCTTCCTCTGCCCGACCGCCACCTGCGCATCCCCCCGGTAAGCGATCCGGGCCCACGGCCCGTAAGGCCTGGAGAAGAACGCGCCCCTTGAGGCCAGCGCCTCGGCACCCTCCTCCATCAGACGTCTGACCTTGTCCGCCTCCTGGCGGGCCTGCGGCGCATAGGGGAAGGTGAGCTCCACGTGACCGTTCGCCCCCTGGACCGTGGGCTGGACATAGACTCCGATCGTGTCCGCGTCGTACCGGCATCTCGCGGCCAGGCCGCGGACGGTTGCAACAAAGTCAGCCGCCCGGTCGAGGGTCGTGAGGAAGAAGATCTCGCTGAATGCCCCCTGCACCCTGAGCTTCCAGTAAGGCTCGGACGAGGGGCGGCCCAACACCTCGGACACCTTCTCCGCCCTTGTGCCGGCAATGACCCCCTTCAGCTCGAGCCCCAAGGGTCGAGCGACCTCTGAAGACTCGGCCTCCTGGTAGGCGACTCTTTCTTCGGGCAGCACCCCTGACCCCTCGATCCCCAGAACGAGAACCCATGAGGGCAGCTGTGCCCGAATGGTTTCGATCTCTTCCCGGTCTTTTCCGAGGATCGCAGCGAGACCCGCCTTGTTCAGGACCAGCAACTCGTCGCCGAGCTTCCTGAAGGTGATCTCGTAAGCCATCTCGACGAGCGGGCCCAGCTGCTCGCCCGCGACCAGGAACATCTTCTTGCGCCTGGCCAGGGGTCTGCACTTGATCGTGGCCCAGGTCACGATCCCCATCGTGCCCTGGGCGCCCTGCAGCAATCTCGTGAAATCAACCTGTGACGGTCCCATGCCTCGCAACTGGGCCCTGCCGAGGGCCCATTGCCTCTCGAGCGAGGCCGGCATCACGGCCGACCCGGTCCGCATCAGATCGCCGGTGCCATAGATCACCTCGACGCACTGCAAGGGGTCTTGCGGCTCCCAGTGAAACCTCGGGGTGGTGACGGGCGTTCTCTCGAGAAAGCTCGTCACCACGGACTTCCGGCTGCGGGGCACCAGCGGCATGGGGGCCGCCAGCCCCTCTTTCTCCACCGCGGGGATCAGCTCATCGAACGTGACCCCGGGTTCGATCATGGCCACCCGGTTCCGCCGGTCCACGCGGATGACCTTGTTCATGCCGCTCAGATCGACGACCACCGCCCCACCCACGCTCGGAACAGCGGAGCCGTGAACGTGAGGCGCCCCCGAGCTGACCGGTACGAGGGGCGTCCGGGTCTCGTTCGCCCACTTCACGACGGCTTTCACCTTCTCGGCGCTGCTCGCTTTCACGGCGGCGCCGGGCCTGATCCGCGGCACGAGGCTCAGATCGTCCGAGTACTTCTCCAGCGCTTGCGGCCGATCCGCGAAATTCGGACTGCCGACGATGCTCACGAGCTCTTCTTGCGCCCGCATGTCTGGCGGCCCTCCCTTTTCCTTGGTCTCGCGCTCCCCTTCACTCCGGGCTTTCGAGCGCTCTTAATGACTATGCATTATAGAACTGACGTGTACGTTCTTGTATATCTTTCGAGGTGCGCATTGTCAAGAAAAATATTGGACCGGATTCATCCATATCCTCTAAACTTGGCTTGATATTATTTTCTTTTTTGGGTAGACGTTGTGCAGATCCTATCAGCTGACTGCATACCGACTGTGGAGTATCCATGGACTCACCCGTCGGGGTTTCGCACGACTGGATGCGCATCAGGGAGCTGGCCGAAAAGGCGGGAGTCAGCCGTTACACGATCCATTATTACTACAGAGAGGGGCTGCTTCCTCCGCCCCTGAAGACCGGCCGTACGATGGCGCTCTACACGAGCGCCCATCTGGAATGTCTCCGGTTCATCCGCAATCTGCGGGAGGAACGGGACCTGCCGATCGCCGCCGTACGCCGGGAGCTTCAGACTCGATTCGGAGAGCAGTGGAGAGCGTTGGCGGCCAGGACGGCGGATCCCGGAACGGAGTCCGGGGCCGGCCCGATCGGCAAGAAGCAGCGAGAGAGAATCCTCGAGACCGCCGTGGAGCTTTTCTCGTCCAGGGGCTATCCCCGCACTCACGTGAGCCACATCACGGACGCCCTGCACATCTCCAAGGCAACCTTTTACCTCTACTTCAAGAACAAGCACGACCTTCTGGTCGCCGTCTTTGACCACCTTGTCCAGGAGCTCACGAAAACCGAGCAGAAGATCGCCGCAGAAGCTGACTATCTCGCGCGTATGGTCACGCGGGGCAAGGCGTACGTCGCCTTCTACAAGAGGTACCACAAGATCTTCGACATCATTCGCGCCGAGTCGATCGGCCCCGAGAGCAGGCCGGAGCTGAGCATTCAAGCGATCTACCGGAGGATGCTGGACCCGATGGCCGACGACCTGCGCCGGGCACGTGAAGAGGGTCGCGTCCCCGAGACGCCGGCGGACCCGGAGCTGCTGAGCTACATGATCCTGGGAGCTCTTGATTTTCTCTGCTACCGTCTCCTGATGGACGACAAGTACTCGGCCGAGGAGATCGTGGACATGGCCAGGCGCTCTCTGCGGATCGGGGCCGCCGAGGGGTGAGCCCGCTGCACGCGCTGGCCTTGTAAGGGCGACGCCTGCGTCGCCCTTCCCGAGGCTACACCGCGACCATCTCGAATCACAGGGCACGGGGACTGGATTCCCGCCTGCGCCTGTCTTTTTTCGTCATCCCCGCCCGGCTGCGGAGCGCGTGCGAGCCGGGATCCAGAAGCCTGCCTCAAGAACAGCGGCAATGACGGGTGCAGGGACTGGACTCCGGCCTGCGCCGGAATGACAGAGAAGAAGGGGGCACCTCTGCCGGCCCCTCCTTCCGCGCGGCCTGATGGAAGAGAGAGGTCGGGCGCCGGCAGATCCGGTCGCCCGCCTCTCTCGGTGGGGACTCCGCTTGCTCGTCTCCGCCGGCCGGCCGCTCCTTCTTCAGGCTGCCAGGGGCTGGATGTCGCAGGCGAGGGCCTTGTCGACCGAGATCCCCTTGGCCACCACCACCAGCTCGGAAATGTCGTACACCGCCATCTTGTCGTCCACGTTGAGAATCTTGAACGCATCGTCGAGCATGTGGAGGCAGTAGATGCAGCCCACGGCCACGATGTCGGCTCCCGTGTCCAGGGCCTCTCTGGCGCGGTGCACGTTGAGCCTCTCTCCGTTCGGTATATCCATCCAGTAGTGCCCTCCGCCCCCTCCGCAGCACCGGGCGTGTTCCCGGTTGTTCTTCATTTCCACCAGCTCGAGCCCCCGGATCGCCCTGAGGATCTCCCTCGGATTCTCGTAATTGTCGTTGAACCGCCCCAGATAGCAGGGGTCGTGATAGGTGACCTTGTGGTGGATCGGAACGTTCAGCTTGAGGGTGCCTTCCCGCAGCAGCTGGGCGATCAGCTCGGTGTGGTGCAGAACCGGGAACGTGGCCCCGAACTGCCGGTAGTCGTTCTTGAAAACGTTGTAGCAGTGCGCGCAGTGGGCGACCAGCACCTTGAACTTGCGGCTCTGGATGAGCTGGATCTGGTTCTTGACGATCGTCTGGAACACGTTCTCGTCGCCCAGGGAGCGGGCCGGGTCGCCGCAGCACTGCTCGTCGTCACCCAGCACCGCGACCTTCAGGCCGACTTCCTTCAGGATGCTGATGACGTTCAGGGCCACTTTCTGCTTGCAGAGATCATAAGTGGTGCAGCATCCGATCCAGAAGAGCACGTCGCACTCGTCCCCGGGCCCCAGGACCGGGATCTGCGCTTCCTGGATCCACTGGACGCGCGCCTCCTGCGGTCCGAAGGGGTTGCCGGTTCTCTCCATGGTCTTCAGGGCGATGGCCGCGTCCTGCGGCACCTGGCCGCGCATCATGACCTCGGCCCTGCGCAGCTCCATGATCTGCGGGATATGGTCGATCCGGGACGGACAGACCTCCATGCAAGCCCGGCAGGTCCGGCACTCCCAGATCGTCACGGGGTCGAACGCTCCTCCCACGATGAGCGGCGGGTCCGGGGGAGTCGTCTGGCTCGGATCGCCGGACGCGGCGCCCGCGCTCCCGTTGCCGTTGTTGCCGTTGCCGTTCGAGCGGGCGTACTGGCTCCAGGAGAACTCCTTCAGATCCGCCATGAGCTTCTTGGGCGAAAGCGGATGGTGCGCCAGGTGGGCCGGGCAGTTGTCCAGGCATCTGCCGCACCCGATGCAGGCATCCAGGTCGAGGCGCTGTTTCCAGGTGAGATCACCAACCGTACTCACGCCTACGTTGAAATCCGTCTCGGCGTCCGGCTGATTCAGCAGGGCTTCGATGTCGACCCGGGGCAGCGACCCTTTGGGCTCGACCGAGCTGAAGAAGACGTTCAATGGGACCAGCACCATGTGAAACAGCTTCGTGTATGGAAAGGCGGCGATGAACACGAAGAGAACGGCGAAATGGGACCACCAGACGACTCGGGCCGTGGCCGCCACCGTCCGTTCCTCCATGCCGCCGACCGCCAGCGAGACCAGGTAACCAACGGGCGAGTACCATGCCCATGGGTCATGGGTGTAGCGGATGCGAATTCCTTCGAGCAGGAAACCGGTTGCCACGGAAACGACCAGCAGGCCGAGCACGAAGCCGTCGTCCCACCGGTTCTCGATGCGCTCCGGCTTGAGCACGTATCTGCGGACTGCGGCCAACACCAGACCCGCAAAGAGGACGAGCCCGGACACGTCTGCCGCAAGACTGACGAGCAGGTAAAAACTGCCCCGGTAGATGGGGATACCGAAATCCAGGTCGACCAGGATCACCAGGGTCGTCACGAGCAGGGCCAGGAAGGGCCAGAAGATCAGCACGTGCATGACGCCTGACGAGCGGTCCTTGAGCACCCGGCTCTGGAAGGGGATTTCCCAGAGGAGGAGCTTCAGTCGCTTGCCCCAATCGCGCAAACGCGAAGGATCTGGCCGTCCGGCCATCCAGAACCTGTACTTCCTGTAGAACCCGTAGGCACAGATGCAAAACGCTACGAGGGCCAGGGGGTAAATGAGGAACTTGTAGGGTCGCTCAATGTGCCAGAACATTGCCCGCTGCGCTAGGTCTGCCGTCAGTTCCATCGGACTACCTCCTCGGCCTTGACTCCGGCACGATGCAAGATGCCTAGGCCGCTTCCCGCTTGCCGTTTTCCGCAGGCTTGATTTCGTTCTTCCGCTTCTCCGCCAGCGTACCCATGTACCGGTGGCGCACGTGCTGGCTCAGGCAGTCCCACAGGTAGGAGCTCGCGCGGAGCTCGACGCGCTTCTGATCGAGCGCCCACAGGAAGGGCTCCAAGTCCTTACGCTTGCGGCTCAGACACCACACTCTCTCCACGAGCACCGTGTCCACGTCATGGGGACCGTTCAGGATGTGCTGAATGCCCGGCCTGCCCATGAAGTCTTCGTGGTAACCGTCCTCCTCGATCACGTCCACCAGGTCGATCCTTTCCCACCGGGCATAGCTCTGGAGGCGCTGCTTCTGAAACTCCTTGCTGATGGTCAAGTCCGTCCCCGGAATCGGGATCTCGCACACGTATCCGATGGCTCTGCGCGTCTTCTTCATGATAACTCCCTCCTTGTGGCGGTCTGCGTTCCGTCTCGCCCGGGATTCGATCAAGCTGCCCTCTTGCTGTTCCTGGCTACGGCCAAAGCTCTCGCCTCCCGCCTGCACCGCTCGGCAGGACCCTCACTGTAGCGGCGGCGGACTCTCTGGCTGACGACGTCCCAGAGGTACGAAGTGGCCACCAGGGGAACGCGCCTCGCGTCCACGCGGGTCAGGAACGGGTTCAGCTCCCTCATCTTGCGGCTCAGCGCCCACACGCGCTCCACCAGGAGCACGTCGAATTCCTCGCCGCAGTTGAGCGCCTTGTTGACACCCGGGCGGTCCAGCGGGTTCTCCGTGAAGAGCTCGTCCTCGAAGATGCAGACCAGATCCAGGTTCTCCTTGGCCGCATGCTTCAGGATCCTGAGCTTCTGGTCCTCCTTGCCGATCGTCACGTCCGTCCCATTGACCGGGATGTCACACACATATCCGATCGCCCGCTTCCTCGCTTTCATGGCCGCCTCCTTTGTGTCTCGGGTCAGGTGTTTTCGGGCTTGCGTTCTCGGGCTTCGCCCAGGGGTTAATCAAAGCCTGTGCCAGGCACGCGGGAAGCGGCCGTCGATTCAAGCCAAATGGCCGTAGACTAAAGGAAAATTTGCATTCACCGAGGCGTTTCGAGGAGTGCAAGCAGCAGCTCGAGGCGGGCTCTTGTATCTTCGTCTTATACACTCGGGCAGCGGGAGACGGATGTCACACCATTGAAGTGGTCGCCAATGCTCCATTTTTCCGGGCAGACCGAACGTCCCGGGTTTCCGTGCTCAAGGGCACGCTGTATCTGTCGCCGATACACCCTGTTGACAGAGCCCACGCCTATGCGTAAAATCCCAATATAATTAAAAAAATCGCCCGCCCGCGATGAGGCAGGACCCGCCATGGCCGCCCGAGCCGTCTTCCCTCCCACTCAGGAAGAGCTCCTCGCCCGCCTGAACTGGTTCGTGAAGTTGAGGTGGCTCTTCCTCCTGGCGCTGGGCGGCGTCCTGTTTTTCGCATTGCAGGTCTTTGGGGTCGGGATCGACAGGCTCCCCTTCCTCCTGATCGGAGGGACCGTCGTCGTCTACAACCTCCTCTTCTTCTTTCTTCACCGCAGCAGGAGGCGCACGCCTGAAAGGGTGATCACGTTCCGCGATCTCAGGATCGAGGCCAACCTGCAGATCGGGCTCGACCTCCTGTGCCTGGTCTTCCTGGTCCACTACAGCGGAGGGATCGAGAACCCGTTCATCTTCTTCTTCGTTTTTCACATGATCCTGGGCAGCATCCTGCTCACGGGCCGCGACATCTGGTACCAGGCCATAGGTGCGATGGCGATCCTGGTTCTGCTCCTCGTCCTCTCCTATTTCAGAGTGATCCGCCACTATCACCTCCCGGGGTTCGCCACGGACCAGCTCTGGACCAATGTGCCTTACCTCTGGGCAGGGGCCGTGTCCTTTCTGGCGACCATCTTCATGACCGTCTACATGACCAACTCGATCAGCCGCAGCGTTCGCAGGAGGGAGGAGGAGCTCTTTCTCACCAAGACCCAGCTCGAGAGGAAGTCGGCCGAGCTCGAGCTCGCCAACCGCGAGCTGATCAAACGGCAGAACCTGCTGGTTCAAACCGAGAAGCTCGCCTCCCTGGGCAAGCTTTCGGCCGGGATCGCGCACGAGCTCAACAGTCCGCTTACGGGAATTCTCCACTTCTCCCATTTCGTGAAAGAGGCCTGTCCCGACCAGGACCAGGTGCAGCAGGACATCGACGTGGTCCTTCGGGAAACCAAACGGTGCAAGAAGATCATCAAGGGGTTGCTCGATTTCGCCCGCCAGAGCCAGCCGGAGAAGAATCAGCAGGACATCGTCCAGGTGCTCAACAAGACGCTTTCTCTGATCGAGAACCACAAGGACTTCCGCAGCGTCGAGATCCGGAGGAACGTTCCTGAGAACCTGCCTGCCATCATGTTCGATACCGATCAGATCCAGCAGGTGTTCATGAACCTGATCGTGAATGCCCAGGAGGCCATGCCCTCGGGGGGAACCTTGTACATCGACGCCGGGCTCAACGGGGATTACATCGAGATCCGGTTCAAGGACACCGGCCTGGGGATCAGCGAGCAGAACCTGCAGAGGATCTTCGATCCTTTCTTCACCACGAAGGAAAAAGGGACGGGCCTCGGGCTTTCCGTGAGCATGGGCATCATCCAGAACCACGCGGGGAAGCTGGAGGTGACGAGCGCCGAAGGACAGGGCACGACGATCGTGGTGAAGCTGCCACTGACCTCAACGGACGATTGAGGGGAGACGATGGCGGAGGTGAATGCTCTGGTGGTAGACGACGAAGAAGTGGTCCTGGAGAGCTGCCGCCGCGCTCTGTCCAGCCAAGGCTACTGCGTGGCGGCCGCACAAACGGTCGATCAGGCGCTGGAGAAACTGGCGGAGCAAGGTTTCGACGTGGTGATTGCCGACCTGGTCATG
The DNA here is from genome assembly GCA_040756235.1 of bacterium. Taxonomy (GTDB): domain Bacteria; phylum Desulfobacterota; class DSWW01; order DSWW01; family DSWW01; genus JBFLZG01. The sequence goes on along the minus strand of JBFLZG010000006.1, from coordinate 80,290 downwards.
CACAAGAAAGGCGGCATGGATCTCCTGAAGATCGTCAAGCAGGAGTATCCCCACACGCAAGTGATCATGATCACCGGTTACTCCTCGATCAACACGGCCGTCGAGTCGATCAAGCTCGGCGCCTTCGACTATCTCGCCAAGCCGTTCTCCCCGTCCGAGCTCCTGCTCACGGTGAAGAAGGCCCTGGAGGAAAAGGGAAGGCTGCTCGAGCGGTTCGTGTCCGACCAGGAGCTGCCGTCGCAGATGATCTTCGAGAACATCATCGGCAACAGCCCCCGGATGATCGACGTCTTCAAGATCATCAGCAAGGTGGCGGCGACCGACACCACGGTCCTCATCATCGGGGAGAGCGGAACCGGCAAGGAGCTGGTCGCCAGGGCGATCCATAACAACAGCCACCGCAGGGACAGCCACTTCGTCGTGGTGGACTGCCTGACCCTCACCCACAGCCTGCTCGAGAGCGAGCTGTTCGGCCACGTGAAGGGGTCTTTCACCGGGGCCGTCTCGGCCAAGGCCGGCTTCTTCGAGATCGCCAACGGCGGCACGCTCTTCCTGGACGAGATCGGAGACCTGAGCTTCGAGCTCCAGGGCAAGCTGCTGCGCGTCATCCAGGAACGAAAGTACATCCCGGTCGGGGGCACGGAGCAAAGAGAAACCGACATTCGATTGATCGCCGCCACGAACAAGAACCTCAAGAAGATGGTGGAGACCGGAACGTTCCGGGAAGATCTGTTCTATCGCCTCTACGTGGTCCCCATTTTTCTGCCTCCCCTCCGGGACAGGAAGGAAGACATCCCCGTCCTGATCGATCACTTCCTGAAACGGATCGCCGAAAAGAACCGGCGGCCGGTTCCCCGGGTTCCCGAGAAAACCCTCAAGTGCCTGCTGGCATACGACTGGCAGGGCAACATCCGCGAGCTGGAAAACACGATGGAGCGGGCTTCGATCCATTTCGAAGGAGACCAGATCCTGCCTCACGACCTGCCCGAGCACGTCCAGCTCGCTGCCACTCAGAAGGGGTGCCAGGTGCCCGAGACCATCCGCGAGCTCAAGGAGGTCAAGAAGCAGCTCAGAGAAAGGGCGACCGAGGACATCGAAAAGGAATTCGTGCTGAGCGCGCTCGCAGGGAACGGCTGGAGCGTGAGCCAGTCCGCGAAGTCGGTGGGCATGCAGAGGACGAACTTCTACCGGCTGATCCGCAAGCACAACATCGCCCTGCCGCACGGGGCAAAAGACACGGAGGACCCGCCGTAGCCGCTTCGACCGGTTGGCAAGTGCGGTGGGTGCCCCGCCTCGATCGTCTCGGGCTCAGAACGCTCCGGCTCTTCTCCTCCGAAAGGTCGGAGACCGCAGCCCCTCGGGCAAGTTCGCCGTTTCGTCCCTCGTCCCGGGCCGGGTGTTCACAGGGTGCACCGCCTGCGGGGGCGGTAGCAAGGAGACAAGTCTTCGTTCCACCGGCCTATCGTGACTCGGGACGGCCTCCGCGACTCGCCCTCGCCTCCTCGTGCGGGACACCCACCGCACTTCCGGCGCCATCATCATGCCCGACGGCGCACCCTCGGAGGGTGCCGTCATCCCGGCCCGCCGCTTCCGCGTGCCTTGTAGGGGCGCTGCTTGCTGCGCCCGTCTTGGATCCCGAGGCGCAGCGGGATTCCCGCTTTCGCGGGAATGACGGGCTCTTTGAACAGGTACCGGACCCCGGCCTGCGCTTTCGCGGAGCGTTGTAGGGGCGACGCATGCGTCGCCCTCACCCCGAGTTTCCTTGCACCTTCGTCAGGTAATCGTTCACGCCCCTGGCCAGCCGGTCCAGATTCGGCGCCAGCAGTCGAACGACGAACTTTTCGATCTGCTCGGCGACCTTTCGCTCGAGCAGCCGCGGGACTCCCGGAAGCCCTTTGGAGCGTACCGAGAGGTCGCCCGTGATCTGGAGCCGGGTCTTGCGGCCCGCCTCCTCGCGACGGTAGTCGTTCACGCCGGTGCAACTCACGCTCTCGCGCATGAAGAGCGGCTCGATCTGCCACTGGCAGGAGTACCGGCTCTCATCCCAGACGGCCGTGTCCACCCAACCGACCATCTCCGGCGGAATGAAGCGGGCCGCGATCGCCGGCACCTCCGCTCTCCCGTACCAGCGGTTCACGATCCGGATCCGGCCTCCGTCGATCGGCTCCCTGGATCGGATCTCGATCTTGTCCACGTTCGGCATGAACGGAACCAGCTCCGCAAGATGATCGCGGACCACCGTGAAGACCCGCTCGACCGGGAAATCGATCACCTGGGAAGATTCGAATTTCATGGCGAGATCTCCTGACCGATGTTCATTGACTTTCCCCGGACCGAGACCCTAAGGTGAAAGCTCACGCAGACAGAGGCCGCACCATGAGGGATCCCTCGCCGAAGAAAGACCACCGCAGGAAGGATCCCGAGGGCGCCGGCAAGAAGAAGCCGGCCAGCGTGATTGAATACGAAGAAATCCTTGTGACCCCGCTGTGGCTGCGCAGCGTGATCTATCTGGTGTTCGCCGTCCTCATCGGTTTCCTGCTCTTGTACCCCATCTTTGACGAGCTCGCAAACGACTTCTTGAATTTCACTCTCTGCATCGTTTTCATAGGCATTCTCTGGATGCTCCGGATCTTTCTCACCCTGCGGGTGAGCGTCTCCTCCACGGGGATCCTGTTCGGCTTCTATCTGTTCAACAAACGATTCGCTTACGAGGACGTTCTGGACTGCAGGCCGTTCCGCTATCAGCTCTCCGATTTCCTCGGCTGGGGGATCCGGAAAGCCGTCGACGGCACTGTGCTGTACAACGTTCCGGGCGATCGGCGGGTTGCGGTGAAGATCATCGTGCGCGAACGCGACCAACGCAGGACGTACGCCTTCAGCGCGAAGAGGCCGGAGGTGATCTGCAAGCGCGTGAGCTCGCATCTGCGCCCCGTACCATTCTAGAGAAGTGAAGCATACAGGACGTAGGGGCGACGCATGCGTCGCCCTCCGGGCGGGGCCTACTGCAGATTGTCGAAATCCTCTTCCGACCGGCGCACGATCCCTTCGAGCCTGGAGTCTTTCTCGCCCCTCCGGATGAAGTCCTCGATCTCCATCTCTTTCTGCAGGGCTTCCTCACGCAGATCGGACAGGTCCATGGAGAGCGACCAGAGGAGGGACAGCTTTTCCAGGATGGCGAGACTGGATTTCGGATTGTCCATGCCGACCATGTAATAGGGGAGCTCTCCGAGCAGGCAGATGCCTTCGAAGCCCATATGCTTGCCCACGCCGAGCAGCAAACCGTTCAGGCCTCGGACGTGCCCTTCGGCAAGCAACTCGATCGAAAGGCCCCTCAGCTCGGTCAGGGACTCACGGTGGGTCGAAACTCCCCAGACTCTCGGGGTCTCCATGTGGGATATGGAGGTGGCCAGCGCGGCCGCCGTGTACATTCTGCGCACCCCGAACTGGTTGGCGACCTTAAGGACCAGGCGCGCCAGGGCGAATCCTTGGGGGTGGGTAGGTTGATTGTCCGCAATGAAAACCAGGAGATCCCCCTTGCCGGAAGGGTTGCGGCCGGCGTAGAAGCGGTACTCGGGAAGCTGGAGCGGCAGAATGATGTGATTGCGGATGAGAATACCCTCGGAGTACGTGAACGCCGCCGAATCCAGGCAGCCGATCGGCTCCAGGCCGAGCTTCTCCACCAGCTTCTGGGCGACCATGACCGCCACGCTGCCCATTCCCGGCCAGGCGGCGAACAGCACCGGCAAGTGCAGGTCAGGGCGCCGATCGATGCGAATCACCGAATCTTCCGCCGGATCGGCTTCCTTGCGAGCTTTGCTCGTGCTCGGACCGACTCTCGAAGACCCGACCTTCGCGAGCCGGTTCCCCCGGTTCCGGGGTTTTTTCTGATCCGTATTCCCCATGATGGTCGCTCGCTCCTCCCTTGCCTGGAGGTCGCCTCCGTCTTCGGGCCCTCTGGCACAGGCTCTACTTATTCGGATTCAGGGGGTGGGGAGCAGGTTGCTCAGCCGCCTTCCGGCTCTTCCAGCTCCTCCCTCAGGGGTCTTTCCATGAGGGTGCGGGCGGCCGTCTCCACGGACTGCCCCTCGTACAGCACCTTCGCGACCTGCTCCGAGATGGGCATGGAGACGCCCAGCCGCTGAGACAGATCTCGCACCGAGTGAGCGGTGGCAACTCCCTCGGCCACCATCTGGGTCGACCCGAGCACCTCGGCCAGAGATTTTCCCTGTCCCAGGGAGAACCCGACCCTGCGGTTTCGGCTCAGGGACCCCGTGCAGGTGAGCACCAGATCGCCGATCCCGGCGTGGCCGCTCAGGGTCAGGGGATACGCACCCTTGGCCACGGCCAGGCGGCTGATCTCAGCCAGCCCCCGCGTGATCAGGCTCGCCTGAGCGTTCAACCCGAATCCCATGCCGTCACAGGCGCCCACCGCGATGGCGATGACGTTCTTCACGGCGCCCCCCACCTGGACGCCCACGATGTCGGGAGACGTGTAGATGCGGAACAGCGGACTGCCGAGCATGGCCTGCACCTTGGCCCTCAGATCCCGGTTCTGTCCCGCCACGGTGACATTGGCCGGCTTTCCTTCCGCCACCTCCCTTGCGAAGCTGGGTCCCGAAAGGTAGCTCAGGAAAGGATGGTGCTTGCCCGGCAGCTCGCCCGTCAGCACCTCGGACATGAGCTCGAGGCTGCCCTTCTCGATGCCCTTGCTGCAGCAGACGATCGGGACCTGCGTCGGCAGGCGATAACGGATCCTGGTCACCACCTGACGCATGAATTGGGATGGGACCACCAGGAGCACGACCGCAGCCCCTTGCAGCGCCTCCTCCTCATCCTGGGTGGCCTGGACCTTCGGAGAGAGCGGAATCCCGGGCAGGAATACCGGGTTTGCGTGTTCCCGGTTGATCGAATCGGCGACTTCCGGCTCCCTCACCCATTGAGAGACTTCATACCCGCGAAGCGCGCAAAGCTGCGCAAGAGCGGTGCCCCATCCACCGCTTCCGAAAATGCATGCCTTCTCCATCACCCCTGTCCTCCCGGTCCGATGCTTTCGACGCACGCGCTTCGTCTTGCATCTGTTATTTAAAGATTCAACCCCGGAGGCTGTTCAGAAATGCTCAGATGCAAGGCGCGCGAAGTCCCGAGGAATGAGGCGTATCGGGAATCCCCGTGGACCCCGGCGTTCGCCGGGGCAGGCTCCCTCCCGCCTCCGTTCGCCATGAGCGCAACGCAGCAGATGGGCGTTTATGGACAGCCTCCTAGTCCAGTTCGGCTCCCAGGGAAGTCATCACGAGCTGCCCGTGCTTGACGCCTTTCACCCCCAGGATGTGGTCGGCGAGTGACCGGATCTCGGCGGGCAAGCCCCTCAGCACCATGACCTCCAGGCAGTTCTGCTCGTCCAGATGTACGTGCAGGGTCGATATGACATGATCATAATGCTCGTGCTGAAAATCATCGAGCCGATCGGCGAGCTCGCGCACGTGGTGGTTGTAAAGAATGGTGAGCGTCCCGAGGGTCTCCTTGTCGCCCTGCTCCCACTCGGCCTCCACCAGATGCTTGCGGATGAGATCCCGGATCGCCTCGGAGCGATTGACGTAGCCTTTCTTGGAGATGTGGCTGTCGAATCTCTCCAGCAGAACGGCGCTGATCGACACCCCGAAACGAATCAGTTCTTCCATGGGTCCCCCTGAGGCCTGTCCGGAGCCTGTCGGCAGCGAAATCGCGGCTCCCGGTTTATACCACAGGGACTCCCGGCCCGGCAACGAAACCGTGCGGTGTGCAAGGAATCCGGCGGGCGAAATGCGCCGCCCGGGACCGCTAAATCGCTTGCATATTGCACGGGAATGTACTATGAGAAAGAATATTATGATGCAACTTCCCCAGACGGGATCCTTACTTCCCGAGAGCGACCCAGCTTAGCTGCAAACGGGCCCTTCAACCAACACGAGAGGAGGAATCAGTATGGCAGCGAGACCCAAGCCCCCGGCAGACATCACAACGGACGATTTTTATCTGAAGTGGCTTCCCGAGCAGGCGGCCGCCGCTCCGGACCAGGCCGCGAAGCTCAAAGGCATCAATGCGGTTATTCAGGTGGTCCTCACCGGAGAGGGCGGCGGCGAGTATTACATGAAGATCGAAGACGGCAAGTTCGCCACCGCCAAGGGGAAGGCCGAGTCGCCCAAGCTGACCATCACCCAGACCATTGCGGACTGGAGAGCGATCAACGCCGGGACCCTCAACCCGCAGATGGCGTTCATGTCCGGCAAGCTCAAGATCAGCGGCGACATGAGTCTGGCCATGAAGCTCGGCTCCATCATGGGCGGCTGATCCCCGCTTGCCGGTGGACCGGTGGAACGAATCGAGGCACGCACCAGAAGGGCCTTCTCGTCGAGAGAAGGCCCTTCCGTTTGTTTGCGCAACGGCGCTCGAGGGGGAGCAGAACCAATCGGAGGGGAGCGATGGAGAAGCTGACCGACCTCCTGCGGGAACGCAGCCGCATCTCGCCGAACAGACCGGCCTATCTCGTCCGCCGGAACCGGCGATGGGCGACCTTGACCTGGGCCGAGGTGGACCGGAGAGCGGACTACCTCGCCGCAGGGCTGATCGCTTCCGGGCTTCTTCCGGGGGACGCCGTCTCCATCCTCGGGAGGACCTGCCTGGAGTGGGCCCTGTGTGATCTGGCGGTGCTGCGGGCCGGCGGAGTCAGCATCGGCATCTATCCCACTCTGACCGGCGAGCAGGTCGCTTACATTCTGAAGGACTCCTCCACGCGCCTGCTCTTCGTGGAGAACGGCAGCTCTCTACGAAAGGTGCAGCCGTACCTGGATCAGACGCCCTCGCTTGCTTCCACGATATTCTGGGAGAAAGAGGACGCCGCCCCGCCCGCGGCCGGCCTTTCCGAGCTGGAGGAGGAGGGCCGCGAGGCCCTGTCCCGGGACCCGGAGTTGACGCGCAGGCGCGAGGCCGAGATCCGGGCGGACGGCGTGGCCCTGATCATCTACACCTCGGGGACCACCGGCCCCCCCAAGGGCGCCATGCTCACCCATGCCAACGTGATGGCACAGCTCGAGATGCTGAGCGCCCTGGGTGAGGTCAACGAGCAGGACATCATGATGTTCTTCCTGCCCCTCTCGCACGTGGGGGAGCGGATCCCCGGGCACTACAACCGGATCTACCGGGGGGTGCCGGCCGCCTTTGTGGAAGACATCAACCGGATCCTGGACGACGTCCGGGAGATCCGGCCCACCGTGTTCGGGAGCGTACCGCGGATTTTCGAAAAGGCCCACCGCCGGATCCTATCCGAGGCGGACAGGGCCTCTCCCATCGCCAGAGGGATCTTCCGCTGGGCCGAACGGGTCGGCAGGGCCTGCAGCCGGCTGGAGCGGTCCCGGCAGAGGCCTCCCGCGGCGCTGCGCCTCGAGCGCCGCATCGCGGACCGGATCGTGTTTCGAAAGGTCCGGGAGGCCTTCGGGGGGCGCGTGCGGTTCTTCATATCCGCTGCCGCTCCCATCTCGCTCGAAATCCTGGAGTTCTTTCATGCCGCCGGCATGCTCGTGCTGGAAGGCTACGGGCAGACGGAGGTGAGCTGTTTTTGCACCCTGAACCGCCCCGAAGACTACCGGCTGGGCTCGGTCGGCAAGCCGCTCGCCGGCGTGGACCTCAGGCTCGCCGAAGACGGCGAGATCCTGGTTCGCGGTCCGATCGTGTTCAAGGGATACCGCAACCAGCCGGAGCTTACGGCCGAGACCCTCGAAGCTTCCGGCTGGATCCACACGGGCGACATCGGCCGTCTGGACGCCGAGGGGTTCCTCTACATCACCGGGCGCAAGAAGGAGATCATCATCACCTCGGGCGGCAAGAACGTCACGCCTTCCAACATCGAGAACCTGCTGCTCAACAACCCCATGATCGAACAGGCGCTGGTCCACGGCGACCGCAGAAAGTACCTGACGGCCCTGCTCGCCCTCAACCCGGAGAGACTGAAGGAGTGGGCCTGCCGAAAGGGGGCCGATGCGCTGGGATCGAACGAGTTGCTGCGGCATCCGGGCTTGCTCGAGGAGGTGCAAACGATCGTGGATCAGGTGAACGTGCAGGTCGCCCGGTTCGAATCGATCAAGCGCTTCGCCTTGCTCCCCCGGCTGCTGGAGGTCGAGAAGGCCGAGTTGACCCCGACCCTGAAGATACGCCGACGCGTGGTCGAAGAGCACTTCAAAGGGCTCCTCGACTCGCTCTACGAAGAGCGGCCCCTTTAGCAGTCGTCGGTTGCCAGTTGCCGGGTTTTCAGGTCCAGGTGACAGGGTGTTGCAGTCCCTGTCCTAGGCCCCCTCCAAAAGCCTGCCTCTCCCAGTACCGCTCGATTTTCTTAAAGCACGCTGTAAGATGCTTGACAAAACCCATCAATTACATTAGAGAACTGTTTCCGTCAGGAAGGCTGCCCCGAACCCTTTCTGGGACCCTTCCATAACCGCGGCGACCTGTTGCAGAACGGGGACCCCCGCGGCGGAAAGGAGGTGATGACGGCCGGAAAGCAAGCAGGCCCCTCGAGCGGCCCTGAGCAGGTTGCACCCAGGTAACGGGTCCTCCTCCAATTCCATGATCGTTGACACGTCTTTTTGCCGGTTTCCCCAAAGGGGCGGCTGCCGAACCTGGCATCCACCCTCCAGAGGCTGGGGAGCAACGCCCGTCTGCACGAGTGCCTGCGCAGACGCAGCCGCACCTGAGCAGGCGGGCCGACCTTCAGCCTCACAGAAAAGGAGAGAGTCGATGAAGCGGAAATGGATCATAAGCGGCTTGGTTGCGTTCCTCGCGTGCCTGACCCTCGTCTCTTCCCTGCCGGCCCAGGACGCTGGGCACGGGGGTACACAGATCGGGTTGCAGGCAGCGACCAATTTCGAGGGCCCGATGGCCGGGTTGAAGATCCAGATGAGAAACTGGGCCATCACGCCGAAACTCGGGTTCTTCGTTCAGCACATCAAAGAGGACGACAACGACCAAGGAGGCGGGACCGGTTTCGTGTTCGGGTTCGGGAGCGCGATCGATTATTACATCGCCAGCTGGAGGGAGGGGAAGCTCCGACCCTATGTGGGCTCCGACGTGCTCTTCTTCATTCCTCACGTACCCGACAACACCGACTTCTGGGCCTCGGTGATCCCGCATTTCGGCGTCGAGTACTGGATCGTCGACAGCTTCAGCTTCGGCGGCAACCTCGGCCTTGCGTTCGGCTTCGGAGAGTCGTTCTACACCCCTACGACAACCGGTTTCACACTGGGCGAATCGGACTTCTCGTTCGGGATCAACGGGATCATCAACATGACCTATTACTTCTGATTCTAAACGTCGGCATGCGATCCGCGGCGCGGGAGGGGGTCTGCAGGCCCCCTCCCGCTGTCGCGCGGTGCGCCTTCCGCTGACGCCCGGGCTTTCCCGGTCGCCGGTTTCTTCACGTAACTCTTGCCTCTCTTGTCCCGCACGTCATAGATCGCGTGGCGCAGCAGGATGACAGGGACTTCCCGCCGCATGCCGACCACGATCTCGTAAGAGGAAAACGATCGGATGATCCCCCGGAGGATCTCCCCCTCCAACATGGTGAAAAAAAGCACTTCCCTTCTCGTCATCAACTCGAACAGGGTCCTGTCCTCCATCGCGTGACGAAAACGCGGCAGAAAATGGGGCCCCTCTTTCCTGCGCTGCACCTCCTCGTTCCGTTTCATCTGACCCGTCACCTCTTCATGCACCGCGGCGGGGCAGAGGAACTTGACGCGCACCTTGTGGACCTTCTCTTCGGAGCCTTCCCCCGGCCGGATGTTGCACTCGTAGGTCTCGCTGCCGGAGATCGAGCCCGTCACCAGCGAATCACCGTGGAGGAAGAGGGTCCACGTGCTGGCCTGGCCTCTTTCCCTCTCGAAGATCGACTCCTTCTGGTGTGCCCTGCAGTATTCTTCGAAACCGCTCGGAGCCGCGCTCTGGGGCTGTCGGTCCGCGGCTCTCCTGCGCACCGGCAGAGCTCCTCGTTCTTTGGTCGGCATCCCATCTCCTCCAGATCCACGAGCTAGAGAGTTCCCGGCTTTCCGGCGTCCACACCTCTCTCCAGGCCGAACCCTTCCCTACTCACGATTCAATCAAAGTTAGGTGCATCCTGACAAGGGTTTTGTTGAGACCGCTCCGGGAGCGGGCAGCCGGCGGGAACAGGGCGGAGCGGATCCTTTTGCATCATGACCTTGCGTTTGTTAGACTTCTGCCCCACGTTGCAGCGGTCGGAAGGGGTTTCCGCAACAGGGTGCATCGTTCCACTTCCACCGAAGGAGCCATTCATGTTTTCCGCAGACGCACTCCGGATCGACCCGGCCGGGGTCGTGCACGAGATCGCCGAGGCCGTCCGAGAAATCGTTCGCGGCGGCCTGAAGAAGAAGGGGGCCGTGGTGGCCATGAGCGGCGGAGTGGACAGCTCCGTCGTGGCCGCCTTGTGCACCAAGGCGCTGGGACCCGGCAACGTGCTCGGCCTGTTCCTGCCCGAAAGGGATTCCACCCCCGCCGGACTGGAGCGGGCGCAGAAGCTCGCCGCCCAGCTCGGGATTCAGGCGTTGCGCGAGGATATCACACCCATCCTCGACGCGCTAGGCTGCTACCGGCGGCGGGATACGGCGATTCGTTCGGTGTTCCCGGACTACCGTGAAGGGTACAAGCAGAAGATCATCCTGCAGCCGGACTTCCTCGAGAGGAATGCGCTCAACGTTTTCTACCTGGTGGTCGAATCGCCCAAAGGAGAGCAGCAGAAGAAACGGCTGCCCGTCGGGGCGTACCTGGAGATCGTAGCCGCCACCAACATGAAACAGAGGACCCGCAAGCTGCTCGAGTACTATCACGCGGACCGGCTCAACTACGCCGTGAGCGGCACGCCCAACCGGCTCGAGTACGACCAGGGGTTCTTCGTGAAGCTCGGAGACGGGGCCGCCGACCTCAAACCGATCGCGCATTTGTACAAGACGCAGGTCTATGAGCTGGCCCGTTTCCTCGGACTTCCGGACGAGATCTGCACCGCCCGGCCGACGACCGACACCTACAGCCTGGAGCAGACCCAAGAGGAGTTCTACTTCAAGCTCCCCTACGACCGGATGGATCTGGCCCTGTATGCCCATAACCACGGCATCCCTTCGCAGGAGGCGGCACCGGTGCTCGGGCTTACCGCGGAGCAACTCGAACGCATCTGCCGGGACATCGAGCAAAAGAGGTCGACGACCCGGTACCTCCATTTGCCCCCGCAGCTGGTGCGGGAGGTCGAGGAGGTGAAAGTCGAAGGGAAGACAGGTGATAGGTGACAGGTGAAAGGCAATACGAGCAGGGGCGAAAGATTTTTCGCCCCTGCTTTGACATTTGCCCCACCCTTTTTGCCTGGCCCGGTTGAGCGAGCACCGATCGCCTCGAATGAGGACAGCCTCCATGCCATCCCCAGGGCCTGTCGTGAGCATTGTCGTTCCCGTCAAGGACGAGGAGGAGAACCTGGCCCCTCTGGCCGAGGAGATCCGCCGTTCCATGGAATCGACGCCCTGGAGCTGGGAATGCGTCTGGGTGGACGACGGCAGCATGGACGGCACCCTGGCTCAGCTGAGGTCGCTTCACCGCATCGACGCTCGGCACCGCTACGTTTCCTTTGACCGCAACCACGGGCAGACTTCCGCCATGATCGCAGGCTTCCGTGAGGCCAGGGGATCGATCCTGGCCACATTGGACGGCGACGGCCAGAACGATCCGGGGGACCTGCCTGCCCTCATCCGGCGCGTCCAGGAGGGGGGAGCGGACGTGGTGAACGGGGTGCGCGTCAAACGCCAGGACAACTGGGTCCGCAAGATCTCTTCCCGGATCGGCAACGGGTTCCGCAACTGGCTGACCGGCGAGCAGGTCTCGGACGTGGGCTGCTCCCTCCGGGTCTTCCGGAGGGAGTGTGTCGCCCACGTGCCCGCGTTCGAAGGCATGCATCGGTTCCTGCCCACTCTCCTGCGCATGGATGGCTGGACCCTCCAGGAAATCCCGGTGAACCACCGGCCGCGCCAGCGGGGGAGACCGAAGTACGGCGTCTGGAATCGTCTCTGGAGGGGCCTCCTGGACGCCCTGGCGGTTCGCTGGATGCAGTGGAGGTGGATCCGCTATCGATACAAGGAAACCGCCCTGCCGCCCGGTTCGGAGGGTGAAGCCCTGTAGGGGCGAAAAATTTTTCGCCCTTGCAGGCCGCCCGGTTTGCCGTGGCTCCTGGAGGAGAAGCCATACATGTCGACCGCATTCTGGTTGGTCTTCGGCTACCTGGGTCAGGCCCTTTTCTTTTCCCGCTTTTTCGTCCAGTGGATCGCGAGCGAGCGGGCGGGCAAGAGCGTCATCCCCGTGTCGTTCTGGTTCCTGAGCCTCTCGGGCGGCCTCGTGTTGCTGGCCTATTCGATCTGGAGAAGAGACCCCGTCTTCATCCTGGGCCAGTCCTGCGGGGCTCTGATCTACGCGAGAAACCTGATGCTGATCCGCAGGGAGAAGGCCCGGGGAAGAAGCGCAAGGGTCTGAACCGGATGATGGAGCTCGCGCGCCCTGCTCCTGGATCTGTCTCCCCCTACGACGCAACACTGGAACGGCCTCCTGGCCGAATACGCCAGCCGGCAGGGCCTGGACTGCGTGGATCTCCATGAGGCCGTCCTGCGTCCGGAGGACTGGGAGTCGTTGCTCGCCGAGGACGGGCTTCGCCTGAGCCCGAAAGGCCGGGAGCTTGTCGCCTCCGTCCCGCAAGAGGCTTTGCCCGGCGCAGAATGCGGCGCTCCGCGCGTGCCGTGAGGCCAACTCCTCCGGCGCCTTTCTCCTCGCGAGGCGACCCGTCTCTCTAAATCCGTTTGACTTTGGCCGGGAGCCGGTAATAGATTCCGGCTCGAGGCTTACCGAGGCAAAGCATGGGCCAGAACACCGGCGAAGAGATTCATCTGCGGCGTCTTCTCGAGGTGACGGAGTCGCTGCCGACCTTGCCTTTCATCGCCCTGGAAGGCATGAAGAGGGCCCTCAAGCCTTCCGGATCGATCGCGGAGCTGGCCCAGGTCATCGAGCTCGACCCAGCCCTCACGGCCAGAGTGCTTCAGGTGGCCAATACCTTCTACTATAATCCGGACGGCAGGATCACCTCCCTGCACAAGGCCCTTTCCTCCCTGCGCCTGCCCGTGCTTCGAAGCATCGTTCTCAGCGCCTCGGTCCTCGAGCTCTTCTCGGACCGGCGGGAGGACTATGGTCTGGACCTGGGCGAGCTCTGGATGCACAGCATCGGAGCGGCCGTGTGGGCGAGGGAGCTCGCTCCCCTGCTTCCGTCCCCGGTCGACCCCGAAGAGGCCTTCATTTCGGGCTTGCTCCACGATATCGGCAAAGTGATCCTCTGCAATCACCTGAAGGGTGGCTACCGGCCGGTCCTGGCGCTGGCGAAGGAGAAAGGCATCCGCCTCTTCGAGGCGGAGAAGGAATGCCTGGGGTACGACCACGGAGAGGTGAGCCGCTGGGTCCTGGAGCATTGGAAGATCCCGCCCCTCTACTGCAACGTGGTTTCCTATCACCATTATCCCGTGAAGGCGTTCCTGGCCGATCCCTATCACGTCCTGGTCTGTCGTCTGGTCCATCTCGCAGACCACCTCTGTTACTGCTACAAGACGGGCGCGGGCGGCGACCCGAGCCCGCAGAGCGTCTCAGGCAGCCTCCTGGCCGAGTTGTCCCTGGTGCGCTCGTCTGTAGAGGGAGTCCACTCTCAGATCCACCGCCACGTGAAAGAGCTGGCCGACCGGCTCGAATGGGGACCCATTCCGCTGGCCTCCTACTTCCCGGCCTTGCGGGATGCCAACCGCACCCTCTGGGATTTCCAGAAGAGCCAGGAGATCCGCCATCGCGAATCGGTGCAGAGGGAAAAGGAGCTGGCCGGCATCAACGCCCTCGGCCTGGTCCTGCAGGCGGCCGGCTCCCTGGAGCAGGCCGCCAGAGGAATCGCCGAGACCCTGCTCGGCGTTTTCTCCTTCGACCAGGTGATCTGCACCCTGTTTCTGAGCGGCCGCTGGGAGCTGACCGCCCAGGCGCGCAGGGGAGGATCCGAACCCTGCGCCTGCGACGTGCGGCTGGAGGAGAAGCTCCCCGAAAAAGAACCCGATCTCGAGCGCCGGCGCCCGGGAGTCTCTTATCTGTTCGTGGACCTGATCGGCAAGGAAGGACCGCTCGGATTCCTCAAGGTCCAGGCGCGCCCGCAGGGGACCATGGGTCTGGAAAAGATCGGGCTCCTTCTGGCCTCTTGCGCCAAGATCGCTGCCGAAGCCATCGAAAACATCCGCTTTCACCAGCGCAACCAGCAGCTCACCGAGACCTTGAAGCGCTCCATCGCCCGCATCGACCAGCAGCGGGAAGCGGGCGAGCGCGAAAGAATCGAGAAGGACAGGATCGTAGCGAGTCTCCCGGTGGGCCTGGTCATGCTGGACGAGCGAGGCCGCATCCGGAGCTGGAATCCGGCTGCCGAGGGCATCTTTCCTGCCGGGAGGCTGTCGGCCGGCACCTCGTTCACCGAGATCTTTACCGACCCTCGCTTCTGGAAGGGGCGGCTGGAAGTGCTCAAGGGGATCTCCTCGATCTTTCAGGGGGAGACGACGCTGATGGCCGATCCGGAAGGCCGCTCCCAGCGAGTCTGCCGGTGGAACCTGCTCAAGGTGCTCGACCAGCCGGAGGAGGGAAGCCTCCTCGCCTGCATCCTGAGCGACGTGACTGAAGAAAGGGGGCTGCAGAAGCAGCTCCTCGAGGCGGCGCGTATGGCTTCCGTCGGAGAGCTGGCGGCCGGGACGGCCCACAACCTGCGCAGCCCGCTGGGCGCGGTGAAGGGCATTCTCGAGCTGCTTCTCGAAGAGCTGGACAGCGGCCGCATCGTCCCCTACGCGACAACCCAGGAACCGGCCCGGCCGGCCGAGGCGGTCCGGGAGCAGATTCAGCTCGTGTTGAAGAGCCTGAACAAGTGCTTTTCCGTGATCGATGACCTCATCCAGCTTGCTCGCAGCCCGGACCAGGCCTTCGAAGAGATTCGCCTGCACACGATCCTGGACGGAACGGAATCCCTCCTCGGGGATCTGCTCCGGGCAAGGGGCATCCGGATCGAAAAGGATCTGGATGCCGACGTCGTCTACGGCCGCCAGGCGGATCTCCTGCAGGTCTTTCTGAATCTGTACAGCAACGCCTACAAGGCCATGCCGGACGGAGGCCTGCTCAAGGTCCGAAGCCGCCCGGATCCTCGCCGTCCGGCACAGCCGGGGCGCTTCATCGAGGTTGTGGTTTCGGACTCCGGCTGCGGCATCCCCCAGGAGAACATCCCCAAGATCTTCGACCCTTTTTTCACGACTTCGGACAGGGTCGAAGGGACCGGGCTCGGGCTGAGCCTCACCCTGAAGATCGTGCGGGAACACGGCGGGTCGCTCGAGGTGGCCGAATCCAAGGTCGGAGAGGGAACCACTTTCCGTCTGTCTTTGCCCGCCCACCCGGACGCGCTCTGGGGAAGGCCGGGCAAAGCCGGGGAGACCGATGTCGGAGAAACCCAGGATTCTGATCGTCGAGGATGACGCGTTTTACCGCGAGTTCCTCGTGCGTACCCTCTCTCAGGACTGCCTGATCGATCAGGCCGAGAGCGGCGCGCAGGCGCTCGACTCGCTGCGGCGCGGCTCGTATGACGCGATCCTGTGCGATCTCAGGCTCCCCGGCATGTCGGGCCCGGAGCTCATCCGGCGCATACGGGAAAAAGCGGACGAGGAGATCATTCTGATCGTCATCACCGGCTTCGAGAAGGACTGGCCTCCGGTGGAGGCGACCGAAGCGCGGGTCTTCTTTTACCTGAAGAAGGGGGAATTCGGGCCTCGGGACCTCAAGAAGGTGCTTCAGAGCGGGCTCCTGCTTCGACAGAGCCGGATCGAAAGCCGCCGCTACGCCGAGCAGCTCAGGGTGCTCAACCTCGAGCTGGAGAAGAAGGTCGAGGAGCGCACCCGGGCACTGGTGGAATCCGAGGCCAAGTACCGCAACCTGTTCGAGCAATCCATGGTGGGGGTCTACATCGAGCAGGCCGGCCAGATCCGGCTGGTGAACCGAAAGCTCTGCCAGCTCCTCGGCCACCACGCGGAGGCGCTCGTCGGCCGCTCCCTTGCGCGCTTCCTCGAGCCGGTCCCCATGGAGGGGTCCTCGATCGCTGCGTACGGGCTGGATGAGGCCTCAGCGGGCGTCGAGGAGGTCGTGCTCAAGACGCGGGTCGGCACCCGCCGCAATGCCTTGCACGGGTACGGCCCGATCCAGTTTCAGGGCGCCAGGGCCGTGCAGGGATGCCTGCTCGACATCACCGCCTGGAAAGCTCTCGAGCAGCAGATCGTTCACCACCAGAAGATGGAGTCCCTGGGCACCCTCGCCAGCGGGTTTGCCCATGAGTTCAACAACATCCTGACCGCCATCCTGCCGCAGGCGGAGCTGCTCACCCTGAAGGCCAGGGAAGTCCCTGCAATCGGCCGCTCGGCGGAGATCCTTCACAGGATGACCCAGAAGGCCTGCGGGCTCACGCGCCAGCTTCTGGGCATGAGCCGGGAGGCCGCCGCCCTGGAGCGGAAGCCGGTGGAGGTCAACAGACGGATCCACGAAACCCTGAGCGTTCTGAGCAGCACCCTCGGGTCCAAGATCCAGGTTCAGCTCCAGCTCGACCCGGAGGCGGGCCGGATCGAGGCCGACCCGGACCAGATCGATCAGATCCTGATGAACATCCTTCTCAACTCCCGGGACGCCATGCCCGAGGGCGGACGGATTCGCGTCGCCACCGCGGTCCACCGCCCCTCGGCGGTCGGGGGCAAGGCCGAGAAAGGGGGCGGACAGGCCCTGGTCGAGATCGTCCTGGAGGACACGGGCCTGGGCATCGCCGAGGAGAACCTGCCCCGGATCTTCGATCCTTTCTTCACCACCAAAGAACCCGGAAAAGGCACCGGGCTGGGTCTGAGCGTGGTGTACAGCATGGTGAAGAAGCACAGGGGGGAGATCCTCGTGAACAGCAGACCCGGAAGCGGCTCGACCTTCCGGCTGCTCTTCCCGAGGCTCGCACCTGCACCGCCGCCCGCCACGGCCGAAAAGGGCAAGGGGGCCAGGGCCGGCAGGATTCTCGTGGCCGACCCGGACCCGGCCACCCGCGACCTCTTCCGGGACGTCCTTTCCCGAATGCACTACGACGTCATCCCGGCCGAGAGCGGCCAGGAAGCTCTCGACATTTACAGCCGGCGCAAGGACGAGATCGACTGGGTCATTCTGGACGGCCGCTCGGGGGGCCGATCCTCTCCTTCGCCCGTGCACCGCATGGTCACGATCAATCCCAGGGTCAAGCTGATCGTGACACACCCGGGCGCGAGCGCGGGCTCCGACAGCGTCCCGGACCTTCCCGTCGGTTCCGAGGCGAGAATCTGGCATCTCCCCGTGCACCAGGCGCCCGAGCTCCTCTCCCTATCCCTGGAGAAGGTTTTGGAGCCGGGCCCCTCCTGCTGAGAGAGGCTGTCGATAAATGGCCATCTGCGGCGTTGCGCTCATGGCGCGGCATAGAGGCGGGGGAGCCTGCCCCGGCGCAAGCCGGGGTCACTGCGGCGTACTGCCATGTACGCCTCGCTCCTCAGGACTTCGCGCGCCTTGCATCTGGCCATTTCTCCCCAGCCTCTCCAGAGGGTCTTTTTCGAGAGCCTCCTGAAGCAGGGGAAACCGGGCGGTGTTCGCGGCAATATACAGAGAATGAGGAGGTCCGATCGATGAAGAAAGCTGCGGCGCGCCACGCCCCCATGGACCGCATACGGCAGAGCTCCGGCTTCATCGAAAGCCTGTTCCAGGGGACGAGCGACGGGGTCCTCGTCCTGGACGGAGAGCTCCGCATCCTGGCCGTCAACGGGACGGCCGCGGCCTGGCTCCGGGGCGCCCAACGGGATCCGGCCGGCATCAAGTGCCACGAGGCCCTGTTCGCATCCGACGCACCTTGCGGAGGCGGACCGCAAGGGTGCCCGGCCGCCAGGGCTTTCGAGAGCCGCGTCGCCGCGGGGCCGGTCGCCTTGCCCCGGCGCTCGCGCAATGGAGAAGAGCAACACCTGGAGGGCCGGGCTTACCCCGTCCTCGATGCGGACGGGCAGATACAGGCGATCGTGGAGATCCTGCGGGACATCACGGCGGACAGGCTGCTCGCCGCCTTTCAGGAAGAAGCCAATCTGCGAGACCCGCTGACCGGGCTGTACAACCGGAAAGCCTTCCACCTCTTTCTCACCCGGGAGCTCAAGCGAGCCTGCCGGCAGAGAAATCCGCTGGCCCTCTGCCTCCTCGACCTGGACGCGTTCAAGGACTTCAACGAGAGGCACGGGAACGATGCCGGAGACGAGTTGCTCGCCTCCATCGGCCGCCTCCTGATCGCGCAGACACGCCGCGAAGTGGACAGCATCTTCCGCCTGGAGGCGGATACTTTCGCGGCCATCCTGCCCGAAACCGATCGCGCACAGTCGCTGCGGATCTGCGAACGGATTCGCGCGGCCTCCGGCCAGTCCGGCCCGGGGGTCGGAATGAGCCTGGCGATCTGCCAGGCCTTGGAGGGGGAGAGCGCGGACGGGCTCTTCCACAGGGCGGCGGACCGCCTCTTTCGAGCCAAGAAGGCGGGCGGCGGGCGCACTCTGGGAGAAGAGTAAAGGTGCAAGCGGAGCGCCACTCGCCCCCTTTTCACTTTGCCCTTTGACCTTCACCTTTCACCTGGCGGTCCGCCCCAAAGGCCGTCCTCCGCCACGCGTACCGGCTCAACGGGCCGCCGTCTTCCCCTCGCGCCCGGGAGCTTCCGCCTTGCGGGCTTCCCTCCTCCGTACAGACAAGTCCCTCCAGACCGCCAGCGCGAATGCGAGCAGAACCGCGTTGAAAGGCGCGGTCACGACGAGGCCGTAGAGCACGTTCTGCGTGGAAGTCTCGTGCCCCTTGAAGGGAAAGGTGAGACCGGCCTCGGCGATGTGGATGAGAAAGAGGAGGAACAGGAACAAGGCCATGCGGAGCTTGGCCAACAGCACGGTGCGCGTTTCGGGTCCAAGGACGATCGCATCGGCATTCATTTCGACCTCCCTGACGGGCTGCCTGGATCGGAGCCCGTGCTGCGCGAGGCTTTCCTTCATGTCCTTCAAGGCTGCCGGAAGTAGCGCGTGAGGGCCTCGTTCGGAAAGACGCTGTCGAAAGGCCCCCAGTTGTTGGCGGCCAGGAGCGTGACGACCGTGGAGACGGCCATGCAGCTCACCAGGAAGACCGGGAGGAAGGCTGCCAGCCGAAAATAGAAGATGCGGCCCAGCGACACGGGGGCGGCAGCCGACAGGTTCCGTGTGTCCGCACGAAAGATCAGACGCTCGATCCGGGCGAGCCAGGCGAACCCTCTCCTCTGGATGACGGTCCTTTCGAAGACCGCGCCGAAGAAGAAGAGAAGAAAGAACCACCCGATATAGTTGCTCACCGTCACGCCGCGCAGGTAGTAGCCGGGGGAAGTCCATCGCCACCACTCGTTTACGACCGAGATCGGGTCGAGGAGCATGTCGAAGCTCACCAGGGTCGCGGCTGCGAAGGTGGCCTTGAGCCAGATGTTCCGCTGCCCGAGCAGGCGGTCGGCGATCACGAAGGCAGGGAGGCTGAGCAGGAACCAGCCCAGACAGATGCAGAGCGGCACGAACAGCAGAAAGGCGAACCAGCCTGCATAGCCCTCGATCACCTGGCCGCCGAACCGGTAGTGACTCGCATAGGCGAAGTAGTCATAGCCGCCCAGGATCACCATCAAGTTCTCGATGACGCCGGTCCACAGGATCGATCCCCAAAGGAAAAGGCTGGCCTTCTCCCTTCCCAGGACCACGCGGCCTTCCCGCAGCACGAGGAAAAAGAAGAGATACAAGATCGAATCCAGCACCCATGAGTCAAACTGCATGGCCGCCCTCCTCTCTAGAGGCTGGCGAGAAACGGCCATCTGCGGCGCCGGTTGCGAGCGCAGCGAAGCGATCCCCCGTACGCAGTCGTGCGGCAGTCAGCTGCAGCCGGGGGTTTCCTCGTCGCTCTCGCTCCTCGGAACAGGCCTCAGGACTTCGCCTGCCTTGCATCCGGCCATTTCTCACCAGCCTCTCAAGGGTGTGTCTCGAAACCGCCGTCGCCCGGGCTCGCTTTCACCGATGCAGGAGGAGAAATACATGTGTCCCATCTGGCCTTGCACCTCGGAAGTCGGGGGACAGGGCGCATGATGGAAGGGGCCCGCAGCCCGGAAAACGCACGCCGTTGCGGCCCTTCAGCGGCGGGTCCAGACGTGAAGGACCGACAGATCCTTGTGCGCTTCGTAGGCCATGAGGTCGCAGAGCCCGTCACCGTCGAGGTCTTCGACCCGGACGTAGTTCATGCGGGCAACTCCTTTCTCCTCGACGGTCTTCCACGGGCTCGACGCAAATCCTTTCCGCGGCTGCCCCAGGTAGACCCCCAGCGCATCGCTCCCGATGGCGGCAACCATGTCCTTCAAGCCGTCGCCGTCCAGATCGGCTTCCGTGTTCGGCACGAGCCCGCTGAAGAACCCCGGCCGCGCCGTGTCGATGGTGAATTCGAACCCTCTGCTGGTCTGGGGTTCCTCCGGAAAGCCGGGGGGCCAGGCACCGTAGTAGGACTCGGCTTTCACGTGGACGACCTTTCTCAGCAGGATCTCGATCATCGGCCAGATCCCCATCCGCACCGACCAGAGCGTCAGATCGGAAAATCCGTCCCCGTCCAGATCTTCCAGGGAAAAACCCGAAAGGAGCCCCCGGGAAGAGAAGCTCAGGTCCGGCTTGCCTCCGGCCGACCCGCCCGGGTTGCCCAGGAAAACGGCGGTCTCCGAATCCCAGCTGGCAAAATTGACCCCCACCTTGTGGACCACCGCGTCGGCGCATCCGTCCCGGTTCAGGTCCGCCACCCTGTAGGACAGAGTCGCCCTGTGGCGCAGCCTCTCCTCGGCCGTCCGGATGTCCAGGTCCCACGGCTCGCCCTGGCCGCCGAGGCGTCCGTCTTCGCCCCTGAGAAAGGGCAGGCCCTTTCCGTCCCGCAGCACCAGGAGGTCCGTCCGCCCGTCCCGATTCAGGTCGGCCGCTTCGAACAGCGGGAAAAGAATGACCGACAGAAACTCGTAGCTCCCCACCTTCCGGCCGAACAGGACATTGTTGTTGTACATCGAGTAGGGACTGACCTCGGCCGCATCGGAGAGCTCCCAGGAGCCGTTCCCGTTCAGGCGGAAGAACAGGGCTTTCCGACTCTGCGGCAGCAAGGCCTCCTCCTTTCCGTCTCCATCCCAGTCGCGGATGAAGTCGAGGCAGGGGAAGCCGTCCTCCTGGGACGAGGCCACCAGAAGGGGCTCGCGCACCTGGCACAGAGGCTTGCCGGGCGCAGCGCCTCTCCCGGGCAGCCTCCACAGACCGTGGCAGGAAAGAAAGTACAGGGACCGGGACGGGTGCGCGCTCGAGCCCTCGGGACCCGTATCCCAGAAGACGGCTTCCGGGTCCACGGCCCAGGAGCTTTGAGGGACCAGAAGGGCGGGCTCCGACTCGCCGGGCCATGCGAACACGCGGATGAGCCGTTCGATGCGCTTGCCGTCGACCCGGTTCGTGCTGACGAAGATCTCCTTTTGCCCATCTCCGCCGAGATCGTCGGCCCGGATCTCCTGGATCTCGCCGGGAATGGGGATCGCCTGGGACCTGAAGGCAAAGGCCGGTCCGCCGGCGCCCGCCAGGGCGAGAGCCATGCACGCGGCGAACAGGGCTTTCTCACACCGGGCCTTGAGCGCTGGCAAGGCTCATGGCTCCTTCCTGCCGGGCGCGCGCTCCTGACAGAAAAGCGGTTCTTCCGGGCCACGGCCGCCGGAGGCGCCGATACGGACCATGCCCACGATCCCCATGAGCGTGACGTAGGCCAGCACGAGGATGTGGAAGCTGAAGCCGCTGGCCAGCGCCATCTCCTTGGAGAAACCGGCCATCATGCAGCCCACGGTCCAGCCGGCCTCCAGGGTGCCGAAACCGCCGAAGCTGTACAGGGGAAGCATGAAACCCAGGCTGGCCAGCGTGGAGCAGACGATGATCAGAGGGAACGAAATGAAGTAGCCCATGCCGGTCAGAAGCACGTACCCGACCAGATAGACCAGCCCGAGGGTTGCGAGTGAAAGGGCAAGCGCCTTCCAATAGATTCTCCGGTTGCCCAGGTGCTCGAACCCGAGGCTGACCTCCTCGAGCTTGTCCAGCACGAGCTTCGCCAGACGAGACCGCCTCCGCAGCCCTCGAACCCAAGAAGTGCGCTCGAACCGGTCGAGCAGCGCCCTTCCCTTCCACGACAGGGCCACCAGCAGGGCCATGAGCAGAAGAAACAGGAGGGCCGCGGCCCACAGGGCCCGGCGCACGAACGGCGGAAACGCGAACCCGCCCAGATGGAGGGCGAGGATCGCCAGGGGATAATAGAGCGTGAACGAAACGAGATCCAGGCAGCGGGAGATGACGAGGGTGGTCAGCCCCTCCGCCACCGGCACCCCTTCCCTCCGCCGAAGCAGATACACGTAGGTCAGCTCTCCGGCCCTGAGGGGCAGGAAATGGTTCATGAAATTGTGCACCAGCACGATGTCCAGCAGTCGTTTGACCGGGACGCTGCGCGAGTGGACGAGCAACCGGAAGCGGAGACATCGCAGGCAGTAGGTGGCGAAATGAAGCAGGAGCCCGCAGAGGACGGCTGCCGGGGAAGTGTTCTTCAAGGTGCTCCAGATCTGCCCGGGCGGCACCTGCGCAAACCGGAGCAGCCCGTAGACGACCGCGCCGGACACCAGCAAAGACAGGAGCAGGCGCAGCGGTGAAAACCGCCCGAGGCGGAGGCCTTCCGCCGGAAGGGCCTGAGTAAGCCGCAGCCCGTCCTCGGCTTCGCGGGATCGTCCAGGTACGTCCATGCCCCTGCCTGACCGCTTGAGTGAGAACCCTCTCGACCGCGGGCGGAAGCGTTTGCGAGGGCGGGTCGCTCGTGAGCGGGCGATCGTCCACGAGCAGACTCGACTATAGAGGTTGCGCCGCAGGCGGGTCAAGGAAGCCCGCAGGAGGGCTTCTCTGGAGGAGGGCGCCAACATGCGTCGCGCCTACAAGATTTCGGGCCGGCGGAGCCCCGGCTGCCGAAGCGGTCCCGCTGCCTCCAGGGTTTGACACTACGGGGTCTTTCCCCTAGCATGATTCGTCGCATCGAAAACCGAGGAAACCCGTGGCTCAGGCTGACCTGCCCGCATACCTGCTGGTCCCCGCCCATGGACATTCTCTTCATCAACCCGAACCGGATGCAGCCCCCGGTGGCTCCGCTGGCCGCGGATTCCATCGGGCAGGCCCTGCTCAGCCGAGGCATCGGCTGCACGGTCGTGGACCTGTGCCTGGACCAACCGTCCGGCGCTGAAATCCCTCTCTCGTTCTGGCGCGCCCTGCGGGGACCGCAGCCTGCCGCGGTTCTCGTGACCCTGCGAAATCTCGACGACGCTTACTACGCCAGCCAGGAGTCGTTCCTTCCCGGGTATCGTGCGCTCGTGGAGAGCCTCAAGAAAGCCTTTGCGGTTCCCGTGATCACCGGCGGCTGCGGCTTCTCCGTGGCTCCGGAGAAGGTTCTGGCTTTCATCGGCGCGGACCTGGGAGTCGCAGGCGCTTCGGAAAAGGACCTCCTCGGGCTGCTGGGCGCTCTGGGCGATCGGGACCGTTACCCGGACCTGCCCGGAGTGGTCTGGAAGGACGGGGCCGATCTGCTCTCGAATGCCCCGAGCCCTCCGCAGATGGACGCGGATTTCTTCTCGCCCCGCGCCGTCGTACGAAACCTGGAGTACTTCCGGAGGGGCGGCATGGTCGGCCTCGAGACCAAGCGGGGCTGCACCGGAGCGTGCGTGTATTGCGTGGATCCGGTGGCCAAGGGCAGGACCGTCTTGCGCAAGCCGATCGAGATCCTGCTCGAAGAGATCCGCTCCCTCCTGCGGCAGGGAGTCACGGTCCTCCACCTTTGCGACAGCGAATTCAACGTTCCGCCCGAGCACGCGACCGAGGTGTGCGAAGCGATCCGCGCCGAGGGGCTGTCCGAAAGGTTCCGCTGGTACGCGTACGCCTCGCCCGAAGGCTTCGACGGCGCGCTGGCGCAGCGCATGGCCCGGGCGGGCTGCGCCGGCATCAACTTCGGCGTGGACCACGGCCGGGACGACCTGCTCGTTCGCCTCGGGCGCCGTCACCGGGCGCACGACCTCGAGCGGACGGCACGGGCCGCCCGCGACGCCGGTCTCCCTTTCATGTTCGACCTTCTCCTGGGGGGCCCGGGCGAGACGCGCCGGTCCCTGGCGGAAGCCGTCGAGCTCTGCCGAGACCTGGGCGTGGATCGGGTGGGCCTGAACGTGGGCATCCGGGTCTATCCCGGCACGGCGCTCGGTCGGGAGGTGCGCGGGCAGGGACCGCTCCGGAAGAACCCGAACCTCAGGGGGGCCGTGCAGGGAAACGAGGACCTCCTGCACCCGGTTTTCTTCGTTTCGGCAGACCTGGGCGAAGGATGGGAGGAGGAGCTTGCCGGGCGCGTGGGGGGGGACCGCAGGTTCTTCCTGCCCGCCGGACGCGGCCGTGCTTCCAACTACAACTACAACACCAACGAGGTCCTGGTGGAAGCCCTGAAGCGGGGCCACAAGGGGGCGTTCTGGGATATCCTCAGAAGAATCCAGGAAGGCTTGCCGCCCCTGGCGTTGCCCTGAAACGGCCGGCCGGTGACCGATCACGATCCGCAGAGGAGAGCAGCGGTGACAAACGTTTTGGACGTCCTGAGGGAACGGGGCTTCGTCGAGGCAACGACCGACGACGAAGCGGTCGGGAAGCTCCTGGAGGAGCCGGCGACCTGCTACATCGGATTCGATCCGACGGCGCCGAGCCTGCACGCCGGCTCGCTGGAGCCGATCATGAGCCTCGTCCACATGCAGCGCTGCGGGCACCGGCCCATCGTGCTCGTGGGCGGCGGCACCGGGCTCGTCGGCGACCCGAGCGGCAAGACCGAGATGCGCAAAGTCATGAGCGTCGGCGAGGTCGACGCCAATGCGGACGCACTCAAGCGGCAGCTCTCGCGCTATCTCGACTTCAGCCAGGGGAAGGCCCTGCTCCTCAACAACGCGGACTGGCTCGGCGAGCTCAAGTACATCGAGTTCCTGCGGGACGTCGGGCGCCACTTCTCGGTCAACCGCATGCTCGCCGCCGAATCGTACCGCCTGAGGATGGAACAGGAGAGCGGCCTGAACTTCATCGAGTTCAACTACATGCTGCTCCAGGCCTACGACTTCTGGCACCTCTGGAAGCATCACGGCTGCAGGCTCCAGATGGGCGGCGCGGACCAGTGGGGCAACATCTGCGCCGGCATCGATCTCACCCGGCGCCTGGGCGGCCCCCAGCTCTTCGGCATCACCTTCCCTCTTCTCACGACGCGCTCCGGAGCCAAGATGGGAAAGACGGCCACCGGGGCCGTGTGGCTGGACCCGGAGAGGACCTCTCCCTACGAGTTCTATCAGTACTGGATCAACGTGGACGACCAGGACGTGGAACGGTTTCTCGCCTTGTTCACCTTCCTCCCCATGCAGGACGTTCGGCGGCTCGGAGGCCTCGGCGGAGAGGGCCTGCGTGAGGCCAAGGAGATCCTGGCGTTCGAGGCGACGAAGATCACGCATTCCGAAGAAGAGGCGCGTGCGGCCCGGGACGCTTCCCGCAGGCTGTTCCAGAGCCGCACGGTCTCCGGAGGGGAAATGCAAGGCGTGCCCACCACGGAGGTCGACAGGCGCCGCCTCGAGGAGGGGGTTCCGGGCTGGCAGCTACTCGAGGAGGTCGGCCTCACCAAGAGCCGGGCGGAGGCAAGGAGGCTCATCCAGCAGGGAGGCGCCTACGTGAACGAACGGCGCCTGGAGGCCTTTGACGAGAAGATCGGCATGTCGGACATGGAACAGGGCTCGATCCTGCTCCGGGCCGGCAAGAAGAGGTTCCACAGGGTAAAGGTCAGGGAGCCCTGATCGGGGACGCCGCCTCCGTTTCGGGGCCGGCGGCCTCGGGCTCGGTGTCTTCCACGAAGATGCGGGCGACCCGCTCCGTATCGGAAAGGTCCGGCAGCAGGTAGTCGGGCCCGTACCGGGCCAACTCCGCGAGGGTGCTCCGTCCCGTGGCCACCGCCACCGTGCGGACCCCGGCCTCCCGGGCGTGGAGGATGTCGCGCGGCGTGTCGCCGATCACGCAAACCCGATCTCGGGACACGGGATGTCCCAGCTCTCTCTCGGCCTTGCGGAGCGCGGTCCTGACGACCTCCGTCCGGTCTTCGGCATCGCTTCCGAAGCCCCCGAAGCGGAAGTAGCCGTCGAGGCCCGCCCTGCGGAGCTTGATCCAGGCGCACGGCTCGAGGTTCCCGGTGGCGAGACCCAGCAGCACCCTTTCGGACTTAGAGAGGAGGGCCAGCAGCTCCCGGACTCCTTTCATCAGCCGAAAGCCGGGAGAGCGCGCCACCTCCTCCTGCAGGTACTCGATGTAGACCCCTGAGACCCTCGGGATCTCTTCGTCACTCGACAGGTGGCTCAGCTTCTTTTCCAGGATCTCGCGGAAGATCAACGGATCGGTCTTCCCGTCCGGCAAGATGCCGTCCATGGCGTCCGCCATCCCGTAGAGCGTGCGAAAGACGCGCTCGATGGCCCGGGTGCCGGCATGGCCGCTGAGCAGGAGCGTCGCATCGATGTCGAACAGAATGACCTTGGGGTGTTTGCCGCACCCGGGACGGGGCAGGATCATGTCAAGAAGCTCTCATCATACGGCTCTCGGAATGGACGGCCGGATGCGGGTCGCGCAAAGGGGAGTTCAGTTGCGGCCCCGATTCGCCGATCATTATAGTCATGAACCGGAGATTTTCACAGGTCTCCCGCAGGGCGGCGGCCGCTCGGCCGGCGGCTGCGCTCCGGCCGCCGCACGGCGGCGCAGAGACTGGATATGATGCTCAGAGCCATCTTCTTCGATTTCAACGGCGTCATTCTGGACGACGAGGAGCACCACTGTGAATCCCTCAGGCGGGTCCTGGCCGAAGAGGGCGTCACGATTTCGCGGGAAGCCTATTACCGCGACTGCCTGGGGTTCAACGACGTCGAGTGCTTCCAGTGGGCTTTTGCGGACCCGGAAGGGATTCGACGGGCAGGCGGCATGGAGGTCCTGGTCGGGAGAAAATCCGCCTACTACCAGGAACTGCTGAAGCAGAACACCCGCTTTTTTCCGGGTGTCGTCGAATTCATCCGCGCGGCCGCACAGAAGTACCCTTTGGGGCTGGCTTCCATGGCGCTGCGCTCGGAAATCGACTGGACGCTGCGTGAGGCCGGCATCGAGCGCCTGTTCTCGGCGATCGTGAGCGGAGAAGACGTGACCCGCACCAAACCGGACCCGGAGCCGTACCTCGAGGCCCTGGAGCGCCTGAACCGGGCCGTCGCGCCCGGCGGCAGGGGGGCGGAGGTCCGGCCCGCGGAGTGCCTGGTCATCGAGGACTCCAGCCAGGGAATCCGCTCGGCCAAGCTCGCGGGGATGAGGGTCCTGGGACTGACCCACTCGGCGACCGCGGAGGAGATCCGCGAGGCCGACTGGGTCTTTGCGTCGCTCGAAGGGGTTGCGCTGGGCATTGTGGAAGCTCTGTTCGAGGCGGCTCCCGCCGGGAGAGGAAGGGCGTGATGAGAGAGAAGAAGCGGCTGCGGCTGCTCTCTTGCCTGTTCGGCCTCTGGGCCCTGACCCGGGCTATGCCTGCCGCCGCCGCGGGAGCGGCCCCCGGCGACGTGATCGATCGAACCAACTGGCAAGAGGCCGAGGGACTCCTGCCCGAGTCGGTCCTGAACTGGATCCGGCGCGGCGACGTCTTGCATGTGGCCGCGCTGAGCTTCTCCCCGAACGAGTTCCTGCCCCCCGGGTGCCGGGAATCCCTGGCCCTCAATGCGCGCAGATACGATGTGGACGACAACGGCCTGATCGTGGACGTGAAGACCGGAAAGCTCCCGGCCTTCGTGACCGGCCTGCCCTTTCCGCAGATCGATCTCGAGGATTCGAAAGCCGGATCCAAGCTCATGTACAACAAGTTCTATTACGGGTACGCGACCGGCAACATGCTCTGCCCCTTTCAGGCCGCCTATATCACCCGGGAGGCCGGATTCCACCGGGAAGTGGAGCTGGACTACCGGACTTACGTGCTGGACGGCTATGCCGCGATCCGCGGGGAGCCCAACCCGGACAACCTCGAGGTCTGCTCGATCGTCCGCGTGCTGGCGCCGTTCGACATCGCAGGCACCAACGTGCTGACCCTTCGCTACCGGGACGAGCGGCCGGACAGCACCTTCACCTACCTGCCGGCCATCCGCAGGGTCCGGCGCGTGAGCCCGGCCAACCGCTCCGACGCCTTCCTGGGCTCGGATTTCACGATGGACGACGCGTGGGGTTACGCGGGCAAGGTCAACTCCTTTTCGTGGAAGATTCTCCGCAAGGCGGATCAGCTCATACCCTTTCTCGATCCCGAGCCTCAACCCCTGGAGGCCAACGATCGCGGGGAATACATGACCGGAGCAGCGGTCAAAGAGATCATCTGGGGATATCAGGAACCGGGCTACACCGGCGCCCCCTGGTTTCCCACCAATGTCGTGTGGGTCAGGCGTCCGACCTACATATTGGAAGCCAGGGCCAAGGACCCGTACTACAACTACGGCTACCAGTACCTGTGGCTCGACGCGGAGTTCTACCAGCCCATCTTCAAGGTCATTCACGACCGCTCCGGCAGCTACTGGAAGACGGAGTGGCAGCCGCAGGCAGGCTTTGAAAACGGGGCGAGCGGCGTACGCCTGGTAGCACTCGGCTGCATGGTCGCGACCGACGACCGGACCGACCACACGACTGTGATCAACTACTACACCCCAAGGCACCGCACGCAGTTTTTCGCCACTGCGGATCGCAACGACTTTTCCCTGGCCGGCTTTCAAAAGCTCTGCAAGTAGCGCCGCCGCGCGAGAACGCATTTTGAGATCGCGGTCCCGCAGGAGAGCCGGTCATCACCGGCCAGCCGGCGGCCGCGAGCCGGGATCCCGATGCGCAGGGGACCCCCGCTTTCGAGGCTGCGTCATAAGCGTCAGATCCAGCTCATCCGACCAGTCATTCCGGAGGACTCTGCGGCAGCTACATAGAGGCTGTCCCAAAACGCCCATCTGCGGCGTTGCACTTGTGCTTCGTCACTGCGGCGTACTTCCATGTACGCCTCGTTCCTCAGGACTTCGTGCGCCTTGCATCTGGGCATTTTTGAACAGCCTCTGAAATCGAGCCTGTTGGGACAGGCTCTACATAGCCGTGGCAGTACCCTTACTTCCGTCATTCCGGCGCAGGCCGGAATCCAGTCCCTGCGCCCCATGGTGGTAGCGTAATTGCAGCTGTTCCGGATGCAGACTTCTGGATCCCGGCTCCCACGCGCTCCGCAGGTGGGCCGGGATGACGAAACATGCACGGCCCGGAAGCAGGGCCGTAATGACTCACCCCCATCACGATTCGATCTACTTCTCCGGCCCTCCTTCTTCGCTGGCAACCGACAACTGACCGACAGGCTGCTGACTGACAACTCTCCGTGCGGTTGATTCCGTGTGCCCGGCGCGGCTATAAGTGGGGCAGAGGCGGTGGAAACGCAGCCGCACTGCAATCGATTGGCGCGGGGTCCCGGAACGCCCCGAGCAATGAGGAGAAGCGTATGAAACGTTTCGAAGGTCTGGATCTGTTTGGGCTCGAGGCGCTCCTCACGACCGAGGAGCGCATGATCCGGGACACGGTCCGCGATTTCGTGGACCAGGAGGTCCTGCCCATCATCGAGCAGCAATACAGCGAAGGGCGTTTCCCGATGCACCTGGCGTCGCGGATGGGGGATCTGGGCCTGTTCGGGTCCACCCTGTCCGGGTACGGCTGCGCCGGGATCAACGCCGTCGCCTACGGGCTGGCCATGGCTGAGCTCGAAAGGGGCGACAGCGGGGTCCGGAGCTTCAGCTCCGTCCAGGGCGGGCTGGTCATGTACCCCATTTACACGTTCGGCAGCGAAGAACAGAAAGACCGCTGGCTCCCGGCCCTGGCTAGGGGCAAGGAGGTCGGGTGCTTCGGGCTCACCGAGCCGGACTTCGGATCCAACCCCTCGGGCATGCGCACCCGGGCCGTCCGGGACGGCGACTCGTACGTGCTCAACGGGGCCAAGATGTGGATCACCAACGGCCACGTCGCGGACGTGGCCCTCGTGTGGGCCCGGACCGACGAAGGCATCCAGGGATTCCTCGTCGAGAAGGGCACGCCCGGTTTCACCAGCCGCGAGATCCAGGGGAAGCTCTCCTTCCGGGCGTCCTTCACCTCCGAGCTTTCCTTCGAAGACTGCCGCATTCCCGCCGCCAACCGGCTTCCCGGTGCCCGAGGGCTCAAGGCGGCCCTGATGAGCCTGAACCAGGCCCGCTACAGCATCGCCTGGGGGAGCATCGGGGCGGCCCTGGCCTGCTTTCACGCGGCCCTGGATTATGCCAAGGAGAGGATCCAGTTCGACCGCCCGATCGCAGGGTTCCAGCTCATCCAGGAGAAGCTGGTGCGGATGGCCTCGGAGATCACCAAGGCACAGCTTTTGGCCTACCAGCTCGGCCGGCTCAAGGACCAGGGCACGGTCCAGGCCGTGCAGATCAGCCTGGCCAAGAGAAACAACGTGGCCATGGCCCTGGAGACCGCGCGGACTGCGAGGGAAATTCTCGGAGCGAGCGGCATCTCGAACGAGTACCCGATCATGCGGCACGTGTGCAACCTCGAATCCGTCAAGACTTACGAGGGCACCGACCAGATCCACACCCTCATCATCGGGCAGCACCTGACCGGCCTCTCGGCGTTCCAGTGAGGCGAGCCGGGATGCCGATTTCCGATCTTCTCGAGAGAATCTTCGTACCCGCCACCGATTTCCTCTTTGCGAGGCTCGCTCAGCCCTGTCCGGACCCGGCCCTGCTGGACCAGGTCCGGCTGGTCGCTCACCGCGGCGAGCACGACAATCGTCACCTGCTCGAGAACACCCTGCCGGCCTTCGATGCGGCCCTCGAGGACGGAACCTGGGGCATCGAGCTCGACATCCGTTGGACCAAGGACTTGGAGCCGGTGGTGTTTCACGATCGGGATCTCAGGCGGCTGTTCGGGTCCGGTCAGCAGATCGCGCAAATGACCTTGCGTGAGCTGCGCAAGGGCTTTCCCCGGATCCCGCCGCTGGAGAGCGTGGTCGAGAGATACGGCGGGAAGATGCACCTCATGGCCGAGCTCAAAGAGGAGCGGTGGCCGGACCCGGCTCGCCAGAACAGGAAACTCTCGGACCTCTTCCGCCTGCTCGCCCCGGAGAGTGATTTCCATCTGCTCTCACTCGCGCCTTCGGTATTCGAGCAGATCGAATTCGCGCCGCCGTCGTGCTTCCTGCCCGTGGCGGAACGGAACGTGGACCTGTTGAGCTCCCTCAGCCTCAACCGGCGATACGCAGGCCTGGCGGCCCACTACCTGCTCCTTACCCGCCCCATCCTGGAGAAACACAAGGCGGCGGGACAGAAGGTCGCCACCGGACACATCGCCTCGATCAACTGCCTCTATCGCGAGATCAATCGGGGCGTGGACTGGATCTTCACGAACATGGCGCGGAGAATCCGGAGAGAGTGTGTGCTGGCGGCACGGAGTTCATGATCGACGGGACCGACGTCGTCCCGGCCCGCTTGCGAAGCGCGTGTGGGCCGGGATCCAGGAGGGTGGACCGTGCACAGCGGTGATTGTCGGGTAACAGTGACTGGACCCCGGCCTGCGCCGGGGTGACGGAAAGATTGGGAGCAGGGTCTGGCCGGCTTGCGACACAGCCTCCTGCGCCGGAATGACGGAGAAGGCAGGCGACGTCGGGTCATGACACGGTCTGTTTTCGCGGGAATGACCTCCTCTGCTTAACACTGCTCTGCGCTCGCAGAGGGAGCGTTTCCCGAGCAAAAAAGAACAGACGGATATCAGGAACGGACCGAGGTGACCAGCCCCTTTTCGATGGCGTAGGCGGTCAGGGCCGAGACGTTGTGGAGGTTCAGCTTCTCCATGATGTTGGAGCGATGCTTCTCCACGGTCTTGACGCTGAGATGGAGGAAGTCGGCGATTTCCTTGTTCTTGAAACCCTCGGCGATGAGCTTGAGGATCTCCCGCTCCCGCCGGGTCAGAGAATCCCAGGTGGAGCCGCACTGGGTTACCTTCTTGCCTTCCAGGTAGCCTTCGATGATCTTTTCGGACACTCCGGGGCTCAGGTAGCGTTTCCCTGAGAAAACACTGCGCAACGCCATGACGAGCTCGGAATGCTTCGCATCTTTGAGAACATAGCCGTCGGCGCCGGCCTGGAGGGCTGCAAGCACGTATTCTTCGGCGTTGTGGACCGTCAGAGCAACGATCTTGGTGACGGGGGAGGTCCTCTTGATCTCGGAGATCGCCTCCATGCCGTTCATTCTCGGCATGGAGAGATCGAGCAGGACCAGATCCGGCTTGAGACTCGCTGTGCCGCGAATCGCTTCGCGGCCGTCTTCGGCTTCTCCGACGACCTCGAAATCCGGGTTCGAGGAAAGGAGAACCCGCAGCCCTTCGCGCAGGATCGTGTGGTCTTCTGCGATGAGAATCCTTTTTCTTGCCATGGCTTATCCGGCTCGCGGTGTCCGCCGCTCCTTGAGCGACAAGGGAGATGGTGGAAAGGCGCAGATAAGGTCTTGCCTCGTGCGAAATCAAGCCTTCCCTTTATGTAACACATCTTTGACTTCCGGTAAAGTTTTTCCTAGGATATGACGATAGATCGATGGCAGGCGGCAGAAGTGGTAAAGAATGCTTTTGTCTCCATGAAGAGAAGCGCGATCATGTATCGAGTTGTCATCGCCGATGACCATGCCGTGTTTCGGAACTCCCTTCGGGATCTGCTCATGAGTCACCGGCAGGATCTCACGATCGAAGAGGCCGCGGACGGTCCGAACGTGCTCGATATCATCGAGAACGCACCGACGGATCTGGTCTTCATGGATATCCGGATGCCGGGAGAGAACGGACTTCTGGTGACCAGGAGGATCAAAGCGCGACACCCGAAGCTGCCGGTCATCATACTCACCAGCTACGATCTCCCGGAGTATCGGGAGGCAGCGCGCCAGGCAGGAGCCGACGGGTTCCTGACCAAAGGCGGCTCAACGCCCGAAGAGACGATCACTCTCCTGCATGAGCTCCTGAACGGCAACGCCTAGCCAGAGGCTGTCCCAAAACGCCCATCTGCGGCGTTGCATTCCTCGCTGCGCTCGTTTTCCCGCTGAACTTTCGCGTCTTGTCCCTTCAGCCGGATTCGCCCTTCTCCCCGACTCGCCTCCGGGAAATCCACCCGGACCCTGAGCCGTTCCTGCAGGGGAGGTCAAACCCTCTCTCGATCTACCTGATTTACCTCCAAAAAGTGGGTGTATCCCGCGCACGAATGGGGTGTGCTCGCTTTTAAAATGGAGTGATCACCTGATTTGCGCCCGCCGCAATTCACTTAACATGGATCTACGTGGGGCTGAACCTATCTGTACGCACACGACCACCCTGAGAGCGAATTCCAGATCCCGCGGGAAATACCGTGGGGAAATGCCAAGGAGGTTGGAACGATGAACAGCCAAACGAGATCGAAACAAGCTCAGAAGCAGCCGATGTTGCCGACTTGGGCGTCCGAATCCGAGCTGGTCGAGCTGGTACAACAAGAAGTGGCGGGCGCCTTCGAGGAGCTGGAGAGGAGGTACCGCCCCAAGATCCTCCAGCAACTCCGGCAGCTTTGCAGAGATCAGGAGGACATGAAGGACATCCTCCAGGACGTCCTCATGGCTCTTTTTCTCAAGATCAAGACTTTTCAGGGAAGGTCATCTCTCTCCACCTGGATCTACCGGGTCACCATCAATGCCTATCTCATGCACGAGCGGAAGCAAAAGCGGAACAGGCTTTTCTTCGTGAACGATGCCGTACAGGACCTGTTGATAGAGGCTTCGAACCAACGACAGGGACAGGATACCCCATCGCCGCTCTCCCATATCTTCCGGACCGAGCTCCGGTCGAAGCTCAATCAGGCTTTGTCCGAGCTGCCTCCCGGCTACCGGGACGTGTTTCTGGCTCTCAAGGGTGACGAGCTTTCCCTCAAGGAGGTCAGCAGGCAAATGGGGATTTCGATTCCCGCGGTCAAATCCCGACAGCACAGGGCCCGGGAATTCCTGAAGTCCAGGCTCCTGTCCTAGGAGCCTGCCTGGAATTCGGCTCCTGGAGACTGTTCAGAAATTTCCAATGCGAGGCCGCGAAATCCTGAGGCATGAGGAGTACGTGGGAGCACAGTGGACCCCGGGCTTCGCCGGGGCCGGCTCCCCCCGCCTCCGTCATCATGATTGCAGCGCGGCAGACGGGCGTTGACGGACAGACTCTTGACCGAAGGACGGGCGGCCTCTTATCTTGTCCCATGGCTGACGGATCCGAATGAACGGGTCCGCAGGTTGATCTCCGCCGTTCGTCCGTCCCATGCCTCTGTTGAAGCGCTGGAGCAGAAAACGGATCCGGAACCGGGCCTTCCCCGCGGAGTGGCTTCCGGTGCTGGAGAAGAACGCGCCCTTCTATTCACTCCTTCCGGAAGGGGACCGGGAGGAGCTGCGCCGTCACATCCTCGTGTTCCTGGCAGAGAAGCATTTCGAGGGGTGCGGAGGTCTGGAAATCCGCGACGAGATCCGCTTGACCGTCGCGGCGCACGCCTGCCTGCTCCTGCTCCACCGGCAGACGGACTATTTCCCGAAGGTCCAGTCGCTCGTCGTCTATCCGTCCACCTACGTGGCCCCGAGAGTCGAGAGGGATCCGGACGGCCTGGTCCACGAAGGGGAGGAGGTCCGGGAAGGCGAGTCGTGGGACCGGGGAACCGTGGTCCTCTCCTGGGAGGACGTCCGCAAGAGCTCCATGCGCGCCGGCAGCGGCCGCAACGTCGTGCTCCACGAGTTCGCGCACCAGCTCGACCAGGAGTCCGGGGAGGCCGACGGAGCCCCGCTCCTCCCCCGGCCCATGTACGCGGAGTGGTCCCGCGTGCTGGGGAGGGAATTCCGCAGGCTCGAACGGGACGTGCAGCGCAACCGCAGGACCTTCATCGACCCGTATGGAGCGACCGACCCCGCCGAGTTCTTCGCCGTGACTACCGAGTGCTTCTTCGAAAGGCCCGTGGAGCTGAGGCAGCGGCATCCGGAGCTCTACGAGCAGCTGAGCCGCTACTACCAGCAGGACCCGGCAGAGCTCGCGCAGAGCGCGATCCCCGAAGAGTCCGGCGACTCGAGCGACGGGATCTGAGACCGCCGCAGCACGGAGATCAAGCGATCAAGGCGACGGATTCGTGCCGCCGCCCTCCGGCAAGCCGCAGTCTCTGTGCGCTACGCGGATGCCGTCATCGGTGTCGGGGCAGCGCGTGAAACACCTGTCCACGATGGTCACGTGGACCCGGTTCTTCTCGCCCGCAACCGCCAGCACCTTCTTGTCCCGCTCCACGCCGAATGAAATATCGAACTCGTCCTTCAGGATCCGGTTGGCCGCGAAGTCGAAGAGGATCTCTCTCCGAAGCGATTCGATCCGGATTTCGCCCTTGAACCCGCTGATCCTGACCTGCGTGCGCACGGGCTCGGGCAGCGTCCCGCGGATGCGGAGGATCGACGTGGCCGGCACCGGGTGCGCCCGGTAAACGGCTCTTGGCCGGTCCGGCGATGCGGGCTCGAGCAGGGCCATCTTCCGTTCGTAGACCCCTTCGCAAAAGCGTACGAGCCCCTCCAGGACGGGTCCGCAGTCGACTTGCCAGCCGGTCTCGCCCCGGGTGGCCTCCAGGAGATGGCCCGGAGACTCCAGGAACGGAGGGATCGCGTAGAGAGCGAACTCGAGGATCTCGAAAAAGCGGGGATGGGCCCTGGAGCCTTCGTTGCCGGAAAGCTCGTCCAACCGGACGCGGTTTTCGATCAGCGCGACCTCGCCCGACGGGGCCCACTGAAACGTGAAGGAAGCCGCAGGATCTCTCCACAGGTAATAGTTGAAAAAGGCCTTCTTGTCTTCCCTGGGACTGTCCCCCTCCGCCGGTCCCTTCGAATGCGGCTCTTCCTCCGCCGCGTCGTCAGCGACTTCACATCCGCGGATCTTCTCCTCGGCCAGGATCCGCTGCTCGATGAGGCGCCGCTCCTCCTGTGAAGCCTCAGCGCCGAGGAGCACATAACGTTGATGTTTCTTCGGCCCTTCGCCGATCCCGAAATGGAGCAGGTTTGGGTCGTCGGACAAGCCTCGGGCGCTGAGCAGCAGCCGTTTCGACCTGTCCGGGACGGCCGCAAACGTGAGGCGGAGATCCTCGGAGCGGTAATAGCGGGTTCGGGTCAGAAACCGGATGCTCCCGGTCACTTCCAGCCCCAACTCGACGTCATAGAGCCGCGGGCCGGAAATACCGGCCTGCATGCCTCCGCGGCATCTTTCTTCGGCCGAGTCGGAAGGAGGCGAGAGAGGATCGACGCTCCCCGGAGCCGCGGCGCTCGGATTCCGTCCCGGCTCCGGTGGTTGCGTTTCGACCACGGCCAACGCTTCCAGGGACAAGAGGGCGATCCCCAGCAGCAGGACCCAGACCGCAGGCCACGCAATCGACAGGTGCTTTCTGCAGTACATTCGACCTCGCCTTCATCTGTCGCAGCTTGCTGTCTGTTGGATAGGAGGGCCGGACCAAACGTTTCCGGCCGTGATCGGAGTCTAGCATGCCTCGGCCCCGGGTTGAACCCCGGGTCTCCTTCGCGGCAGGACCGCGGCGCGCTCGAGCTGGCGCCGCACGCGCGCCATGAGCTCGCGGTGGTCGAAGGGCTTCTCGATGTAGTCGTCTCCGCCGAGCAGAAACCCTTTCACGCGATCCTCGCAGCGGTTCTTGGCGGTGAGCAGGATCACGGGGATGAAGGCGGTCCTGAGCTGCGTGCGGATCCTCTGGAGCAGCTCGTAGCCGTCCATCCGCGGCATCTGGATATCGAGGATCGCCAGATCCGGCAGGAAGCGCTCGATCTTCTCCTGCCCGTCCAGCCCGTCGACCGCCTGGATGACCTCGCAGCAAAGGGTCTGAAGGGTCAGCGAGACCGCCTCCCGGACACCCGGGTCGTCCTCGGCGACGACGATGCGGGGCAGGCCCGTGCTCGGGGGCCGCCCGGGATCGGCCCGGGCGACACTCCTGAAGCACGAGAGGGGCGCGGAGGCCGATTCCCTCGTACCGGCCGGAGCCTCCCAGTGAGCGACCGAAAGGACCTCCTGCAGGGTGGTCATGCCTTGCCGGGACTTCTCCAGCCCGTCCTCGAGCAGACTCCTGGCTCCCTGCTCCCGGGCGAGATCGCGGATCTCCGTTTCCCCGGCCCCTCGGGAGATCGCTTCCCGCATCTCGGGAGTCACGGTCATGAGCTCGTACAGGCCGATCCTTCCACGATGTCCGGTGTACTCGCAGCTCGGGCAGCCGCGGCCCCTCCTGAGCAGGGCGGTTTCGGCCGGCGCGAGCGGCACCTCAGCGAGCAGAGAGGGGTCGATCGAGTCCTCGGCCTTGCACTCCGGGCAGATCCTGCGGACCAGCCGCTGGCTGGAGACGGCCAGCAGCGCCGAGGCAATCAGGAACCGCGGCACGCCGATGTCCACGAGCCGGACGACCGTGGAGGCGGCGTCGTTCGTGTGGAGCGTGGACAGCACCAGGTGGCCGGTCATGGCCGCCCGGAAGGCCACCTCAGCAGTCTCGGAATCCCGGATTTCCCCGACCATGATGACGTTCGGGTCCTGGCGCAGGATGGCCCGGAGCGAGTCGGCAAAGGTCAGGCCGGCCTCCTTGTGCACCTGTACCTGGTTGATCCCTTCCAGCTCGTACTCGATCGGATCCTCCACCGTGATGATGTTGATCCCGTCGCAACGCAGGTCCTTGAGGATGCACTGGATCGTGGTGCTCTTGCCGCTGCCGGTCGGCCCTGTCAGGAGGATCATCCCCTGAGGTTTGCGGTAGCAGGCCACGAGCCGCTGCCGGTCCTCTTCACAGAGGCCCAGGGCGCCAAGGTCCGCGCGCCGCTCCGCCTGGTCCAGGATCCGCACCACGATCTTCTCCCCGTAAAACGTGGGCAGGCTGGAGACGCGCAGATCCAGGCGGCGCCCTTCCACGCTCAGCCGGATGCCGCCGTCCTGGGGCGTCCGCTTGTTGGCGATGTCCATGCGCGCCATGACCTTGAGCCGGCTGAGCACGGCCTGCTGCAGGTACTTCGGGATCTGCATCCTCTTGTGCAGCACACCGTCCAGGCGGAAACGCACCCGCAGGTGCCGCTGGGCCGGCTCGAAGTGGATGTCGCTCGCCTCTTTGCGCACCGCCTCCACCACGATCAGGTTCACCAGGCGCACGATCGGCGCCGCCCGCTCGTCGCCGCTGCGCGCCGGCTCGGGGCCGGGGGCATCCCCGGCACGGGGAGCGTCCGTCTCCACGAGCACCCCGGTCGCGGCATCCGCCAGCCGGGCCTCATCGGCGATGTTGCGCACGATCTGATCGACCGCGTCTTCCATCCCGTAGTGTTGTTCGATGGCGACGTCAATCTCCCGCTCGGAGCACAGATAAGTCTTCAGGCGCATCCCGCACGCGAACTGGACCGCCTGCACGCGCTCCGGGTCCTGAGGCTCGGCCATGGCCACGTGCAGGAGCCGGTCCTCCCGCCTCCATGGGAGGCAGCGGTACCGCTTGGCCATGCCGTAGGGGAGCGACGAGATGGCGTCCGGGTCGGCCTCGAGCCCGGCCAGGTCCACGATCCCCATGCCGGACTGCTGCGCAAGAGCCTCCAGCAGCGTGCGCTCGGCCACACGCCCCTTCTCGACCAGGATTCTCCCGAGCCGGCCTCCTTCCCGGCGCTGCTGCTCCAGGGCCTCCTTCAGGTTCTCGGCCGAGACCCAGCCCGCGGCCCTCAGGACCTCGCCCAGCCGCTTCGCTCCCGGACCGGATGCGGGCTTCGGCCCGCGGGCGGGGCCCGGAACTTGCGTCTCATCCTTATGAGCAGACATCCCCGTCCTCCGGCGGCCCTTTCGGCAAGGTCAGGTGGAAGCAGGCGCCCTCCAGCTCGAAGGGCGCCTGCCACACCCGGCCGCCGTGCTCCTCAACGATCTTCTTGACGATCGCCAGCCCCAGCCCGGTGCCGCGCGGCTTGTTCCAGGTGGCGAACGGCTGGAACAGGGAGCCCTCGAGGTCGGGCGCGATGCCCGGGCCCGAGTCGGCCACCCGGATGACCGCGTTGCGCTCGTCGGCCTCGTCCGTGGCCAGGAGGATCCGCCCGCCCTTGCCCAAGGCCTCGACCGCGTTCTGCAGCAGGTTCTCGAGAACCCGATACATCTGGCCCGGCCGCATCCAGCAGCAGCCGCTGAAGGCGAGCCGCTGCTCGAGCCGGATATTGCGGGCCAGGCACCGGTCCCGGAAGGCCCCCTCCACGGAGCGCACCAGGACCTGGAGGGAGTAGGAACGCGCCGGCTCCCCGCACGCCGCGGGTTTGGCCACCAGGAGGAGCTCCTCGAGCCGGTGATGCATACAGCCCACCTGGTCCAGAATCGCCTCGAGCGCGCGCTCCTGCTGACTCTCGAGCATCTCCCCATCCTTCAGGAGGCCGGCCTGGACGCGGATGACGGTCAGCGGGTTTCGCAGATCGTGGGCGATCATGCCGGCCACCCGGCCGAGGGCGGCCCACCGTTCCGCCTGGATCTTTTCGGCTTCCAGCCGTCTTGTTTCATCCAGAAGGGCCTGCAGCTGCAGGTTCTGGGCCCGGAGATCCTGCAGGAGCCGTTCGTTCTCCTCCAGGAGACGCCAGGTCTGTCCCGCCTTCTCCACCAGCCGGAGCAGCTCGCCCGGATGCCAGGGCTTTGCCACGTAGCCGAAGACCCGGGCGGCATGGATCGCCTCGATCAGGCCCTCCACCTCGGTGTACGCCGTGAGCAGGATCCGCTGCGCGTGCGGCGCGAGCCGCACGGCTTCTGCCAGAAACGCCACTCCGGTCATGCCCGGCATGCGCTGGTCCGCAATGATCACCATGATCGCAGCCGTGCGCAGCAACGGAAGCGCTTCCTGCCCGCTTGCAGCCTCCAGGAGCCGGTAGCGGCTGCGCAAGCTCCGGCGCAGAAGGGCCCGGCTCTCCGGTTCGTCGTCCACGATCAGGACGGCCGGCTCGTCCTCCACGGAAGGGGCCGTCTCCCGTGCCGCCACGGTCATGGGTCCTCGATCGAGCGTCCGGGCGCCGGGGCTTCCTCGCAAGGCGCTTGGCGGCCGTCGCTGCGCGTCATCACTTCCACGTTGCGCACGTATCGGCAGACCAGGCGGAGCAGGATCCGGTCGGCGATCCGGACCGACTGTTCATGCCGGCCCCAGCTCCGTTCGACCTCGTCCCAGACGATTTCGGCAAGATCCCAGAGAGTCTTCCTGTGTGCCACCGGGCAACGTGCCACGCCCGCTCGCCTCCCCTTCAGCAGACTGTCGATAACGCGCTTCACGGCGCTCGGCTCGCCCAGTAAGCCGTGGCAAGCTCCATGCCAGGACCTGTGGCGCGGTCCAGTGGCGCGATTTCTGAAGGGTCCGCTGCGATCCGAGGCGGTCCCTCAGAGGGAGGAAATGTCAAGGATCCTCAACACCGCCACCCCCCCCACATGGAGCAAAACACGGCAAAACCGACGCCTTTCCAAGGCTGTCTGCTCTGCAGCCACGATGCGACGCCCGTTCACGCCGCACCGCACGCCATCTTGCCCCGGTTGGCGGACACGCCGAGTGCTCACGCGGCTCGGTTGCGTTCGGCTGGGAAATGGACTAGTCGTTATGGCGATTTGGAGCCGTTTCATCCATCAGAAGGAGAGGGCCCGCGCAGCGATGCACCGCAAAGGTGACCTCGTGATCCGCCCGACGACCAGGCTCGGCCCGGGGACCGTGCGCACCGGAGGGGCCGGCCTCGGCCACGCTCTCGCGCTCACGCAGCTGTTCTTCATGCTGTCGGGAGCTCTCCCCCCCGAGGCGCAAAGCGGCGCGGCGTCCGGCTCGCTCTCGAGATCCCTCGAGAGATCCAGAGACGCGGTCGTCCTGGAGAGCGAACGGCTGGAGGGTCTGTTCGACGGAAGCCCCCCCGGGGGCGTGGCCGTTTGCGCTTACCGCGACGGCCGGTTCCACGTGATCCCTTCCCAGATCGACCCGCTCGGCAGCGACGGGCTGGTCATCCCTGAGCACGTGAACCGCGTGAGGCGAAAGGCCGTCTACGACTTCAGCCCGAACCCGGACCGTCCCGAGCGGCTCGGCGGCAGATACCAGGTCCTCTTCATGGCCGCGGACGCGGGCGACCGGTACCCTCCGGAAGCGGCGCTGCCGGCCGATCTCCTCCGGGGCGCGGAGATCGAGCTTCGCGATCCGGAGGACGGCGGCACGGCTTGGGCATACGTGGCGGCCCGCGCAGAGCCGCGCGCCGAGCTCGCCGCTTCCGGCTCCGGCCCCCCGGCCGAAAGCGACTACGTGGACTACGCGCTCGAGCCGAGGGGCGCCGGAGTGAGCGAACAGATCCGGGCGAGCCGCTACGTCACCGGTTTCCCGGATGCGGACAAGCCCTTTGCGTACGGCTGCTGGATCGTCCCGCAGAGCGCCGGCGGGAGCGGCGTCGACCTTCTCCACGGCTTCCGGGTCCGTGTGGAGATCCGGATCCTGTTCATCCACTTCGACCTCGACCCCAAGAACGCCATCATTCCCTACGTTCTCGGATACAGCGACGGACCGGTCCGGGTGACCCGCCGGGTCTACAGCAGCATCGTGATCAAAGGCATCAAGATGGACAGCCTCATGGGCGAGGCCAAGCTGGAGACGGAGAGCCACTACTATTCGAACTTCTTCTACTTCGACGGCGAAGTGAGCCTGCCGGGGCTGGTGAAGAAGATCTCCAAGGTGAACGCCTTTTTCACCACCGATTTCACGAGCGAGGCTGTCGGGCTCGCGTGGACCAACTCGCAGAACGCGCCCGAGGGCTGCCTCGTGGACGGGATCCTCTCTCCTCAGGAGCAAAGCCTGAGCCGGGAACCGTACCTCTGGGCCCTCCTGGTGGGCGCGCAGGGCGGCTGGGCCAACATCCTGAGGATGCGCACCGAATCGATCCGACCCAACATGAAGCTCTTCTACCTGGACGACCGCCTGCACGCGGACGAGAAGGAGCCCGGGCTCCACGGCACCTGGGGCTCGACGGGGTACACGCTGGATCGCCTGGACCAGGTGGAGGAGAAGGTCGCCTTCCGCACCTACATCTTCGCCATTCCCCGGACCTTCGCACCCGGGGACGAGAAGAGCCTCGTGCGGCTCGTCTACGAACCTCTGGAAGTGGCCGTCACGCGCATCTGGGGCAGGGACAGCGGGAAATAGGGGCCGTCATTCCCGGCCCGGTGTTCTCATTCGTCATCCCGGCTCATGTGCGGAGCGCGTGTGAGCCGGGATCCATAAGGGTGCACCCGGACCGGCTGTAGGACTGGGTGCAGGGACTGGATTCCGGCCTTCGCCGGAATGACGGAAAGCATGTGGCCGTGGCCGGTGAGTCCTCCGGAATGAGTGGCCGCATGAGGGTTGGACCGGCTCATGACACGGCCTCCTTCGCCGGAATGACGGAAATCATTAGCCGCCGCAGGGTCCTTGGAAACAAGCGGTCACATGGGGTGTCCGGGTTGTGACACAGCCTCTTGCGCGGGAATGTCGTCCGCTGCATCATTCTTCCCCGGGGTACCACTTTTCCAGGCACTCCGGGCACATCCCGTGGGTGAACTCCACGTCAATACGTGACTCGAGGTAGGATTCGAGATTGTGCCAGCGGTTTTGTCGATCGCGGATTTTCTTGCACCCGGCGCAAATCGGCAGGAAGCTCTGCAGCCGGATCAGATCGCTCACGTCCTCCAGCATGAGCAGCGCGAACGGTTTCCCTTCGTGCACGAACGGGCAAGCGGTCGCGAGATAGTGCGCTTCCAGTATCTCCCCGTTCTTCCTGCTCAGGAGTCTCGCGTGTTTCCTCTCGACGCGCTGTCCCCGGATGGCCGCCTGTACGGCTTCGTGTATGATGCAAGACTTGCAGGACTCCGATCGGCCGCATCCGCTGTCGGCCTCGACGGCGTGGAGGCACTCCAAGACAGTACCGCCGCGCTGCTGCCGGACGCCTTCCTTGTTGGTGCGCACGAACTCGGCTGCGGCGGCGTTGAGGTCGGCGATCACGAAGTCCTGATCCACCAGAAACATGACCAGCGGCATCGAATCCAGTACGCGTTGAACGAATTCCATACCGACGAGGGCTTGCCTGTGGATGGCCATGGGTCCTGATCCTTACTCGAGAGTGACGGGCCTGGGTCGCAAAGGTCCGGGTTCGGCCGACGGCACCGGCGCCGGGATTTCTCTGGCCCGGAAACGCACCCGAGACATGCTTTTATACTTTGGATGCCGAGTTCCGGCCTTGCGATTTCGATCGTTTGCCCGAAGCAAGTCCTTCGGATAAGATTCGTCGGCGGGCCGTTCCGCGCAGAACGGCTTTGCGGGACGCGGGGACAAGAAGAGAACCGAACGATGCAAGTGGCATCCTGCCTCGAGTTGGCCGTTGAAGCGGCCCGGGAAGCCGCCGGGATCCAGATGGAGGCTCTGGGCAAGCCTCACACCATCGGCTTCAAGGGCGAGACAGACCTCGTCACGGAAGTGGACCGCGCCTGCGAGTCGGCCATCGTCCGGAAGATCCGGAGCGCCTTCCCGGACCACGGTTTCCTCCTGGAAGAGTCCAGGTCCGCGCCGGCCGACTCCCCCTTCCTCTGGATCGTGGATCCGCTCGACGGCACCACCAATTACGCCCACGGCTTCCCGCATTTCTGCACCTCCATCGCTCTGCGCCACAAGGGCCTGACCGTCGCCGGCGTGGTGCTCGATCCGGTGCGCAACGAGCTGTTCACGGCGGTCCGCGGGGGCGGCGCCTTGCTCAACGGAGAGGCCATCCGCGTGAGCCGTGAGGGTCGGCTGATCCGCTGCCTGCTGGCAACCGGGTTCCCCAAAAACATCCGTGAGGCGCGCGATGCCAATCTCAGACGATTCTCCCGCCTGATCCGGCAGGCCCGCAGCGTGCGGCGCTCCGGCTCCGCGGCGCTCGACCTGTGCTACGTGGCTGCGGGGCGGATCGACGGCTATTGGGTCCTCGAGCTGGCGCCCTGGGACGCGGCTGCGGGTCTCCTGGTCGTGAGCGAGGCAGGAGGCCGGGCCACGAGCTTTTCCGGATCCTCTGCCGCGTCCGGCCGAAAGGGCGTCGTGGCGTCCAACGGCAGGATCCACGCCCAACTCCTCAGACTGCTGACGCCCCGGCCAGGCTGACCCTCCCGAACCGGAAGCAGCCGCAGTCCTGCGGCGAGCGCCCGTCATGCCCTGACAGCCGATAGCATCTGACGCTCCTCCGCTGCCCGCTCCGGACGCACATCCTCTTTTATCCTCCGATGCGAGACTTCTTACCTGCAGACGGCATCCTTCGTGTCATCACTCCGCTTGCCTATCCCACGCATGACAGGAGCCGAGCACGTCCTTGTCTGAAGCCATACGGGGGTTTTGGGGACCGAGGGCGGCCGATCGGCGCGCGTGCGCGGAGGAGACTGCGCGCGCCGCCGCAGGCGCCCACGCCCGGCTGCTGCAAGAGGCTGTTTTCATCGCGACCCGCGCCTTGCTGTGTATTTGCCTGGTCGCGGTCCTTGCCGGCGCGCTGTGGCTGCGGGTGGAAAACAACGGCTTCGGTCTGCCCCATGCCTATCACCCCGACGAGCCGCTCAAGGTGAAGGCGAT
Organism: bacterium; assembly: GCA_040756235.1. Lineage (GTDB taxonomy): Bacteria > Desulfobacterota > DSWW01 > DSWW01 > DSWW01 > JBFLZG01. Next base: position 35,353 of record JBFLZG010000006.1, on the reverse strand, counting down.
CGACGGGCTGCTCCACGGGGGCGGGCCCTCGGCCTTCGATTACTTCCATCATCCCTTTCTGCTGCTCCTTTCGACGCTGCTGGCCCTGGCGGTGCGGGAGCTCGCGGGCCCGGCCCAGGGCGATTCCCTCGTGAGCATCCAGGTCGCGGGCCGCACCGCCGTCGCCCTGTACGGCACCGCAACGGTCCTTCTCGTCTTCTTCGTCGCCCGGGACGTCGCAGGCAGGTTGTTGAGGCCGGCCGCAAGCGGCGAGCGGGAGACATCCGGAAGCCAGCGGAGTGGGGCAGTGCTCCTGGCGGACCTGGCAGGCGTGCTGGCGGCTTCGATCCTGGCCGTGCTCCCCTTGCACGTCGCATGCAGCCACTACATCAAGGAGGACGTGCCCCTCGCCTTCTGGGTGACCCTGAGTGCATGGTATTCAGCCCGGGTGGCGCGCGACGGACGGCGCCGGGACTACATCCTGGCGGCTTTGTCTGCAGGCCTCGCGGTCTCGACCAAGTACGTAGGCATCATCTGCCTGCCGGTCCTGTATCTGTCCCACCTGCATCACCGGAGAGAGCGGATCGATCGGGAGAGTATCCGGGCATGGCTGCGGTCTGCCGCCGGCGGGCGGAATCTCGCCTCTATCGTGCTCGCGATTTCGATTACGGCCTTCTTCGTGGTAAGGAAACACGCACCCCATGCCCTCGTCCCGGTAGCCGCGGCCGCAGGCATCGCGAGCGCGGCCGCCGTGCTCCGGTGGAGACGGGCGTTGGCCCGGAACCCCGGGGCACAACGCCGCTTCCGCACCTCCCCGGGAGCCCGCCTCGTTGCGTTGGCGGCGGCGGTGTTCCTGCTCACGAACCCGTTCATCCTCATGGATCCGGGCCGGTTCGGCCGCGAGCTCGACTACGAGATGCGGCACGGCGTGATCAGCGGCCACCGCGGAGTCCGTGTCAGCCCGTGGCGGCACGGCTGGACCTTCCACCTGCGCCGGAGTCTGATCCCGGGCATGACCGCTCCCGCCGCAGCCGCTTCCATCGCGGCCCTGCTCTTTCTCTGGCCCTTGCGCCGCAAGGACGCGGGCATTCGAAGCCTTTGCCTGGCTGCGCTCGTCTTCTACGGGGTGCACGAGGCCTCCTACCTGAAGCCACCCCCGAACTATCAGCGTTACATGGTGCCCGTGCTCCCCTTTGCCGCCGTTGCGTGGCCCGTCGCCTCGATCTGGCTTCTCGCACAGCTCCGGCTCTGGGGCCGAGCGACCCGGACGCTGAGGACGACCGTCTTGATCGGATCGATTGCCACAGGGCTTTCGGCCATGATCGGCGCAAGGGCGTACCTCGAAACCCGGAACATCGTGGCCCACATGGTCCCGGACACGCGCGACCTCGCCATCGCCTGGTGTCTCCGGAACATCCCCGCCGGGGCGAGCGTCCTGAGCACCGCTTACGGTCCGCCGCTGTCCGACGTGGGTCCTGCTTTTGAGGTCCGCACCCTGGACACCCGAGCGCGCTTCGACCTGCGGGCGTTCGGACCGCTGAGCTTCAACGCGCCCTCCCCGATTCGGAATGCAGCCGCAGGCGCGCCGACCTTTCTCACTCCCGGCGTCGATTACTTCGTCACTTCCTCGCTGTTCAGCGACCGGTTGTACGAATTCGGGCCGGAAGAGCTGTCCAGGGAGCTGAAGGAAGGTGTCGAGTTCTACGAGGCGCTGGAAAAAGAGTGGGGGCCGCGGCCGCCCGTGGCGAGCTTCGCATCACCCGCGGGAAGGTTCGCTTTTCACAATCCGAAAATCCTGGTCTACCGCAGGCCGGGTTATTGAAGTGCCGCCTGGGAGCTTGCAGCCGCTGCATCGTTCTCCGGAATGGGACCGAAATGCTTCACCGGGTCCTCCATCCAGGCCCGGAGCACGCTTGCCATGAGAGCGGCCTGGGAGCCTTCGAAGAACCGGTGGTCGAACGTGGCGTTGATGTCCATCACCTTGGCGATGATGATCTTCCCGTGCTCGACCAGCGGGATTTCCTTGACCGCGCCCATCGCCATCAGCAGAGGCACCCGGGAGTACGGGATCAGAGGAACGTAGGCCGCCTCGAGCCCCAGGGCGCCGATGTTGGTGATCATGATCGAACCGAAGGGGTCCTTCTGGATGCCGAACCTGGACAAGTCCAGGTTCAGGGTGTAGCCGAGAAAGGCCACGAGCTTGACGATGAAATTCATGAGGAAGAGCGGCACGAAACGGAACGCCTTGCGCCCCTTCTCCAGGGCCTCGTCCGTGCCCTTGCGGACGGCCATGACCTTTTTCTCCATCTCGGACACGATCTCGGGCAGGGTCTTCTTGTCGACGTCGTACAGCGTGGTGCCCGAAAGATCGAGCTTGCCCGTCTCTTCGTCCCGCATCGTCACCTGGAAGAAGATCCCGATTCTCTTGCGCAGGTAGATCCGGTTGAAGCGCAGGATGGCGTTGGCGTCCGGGATGCGCTTCAGTACTTCCGCCATGGCGCGGGCGAACAGGTGGGAGACGGTCAGGCGGAGGCCGGTCTTTCCGCGGTAGGCGTCGATGTACTCCATCGCGCGATCCATGCGGAGCTGCATGGTGCCGTAGACGGAAGGGTCGTAAGCGGTGCGCCAAGTGCCGATGGCGAGGCGCCGGAAAAGCGTGATGTCTTTCTTGAGAACGAGCTCGACGTTCGGCATGTTGTTGCGGCCTCCCAGAGTGTAACGCGTGTATCTCAATCATCAACCAGCTCATATAACGCTGTCAACCGATCTCTTGCGGAGTGCCGGTGGCAGCACCCTGGGGCAGGTTTGAAACCTGCCCCTTCAGTGCGTGCTCAATTGCGGTCCGCACCGGGCAGGGGAATAATGAAGCGAGCAGCCGGGGAGAGAGGGTGACCCTTGCAGATGAGCGTGAGGGAGGTCGAAGAGCAGTGAAAGCCATGGTCATCGACCGTATCAGGGACCTCGAGGAAGGACCGAGACCTCTCAGGCTCGCCGACCTGCCGGTGCCGCGGCCGGGGCCGCAGGAGATCCTGATCCGCGTCTCGGCCTGTGGGGTCTGCCACACGGAGCTGGACGAGATCGAAGGGCGGACGCCTCCCTCGGTGCTCCCCATGGTTCCCGGGCACCAGGTCGTGGGCAGGGTGGAGGAGACCGGCCCGGGGGCGGGCCGCTTCGCCCGGGGCGACCGGGTCGGGGTGGCCTGGATCTACTCGGCCTGCGGGTCGTGTTCTTACTGCCTGAAAGGAAGCGAAAACCTGTGCGCCTGCTTCCGCGCCACCGGCAGGGACGCGAACGGAGGCTACGCCCAGTTCATGAGGGTGCCGGAGGATTTCGCCGTCCCCATACCAGGGGTGTTCTCGGACCTCGAAGCGGCTCCCCTGCTGTGCGCCGGCGCGGTCGGCTATCGCTCTCTGAGACTGGCCGGGCTGGAGGACGGCCAGGCCCTGGGCTTCACGGGATTCGGCGCCTCGGCGCACCTCGTGCTCAAGGCGGCCAGGCACAAGTTTCCGGCTGTCCGGGCCTACGTCTTCGCCCGCAGCGCGAAGGAGCGGGAATTCGCGCTCGAGCTGGGCGCGGTCTGGGCCGGCGAAACGGAGGAGACCTCACCCGAGCGGCTCGACGCCGTGATCGACACGACGCCTGCCTGGAAGCCGGTGGTCGAAGCCCTGCGCAATCTCAAGCCCGGCGGCATGCTCGTGATCAATGCGATCCGCAAGGAGGACCGGGACAAGGAGGTCCTTGCCCGACTCGACTACTCCGAGCACCTGTGGCTGGAGAAGGAGATCAAGAGCGTGGCCAACGTCACCCGCAGGGACGTCCGGGAATTTCTCGAGCTTGCCGCCGCCGTGCCGCTGCGGCCGGAGGTGGAGACCTTCCCTCTCGAAGAAGCCAACCGCGCGCTCCTGGAGCTCAAGGAACGCAAGATCCGCGGCGCCAAGGTCCTGAAGATCGACTGACTTGCCGAACGCCCTCAGCGAATGTTGCGAGGCCGCGAAGCGGCCCGTTGCAACCTCCCGGCACAGAAAGGTTTGCCGGAGTATCCTGCACAGGGGGATCGCCGCGCTCGCGGCTCTTTGGCCGGCTGAGCCGCCGGAGCCTCACTGCTCGCTCGCGAGTTTCGCGGGGACAGGCGCGCCATCATCCTGCCGCAACGGGCGAGAAATGATCACTTCACCTCACCGGAGGCAGCCGCGAGGAATTCCTCCGGCGTCATGATCGGGATAGCGTCGATCACGTAGTCGTTCTTGTCCCTGGTAATAAGACAGTCCGCCTTGGCGTTGACCGCTGAATAGTACTGCACGGCATCCTCGAAATCCTTGAAATCGGACGCAAGGGAAAGGTCGATCACCTTTTCGTCCACAGCCGCGACGCGGAAGACGATCCGGACCTTCTCCAGTATCTTCATCGCCTTTTCCCGTTTCAGCTCCTTCGCCAGAATATAAAAGAGGGTAGGGAAGCTGTTCGCGCACAAACACCCCCCCAAATGCTTGGTCTCGATCATGGCGAATATCCGTGCTGCGGAAGCATAAAAGGGCTCGCGCTTGAGGAAGATGTCCAGGATGAAATTGATGTCGCACAGGACGGTCTTCACCGATATTTCTCCTCGACATGCTTACGATAGCCTGCAAGGAGCTTTTTCGCATTGGCCTTCGGGCCGAGTACTCCGGAGATTTCCGCGAGAACGGGCGGTGCTTCTGCTTTGCCTGCTTTCTCCCCAGAGATGGCCTGAAAATAGCCGGACACCATTTCGGACAGGCTGACGCCCCGCGCCCGGGCTGCGCGCTTGGCATTACGGATAACGTTTTCGTCGAGCCGTAGAGTCAGTTTTGTTGCCATATGGTCCACCTCCTGACGTACATGAATAACACAAATGTACGTCTTTTGCCACCGGCCAACGCATCAAAGGGAAAGTTCAAGACCATGAGGCTGCGAGTGCCTGGTCCCTCGTGCAAGCGTTCGCCAGCATCCCTGCCCCAAGGCCGCTCCCGGAACCGAACTCCCACGCCAGAATCCAGCCGTTACTCTTAGAACCTGAGTCCTTGGCGGCGACTTTTCACCGCGGGATCACCGGCAGCTCGATCCGGGACGGATAGGCGGCCGTGCGGTGGACCGTGATCGTCGTTTCCGGGAGCTCGGCAGGATCCCCGTTCGGGGCGAGCCCCGGATTCAGCTCGAAGTTCGGGTAGTCGGAGCCGGCGATCGCGATCCGGATCCGATGTCCCTCCTTGAAGAGCCAGGAGACCGGGACGAGGTCGAAGCGCAGGTTGAGCGGGGTCGTCGCGTCCAGCGCGCCCTCGACCCACTGGGCCTCCTTGTAGCCGTGCCACGGCAGGTCGGGGCGGATGTCGAGCACGCCGTTCACCCGGTCGTCGTCCGGCTGGAGACGATGCCAGCCTTCCCGGAGCTCGCCTTCGGTGACGTAGACCGACTCGCCCGACGGGTCGACGTCACACAGGTACACGAAGAAGTCGCCGTAGCGCTGGTTCGAGGTGACCCAGAGGTCGGCGATCGCGTAGCCGGTCACCTCCGTATCCTCGCCCAGCGGCTCGGTCTCGTAGACGAGACACTGGGCATCCTTGTCCGTCCGGGTCATCACGGCATCCGGGTAACCGATCATGATCCAGCGGTCCGAGAGCGTGGAGCCGTAGCTCGACCGGTGGGTGAAGTCCACGTCATGGTTGTCGGCGCCCTCGGCCGTTGCGGCCGGGGCCAGCCAGTTCCCTTGGTCGAGATACAAGGGCGTCGTCATCTGCCGGGCGATCGGCCACTCGTCCTCGGCGCGCCAGCCGTCGTTCATGACGTAGAGATAAACCGGGGGCTCGGTGTCGATGCCGTTCTCGATCCCTTTCAGGTAGCGGTCGAAGAAGCGCAGGCGCTCGATGTCGCTCTGCTGCTCGATGTCGCCCGAGTAGGAGAAGTAATCGATGTAGGCATCGGGAAGCCCCTGATGGAATCCCGGCCCCACGATCAGCTTCGACGAAAGCTCGGTGCGGATCGTGGCGTAGTTCATCGGCGCGCCCCTGCAGAAGGCATCGAACCACCGGCCGATGTTGTAGATCGCAATGCCGGAGCCGCGCATCTCGTTCAGCATGTAGCCCGGGCTGCCGTCCACGTAGGTGAGGTCGCCCCAGGGCGGAACGTAATGGCTGTCGAAGTACGGCATCTCGTCGCCCAGGCTCTGGAAGGTCGGGTTGAACAGGTGATCGAGCGTGGCCTTGAAGTACTTGTGCTGGTAGCGCCTGCCGCCGTCGGGATAGCTGGGACCCAGCGGGGGGATAAAGATGTCGTCCAGGAAGGTCGACGGGTCCCCTTCGTCCATGAGGGGAATCTCGTCGGCCAGATCTCCGTCGGCGTCTTCGTCGTAGGCGGGAGTGGCCGGCAGGAGCCCGTAATCCGCGTACTGCATGTTCAGGTTGAAGGCCTGGAGCAGGGCCGTGTAGCTCGAGATCCAGCGGATCGCCGCGATCCCGCCCGGCCGGAAGCCTTCGGTGTACCCCTCGCTCAGGATCACCTCCGGCGTGATGCACTTCAGGGCCTCGGGCCGGTTGCGGGCGGTCGCGAACTGGCTCCAGCCCACGTACGATCCGCCGATCATCCCGACGTTCCCGTCGCACCAGCTCTGGGCGGCCATCCAGTCGACCAGCTCCTTGCCGTCCCGGCCCAGCTCGGGCGAGAAGGGGCATTGCCGGCCCGTGGAGGCCCCGGTCCCCCGCATGTCGGCTGCGACCAGCGCATACCCGTGGGACAGGAGAAGCTCCCCCAGCGAGGTCAGCGCGAAGTCATAGGCCACGGTCCCGGTCGCCGGATCCATCATGCCGCGGTTGTAGGGAGTGTAAGTGAACACGACCGGAAAGGAAGAGCGCGCAGCTCCGTCCGACGGCAGGAACACGTCCACCGCCAGCTCGATCCCGTCGGATACGATCACGTACTGAGAGGATTTCACATAGCTCGAATATTCGGGCGAGCTGTAGCCCGAGTACTCGAAGGGCCGGCTCACCCGCTCGCCCTGAGCCGCCGAGCTCCCGGTGCTGCCGTCGTCGTCCCCGCAGGCGCCGAGAAACAGGACGAGCACCGCGGGGATGCAGCTCCTCAGGCGAGCGGCGGTCTTTCGCAGAGGCATGACTTCCCTCCTTGTGCACGGGTGTGGCTGGGAACGCTTGCCGGCCGCCGGCCCCTCGCGAGGGGCTACGGCTTTTCTAACGCTTTTCTGGAATGGGAGCAAGAAGAAAGCGTGCCGGCACAAGATCAGGCTGGAACACCTGTAGGGGCGAATGATCATTCGCCCCTACAAAGCAAGATCGGGCAAAGCAAGCCCTGCCCCTACAAGAGCCTGTCCGAGACCCCGCAGGGCCGTGTAGGGGCGCCCGTCCCCGGGGGCCGTTCGACCACGTGTCGCAGCGGCGACCGGCGGGTCGCACCACAAGATCACGGTGTGGACGGGCCGGGTCCCGGCCTGCGAGGCTGTGTCACGATTCGTCATCCCGGCCCAGGTGCGGAGCGCGTGGGAGCCGGGATCCAGCAGGGTGCACCAGAACCAGCTGTGGTAACTGGGCGCAGGGACTGGATTCCGGCCTGCGCCGGAATGACGGAAAAGAACCTGATTTCGCATTGCGCGCCCCATGGGCCGACTTGTGGGTAAAGGGCAGCCCTGGCCCCCGGGGGGTTGCTTCGCTGCGCTCGCAATCTCCGGCTCTCAACAGGCCCGGAGACGGGTACGGCGGATGATCTCGTCTTTGGCCGCCTCCGGCAGGTCGTCGAAGTAGGCGCAGTAGCCCGCCACCCGGACCACCAGCTCCGGATGTTTCCCCGGATGGGCCCTGGCGTCCTCGAGCAGCTCGGGATCGATCACGTTGAGCTGAACCTGCATGCCGTTCTGTTCGAAGAAGCCCCGGATCAGCCCCTGTAAGCGCTCGATCCCGCGGTCGCCTTCGAGCTGGGCAGGGTCGAAGCGCAGGTTCAAAGCATTGCCGTTCGGCATGAGTGCGGAGTCCACCTTGGCCACCGACTGGAGCAGGGCGGTCGGACCGCGGCGCTCGGCGCCCACGGCAGGGCCCAGGCTGGATGCGAAGGGCTCGCCCGCGCGCCTGGCGGACGGCAGGGCTCCGGTCTTCTTCCCGAACGCGACGTGGCAGGTGACCGAGTAGAACCCGGGCACGTACGTGCCGCCCCGGGTGTTGCGGTGCCGGACCAGGGAGTCGTGGAACATCTGGACCACCCGGGCAGCGTAGCCGTCCGGCAGCGGGTGGTCGTTGCCGAACTTGGGCGCCCGCTCGAGCTTGACTCGGACCTCTTCGCATCCGTCGAAGTTTGCGCGCAGGGCTTCGAGCACCTCGGTGAGCCTGAGGCGCTTCCTCCGGAAGACGAGGTGATCGAGCGCGGCCAGGGAGTCGGCCACGTCCGCGACCCCCACCCCCTGGACCCCGCTTCCGTTGTAACGGGCCCCGCCTGCCGTAAGGTCCTTGCCGGACTCGATACAGCCGGCCACGAGCAAGGAGGACAGAGGGGTGGGATGGTGATCGCGGTTGCCCTTTTCGGCCATCCGGAGGTCCGCGATCAGGCGGTCGATCTGGAAGTAGAGCTGCTGCTGGAACGACCCGAGGATGTCGTCCATGCTCCGGAAGCCGGCAGGGTCCGGCGTCGGCGCGCCCGAGCGGCGCCTGTCGTTCCAGCGCCGGCCGCCGTTCAGGGCCAGCTCCAGGCAGATGGGGAGATTGAACAGCGCGGCGTCCGTGGAAAGGAAGCTCTTGCCCGGGATCGAAGGCTCCACGCAGCCGACGATCCCGTAGTCGCGGGCGTCCTGCGGCGGGAAGCCGTGCGCCGTCAGGGCGGCCACCACCGCCTCGTCGTTGAAGAAGGCCGGCATGCCGGAGCCCTGCCGGGCCACGTCCGCGGCCCGGGCGAGGTAGTCGGGCGGCGAGCCCCGGTGCACGCGCACCTGGTAGTTGGGGTCCCGCATCCGGTGCTTCTCCATGATCTCGAGCAGGAGCCATGTCAGCGGGTTGACCGCGTCCCGGCCCTCGCGGTCCATGCCGCCCACGACCGCGGCCTGTACCACCAGGTAGCCGGCGTGGTACTCGGAGATCCGGCTGGAGAGCAGAAAAAGGTGCTCCGTCGCCTTGGCGCTGAAGCAGAGCAGCAGCTCGAGCGCCCGCTCCCTCGCGAGCACCCCCCGCTCGAGGTCCCGCTGGTAGTAAGGGTAGAGGTACTGGTCGATGCGGCCGAAGGAGACCGCGGAGTTGATGCTCTCCAGGTTCACCGCGAGGTGGGTGAGCCAGAGGGACTGCAGCGCCTCGTGAAACGTCTCGGCCGGCTCCCGGGGAACCTTGCGGCAGATCCTGGCGATCTCGACGAGCTCGGCCCGGCGCACGCGGTCCACGCTGTCCCGAGCCAGCCCGGAGGCGTGCTCTGCGATCCGCTCCGCCCACTTCTCCAGGCCTCTCAAGACGATGCCTGCCGCCTGGTGCAGAGGATCGTTCTGCCCCGCGAGAGACTCCAGGTAACCGCGGGTGCCCAGACGCAGCATGCGCGCGTAGTCCGGCAGGAAGTGCCCGATGCCGCCCGCTTCGTTGATGAGGTAGAAGACCGGGTCGAGCTGGCTGCGGACGTAGCGGGCCGCGGTCAGCGGGTCCGGAAACATCCTGGCCGGCATCGAGCGCCGCAGCCAGTAGGGGATGACCCGGGTGGCGAGCCTCGCCCGGTCGATGCGCGAGATCCGGAAAGGGTTGGTCCGCCGCCGCTCGATCCAGGCCAGCTCGCTCGCCATGAAAGCGCTCGCCAGCTCGGGCTGAAGGATGCAGGAGACGCGGCTCGTGCCCGCGTTGCCGACGATGAGCTCGCCCGGGTAGATGCGGACGGACTTTCGGGTCAGCAGGTGGTGGAGGACACGAGCCTGGCGGACCACCGCGGGCTCGCCCGGCGCGTCGTACTTCCGGAAGTACTCCGTGACCAGGACCGCCCGCTCGGGGCAGAGGTGCGGCCTGGCCGCAGCCAGATCCCGGTGTATGCCTCGGATGCGCTCCGGGAGCTCGGATCTGGCCCTTGCGTCCGTGGCCCCCGCGTGCGCGGTCTCGAAGGACTTACGCGCGGCCTTCATGAGCCCCTCCGTTCTCCGGGACAGCCGCTCTGCAAGGCGTTCATCACCTTCGATCAAAGAAGAGTCAGCTCGTAGTGCCGTGCGATCCGCAACGATTACGCTCACACAGAAAAGGGACCCCTGTCAACCGCGGCGGTCAGGTGCCCCCGTTCGCATCGCCCAGCCGGAAGCGCTCGAGGTCCGACGGTTTGCCCACCACGACCAGAACGTCGTCGGCAGCCAGCGGCTCCGCGGGGTCCGGCAACCGGTCCGCGGTGTCGTCCGGGTGCCGCATGGCGACCACGGTCAGATGGTAGGCCGCCCGCAGGTTCGCATCCCGCAGCGAGCGTCCCGCCAGGGCGCGGGGGACCTCCATCCGGGCGATCGTCAGCCCCTGCCCCAGGTGCAGCATGTCTTGCACGGACTCGACCCGCTGATCCCGGATGGAAACGTCCAGGAAGACCTGCCGGAGCAGCTCGCTGCTGAAGACCTGGAGCACCTGCCTGCGGGTGACCACCCCGGCCAGAAGGCCGGCCTCCGTCACCACGGGCAGCTCGTCCCTGTCGCTCACGACGAACCGGTCCATGCAATCGGCGAGCGTGTCGTGCGGCAGGACCTTGAGAAGGTTCGGCTCCGCGAGATCGACGGCCAGGACGAGCGGCCCCAGTTGCCCCACCTCGGGGTCCTTGATGTCGTGGATCGAGATCGCCCCCGCGAGCCGGCCTTCCCCGTCCGTGACGTAGACGATGGCCGCATCGTGCATCAGGAAGTAGCGCAGCACCTCTTCGATCGGCGTCCGGTCCGCGAGCACGTGCGCGGGCGGCTGCATCACCTGCCCGACCGTGTGGGTGCGCAGGATGAGCTCTTCATGGCGGCGCAGCGCGGTCCCGCGCCTGCTGAGCTTGAGGGTGTAGAGGGATTCCTCCTCGAGCGCTCTCCCGACGAGGGTCGCCAGCGTGACGACGATCATCACCGGCAGGATGATCTTGTAGTCGCCGGTGATCTCGACCAGGAGCAGCATGGCCGTGATCGGCGAGTGCGTGGCGGCGGCCAGGACACCTGCCATGCCGACCAGCGCATAGGCCCCGGAGCTGGCCGTCAGGCCGGGAAAGAGGCCGTGCACGCCGCAACCGAAGAGCCCTCCGCCGACCGAGCCGATGAAGAGGGAGGGCAGGAACACGCCGCCCGAGCCGCCTGAAGCGATGGTCAAGCTGGTCGCGACGATCTTGCCCAGGGTGAGCAGGCCGAGCCACTCCCAGGCGATGTTGCCGCTCAGGGCGCCGTCCATCGTGCCGTAGCCGACGCCGTACAGATTCGGCATCACGAGGAAGAGCGCGCCCAAGGCGGCGCCTCCCAGGGCCGTGTGCCACATCCTGGGCACGGGGATCCTGGAGGCCAAGGTCTCGAACCGGTCCATGGTCCGTACGAACAGGGCGCCCAGAGCCCCGCTGAGGACCCCCAGGCCGGCGTACGCGGCCAGCTCCAGGGCGCTCTCCAGCTCGTACGGCTGGACGACAAAGGCGGGGGTGTCACCGAAGTAGGCGCGCGACACCACGGTGGCCAGCACGGAGGAGAGGATGACCGGGCCGAACGCCCTGGTGGCGAAGTTCCGGGTGATCACCTCCAGGGCGAAGAAGGCGCCCGCGATCGGCGCATTGAACACGGCCGCGATCCCTCCCGCGGTGCCGCACGCGGCCAGGGTCCTGAGCTGCTCCGGAGGAAGGCGGAAAAGCCGGCCGATGGTCGAGCCGATCGAAGCGCCGATCTGCACGATCGGCCCCTCGCGGCCGACCGATCCCCCGGTCCCGATGGTCACGGCAGAGGCAACGGATTTGACGAGGGCGACGCGGGGACGCATCCGCCCGCCTCGGACCATCACGGTCTCGATCACCTCCGGCACCCCGTGCCCTTCCGCCTCGGGCGAGACCTTGTTCACCAGCGGGCCCACGATGAGGCCGCCCAGGATCGGGATCAGGAAGAGGTGGTACCAGGGAAGGTGCGGGATGACCTTCAAGGGCCACTCTCGCGAGCCGATCGCAACCCACTGGACGAGATCGATCAGCTCGACGAAGCCGATGGCCGCGACCCCCGTGAGCAGGCCGGTGAGAGAAGGGATGATGACGAGCTCGGCCGTCGGGTTCAGCCGGAACCGGTCCCACCCCTTCTTGAGCGGGAGGAGGGTCGAGCTGGCCATGGCGGGTCACCGTGCTTTCAGGCCGGGCGCAAGAAGAAGGGTCGAGGCGGTCAACCCGGGCGGTCGCTTGAATATAGGGGCGGCTCCCGGGCGGAGTCAATGTCCGGTTCCCCTCCATCGCCGGCGCTCGCTTTCCGCGGAGCCGGGCAGCGCGCGGAGGGAACGCTTGGGGACGATCCGTTCGTGACCAGGCCATTCAGGAGAAGGCGCGCGGCAGCTTTACATCAGAGGCCGTTCGGCTTAGAAAGGCCTCTTCCGGCTCGAAGGAGAATCCATTCGACAGGAGGCTCGAGATGGGAAGGCCCAGAGACTGGCATCACCTGATTTCACAGCCCAGGTACGGCGTGGCGCTCGAAGAGGACGTCCGCGTCCCGATGCGCGACGGCGTGCGCCTGTGCGTCGACATCTACCGGCCCAGGGGCAAGGGCCGGTTTCCCGCCCTCGTCTCCTACTCCTGGTACGGAAAGGACTCCGAAAAGCTTCCGACCCACCCCCGCTACCAGCCTTCGGACTACCTGAGAGGGACGGGCGGCCACGAGTGCGGCGAACAGAGCTACTTCGTGCCCAGAGGGTACGTGCAGGTCATCCCCGACATGCGGGGAGTGGGGAAGTCGGAAGGGGAGATCAGCCTGGACTGGGGCAAGGACGGGTACGACCTGATCGAGTGGGTGGCGCGGCAGCCGTGGTGCGACGGCAACGTCGGCATGGCCGGAATGTCCGCATTCGCCATGTCCCAGTACGGCATCGCCGCCGAGCAGCCGCCTCACCTCAGGGCGATCTTCCCGTTCGAGGGCGTGACCGATTACTACCGGCACTTCTATTACCACGGCGGCATCTTCTGCTATCTCTTCCCGCTGCACCTGTGGGGGCTCACGCCGGCCAGGAGCAAGCCGCAGCCGGCGAGCTTTCAGGAATTCACGGAAGCCGAGCTGCGCGGGAAGGTGCGGGAGCTGCAGAAAGACCCGGACATCCGGTGCACTCCGTATCTGTACCTGATCACGACCTGCCCTCAGATGAACCCTTCTCAGTTCGACCTGCTGATGCACCCCCACGACGGGCCGTTCTACCGGCGCATGTCGCCCTCCGGCCGCCTCCGGGAGATCCGCATCCCGAGCTACATGGGGTCTCGCTGGAACGGCTGGGCCCTGCACCTGCCGGGGGACTTCGAAGCGTTCGAGAGAATCTGGGCGCCGAAAAAGAACAAGAAGATGCTGGTCGTGCCCTCGGACAACTACGGCGGAATGGACCGCCCGTTCCACGAGGTACAGGACGTGTGCCTGCGCTGGTACGACCACTGGCTCAAGGGCCTGGACACGGGCTTGATGGACGAGCCGCCGATCCTGATCTTCGTCCAGGGTACGAACACCTGGAGGTACGAAAGCGAGTGGCCGCTCAAGGCGACCCGCTGGACGAAGTTCTATCTCCGCGAAGGAGGGAGGCTGTCGACGGACTTGCCGGGCGCCAGGGAGAGGCCGCAGGTGTTCGTCAGCGACCCCTGGGCCAACCCCTCCCAGGGCTTTCGTTCGGCCGACACCCTGGCCAAGGCCGACCCGGTGCCCAGGGCGGTCTACGAGACGGATCCGCTCAGGGAGAGCGTCGAGGTGACCGGCCCGATCGCCCTCTACTGGCATGCGTCGATCGAGAGCGAGGGGGTTCGGGCCAGGACGTGGAAGTCCTCCGAGACCGAAACGGAGGTGCTGAAACCGCTGACGAACGATACGGACTGGTACCTCAAGCTCAAGGACATCGACGTGGATGGATGCGAGAGGTGCGTAGCCGAGGGGTGGCTCAAGGCTTCCCATTACGAGCTCGACGAGGGCAAGTCGAGACCGCATGCGCCCTATCATCCGCACACCCGAAGCCTTCCGGTCGAACCCGGCCGCATCATTCTGTTCGCGGCCGACCTCCGCATGACCTCGAACGTCTTTCTGACCGGGCACAGGATCCGTCTGGAGATCTCCGGCCAGGACCAGGTCCAGGCCCTCTGGTACCATCTTCCTCACATGGCGAGCGTGAAACACACGATCCACAGCACGCGGGCGCGGCCTTCCTGCGTGCTCCTGCCTGTCATCCCCAAAGGCTACGAAGGGAAAGGGGAGCCGGCGCACCCGCCGGCCGGTCCTTTCCGGATACCCAAGTACCGGCGCGAGTGAGCTGTCATCTCTTGGTTTCTCCGAGCCCCGGCCGGGAGGGCATGCCCGGCGGCGTTTCGGTTGACTTGCCGACGACCCGTTTGTTAAGGTGTCAATCGCCGGCTAGCCCGGGGAGGCCGTACGGAAGCACGCGCGCGGCTCTGTCGGGGCCGAGAAAGCACGCTCTGCGTTTGCAGGTGAAGATCCGGCGCGCGCAGATCCGCAAGGACATGAGGACCTCAGGAGGATCGAAGGGATGGCAGGGAAAAAGAGAATTCTCGTGGTGGATGACGAGCCCGATTTCGTGGCCATCGTAAAGAAGTACCTGGAGAAGGAAGGGTTCCAGGTCGAAGTGGCTTACGACGGTGTCGAGGGGCTGAAGAAGGTCCAGGAGAGTCCTCCGGACGCCATCGTGCTGGACGTCATGATGCCGGAGAAGGACGGATACGCGGTCTGCCAGGAGCTCAAGAACAGCGACAAGTACAAGAACATTCCCATCGTCCTCCTGACCGCGGTGAGCTCGCACGTCTCCAGCACACGGTATTCCCACTATGACGGAATGAGCACCGAGGCGGACGACTATCTTCCCAAGCCCGCCTCCGCCGAAGAAATCGTCGAGAGCGTCAAGCGCCTGCTGGCGTGATTCCGTGATCGCGGGACAGGCCCGGCCGGGTCTGTCCCCCAAACGCCTTGCCGCCTTTCCCCCCGCGTTCTCCCGCTGCCGGACGAAATCCTTCACTTCTGTGCATGGAACGCTGCAAACTTCTCATGACGCCACACGACGTCGTAATGGGTGAATCCCGCCTCAGCGAGATACGGGAGCTGGATCTCGACGCTCTCGGGAAGGTCGTTCTCGAAGTGATGCCCGACGCAACTTCTTGGGAATCGACGGAAATCATAGGAGAAGTTGTGTGGAATCAGACTATTTCTATGACGAGATCAGGGAGAAGCTCGAAGCTGGTCGGACCGGGCCGACCGCCTGTGCCTGCCTTTTGGGAGCGGAGTGGAAGGCCGGCCTCAGGTCTGCGGCCGGGGGCTCTGTTACGTCCCGGCTTGATTACCGCCGGGCCATCATTCACTCTTTTGATAGATCTCTTGATGATCTTTCCACCCCCTGCACGCGGGCGGGACGGACCGGCCTGCGGGAAAGGGGCGTTCTCCGGCGCCTCGCGCGCCGCCAGTCAGGGCCCCTATGCCAGCCCAGAAGCTCAAGCAATCCCAACGGATCATTCTGCGCCTTTTCCTGATGGGCTCGTACGAGCCGGTCAAGAGACTGATTCCCAAGCTCAGGCCGGCCGAGGTAGCCGAGATCCTGCCCCACTTGCGCAAACAGGACCAGATCCGCTTCCTGGAGCTCCTGTTCCCTTTGCGCATGGCGGGCCCCGCCTTGAGCGAGCTGCCCGAGGAGCTGGCCAAGGAGCTGCTCGAGGAGATATCCGACGAGACCATCGCCGACATGGTGCGCCGTCTTTCCCCGGACGACGCCGTCGATCTGCTGGGCTATCTTCCCGAGGAGCGCCAGGAGCAGATGCTCGGCCAGCTCAGCGACAAGGAGCGATGGGCTCTCGAACGGCTCAGGCTCTACGAGAAGGACACGGCCGGCGGCCGCATGACGACCGAGTACATCGCCTTTCCCCAGGAGACGATGGTGGGCGAGGCCATCCAGCTGCTGCGCGAAAGACATCAGGGCACCGATATCCTGTACTTCTACGTGATCGACGAAGACTCTCACCTGCTCGGGATCCTGCCGCTGCGCAAGCTCATCTTCGCTCCTGCCCAATCGAAGATCCGGGAGCTCATGGTCCCGGACCCGGTCAAGGTCCAACCGGATACCCCTCAGGAGGAAGTGGCCAGGCTGGTCTCGGACTTCGACCTCCTCGCCATCCCGGTGGTGGACGAGGAAAACAAGATCCTGGGCGTGGTCACCTTCGACGACATCATGGACGTGATGGAGGAAGAAGCCACCGAGGATATTTACCACCTCGCTAATCTGGATACCTCGGAGCGCGTGTTCACGCCGATCGCACGATCGGTGCGGCTGAGACTGCCATGGCTGCTGCTCAATCTGGTGACGGCGCTGCTGGCCGCTTTCACCGTGTCCCGGTTCAAGGACTCGATTTCGAAGTTCGTGGCACTGGCGGTGATGATGCCGATCGTGGCCGGCATGGGGGGGAATGCGGGCGCCCAGAGTCTCACGGTGGTGGTGCGGGGCCTGGCGCTCGGCGAGGTGGAGTTCTCCAGGCGCTGGAGGACGATCCTGAAAGAGATGTCGGTGGGGTGCTTTACCGGCTTGATCAACGGCCTGATCATGGGCCTGATCGCCTATTTCTGGTTCCGCAACGTCTGGCTTTCCCTGGTGGTGGTCGTGGCTATGGTGGTCAACCTCGTGATCGCCGGTCTGTTCGGGGCCTTCGTGCCTCTGGTGCTGAGGTGGGCCCGCAAGGATCCCGCCCTGGGCTCGAGCATTTTCGTCACCGCCGCCACCGACGTCGGCGGGTTCCTCGTCTTCCTCGGCCTGGGGAGCCTGCTGCTCAGCCGCTTCGGCTTATAGTCATGGACGCTGTCAGGGCAGGCTCTCGTTCAAGACCCGTCGCTGGATCCGCTCCGACGAAAATTGCCTGCGCAGATTCCACGGTACTACCCTTTTAGAAGTCTCATTCAGCGGCACGAGGGCCATGGGCACCACCGATTTTCGCGAATCCACGAGTCCGACACCGGTCGATACCGAAGAACGTCATCTGCTCTCCAAGCGGATCAGCGAGCTGGCGATCGACCTGGAGAAGACTCCGCTGATCCGCTACGTTCATCAGCTCTATGAGGAGCTGGCGGCTCACGAGATCGATTTCCGTCCCAAGTGCTATCTCGCCGACGAGTGGGGCTGCCCCAGCAACGTGCCGGTCATCGGCATCGCGTTCTATCTTGCGTCCCCGGAGTTGACCCGCATCGAGAGCGCGCTGACCGGACTCGAGGTCGAGGACGAGCACGAGATCATGATGTTCATGCGGCACGAGTGCGGGCACGCGTTCAACTACGCCTATTGTTTCTACGAAGAGAAGGAGTGGACGCGCCTTTTCGGTCCCTATGCCCGCCCCTATCACGACGCGTTCCGGCCGGATCCGTTCAGCGACCGTTTCGTCCGCCACATTCCAGGCTGGTATGCGCAGAAGCATCCCGACGAAGATTTCGCCGAGACCTTCGCCGTATGGCTCACGCCGGGCTCGAAGTGGCGCGAGGGATATGCCGACACGCCGGCGATGGAAAAGCTCCTGTACGTCGAAAAGGCCGTGCAACGCTGCCGTCACGAACCGCCGAAGGTCACCGCCGAGGACCTGGACGCTCCCATGTCTCAGATCCAGGAGACGCTCGCGGAGTGGTACAAGGTCGGGCGCGCGCCCAGCCGCCCCGAGCTGCCCAAGGTGATCAACTATGATCTGCGCACCCTGTTCCCCTGGCGCGAAGGGGGCGCCGCGTCCGATTTCCTCCGCCCTTCGCGGCACCGCATCATTCGCCAGGTCTACTACTGGACGGGCGTGGAGCCCCATGTCCTGGGTCCGCTCGTGGATGAGCTGCTCGACCGCATCCGCGCCTTGAACCTCAAGGTCGCGCCCGCGCACCGGGACGCCGCCCTCACCGACTTTGCCGTGCTGTTGACCACGCTGGCCATGAACTATGAATACACCGGGTCGTTCGTGAAGAAGTGAGAAGACTCGCGGCGAAAGCCGGCTGCGTCCTCCGGCTCCAGAGCGGCAGCCCCTTCACCGAGGAAGAAGAAGGGCAGATCTTGATGGTTGATTGAACCCGGGATGTCAGGCAGAAGGGGCTCTTTTCAACGGCCTGTCAGCCCCGCAGGGCCGGCAGGTGGACCGTGAAGGTGGTTCCGGCGCCGGGCTCGGATTCCACTTCGATCGCTCCGCCCATGGTGTCGAGAATTCCTTTGACGATGGGCAGGCCCAGGCCGGTCCCCGTGATGTGGCGGGTCTTGTCGTCCTTGACCCGGTAGAACTTCTCGAAGATCTTCTCCAGGTGTCTCTTCTCGATCCCGAACCCGTTGTCCCGCACCGCCACCCGGACCTCGCGGTCGTCCGCCATCACCCGGACGTCGATCGCGCCTCCCTCCGGCGTGTAGTTCAGGGCGTTCGAGATGAGGTTGCCGAAGACCACCTCGATGGCCTGGGGATCGCACTCCACCATCGGCTTCCGCCCGTCCGCGACCTGGAGCGTGAGGGTCTGCCCCCGGCTCCTCGCCCTGGAGGCCATGAAGTCGACCACGCCCCTGATGACGCCCCCCACGTCCAGAGCCCGGCGCTCCTGGAGCACGATGCCGGACTCGATCCGGGACAGGTCGAGCAGGTCGCCGATGAAGGAGATGAGCCCCTGGGTCTTCTCCTTGGCCCGGGCGAGCAGGTGCCGCTGCTCGGGCGGGACGTCGCCCACCAGCTCGCCCAGCACCATGCCCAGCTGCTGGTGGATCGTGGAGAGGGGCGAGCGCAGCTCGTGGGACACGTGGGCCACGAACTCCGATTTCAGCATGTCGAGCATCTTCAGCTCCGTGATGTCCATCAGCAGCGTCACGGCGCCGAGACATTCCCCGGTCTCCCCGAGAACGGGCGTGGAATGGGCCCTGAGATACCTGCGCTCCCCGGGAGAGAAGTCGTAGGTGAGGCTCGAAGCGCCGGCCGGGACCTCGCCGCGCGAGGTGCGGGCCACGAACTCGGCGAAGCCCCCGTCCCCCACCCAGGCGCTCACCGGCTGGCCGGGGCCCGGCGCTTCCCTCAGGGACAGGATGCGGGCGCAGGCCGGGTTCGCCAGCGCCACCCGGCCGTCGGGCGTGGTCACCAGGACGCCGTCCGGCAGGGACTGCAGGATGGTCTGGGTCCGGCTCTTTTCTGTGGCGAGGTCGTGGAGGGTGCGCAACCGCTCGCGCTCCAGGCGCCTGGCCTCCTCGGTCAGTCGGATCCGCTCCGCAGCCCGGTCGAGGACGATGCGGAGCTGGTCCGGCTTGAACGGCTTGGGGATGAAATCATAGGCGCCCCGCTTCATCGCCTCGATCGCGGTCTCGATCGTCGCATACCCCGTGATCACGATGACGAGGGTGCCCGGATACGCCTCCTGGACCCGGCGCAGGATCTCGAGCCCGTCCATGCCCGGCATCTTGAGATCGAGCAGCAGGATGTCGAATGATTCCCGCGCCATGCAATCCAGCGCTTCCCGGCCGTTCTGCGCCTTCGTGACCTTGCAGCCCTTGCGCACCAGGATCCGCTCACAGCCGTCGCGGATGTCCCGCTCGTCGTCCACCACCAGCACCGAAAGGCTCGGCACGTCCGGGCTCACGGGCTACTCCTTTTCTAGGAGCCTGTCCAAGAATTCTGCTCCTGAAGGCTGTTCAGAAATGTCCAGATGCAAGGCGCACGAAATCCCGAGGAATGAGGCGTACAAGGAAGTACGCTGCAATGACGAGGGATGAGTGCAACGCAGCAGATGGGCATTTATGGACAGCCTTCTGCGTTCTGCCTGAGGGGCAGGTAAATCGAGAAGGTCGCTCCCTTGCCCACCTCGCTCGCCACCTGGATGCGGCCGTCGTGGTTCTCGATGATCCCGTAGACCAGGCTCAGGCCGAGGCCGGTCCCTTTGCCCTCCTCCTTGGTGGTGAAGAAAGGCTCGAAGATGTGGGGCAGGACGTCCTCGGCGATGCCGGGCCCGGTGTCCGCGATCTGGATGACCGCGTGAGCGTCGTCCTCGCTCCGGAAGGTCCGCACCCGGAGCCGGCCCTCTCCTTCCATGGCTTCGGCCGCGTTGAGAATGACATTCATGAAGACGTGGTTGAGCTGCTGGATGTCCGAGGGCACTTTGGGCAGGGACGGGTCCAGCTCCTTCACGATCTCGATGTTGTGAAACAGCGACTGGTTCTCGAGCAGGAAAAGAGTCTGGGAGAGGGCGTGGTTCACGTCGTTCAGCCGGATCTCCTGCCGGGTCTGACGGGCGAACTCGAGCAGCTCCCGGATCGTGTTGCGGCACCTCTCCGCGTCGTCCAGGATGCGCCTGAGATCGGACTGGGCCGCCTCCACGAGCGGGTATTCCTCCAGCATGAGCTGTCCGTACAGCGTGATCCCGCCCAGGGGATTGTTGAGCTGGTGGGCCACGCCGGCGGCAAGCTTTCCCAGGGACGCCATCTTCTCGGCCTGGAGGAGCTGGATCTGGGTCTTCTGGAGCTTGCGCTCCATGTCGATCCGCTCCCTGAGGTCGTGGAAGAAACCGACCGAAGCCACCTCGCGGTCCCCCTCATAGACGATGGCGGCCGACAGGCTGATGGGAACGGTCGTGCCGTCCTTGCGCAGACAGTCCACCTGGTAGGACTTGAGCTTGCCCTTGCCTCCGTAATCTTCGCTGCGGAGCTTGCGCATCACCTCCCACGCCTGGTCGCCGGGGTAGAAGTTCCGGATGTTCAGGATCGTCAGGGCCTCCTCCATGCTGTAGCCGCTGATGGCCGAGGCCGCTTCGTTGAAGATGAGGATCTTGCCGCTCCGGTCCGCAGCGATCACGGCGTCGACCGAGCTCATGATGAGGTTCCGGAGGAACGCGTTGGAGCGCTTGAGCTCGCTTTCCAGGCTGCTCATGGTGACGAGGTCGAGGTCCAGGACCGTCACCGCCTCGATCTCGCCCTGCGACAGGATCGGGGTGGCCTGTTTGCAGCGGCCCTCCCCTTTTTCCCGCATGGGCCCCTTCATGGCCCGCACGACCGGCTTCTTCGAACGGAACGCTTCGGCTGCGGGACACGCCGGGCAAGGCTCCGTGCGGCCGTGGAAGTACTGAAAGCACGTGCGCCCCTCGGCCCCGGACGGGTCGGCGGCCGCCAGGCGGTTGGCCGCAAGGATCGCGTAGTCCGGCCCCACCACGAACAGCCTGCGGCCGAGGGAATCCAGCGCCTTGCGGTCGTGTGCGTTCTTGGTCATGGGGTCAGTTCACGGCACGCGTTCCGTACGGAGCGGCTGCGCCCTTGGGCGTGTTGGCCGGAGGACGTGCCGGCAGGCATCTTGTCCGTCATTCCGGCGCAGGAGGGTGTTTCATGAATCCGGTCAGACCCTCGTGCGACCACTCATTCCGGAGGACTCGGAGGCGCGGCCGCATGATTTCCGGCGCGGGCCGGAATCCAGCCCCTGCGCCCAGTTACCACAGCTGGTCTTGGTGCACCGTTCTGGATCCCGGCTCTCACGCGCTTCGCAGTCGGGCCGGGATGACGAAGCATGGCATAGCCTCATTAGCCGTTGATGACATCCCCTCTCTCGACCGAGTCCGTGGCGGTCCGAGCCCACGCTTCAGGCCGACGGCTCGGGCCGCGGCAGCAGGCCGGCCTTCCCGACGATCTCCGGCACCTTCTGCTCCCACTCGATGGCCATCAC
Source organism: bacterium (assembly GCA_040756235.1). Lineage (GTDB taxonomy): Bacteria > Desulfobacterota > DSWW01 > DSWW01 > DSWW01 > JBFLZG01. The sequence continues at coordinate 13,579 of JBFLZG010000006.1, read as the reverse complement.
GTGCACGCCCGCGATCCCCTCGATCTGCCGCAGCCTTTGGATCGACTCCACGCAGAGCTGGATGCCCGCGGCGGGCTGCTCCTCCTTGGGCGTATCCGCCATCCTCTTGACCACGCTGTCCGGCACGTCCATCCCGGCCACGTTCTTCTTCATGAACTTGGCCATGCCCGCGGACTTCAGAGGGGTCACGCCCGCCAGGATCTTGATCTCCTTGTGCAGGCCGAGCTTGCGCACCTCGTCCATGAACTTCTCGAACCGCTCCAGATTGTAGATGCACTGGGTCTGGATGAAGTCGACGCCTGCCTCCACCTTCTTGGCCAGGCGCAAGGGCCGGATGTCGAAAGGCTCGGCGAACGGGTTCTCCGCCGCGCCGATGAAGAACCTGGGCGGCCCCTCGATCTTCTTGCCCGAGGGGAAGGTCCCCTCGTCCCGCATCCTCTTGACGAGCTGGATGAGCTGGATCGAGTCCAGGTCGAAGACGTTCTTGGCTTCCGGATCGTCGCCGAAGGTCTGATGGTCCCCGGAGAGGCAGAGCAGGTTGTTCATGCCCAGGGCGGCCGCCCCCAGGATGTCGCTCTGCAAGGCGATCCGGTTGCGGTCGCGGGTGACCATCTGGACGATCGGGTCGAAGCCGAGCCCCTGGAGGATCACGCACGAGGCGATCGACGACATGCGGACGACCGAGGTCTGGTTGTCCGTCACGTTGATCGCGTCCACGAAGCCTTTGAGCATCTCGCCCTTCCTGCGGATGACGGCAGGCTCGGCCCCGCGCGGCGGCCCGCACTCGGTGGTCACGGCGAAGTGACCCGCGCTCAGGATGCGTTCGAGGCGGCTGGCGGTCTTCATGTCGTCAGATCCTCCCTCACGATCCGGCGCGGCCCGCCGTCGCGGCTCTTCCTCCAGCCCTTCATCGGCAGGATCCTGCGGTAGTTCTCCAGCATGTTCAGCTTGCGCAGCCGTTCGATGATCATCATCCAGCCGCAGGGAACGTCCTTGCTCACCTCGCACCGGCCTTCGGCCGTGGTCCCGCCGCACGGCCCGTTGAACAGGCTCTTGGAGCACCGGGCCACCGGGCAGATCCCGCCGGTCAGATGGAGCACGCAGTCACCGCAGGCCTGGCAGCGCTCGGCCCAGACCCCCTGCTTCTCGGTGACGCCGATGAAGGTCGTGTCCAGGCCGGGCAGCACCGGCGTAGCCGAAAACTTCTCGGCCACGAACTGCACCCCGGCGCCGCAGGCGATGGACAGCACGGCCTCGTAGTCCTCGAGGAACGGGCGCATCGTCTCCAGGTATTCCGGGTCGCACTGGCGCTCGAGCGTGACCTCCTTGAGCTCGATGGGGCGCTCCGCAGCCTCCCGGGCGAGCCGGATGGCCGAGCCCAGGATCTCCACCTCCTTCTGACCGCCCGCCCTGCAGACGGTCACACAGCCGTTGCACCCCGCGAGCACGATCTTCCCGTACGGCGCGAGCATCTCGAGGATCGCCTCGATCGGCTTCTGCTGGCCCATGATCATGAGCTTTCTCCTTGCATCCCCTTCTTCTTCTGTCGCACCACGTTGACCGGCGTGGGGCCGAGGCCGCGGATCCGCTCGACCATCTCGGTCGCGAAGCGGGCGAACTTGGTCCCCTCTCCGGCGCTCAGGTTGAACATCTGCACCCGCTCGCCGCCGATGCCGATGCGGGCGAGGAGCCCGGCCGCCCTGCCGACCCGGGCGCGGGCCCGCAGGTTCCCGGACTGGTAGTGGCAGTCGCCTTCCAGGCAGCCCACCACCATCACGCCGTCCGCACCGTTCTCGAACGCCTTGAGGATCATCAGCTCCTCGCAACGTCCCGAGCAGGGCAGCACCACGATGCTCGTGTTGTCCGGATAGGAGAGTCTGGCGGAACCTGCCAGGTCCGCGGCGCTGTACGCTCAGTGCCGGCAGGCGAACACGACCACTTTCGGATCGAACGCGTTCACGATGCCTCCGCCCTCCGGCTCTCCGCAGCAGGTGCCGAGGGTCCGTCTTCGCTCAGGGCCTCGATCTTGGCCAGGATCTGGCCGTGCGTGTAATGGTGCAGGGTGATGGTCTTGGCCGGGCACTCGGCCACACAGATGCCGCAGCCGTGGCACAGGGCCGGGTTGATCTCGGCGGCGTGCTGCTCGTTGATGAACGGCACCCCGTAGGGACAGGCCCGCACGCAGGTCAGGCAGACCGCGCAGCGCTCGGGATCCACCTGAGAGACGATGCCGGACAGGCGCAGCGTGCGCCTGGAGAGCACCGTTGCGGCCCTGGCCACCGCCGCCTTGGCTTGTGCGATCGTTTCCGCAACGGTCTTGGGATAGTGAGCGAGGCCCGCCAGGTACAGACCCTCGCTGGCGAAGTCCACCGGCCTGAGCTTGGCGTGCGCCTCGATGAAGAATCCCTGATCGTTGCGCGGGACCTTGAGCTGGGTGGCGAGCTCTTCGTTCTCGGCGGCCTCCACGCCCACGGCGCAGACGAGGAGGTCGCCCTTGAGCCTGACCCGCCTCTGGAGGGAGACATCGACGAGCGTGGCGGTGATCCCGCCCCCCTCGAAGGAGACCTCGACCGGGTTCGTCTCCGGGTCGTAACGCACGAAGTTGACCCCGTGCCTGCGGGCCTCCAGGTACTTCAGCTCCGAGAGGCCGTAGCTCCGTACGTCGCGGTAGAGGACGTCGACCCGGCCGTGGGGCCGGATCTCTTTCCAGGCAAGCGCGTTCTTGATCGCCTGGTTGCAGCAGACTCGCGAGCAGTACGGCCGCTCGTCGTTGCGGGAGCCCACGCACTGGATCATGAGGACGGCCCGGACGGCCGCGAGGCTCTCCGGATCGTCCGCCATGCGGCGCTCGAAGTCGCTCTGGGTGATCACGTCCTCTCTGGAACCGAGCCCGTAGAGGTCGGGCCGCGCCTCCCGGCCGCCGGTGGCGACGAGGACGGCGCCGTGCCGGATCGTGCGGCTGGCGCCGGCCGAGGTCATCACCTCGGTCTCGAAGTTTCCGAGATAGCCCGTGTGGCCCACGATGACCGCCTCGGTCATCACCTGGATCCCGGGGTCCGCGAGCACCTCCCTGCGAAGCTCGTCCAGGAACCGCCCGACGTTCTCCCCTTCCAGGGTGCGGCGCAGGCTGCGCAGATAACCGCCCAGCGTCTTTTCCTTCTCGACCAGGAACACCGGGAAGCCCTGGCGGGCCGCCTCGCGCGCCGCGCTCATGCCGGCCAGGCCGCCGCCCACGATGAGGAGCTCGGGCCGGATCCGGATCTCGCTCTCGCCCAGGGGCGCGCTGCGCAGGACGTTCGCCACGGCCATGCGCGTCAGCCGCATCGCCTTGCGGGTGGCCCGGTCGCGGTCGGTGCGGTGCACCCACGAGCACTGGTCGCGGATGTTGGCCATGTCGGTCAGGTACTTGTTCAAGCCCGCCTGGCGCAGGGTCTGCTGGAACAGGGGCTCGTGGGTGCGCGGCGAGCACGAGGCGATGACGACCCGGTTCAGGCGCTCGTTGCGGATCGTCTCCCGAAGCTTGTCCTGGCTGTCCTGGGAGCACGCGTAGAGGACGTTGTCCGCAAAGACGACGCCCGGCAGGCTGCGGGCATACTCGGCGACCCCCTTGACGTCCACGACCGCGCTGATGTTGATGCCGCAGTGGCACACGAAGACGCCGACCCTGGGCTCCTGGCCGTCGATCGCCGCCTCCTGCGGGAACACCTCTTCGCTCACCAGGCTGCCCCGGGCCTGCGCGAGAGGGCCGCTCGCCGAGGCGGCCGCGCCGCTCGCCTCGCTCACCGTCTCCGGGATGTCCTTCGGGCCGTTGAAGACGCCGCAGCTGAACACGCCCGGCCGCGAAGTCGCCAGGGGCTCGAAGGCCGGCTTGTTCGTGAACCCGAAGCCGTCCACCTCCACACCGAGCCTTTTGGCCTGCTCCTTCACGCCCGGGTCGATCTGGACGCCGACCGAGAGCACGACCAGGTCGAAGGTCTCGCTCGTGAGGTCGCCCTTCTCGTTCCCATAGCGCAGCTCCAGGTCCCCGGTCTGCGGGTCCTCGTAGACCTTGCTCACCATGGCGCGCACGTAACGCACGCCGTACTTGTTCTGCGCCTGGGCCACGTAGTCGTCGAACCCCTTGCCGAAGGCGCGCAGATCGATGAAGAAGATCGTCGGCTCGATGCGCCCGTCGTGCTCCCGGGCGATGAGCGCTTCCTTGGTCGCATACATGCAGCACACGGAAGAGCAGTAATCCCGGTTGCACGAGGCATCCCGGGAGCCGACGCACTGGATCCAGGCGATGCGCCGCGGCTCCCGGCCGTCGCCGGGCCGTTGGATGTGTCCCGAGGTCGGCCCGGAGGCCGACAGGATCCTCTCGAATTCGATGCTCGTCACCACGTTCGGATAGAGACCGTACCCGAGCTCGGCCCGAACCTCGCCCGGGACGGTCTCGAAGCCCGGCGCGAGGATGACCGAGCCGACCGCGATCTCGTGCTCCCTCTCCCGGTCCTCGTGATCGACGGCGCCCGCCGGGCAGGCGGCCACGCACCGGTAGCATTCGCAGCAGACGCCGCACGCCAGGCACCGGCCAGCCTCGGCCCTGGCCGCCTCCGGGTCGGCGATCTCCCCCTTTTCGACCGGCTCGAGGAGCGCCTGCATGCGGACCTCTTCCATCTGCCGGTCGGTGAGCGTGCCCACGTGCGCGGCGAGCCCCCTGCCCTCCCTGAGGTTCGCGTGCCTGAGGAACCGGTCGATCGAGACGGCCGCCTCTCTGCCGGAGCCGATGGCGTGGATGAGGGTCTTCCTGCCGAGCGCCTGCTCCCCGCACACGAAGACCCGGCCGAGATGGGTGTGGAGGGTCACGGGATCGTGCTCGCGGAAGGTGCCGGCGATGTCGGACGGTCCTTCCTTCCCCTCGGGACCGGTGGCGATGAGCACCGCGTCGTAATCCAGCGACAGCCTCGAGAGGACCTCCTGGGACGTGATCCGCCGGTTCGGCTCGAGCCGCACCCCCAGGCTCAAGATGGCCTCGATCTCGGCTTTGCGGACTGCGGCAGGCAGGACCTTCTCGAAGATCTTCCGCAGGCTGCCGCCGGGCTCTCCGTCCGCCTCGAAGACCGTGACCCCGTAGCCGTTGAGCCGGATGAAGTAGGCGGCGGTCAGCCCGGCCGGGCCGGCGCCCACGACCGCGACCTTCTCCTTTTTTTCGGCTCCCGGTTCGGGCAGGGCGATCCGGCCTTTCTGCCCGGCCTCGTGCTCGAACAGAACCCGCTTCAGGGCGCGGATCTGGACCGCGTGGTCCACCTGGCGCCGCGTGCACGCCCGCTCGCAGGGACGGGGACACGCCAGGCCGCAGATGCCGGGGAAGGGGTTGTCCCGGCGGACCAGCGCCAGGGCCTCGTCGAACCGGCCCGCCGCGATCAGGGCCACGTACCCCTGGGCGCTCACCCCGGCCGGGCACGCGTTCCGGCAGGGTGCCACGCCCCGCTTCGTGATGGCAAAGGTGTTCGGGATGGCCTGCGGGTATTTCCGATGGATCGCCTTGCGCCGGCCGAGGCCCTGGTCGAATTCGCTGGGCAGCACGACCGGACAGGCCTCGGTGCAGGAGCCGCACCCGGTGCAGAGGTCGCCCCGCACGTAGCGGGGCTGCTGCCGCACCCGGGCGGTGAAGCGGCCCGGAGCTCCCTCGAGGCCGACGAGCTCCGCATTCGTCAGGATCCGGATGTTCGGGTGCCTGCCCACCTCGACGAGCTTGGGCGAGACGATGCACATGGCGCAGTCGTTGGTGGGAAAGGTCTTGTCGAGGGCCGCCATCTTGCCGCCCACGGCAGAGGACTTCTCCACGAGGTAGACGCGGAAGCCCGAGTTCGCCAGGTCCAGGGAGGCCTGGATGCCCGCGATCCCTGCGCCGGAGACGAGGATCGCACCGACCGGACCTTCAGCCGGCGTGCGCCATGCCGTCCCCGCATGCAGACCTTGCTGGCTCTCTTCGTTCATATTTCGGACCACTCCGTAACGGGCGCTCGCACTCTGTCGGACCGGCTCTGGCCAGACACACCCATGAATACTCTCGGCACGTGGCTCGAGCCCCCACACCCTGGCCCTCGCCCCCTGCGGCCCCCTACGGGGGCGAGGGTCCTGAGCGAGGCCGTCGGCTTTCTCACCTTCTCCCCTCGCCGAGGGGAGAAGGTCGGGATGAGGGGTGTAACTGCTCCAGTTTCCCCCTCACCCTGGACCTCTCCCCCGCGCACGGGGGAGAGGGAATCCATTTTTCGCATCAGATCCCCAGCGGGCTCAGGACCTCTCCCGGGTCGATCAGGTGCGGCTTCCAGCGCCCGGGGCGCCGGCCCTCGGAAGTGCACGCCGCAACCAGCTCCGTGGCGAAGAAGATCGGCAGCAGCGGATGCCCGGGGTCCTGCCGCTTCAGGTCGAGCTGGCGGGATTCGAGGTTGGCCTGGCACATGGGGCACATGGTCAGGATTCCCTGCGCGCCTGCCCGGACTGCGGCTCGGACGATCCTGGATACCAGGACGCGCGTCAGGTCGGCCCGGGCCATGGTCAGGCTCCCGCCGCAGCACTCGGTCTTGAAGGACCACCTTTCCAGCGCGCCGCCGAGAACCCGTATCAGGAGGTCCATGCCTTTTGGGTCCTCGGGGTCGCTCGCACCGGTCACCGCAGGGGGGCGTGTGATCAGGCAGCCGTAGTAAGGAACGAGCCTCAAGCCTTTGAGCGGGTTCTTCACGGCGCCTCGGATCCTGGCCAGGGCCTCGGGCTTCCCGAGCCAGTCGCTGACGTGGAGGACGGGCAGCCGGTCGAGGCCCTCTCCGGCACGGTCCGGCTCCGGCTCCTCCCGGGCCGCCTTCTGAGCCGCCTTGAGGCGCTGGAAACAGGCGGCGCAGGGCACCAGCAAGTCCTTTTTCTCCCGCGCCGCGATCCTCAGGTTGCGCGCAGCCAGGTCCACGGCCAGCCCGTGGTCGGTCATATGAGCCGAGGAGGCTCCGCAGCAGCTCCAGTCAGGAAGCTCCACGAGGCGCACATCCAGCAGGCGGGCTACTTCGCGTACCGATTCGTCGTACTCCCTGGCGCTCCCGTGCAGGGAGCAGCCGGGATAGTAGGCCATCTCGACCGGCGGGGCCGCCTCCTGGCCCTTTCCGTTGTCGCCGGTCTTCTTGCCCTCGTCCTCTCCCCTTTTCCCCTTCACCTGTTACCTCTCGCCTTTCACCTTGGACGTTCTGAAGATTTGCTTCACCTCGTCCCTCCCCCGGATCCGCGCCGGCACGAGCGTGAGCTTGCCGCGCCGAAGCATCTGCAGGCCGAGCCCGGCGTCCGAGAAGAGATCCCGGGTACGAAGCTTGTAGCCGGCGATCATCCCCAGCTCGTGGATGCGGCCGTGCGCGCGGATCGAGTCGAGAAACGCCTTGTGAAAGGCCGCGACCTTCGGCTCCGACCGGGTCTTCTGCGCCACCAGCGCGCGGCTGCGGAGCACGTCCATCAGACGCGCGATGTCGATCCCGTTGGGGCACCGGGTGGTGCAGGTCTCGCAGGAGGCGCAGATCCAGATCGTGCGGGACTCCAGGAGCGCGTCCTCGAGCCCGTAGGCGCACATGCGGACGACCTGCATGGGCTTGAAATCGAAGAACTCCGCCAGAGGGCAGCCGGCCGAACAGCGGCCGCACTGGAAGCACGCGGCCGCGTCCGCTCCCGCCTCACGCAGCTCGTCGATGAGACCGCTCCGAAGGGGGGTGACAGGCGCCTCTCTCTCTTCCATCGAAGGACTCTCCGTCAGCCGTTCATGAGGTCCAGGAGCTCCGGCACCCTGGCCTCCCAGCCCAGTGGGATGACGAAGGCGCCGTCACACACTTTCCCGATGTGCCGGATGAAGTCGGCCGCGATCTCGAGGCCGGCCCTGGGCTTGATCGGGGCTTGCGCGATCCGCTGGATGATCTCGTCCGGGATGTCCGGGACGCCCGGAACCGAGTTCAGGTACTTGGCCATGCCCACGGATTTCAGGATCAGGACCGAGGCGATCAGCTTGATCCCGGCGCGGGAGGCCGCCTGCGAGAAGGCGTGGATCGTATCGACATCGTAGGTGGATCCGAGGACCACGAAGCGGGCGCCCAGCTCGGCCCACCTCGCCAGGCCTGCGGCTCTGGCCCGGTTCGCATCGGGATCGTCCGTCAGAGGGGCATACACGCCCGCGTGGAAGGACGGAGCTCCCTCGACCGGCTGGCCCGACAGGTCCGTGCCCTTGCGGAAAGCGGCAACGGCGTCCAGCATTCCCTCCAGGGTGAGGTCGCTGCAAGGTGCGGTCAGCGGATGGTCCCCGTAGGTCGGGTCTTCCCCTTCCCGGAACAAGACCGACCGGATGTCCAGGGCCCAGGCCGCCAGCAGCTCGGATTGGAGAGACAGCCGGTTCCTGTCCCTGGAGTTGACGGTCAGTATGGTCTCCACGTTCTTCTGCCGGAGGAGGTGGCACGGAGCCAGCGGATGCATCTTCATGGTCGCCATCGGGTTGTCGGTGAACGCCACGGCATCCACGCGCCCCCGGAAGGAAAGGGCCGCGTCGAGCAGGGCCCCGGTTGCGGTGCCTTTGGGCGGATCGATCTGGATGACCAGGGCGAAGTCCTTGTGATTCATGACGTCGGCGAATCTCATTCTTCCTCCTGACGCGCGGACAGAACACACCTCTGCCGGGACGCCATCCCTAATCAAGGAATACGCTCGTCAGTGCACACAGATAAAATGGGGCAAGGTCCGGCTGCAAACAGGAAACGCGAGAAATACGGAAAGAGAAGCGATGGCTCCAAGGAAGAAGGATTTCGGATGGTCAGCGTGCAGGTCGCGAGGAAGAGAACAATCCGAACGTCTCGTGTTCACCGAAACCACTTCTCACTCGTTGCTGCTGCGATCTCTCGTCTCGTCTGCTCCCGATGGATCCGTTGGAGCCGAAGAGAATGAACATCACGACCACTGCCCAAAGGTACCGGAGCCCGTCCGGGGTTGTCAATCAAATTTGTTCCCCGCTCTGCCGTGTCGCGCAGCGCCGGTCTTTCCCTCCCACACCTGCCAGCCGGGACAGGCAGGCTCGCGTCCGCCGCACGCCAAGGGCAGGCCCGGCCCCGGATCCTTGACATCGGCCCGAGGTTCTCTTAGCGTTTTCCTCAGGTGACGCGGTCCTCTTTTGAACCTTGGCTTGCCCGAGACGCGGATGAGGAGGCACGACGGTGGACACAAAGGAACGGCTCAACGCCTTGCAGGTGGCCTTGAACACGGAAATGCGGGAGAGGGCCTTCTACCTCAACCATGCCGCCAGGACGACGAATCCGGTCGGCCAGGCGATGTTCCGGCAGATCGCGGACGAAGAGCTCGAGCACTACCAGAGGCTGCAGGAGCTCCACAAGAAGTGGGAAAAACAGGAGAAGTGGCCCGAGACCGTGCCCCTCCAGGTGAAGGGGACCGTCGTCAAGGACGTGATTGCCGAAGCGGCACGAAGTCTCAAGCAACAGCGTCAGGCGGATGCCGATGATCTGGAGGCGATCCGCACCGCCATCCGTTTCGAGGAAGAGGGGGCCAGGAACTATGCCAAGCTGCGGGACGCGGTCGCGGACCCGCGGGAAAGGCAGTTCTTCTCTCTCATGGCCCAGATCGAAAACGAGCACTTCCTCTCCCTCAAGGACGCCGAGGAGCTCCTCACCGACCCGGAATCGTGGTACCGCAAGAAGGAGCACCACGTCCTGGACGGCGGTTGATCCCGCCGTCATCCCCGGCCAAGGCCGCGGAGCGGCCGCGAGCCGCATGGGTCGAACTTCCCGGGCAGGGCAAGCCCTGCGATCCCATGTAGGGGCGCTGCTTGCTGCGCCCGCAGGTTCGGGCAGGGCGAGCCCTGCCCCTACAAGATTGTGCGCTTCCCGGGGCCGGCCTGCCCCGGACTTTGATCCGGGGTGCGCGGGAAGGACGGCTGTCTGTGCGGCAGGCATCTGCAGTCACCGGGCCCAGGGACCCTCGCCGCCGGCTCTTCACGCGTTGCGCTCCGGGCCTCCCTCGGGCATCAGTCTGTCGAGCCGCTCCAATAGATCCTGGATCTGCTTCTCCCGCTGCTTGAGATAGTCCTTATATTCGAACGTCTTGGAGTGGTGGATCTCGACCCTGGTCTCGTACTCGACCTTGGTGAGCAGCATCTTCAGCAAGGCCAGATCGCTTTTGGACATTTCGAGGTTCATGAGCCCCTCCTTTCGCTCCATGGATGGTTGAGGCTCCGTCCCTGCTTCATGCCCCCGCCTGCGTATATTATTATATCACCGAAACGGGCATCGCAGCCGGCGCCGGAGATCTGACGGCGGCCGCGCGCCGCGGAGGCAGCCATGATCCAGGAGGAACGGATCCAGGTCCTGAACGCGGCTCCGCTGCGGCGTGGCCGCTACGTGCTCTACTGGATGCAGCAGTCCCAGCGCGCCCATTTCAACCCTGCCCTGGAGTACGCGGTCGAGCAGGCGAACGGGCTGCGCCAGCCGGTCGTGGCGGTCTTCGGCCTTACGAGCCGGTTTCCGGAAGCCAACCTCAGGCACTACACCTTCATGCTCGAGGGGCTCCGGGAGACCGCAGCGCGCCTCGAAGAGCGCGGCATCCGGCTCGTGGTCCTTGCCCGGGAGCCGTTCGCGGCGGCCCTGGATCTGGCGCCGGAGGCTTCCCTCGTCGTGACCGATCGAGGCTATCTGCGGATACAAAGGGAGTGGCGCCGGCTCGCGGCCGAGCAGGCCCCGTGCCGTCTCGTCCAGGTCGAAGGCGACGTGGTCGTTCCGGTGGAGGCCGCCTCCGCGAAGGAGGAGATCGGGGCCCGCACCCTGCGGCCGCGCCTCCACCGCCATTTGGAGCGGTTTCTCACGCGGCTCGCGGAAAGGACGGTCCGCAAGGATTCCCTGGGGATGCGCCGTGTCCGTCACCAGGGGCTCGACCTCGACGATCTCGATGCGGCCCTCGCGGGCTTGGACATCGACCGGACGGTCGCCCCATCCCCGGTCTTTCGCGGAGGCACCTCGACAGCGATGCGGCTGCTCGGGAGCTTTCTCCGGGGGGAGCTCTCGAGTTACGCCGAGGAGGCCAGGGACCCGGGGCTGGAGTGCACGTCCCACCTGAGCCCTTACCTGCACTTCGGGCAGATTTCTCCGGTCCATGTGGCCCTCGAGGTCGTCGGCGAGAGAGGCATCCGCAGGCAGAACACGGAAGCGTTCCTCGAGCAGCTCATCGTGCGGCGCGAGCTCAGCATGAACTTCGTCTCTTACAATCCGCGCTACGACGCCTTCGCCTGCCTGCCCGCGTGGGCTCGAAGGACCCTTGACCGGCATCGCCAGGACCGCCGGCCCGCCCTCTATCCGGAGGACCGGCTGGAACGCGCCGAAACCGATGACCCCTACTGGAATGCGGCCCAGCGCGAGATGGTCGGCACGGGCAAGATGCACGGCTACATGCGCATGTACTGGGCCAAGAAGATCCTGGAGTGGACCGAGACCCCGGAGGAGGCGTTCCGGATCGCGCTGGCCATGAACAACCGGTACGAGCTGGACGGCCGGGACCCGAACGGATTCGCAGGAGTGGCCTGGTGCTTCGGCTTGCACGACCGCCCCTGGAAGGAGCGGCCGGTCTTCGGGCAGGTGCGCGCCATGAACGCGCGCGGATTGGAGCGCAAGTTCGACATGCACCGCTACCTCCGCAGGGTGGGGCACGGCAGGTGAGCAGGCGGCAAGGTGCGGCGCCGCACCGGAAAGGTTAAAGTTTTGCCTCGAATCGGGCGAAAGATGATTCAAAATCCGTTTGACTTGGTAGCCCGAAGAGAGATTCGCCTTCATGCCCTACTTCCTGCTCGACAAGCGGAAGCACATCCTGTGGCTGCAGTGGCTGCTCGCGGTTGCGGTCGGCTACCTTCTGTATTTCAGCGATCCGGATCCGATGTTCGGTACCGCCGACGGCATCATCGTCGGCTTCATCGTAATCAACCTGCTCCTTTTCTTGGTGAAACCCGAATACTTCTACAAGCCGGGCCTCGATTACGTGCTGGTCCTGTCCGACATCCTGTTCCTGTCCGCGACGATCTATTTCACCCGGACTGCCACTTCGGAATTCTACCTGTTCTTCTTCCTCGTCCTGATCCTGGCCGCTTCCGGCGAGAACCTGAAAGCGCTGATGTTCGGCGTCTTCAGTGTCTGCCTGGTCTACGCCTGGATGGTCTACCGCTCCCAGGACTTCTCCATGACGAGCGGATTCCTGCTGCGCGTGCCGTTCCTCTTCATCGTGGGGCTGTTTTTCAGCCACCTGGTCTATCTGCACAAACGCGAGAAGGAGCGCATGCTCGTGGAGTCGGCCTTCACCCTGGAGCTGTTCGAGCTGGGCGATGCGCTGGCCAGAAGCAGCGATCCGGAAATCCTCTACCGGCGGATCCCGCGCCTCATCAGGAGCATCATGGGCGCCGATGCCTGCGAGTTCGTCATTGTCGAGGATGGGCAGCTCGTGCGGAGGATCTTCGACGGGGGCAGCGGCCTGGAGATTCCACAGACGTCCAGCGGCCGCAGCATCCACCGCAAGTCGCTCGAGTCCGAAGGGATCTGCGCGACCATGGATTTCCGGCAGGACGCAAGCTTCCGCAAGACGGACGACTTCTCCTTCTTCCCCTACCAGGTATACATGGCGAAGTCGTTCAAGTCTCGAGGGAGGCCTGCGCAGCTCCTCGCTCTCTATCGGAAGGAACGCGTGCCCTGGAACGAGCACGAGCTGAAGAAGTTCCAGTTCATCGCCGACCAGTCCGCCCTGGCCATCCAGTACGCCCACCTGCTCCGGGAGCTTGAGTCACAAGCCAGGAGCGACGGGCTCACCGGCCTGGTGAACTTCCTGCATTTCCGGGAGCGCGTCGAGGTCGAGCTCTCGAGGTCCAGCCGGAAGGGCTATTCCTTTTCGATCCTCATGCTGGACATCGACCATTTCAAGGAAGTCAACGATACCCTCGGGCATCCGGTCGGCAACGAGATCCTGCAGCGCCTGGCGGCCCTGCTCGTGAAGACGACCCGCCGCATGGATGTCGCCGCGCGCGTGGGCGGCGACGAGTTTGCCGTGCTCCTGCCGGAGACCAACGCGGCCCAGGCGCAGGTCGTCTGCCGCCGCATCCTCGACCAGCTCTCCAGGATGCACTGGAACAATGTCCCGAGGCTGTCCGTGAGCATCGGCACGGCCACTTTCCCGCAGGATGCGGCCAACCTGGACGACCTGTTCGTGCGCGTCGACCAGGCCCTCTACCGCGCCAAGGCCGAGGGCCGCGGGCAGGCCTGCATGTACTCCGGCGCCGCCATCCCCATGCCGCCCGAAGACCCCTCGACACCCTCGCCCCCGACTCCACCTGAATAGACGTGAAATGGCATGCGTCGCCCCTGCAACGTCCCGCGAAGGCGCAGTTTGCAGGGGCGTATGGCCATACGCCCCTACGGCATAGAAAGCGCGAGCGCGGCGATCCTCCGCAGTCGAAGATGAAGTGCCCTCTCCCCCGCAAACGGGGGACAGGGCCAGGGTGAGGGGGAAGCACGAGCAGATTCACCCCTCATCCTGACCTTCTCCC